>JANPCB010000081.1:0-32095 GCA_031430735.1 Ferruginibacter sp. | reverse complement strand
ACATCTGTAAATGTTGCTTGTAAACCTGTTGAGCAATTGTCTGCTTCGTTGATTACATCACCTGTTGCTGTTACACTTGAATCTGCTACGCAACTTGCGTTCTTGTAGATAGTGATATCGGCAGGACGGGTAAAGGTTGGTCTTGTTGTATCGCTTACAGTGATGGTTTGTATTTTTGTTGTTGTATTTCCGCAATTATCGGTTAGGCTCCATGTTCTAGTGATTACTCTTGAACCTTGGCAGTTACCTGCTGCACCAGCATCTGTGAAGGTAGCCTGTAATCCTGATGAACAATTATCTGCTTCGTTGGTTACATCGCCTGTTATTGCAATAGTTGAATCTGCACCGCAACTTGCATTTTTGTAAATAGTTATATCTGCGGGCTGTGTAAAGGTTGGTGCTATAAGGTCTCTCACATTTACAACATTTGTTGCTGTTGAACCTTGGCAAAATAACGGACTGTTTGCTACCGGCGTAAAACTAAAGGTTACTGCTTTATTATAAGGACATGCAGCGGCAAGATTGGTGTTTACTGCACCATTGCCATAAGCCACATTGTTTGCGCTTCCTACAATTACGTTGGCAGTATCTCTTGCTACCCAGTTGAACGTTCCGCCAATGCTGTTGGTTTCGCTCACATTAAACACAATGTTGGTACCCGGACAAACGTCTCCTGTTCCAACCCTTGTAACCGAAATTACAGGTAATGGATTCACTACAATATCTACAGAACCCAATTGCGGGAAGGCTGCACATACATTACCATCATTTAATGCACTAAAGTCTATTCTATATGTTTTTGAAGTACTTGTTGTATTTGGTAAGAAGTTACCTAACACAGACACTGCCTGTGCGCCGGTAATGATCGAACCAAAAGTATTGGTTAACACCGCAGGGCCAAATACCGGACCTGTAGGGTTTAAAATTTCTCTTATTCTAAATACACCTGTAAATGGCGTTGTACCATTTAAAGTAACATTTACACTCGCACCTTCTCCCGCACAAGTTTGTGTGTTGGATGCGCCTGTTATACTTCCATTAGAAGCCGGTTGCACTGATATGGTAAATGACTTTGTTGGTCCATCACAGGCAACCCCATTGGTTGTAATACGTGGTGTAACCACAATTGTGGCTGTTATTGTACTTGAAGTACTGTTATTATTTACGATAAAGCTTGGTATATTACCTGAACCACTTGCCGGCAAACCTATAGAAGGCGTACTGTTAGTCCATGTATAAGTAACCGTACCTGTTGTAGGTGTTGTAAAGTTTACTGGCGCTGAAGGCGTTTGGTTACACAATAAAGTTTGGTTGGTAATGGCATTAACCTGTGGAGTAGGATTTACGGTTACCGTTGCTGTTATTGGCGTACCAGTACAGGTTGTACCTGCATTGGTATAGCTCGGTGTAATTGTAAATGTAACTACTACAGGAGCATTCGTTGTATTGGTTAATGAACCACTGATATCTCCTGAACCGCTCGCTGCGATTCCTGTTACGGTGTTATTATCCCTCGTCCAGTTATAAACTGTTCCTGTTGTATTTCCTGTTAATGCAATTGTTGTAATCGTAGCAACTGTGCAGATAGTTTGTGCAGATGGCGTTGCTACTGCATTTGGTGTTGGGTTAACAACCACCGTTGCCGTTATTGGCGTACCCGTACAAGTTGTACCTGCATTGGTATAGCTCGGTGTAATGGTAAAGGTTACTGTTACCGGTGCAGCACTCGTGTTGGTTAATGAACCACTTATATCACCTGAACCGCTTGCTGCAATTCCTGTAACACCAGCGTTATCTCTTGTCCAGTTATAAACAGTGCCTGTTGTAGAACTTGTTAAAGCTATTGTTGTTATTGTAGCGCTAGAACATATTGTTTGTGCAGCAGGTGTTGCTACTGCATTTGCTGTAGGATTAACTGTAATAGTAAAAGTTTTGCTAGTACCTGTTGAACCTGCGCAGTTAGTAGAAGGTGTGACAGTTATTGTATTAACTTGAACTGTATTAGTATTATTTATTGCAGTGAAATCTCCAATATTCCCCGTTCCTGAAGAAGCCAAACCTATAGTATTATTGGTTCCTGTCCAGTTATAAACAACTCCTGGCACCGCTGGAGTACTTGTGAATATTACATTGGTCGTCTGTGAGTTATTACATACAACTTGGTTAATAGGTTGATCCACATTTCCTTTAAATGCATTTACAGTTACGGTTTGTACGCATGTTCTTTGGTTACCGCTTGAGTCTGTTGCTGTATAGGTCACATTGGTAACACCTACAGGAAAGGTAGTTGGCGCATTGTTCGTAATTGTAACAATTCCGCCACAGTTATCTGTTGCTGTTGCATTACCCAAAACCACACCTGTAGCAGTACACGAACCATCATTGTTAGCGGTTGTTGTAACTGGTGCAGGACAATTAATGGTAGGTTTCGTAGTATCAGAAACAGAAACGTTAAAAGAACATGTAGATACAACGAACCCATTAACAGTAGTTGTATAAGTATTTGTTGTAGTACCCACCGGGAAAGATGCACCGGATGGTAGACCTGCAGTTTGTGTTATTGTTCCCGGACATGCGTTAGACGAAGATATTCCTGCAAGCGTTATAGGAATATTTGTCATGCTATGCCAGGTTTGGTTTTGTCCTACGCTACTTCTGAAACGAATTCCGC
Organism: Ferruginibacter sp.; assembly: GCA_031430735.1. Taxonomy (GTDB): domain Bacteria; phylum Bacteroidota; class Bacteroidia; order Chitinophagales; family Chitinophagaceae; genus Ferruginibacter. The sequence continues at coordinate 29,424 of JANPCB010000081.1, read as the reverse complement.
TAGCTCTTGGTATTAGAGGGAAACCAATACTGCTGTTATTTAATTGGTACTGGGCTCCACTTATTAGTAGAATACTTTTTATATTTATCCAAGTACTTGTAATAGGATTAAAAATATCTACAAATAGTGTTGTTGAGCCACCATGGGAATGTCCATAAGCGCTTGTCGAACCAAAAGAGATTTTAGTAAGGTTATTAACCGGACTAAAAGTTTGCTGCCCATTATCAAAATCCGAATTAGATAGATCTCCTGTTAGAGTGGAATTAAAAGTGCTTACTGTTATTCCATAGTTTACAATTGCTGCGCATTGATTAGCCTCATTTGATACAGCAACATTACCTGGGCAAGTTATTTGTGGCCCTTCAGTAACTGTAATGGTAGCAGTTATTGGCGTACCTGTACAAGTTGTACCTGCATTGGTATAGCTCGGTGTAATGGTAAAGGTAACTGTTACAGGAGCAGCTGTTGTATTGGTTAATAAACCGCTGATATCTCCTGAGCCGCTTGCAGCAATTCCTATAACACCTGCATTATCTCTTGTCCAGTTATAAACTGTACCAGTTGTAGAACTTGATAAAGCTATTGTTGTTATTGTAGCGCCCGAACATATTGTTTGTGCAGACGGTGTAGCAACTGCGGTTGGTGTAGGGTTTACTGTGTAGTTAACTGATGTAGGTGTTCCATTACAGGTAGTACCGCCATTGGTATAGCTTGGCGTTACCGTTATAGTTGCCAATACTGGCGCTGCTGTTACATTGGTTGCTGTAAAGCTGGCAATATTACCTGTGCCACTGGCTGCAAGGCCGATAGATGTTTGGTTATTTGTCCAGTTATAAACCGTGCCCGGAGGTGCTGTTACCGCTCCGGTAAAGGATACCGCTGCGGTAGTCGCACCATTACACAATACCTGGCTAGATACAGCATTTACTGTTGGTGTTGGGTTAACAAGTACCGTTGCTGTAAATGGTGCACCACAACCACCTACTACCGGCGTTATGGTAAAGGTTACTGTAGTGGGTATATTTGTTGGGTTAGTGAGTGATCCGCTTATATTACCGGTGCCACTTGCATCAATACCCGTAACTATCGGGTTATTACGGGTCCAGTTAAATACGGTACCTGGTACTGTACTCGTTAAAACAATTGGTATTATTGTATTGCCTGAACAAATTGTTTGAGAAGATGGCGTAGCTGCATCTGTGCAGGCAGGGCTTGCCAGAATCATAGAAGCTCCGTCAACATTTGCTATGTTTACTAACGAGGCAGGATAAGTGGCAAATTGTGCATGTGCTGTACTTCCCCAATTGCTTAGGCCTGCATTAGTAATACCAGCCATGGTTGGATGTGCTGGTTGCAGGATTGTTACATTATCAAAGCCGCCAGCGTTTGTTGTAATAGCGTCTACCAAGGAAAGAAAATCTATTGCACCTCCACTACTAAAGGAGCAACTGCTGTTGAAATAGAGGCCTGTACCGCCGGAATTAGCTACAAAGTTGATTGCATTTGTAATTAAAACGGGGTATTGAGTACCCACCCGATGAAGCAGGGCATCTGCAGTCCAGTAAAATCTTTTACCGGTGATAGCCGGTGACCAGGTTGCCTTATTTGCATTAATGGTTGCAAAATCGGCATTGCCGCTAAATGAAGTACACCCATCATCAGGAATAATGATGGCACTATAAGAAGCAAACTGTGCAGTTGTCATCGACGACCAAGTGACAGCAGATACTACCGTAACCGTATGCCCGGCGGCAATGGCAAGTGTTTGCTCATTGGGCGTGCTACCGATTAATTTTGGTCCGTAGATCAGGATATTTCCTGCAAAACCAACTACAGAAAAACTGATAAAAAATAATAACATTAGAATCTTTCTCATAAAACGGTTTTTTGGGATAAAAAGCTACTTTGCTTTGGTAACAATGATATTTTAATTTTTATTGATAGATATAGATGGTTTCTGTATGTACCCAGAATTTTTCTTTGTGGTCATGCTACAGGCTATATGCGGGTTTGCATAAGCATGTTGTTTTCTATATGCAAGCAGAAAGATGGGTAACAGTTTTCTCATTTATTCGTTTTGGTTCGGTCTAAAAAATTGTAGCAGCGCAAGTTGTTTTATTCATTACTGCTTTATAAATTACTATTGTGTTGTAACAATAGCATCGAGCAAAGATGATAGTCCTACAGGATTTTATATTGGTTAATTGATGAACAGGCCTTAAAAGTTGATGAATGCCCTCTACATGTGGAAAAAAAATTATTTCCAATTAGTTTGGATTTAAATAACTTAGTTTTGGCGCAGATGCCAAAAAAGTACAAATGCCTTATAGTTGATGATAATTTGATAGACCGTGATGTAGTGGAAATGTATGCAGGCAAAATACTAGGTTTACAAATTGAAGCCATTTGTAGTGATGGTGTAGAAGCGGCTTCTATTATTAGCCAAAAAGAAATTGGTATCGTTTTTTGTGATATTGATATGCCCCACTTGTCAGGATTGGAATTGGTAAAAACCCAGCAAAATGCGCCTATTTTTATTTTTATAAGTTCGTATGCCGAGCATGCAGCAGAAAGTTATAGCTTGGATGTGATAGATTTTATTGTAAAACCGGTTACACTTGCCCGATTAATAAGAGCCACCAATAAAGCCATTGAATATATTGAGTATAAAAAGAATGCTGTATATGTAACTACTGGCAACAACAACCCCGAACTGTTAAACAGTAGCAATTATTTTTTTGTTAAGGAAGCCAATGGTTACACTAAAATAACTACAGCCTATTTACTTTTTGTAGAAAGCATGGGCAACTTTAGCCGCTTACAAATGGCTGACCAAAAGAAACATCTTACACTGGTGAGTTTAAAACAAATGGAAGAGCAATTGTCCAGCATCCAATTTATGCGGGTACACAAAAGATTTATTATAAACCTTCATCATATTGCAGCTGTTACTGCCGAAGGAGAAATTGAACTAACCAATGGCGAAATTATTCCTGTTGGTGTTACATACAAAACAATATTGACAGAAATAATAAATAAAAAAGTGTTGGTGCGTTAAAATGATTTTAAGTAATTGGTAGCAAAATTTTAAACGTAGAACCCTCGCCATTGTTATGCGCCGTTATTTTACCACCCATTTGCTGTGTAAATGTTTTGCAAAGCATTAAGCCAAGACCTGTACCTTTTTCGTTGGCGGTTCCTCTTTTACTTTCGGTTTGTTGCTGGTTATTGCTATTAAATACCGCAAGTTGTTCTGGTTGCATGCCTGTGCCTTTATCTTGTATTAAAATAGTACAGCCACCTGCATCTTGTTCGGCAGTTATTGTAACAACAGCACCTTTAAAAGAAAATTTAATGGCATTGCTGAGTAAGTTACGCAAAATGGCCGCTGTCATGTTTACATCGGCTTGTATATATATATTTTGGGTAATATTATTTACTATACTGATGTTTTTTTGCTGCCAGTGATGCTGCAATGAGTTGGTAACTTCGGTTACCACTACAGATACATTAAGCTTTTCTTTTACTTGTTTAAAACCCTCCATTTGCGATGCTGCCCAGTTAAGCAAATTATTCATTAAAGCAGAAGTATGCGTAAGGCTTTGTTTTAACTCTTTTGAATACATAGCCAATTTTTGTTGTGGTATATTGCCTTCTTCTAAAATATGTATAAACGAAATGAGCGAATTTACTGGCGCCCTCATGTCATGACTTACCACACTAAATATTTTGTCTTTTACGTTACCTAATTTTTCTAGTTCAGTTTTTTGTTCATTGATTACGGTGTTTAATTTTTTTGTTTTACGACGGTCGTAAAAAATTAAACCTCCAATAATTAATGTCAATGCCATAGCAAAGGCTAAAAATATTTTTATTTTTTTATCGAAACCAATTTGTAATTCTTGTTGTTTTAATTTGCCGTCGCTTACCTGTTGTGCCAATTTGTAATCATTTTCTTTAACTGAAAAATCAAGTTGCAATTGCTTACGGGTAATTTCATTTTCTTTATCTGCATTAAAAATAGTATCTTTTATAGCAATAGCTTGTTGGTAAAAAATTAATGCGCTATCATACTGTTTTGTTTTTTGAAATACAGCACTTAGTTTTTCTAGAGAATTTTTTTGTAATAATAAAAGTCCTGTTTCTTTTGCAATGGCAAGGCTTTTTTGCAAGTAGTTTTTACTAAGCGAAAAATCATTTGTGTTGTAATAAAAATTACCCACTGCATAAAGTAAGTTTCCATAATCTTCCTTACTTTCTGGCGGAGTAGTTTTAAGTGCCGCTTTATAATAATTTAATGCCATAGTATTATTTTCCATCATTTCATATACCGCAGCAATGTCTTTATTTATTGGCCCTATTAATGCATTGGCACTTTCTGCACTTTCCGCAATTTTCAAAGCACTATCCAAATACGATAAACATTGATTATATCTTTCAGTTGGATTTATATGCAGTGAAGCTAAGTCTTTATCAGACGAAATTTTATAACTGTAAGCAATGCCCTTGTAAGCTATGGCTGTTCCATAATGTAAGCCATTTTCAAATTTTTTAAAAATAACAAGTGCTTTATTTATGTAAGTAACTGCCAGCACTGGATTGTTTACACTGTTATAAATATCTCCCATATTCATATAGCAACTGCTCAAATTATCAGTATCACCCAATTCAGTATATAGCGCTAAAGCAATTTGTAAAGCCTCTAAAGATTTGTTGTAGTCAGGAATACTCCCATACAACGCACTGAGGTTTAAATAAAAACCTGCTACTGCATCTTTATCATTCCTATTTTTTGCAACAGCAATTCCATTCTTGTATGCCTCTATTGCTTGTATATATATTGCCTTGCCATGATAACAAAGTCCTAGCCGCTCGTATACATAGCTAAGGGAGTAAGTTTGGTTTAATTTTTTTGCAATGGCTATTGCTTTATCTGAATACTCCTTTACTTTATTTAGATTATCTAAATGGGTGTATTGACCAAAAATTCTGATTAGATAGACAACTTTTATGGAGTCTTCTTTATTGTAATTGGCATTTACCGTAAGCAGGCTATCCAACTTTTTCTGTTGCGCAAGCACACAGATATTACAAAAAACAAAAAAGGGAATAAGCAGTTTTTTCAAAATACGGATTAAGGATAATCGATGAAGGTAGTGTTATTTTATTGCTATTGTTCAATAAATTTATTATACCAAAGTTCATTTACATACGAGGAAAGTGTAAAAAAGATTTATCTATAACAAGTAGGAATGTTTTAGAAAATAATATTCTACCTTGATGGGGTTTTCGCCAGCATAATCTTAAAATTATAAAAAATATAGATTTGATTCTTTTGCTTCCTCCACCAGCGGACACAGTCGCAAAAAACCATATACATCCATAAAATCCCTTTTATCTGTGTTTAAAAAAATTGAGAAGAAAAAATCTTTTTTTATTCCATTCAACATGTCGGCAGGCAGGTCCGTCTCACCCACCTGCCGGCGGGCAAGTCCGTGTCCCAATTGTATTTTTGTACACACGATAGCAAAAACCGGGTAGCGGCAAGTAAAACAAATTCCATATTCTTCCGAACAGCTCCGGTTTTTCACGAATGCAGTGCTTCAATTTTCATTAAACCTCTAAACCTATTTTAGCCCATTTCAAATCTCACCCATCACCTTCCCCACCACTTCATACTCATACCCTTTGCCTACCAAATAATTTTGCAGTTTGGTTTTTTTTGCAAACACATTTACTTCTTTGCTCAGGGTTTTTAGCTTTTCTGCTGCCAATTTATGCAACGTTTTTTCATAATCTTCATCCGAAATACTAGCCAAGGCCTTTTTTATACAGTAATCACTCACCTGTTTTTGCTTCAATTCGTACTTTATTTTGGTCTTTCCCCAATGGTTTATACGAAACTTGCCACCAGCAAAAGCAATGGCAAAACGCTCTTCATTTAAGTAGTTTTCCTCTATGAGTTTACTAAGCAATTCTTCCACCTCATTCTTGTACAACCCATACCCATAAAGCTTTTTCTTTACTTCTGCATGGTTTCTTTCCTGGTAGGCACAGTAGTGCTTTATTTTTTGAAAAGCCTGCTCTGTTCCTATATTTTTGGGTTCAAATGCCATTTCTACGTAAAATGTGAATTTAATTAGGGTAAAACTTAAATATTTTCTCCTTTCATTCTTTTATCTTTGGCAATATTAAATAAGTTATATGAAGTTTATCGTTTCTTCTTCAGCCCTGCTGAAACAACTACAACAAATAAGTGGTGTTATTAATGCAAATACCGTTTTGCCCATTTTGGAAGATTTTTTGTTTGAAATAGACAAAGGCAAACTAACTGTAACGGCTACAGATTTGGAAACCGTTATGAAAGTACATTTGGATATTGAAGCAAAAGACAATGGTAGAGTGTGTATTCCTGCAAAAATTTTGATGGATTCGCTTAAAAACATACCGGAGCAACCACTTACATTTAATATTGATAAGAATTTTGCGGTAGAGCTTACCAGCGACAACGGCAAGTACAAAGTAATGGGCGAAAACCCCGATAACTTTCCCAAAGAGCCAGCGGCAGACGATGCCAATAGTTTTACCATGACATCTTCTGGATTGGTAACCGCTATCAACAAAACCCTTTTTGCGGTAAGCAGCGATGATCTTCGTCCTGCAATGACGGGTGTTTTCTTTGAGCTAGATAAAACAGGAATTAGTTTTGTAGCTACCGACGCACATCGTTTGGTAAAATATACCCGTACAGATGTAAGCTGCCCTCAAAAAGACACTTTCATTGTGCCAAAAAAACCATTGAATCTTTTAAAATCTGCTTTGCCCGATAATGAAGATGAATTAACGCTATCCTACAACACAAACCATTTGTTTGTAAAACATGGCGGCACAGAATTGGTTTGTCGTTTAATAGATGCACGCTTTCCAGATTATAAAGTAGTAATACCGGTAGATAATCCATATGTTTTATCGGTGAACCGCAGCGATTTTCAAGGAGCTCTTCGCAGGGTAAGTGTATTTAGCAACAAGAGTACAAACCAAGTGGCACTTACCATTAGTGGGAACGAATTGCAACTAGCCAGCCAAGATGTGGATTTTAGTTTTGAAGGAAACGAGCGCATGTCTTGCACATACGATGGGGAAGATTTAGCCATAGCATTTAATGCAAAATTTTTGATAGAAATGCTAAACGGTGCAGAAACAGCAGATATAAATATGGAGCTAAGCACCCCTACAAAAGCGGGCATCATAAAACCAACCGAACAAGAGCCAAACGAAGAGTTGTTGATGTTGGTAATGCCGTTGATGTTGAATAATTAAACTAGGTTGTGTCTGACAGCTAAGAATATTCTTAAAAATGTATTAGACAATCATAAGCTGTCTGACACATTTTTAAAATCCGCAAAGCATTTTGTTTTGCGGATTTTTTTGTGCGGTGCATTTAAAATTGTCGCTTATTAATTCACCGCAGAGAAATGAGTTAAAAGAGACTTCGCAGAGAATCTCTGCGTACTCTCTCTGCTCTCCTTTTCCCTGCGGTTATTTTTTTATCGCTATTATCTACTTTTGAGTGCTACAATTTTAAATACACCTATTTTTTGCGAATAGCAGCTATACAAGATAAAAATGCTAAATTGCTTATACAAGAAATAATTATATGGCACGTATTGCTGGAGTAGCTACTCAAAAAAATACAAAAGGAGAAATCACACATCTTACCATTGATGTAAAAAAGCACAAAGAATTTGTTGCACCCTTACTTGCACAATTAGGTGCTAAAGAAAAAAGCAAATTTGAAAAAAATTGGGAGAGAGGAATAACACCAGAAGAATTAAGGCAAAATCTTCATAAGAGAATTAAACATCTATGGAAAAAATAATACTAACCGATTGAATAAATAACTTTCCCTAAATCCTAATTTCCACCAACTTTATACATTTTTAAAGTAAATGAACAATTTTCAGTTGTCTTTATTTTTAATCCCAATTATACTTTGGATAATTATTAATTTAATTATTGTCAATAATAGAAATAAAAAAAGTAAAGTAAAAATATCCTTTTTAGTAGAAGCAATAAAAAGTTCAACAAATGTTGTTTACAAAGAAAAGCAAATGAAATTTTCTTGGCGGCAACGTTATAAGGAGTACATCTCCTTAATCGACAAATGCGATATCTACTTTACAGAAATGATTTTAGTAATAATACCTTCGCAATCTTTCCCATACTCATCAATGCATGCTCCAATATTGTTCACAAATAGTGTTGTAGAAATACAACAACAATACCCTACATACAAAGTGTTTAAACCAAGTGAAGTCATTTTCAAGGTATCAATAAAAGATGAAATTGAAATTAGATATTCTGACTCAAAATATGGGCATAATAAGTACCAAATCAGACTAAAAAAATTAAGTAATGAAGAAAGAATTATTATAAAAGAGCAAATGAAAACTATTCAATTATTATAGCACCTATGTTTCCAATTTCTATAAAATTTTTTTAAATCATATCATTTTGTTAGAAAAAACCTATCCGATGCTCCTCAAATTGTGATTCTTGAAAATATCCTAGCATATTTACCAAATTTTTACAGAACTTACATTTCTAAAAAATAAACCATGCTCCTCATTATTCTAGGAATACTCATCATAGTAGCTTCCATTGTTTTTTTATCGAAAGACATAAGATTTTCAAAATTCAAATCTACAGGTAGACTGGTAGGCTTACTGTTTATTGTACTGGGCGTAATCAGTTCGTGTTTTGTACAAATAAATGCAGGCTTCATTGGCATCAAATCGCTTTTTGGAAATATACAAAAAGATGTATTGGGTAGTGGTCTACATTTTGTAAACCCCTTGTACGACATTAATAAAATAGATGTAAAAACACAAAACTATACCATGAGTGGCGTACACGATGAGGGAGATAAGCAAGGAGACGATGCCATACGGGTGCTCACCAGCGATGGGCTGGAGGTAACGATAGATCTTACGGTACTGTACAAGGTTGTACCTGCAGATGCGCCAAAATTGATTAGGGAAACAGGAGATGATTTTAGGGACAAAATTGTTCGACCAATTACCCGAACAAAAATAAGGGACAATGCAGTTTATTACCAAGCGGTGGATTTGTTTGGGTCCAAGCGGGATGAATTTCAACAACGCATTTATAAAAGTATAGAAACAGACTTCAAGAATAGGGGCTTATTGCTCGAGCAATTATTGATTAGGAATATTGCACTTCCAAGTTCTGTAAAAGCCTCCATAGAATCTAAAATAAATGCCGAGCAAGATGCCAAGAAAATGGAATTTGTATTGTTAAAGGAAAAACAGGAAGCAGAAAGAAAAAGGGTGGAAGCACAAGGTATTGCTGATTATCAACGTATCATAAACACAGGCCTTACCGACCAACAATTGCAGTATGAACAAATAAAGGCCATGAAAGAATTGGCCCTAAGCACCAACTCTAAAGTAATTGTAATGGGAAAAGGCGGAGCACCAATGATTATTGACACAAAGTAATAATGCAAAAAAACCAATAAAAAAATACCCTATGATTTTTAAACAAATAGCTTCTTTCGATAATTTTATGGTGGCCAATATGACACTGGGCATGCTAGAAGAAAATGATATAAACTGTCATTTAAAAGACGAAAATATTGTAACAATCGATCCATTGCTAAACCCAGCAGTAGGTGGTATAAAACTAATGGTGGCCGATGTGCAGTATGAACGTGCAGTAGCCATAATGAAAAATGCAGAAACTATTTACATACAACAAGTGCCTTGCAAAATTTGTAAAAAGAATGCGTTGGTTTTAGAGGAAAAAATAAATAAGCCTGCAACTTTTTGGGGTAAACTGATAAACCAAATTAAATACGGGCAAACAGAAACCTATCAAAAATTATATCGCTGTAATAATTGCAATAATTTATTTACAGAACTACCGCTTACATTCTAAAATTGTATACTTTCATTGGCAAAGAATAAACTCATGAGAACCATTGCAATGATACCAGCCCGATATGCCGCTACAAGGTTTCCTTATAAATTGATGCAGCCCTTGGGCAATAATACTGTTATACGCACCACATACGAAAACACCGTTGCTACCAATTTGTTTGATGACGTATTTGTAGTAACTGATCATCAAATTATTTTTGATGAAATAACAACCCATGGAGGAAAAGCCATTATGAGTATTGCACAACATGAAAGTGGAAGCGATCGTATTGCAGAAGCCATTGCATACATGGAAGTAGACATAGTTTTAAACGTACAAGGTGATGAACCTTTTGTAAGTAAAGATATTTTAGAGAAATTAATAGCTGTTTTTGCAAACGACGATGAGCAAAAAATAAAAATAGTTTCCCCTATTAGAAAAATAACTGACACGGCACAAATTTCAAATCCCAATATCGTAAAAGTAGCAGTAGATAAAAATATGAATTCATTGCTATTTAGTCGCAGTGTAATTCCTTATCATAGAGACCAAGATACTACGCCAACTTACTACGAGCATGTAGGTGTATATGCATATAGGAAAGAGGCACTTATGCAATTTACCACATGGGAAATGACGCCACTAGAAGCGGCAGAAAAAATAGAATGTTTGCGCTATTTAGAAAACGGTATGCAGCTTCGCATGGTAGAAATAGAAGGAGAAATTGTAAAAATAGATGTACCCGAAGATTTAGCCAAGGCGGAAACATATTTGAAATATATTTCGTAATATTAGTTCTTAATAATTAAGTATGAAAAATTTACTTGACATTGAAACCCTGAACGAACTTACTGGTAGATTACAAAAACTAGAACCCGAAAGCAAAGCTACTTGGGGCAAAATGAATGTGGCTCAAATGATGGCACATGTTTCTGAAGCGTATAAAGTTCCCCTCAGCGAGCAACCAATACCAAGGATGCTTATTGGAAGGTTAATCGGCTGGGCTTTTAAACCAGTTTTGTACAACGACAAACCTTGGAAACAAAACCTACCAACAGCACCCAATTTTATTATTAAGGATGAAAGAAACTTTAACGAAGAGCAACTTAATTTATTAAACTTAGTAGATGCATTTCACTATGCTGGACCAGAAAATATTGGTCGCTTTCCACATCCCATGTTTGGAAAATTTACAACCGAGCAATGGGGCATGGCTATGTACAAACATTTAGACCATCATTTAAAACAGTTTGGGGTATAAGCTTCACATCATTTGCGATAAGGAAAAATTTTAGCTAGATTTTTTATAGCATTTCTATAAAATTTTTCTAATACAGCGTTGGTTTGGTTTTTCGTTTTATAAGATTTCTCCCAAAGTATACCATTCGTATTTGCATCTACAATTCTAAAAAATAAATCTATATCATCTATTACATTTACTTGGGGATTTGCCAAACTCATACCTGATAATCCAACACTAGCAATGGCGCTAATAGGGTTACTAAGATTTAGATAAAGATTAACTGACTCATAACTAATTTTGGTTAAATCTGTCATACAAACTACAACAGCATCTACGCCTAGTATTTTTGCCAATGTATCTGTAGGCATTGTTTTGTATTGTTCATAGGATAACCCCTTTTCAAATAAAGTTCTATTAGAATATCTAACATCTTGTACCGTTACCGAATACTTATTTTTTTGAAACCATTTATACATTTCATTTTGTATGATAAAGGAAAGTTTTACTTGCGCATCTTCTATTTCATTTTTAGTAATACTTTTTTGCTGGTTATCTGGTACAAGTAATTTTACAAACGCTGGTAATATTGCAATTGTCTTGTGCGCTGCTTTTACAGCATCAAATTTGCTATATTGGCTTTTTTGAGAAGTTGTACAGGCATAAAGCGAAAACAATAAAAAATATCCAAAGGCGCATTTCATATTATAAATTTATCAATTGTTCTACTGCCTTTTCCAACGTGCTTTCTTTTTTGGCAAAACAAAAACGCAGCACTTTATTTTCTATCGGAGTTTTATAAAATGAACTTACTGGTATGGTGGCAACCCCGTAATCTTTTACCAACCGAACTGCCATATCAAACTCATTTTCATCACTAATATTTTTGTAACTATAAATTTGAAAATAACTTCCATAACTTGGTAGTGGCTCAAACTTCGTTTGTTTCATCAATTCATTTAAGTAATCTCTTTTTTGCTGAAGCATTTTACCCAATGATAAATATTCATTTTCATTTTGCAAAAAATCTGCTAAAGCATATTGTACAGGCCCAAAAACGGAGAATGCATTAAACTGATGAACTTTTCTAAACTCCTTTGTAAGCAATGGAGGTGCTATGCAATAACCCGTTTTCCATCCTGTACAATTGTATGTTTTACCAAAAGAAAAACACACAAAGCTACGTTCATATAATTCAGGGTACTTTAAAATAGACAAATGTTTTTTACCATCAAATATTAAATGTTCATACACTTCATCACTTATTATAAATATACCCGTATCTCTTGTTATTTCTTTCAAGAAATCAATATCAGTCTCATCCAACACTGAGCCAGACGGGTTGTGCGGAGAGTTTATAATAATGGCTTTTGTTTTTGCTGTTATTTTTGTTCGGGTATGTTCTTTATCAATTTTATATTCATTTGCTGTGAGTGGTATAGTAATAGCTACAGCACCGTTTAGCTCAATTGTAGGAATGTAACAATCATATGCAGGTTCAAAAACAATTACTTCATCGCCAGGTTGCAAAATGGTAGTAAGTGCTGTGTAAAGTGCATATGTGCCGCCGGGTGTTATGGTTATTTCTTGGTCTGGGTCTATATTGGTTGCATACAATTTATACACTTTCTCAGCAATTCTTTCCTTCAATATTGGCAATCCATTTGCATGTACATACTGGTTGTGGCCGTCTTTCATTGCCTTATTCAACAATTCGGGAAGTTCCATATTCATACTAAAGTCTGGAAACCCTTGCCCAAGATTAATGGCTTTATGCTCATTAGCCAATGAGCTCATTACGGTAAAAATAGTAGGACCTACATTTGGTAGTTTACTTTGTATGCTTGCTGTCATTAATGGAAATAAGTAGTTAAAAAAAATAGATTGGATGTTTTCAAAATTCTATGTTGTAAATTACAGTATGAAAAAGTTAATATTCGTTTTTGTGAGCACTTTATTTTTAAATTTTTGCATAGCGCAAAAAAAGTGCAGTGTTTTAAATGGGATGGCTTATGTAACTACTATCATACCCGGCAATATACCGGTAGATGAAAATGGCAACCCCCGTAAACTAAAGGAAAACAAAATGAGGACTATATATTTAGTTACCGATTGCGATGTATTGCCACAAATCAAATCAATAAAATATGGAAACAAAACAGCAAAATACCAGATAACTAAATGGACAAAAAACTCGCTGCAAGCTGGCATAGACCTTCAGGGAGAAAAAGTTATTATGTGTGAAGCTACGGATGGCTACCTATGGAAAATTGATTTGAATTCCGAGTCTTTGCAATCCTTTGTTTATACAAATCAAAAAATATTTATTGAAGGCAATATTAAAAAAAGACCCTTTAAATTAACCATAAAAAAAGAAACTGCCCTGCAAGGCATGCCTTCCTATTAGTAATCAGTAATCTTTTTTATTATTTCTAGAAATCCAATCGTACCCCCAGTCTTACACCGCCCGTATGAAACTTTTGTTTAAAAGTAAGGTCTGGTTTTGTTATGGGCGAAAGGCTATATCGCATGTATGGTTCAGCCAACATATGTACATTTTCATTTAGCTTATAGTAAAAAGATACGCTTCCCAAAAAGCTAATGCCCGCACTTGTTTTATATTGATATATCGAAGAAGATTTTCCCGATGAAATATCTACAGGATTGCCATTTACATCTATGGCCAGTCCAGATTGTTTACTAAAAACATTAACGCTGGCACCTGCACTAATATTTGTATGTAATCTACCGTTGCCAAACTCCACTCCCATTAATAATGGAACATCAATACTTCTATAAACATTTTTACTTCTATTAAATTGAGAAGTACTTCTAGTAAAAGTTCCTGTTGTATCTCCTGCGTTATTTACAGTATAAACACGCTCCACAATAAAGCCATTTTTTGAAATAAAGTTTTCGGAAATATGGCTATAATTTATTCCAGTTCGTATACTTACGCCATTCTTAAATACCCTTGTATAACGCAAGCCCAAACTATAGGCAGCATTTATTCCTGTACTGGCTTTTCGTTGTTGTAAATAAGCAGAGTTTGCAGTATCATCATAGCTAGTAATAATATAATCCGGTCCACCATACAATTCTACATATCTTTTATTACCTGCAGTATTTCTTTCGGCTTCGGGGCATGGAATAGTAGCGGTTTTAGGCAATAGCTTCTTCGTTATTGCCGGGCTAAAATTACGGTTGGTTTCCAATGATTGAGGACTCAATATTTCCGTCATAGATAAATAATTTCTTACTATCTCCATTTCAATGGTTTCTGCTGACCCATTTTTTATAGCCAATGTATTGTTGGATTTATCAATAGTCCTTTCTGTAGCATTTGTCCTTTTAACGAAAGGATTATCGAAATTTTCAACCCTAGGCTTGCTTACGTCTCCAGCATTTGGCTTTGCAAGATTAGCTGATGGTGAAGAGGGAACATCATCAATACCTATTTCTTTTTTTGAAGAAACAGTATTGGATGAAGTACTACCAATGCTATTCGTTGCAGGATTGGTGATAGGATTGATATTTTTTTCTGTAACGGAAGTAATAATTTCTGATGACTTTTGTTTTTTATTGTTGAAAAAGTAAAGCCCGGTAGCAATGGCTATACATAAAACTGCAGCGGCTACTTTCACTTTCGCATTATTAAACCAATAGGCAAAAGGCTTTTTATTGTCTTTTTGAGAGGCAATTTTTTCCCATATATGCGCAGGCACCTCTGGTCTATAATTACCAAACTGGTCTTTTATAACATCATCAAACTTATTATCATTCATACTGCAACCTTTTGGGTTTGTAATATTTCTTTTTGCAATAGGTTTCTTGCTTTTACCAATTGACTTCTACTTGTACCAGGTTGTATTCCCAGCATATTTGCAATTTCGTCGTGCTGATACCCTTCTATAACATACAAATTAAAAACAATTCTATACCCATCTGGCAAGTTGTTTATGAGTATAAGTAAATCTTTTTCTTTTAAGTGATTAAAGGCTGGTGCATCCCCATAGTCAATTTCTGTTGATTCTTTTACATTTTCTACCGTAATTTCCTTATTGTACCTGCTAACTGTATATTTTTTCAATGCCGTATTCACTACTATTCTCCTTAACCAACCTTCAAATGAACCATCCCCTTTGTATTGCTCTATTTTCTTAAAAACCTTTATAAATGCATCTTGCAATATATCTTCGGCATCTTCATTGTTTCTTGCATACCGCTGGCTTACCCCCAAAAGAGTACTAGCATATCTATTGAAGAGGCTTTTTTGGCAATGAGCATCCTCCTTTATGCAGCCTTTTATGAGTTCAGCATCCGTCAATATTGTAGGGTTAGATGACCTCAAATTTATAGAATAGATACGTTAAAAACAGCTTATGCTGCCTAGCATAAATATACAATTATTATTAGTTTTGGCAATATTGGCAATTTTTCAACTAAGGTTCTTACATTTAGGTTAATGGAACACGAAAAAAAAATACAATTATTGCTTTCAGAAAATGAGTTTTTGCAGCAGCAATTAGAAGATTTGAATAATGAAATAAGAAAGAAAGAGGAGGAAATATCCATATTGGGCGATATGTCTGAAAGCGAATCCTCTCTTAGAAGTAGAATAGATAATAACCTGATAGAGATAGACCAACTAAAATACAATAGCGAACAGGCAGCACAAAAAAGTATAGCTATTGAAATGATGAACGAGGAACTTGAGGTGAATTTATTAAAGGAAATTAGAGGACGCCACAAAGAACAAGCTGTTATAAAGGAACTTAGCTCCGTAAATACCAATATTGACATTTTAAATAATGAACTAAACGAAGCGGCTGCTTTATACAAAAAAGTGCAATCGCTAAAAAAAGAATTGGCAGAAGCAAGAAGCATTGCTGAAATAAAAACGTTGGAAAATGATCAACTTATGGAGGAAATAGTAGAATTAAAGGCATTGTTGAAAGTACTGAGGACAAAGAAAAACACCCAATAAAATAATTGGACATATATGGATAAAACCTTATTTTACATACCTAAAACCTAAATTATGAATTTAATTGAAAGAGTTAAAAACATTTTGGTAACTCCCAAAACAGAATGGGAAGTAATTAATGGTGAAACGGCTACCCCCATGTCGTTGCTTACGAGCTATGTACTGCCATTGGCAATCGTATCAAGTGTAGGTACCATATTAAAATATTTTTTCTTTGCCCCTACTCTTGGAATGGGTACTAATTTTATGATAGGAATGGCTTTGGTAGGATTTATAGCTGCGGTTATCGCTTTTTATCTATCCGCAATTATCATCGATATGTTAGCCCCAAGTTTTTCCTCAGAAAAAGATTTGAATAAATCTGCTCAGCTTGTAGCGTACGCAGGTACTCCTTCTTATATTGCTGGATTATTGTCATTTATTCCAATAATTGGTGGCTTATTAACATTTGCTGCTTGGGGTTACGGTATTTATTTAATGTATTTAGGAATTGGCCCGTTAAAGAAAACTCCAGAAGATAAAAAAATTGTTTACATGTTAGTTGCCTTTGCAATAATGATTGTAATTTATTTGGTTATTGCCGCTATACTTGGAGCTATTGTTTTTGCTACAATGGGAGGCGTAGCTGCAATTTCTAACTACGCTCGATAGGTAAATTTTATTTATATTTTTTTTAAAAGCATCTTTGCATAAAAGATGCTTTTTTATTTAAAAATTTCACAAAATGAGTTCAATAGCAGACATTAGAAAAGATTACCAGTTGCAATCATTATCAGAAGAAGATGTAACATCAAATCCTATAGATCAATTTACAAAATGGTGGGATGATGCTCTTGCAAGTAATATTGAAGAAGTAAATGCAATGACACTAGCTACAGCCAATAAAGAAGGCAAGCCATCTGCAAGGATTGTTTTACTAAAAGGGATGAACAAAGATGGTTTTGAGTTTTTCGGAAACTACGAAAGCCACAAGGCTAAAGACATGGCCGAAAATGAAAATGTAGCCCTTGTTTTTCATTGGAAAGAAATAGAAAGGCAAATTAGAATTGAAGGGACTGTTTCAAAATTACAAGAAACGGCAAGTGATGTATATTTTTTAAGTAGACCACAAGAAAGTAAAATTGGGGCATGGTCATCTCCACAAAGCAGTATTATAGAAAACAGGGCAGTTTTAGATGAAAATGTGTTGCGAACCAGAGCCACATTTAAAGATACAGATGTAACAAGACCAGCATTTTGGGGAGGCTATCTTGTTAAACCATCACTGATAGAATTTTGGCAAGGTCGCCCCAATAGGCTACACGATAGGCTACAATACACATTGGAAAAAGGGCATTGGGTATTAAACAGGCTTGCACCTTAACAAGACAGAAAGAAAAGGGCTGGTTTTTTATTTCAGCCCTTTTATTTATTTTGCCTCTTTAGGAGCTGCTGCTTTTTTAGGTGCTGCTTTTTTAGGTGCAGCTTCTTTAACTTCTACGTCCTTTGACGCTGCTGCAACTTTAGGTGCGGCTGTCTTTTTTGCAACTTTTGCTGGTCTAATTTTACCAAAAGATCCTGCTTTGGTTTTTCCTTTTTTAGTTTTAATATCTCCTCGTCCCATATTATTTATTTTTTATTTTGTTTAAAGTTATAAAAAAAAGCAAGACACCATTGCATCTTGCTTTTAAAAATTTTTTTTGAAGCTTAGATTTTTGCTGATAAATCTTTTCCTGCTTTAAATTTAGCTACTTTTTTAGCTTTGATTTTAATAACAGCGCCTGTTTGTGGATTACGACCGTTGCGTGCTGCTCTTTTAGAAACAGAGAAAGTACCAAAACCTACTAAAGTAACTTTGTCTCCTTTCTTTAAAGTTTTTGTAACTGCATCTACAAATGCATCTATAGTTGCATTTGCTTGTGTTTTAGTAATACCTGCATCTTCTGCAATTTTTGCGATTAATTCTGCTTTGTTCATAATTAGTTTTTTGAATAATTTATAGTAGGGCAAATATAGAAGGTTTTTGATACCAACAAAATATTTTTACATATTTTTTTTTATAAAAAATGGCTACAACCCACTGCACACATGTATTACAGGCGCATATCGTGTTTACAAAAAACATACTAATATAAAGCAGTATCTATAAAAGTCAATACAGTAAAGGGTTTGGACATAAATTAAGCCCAAAAACTAGCAATAGAAAGGACTTGAGCGTACACAAATTCTCATAAAAAGAAGGTTAAATCGTTTTGCACAATTAGTCCACAATCTGCATTACAGAGCGAAAAGCAATGAATTTATCCCCCCATTTTGCAAAAGAGCGGTTTCTCATTTCACTGGCAAATTTCTCAACATAATTATTATAAAGAGATTTACTTTCTGCAAAATATTGTACAGCATAAGTTGGCCCCTCGGTATCATCTATTTCCAATAGCTTCATTATACGGTATTGGGAGAAACAGTTGGTCTGCATGATGTCTAATACATGTTCTTCCTTTAGCCACTGCAACCAATCGTTGTGTATGCTATTGTGTACTTTTATGGTTACGTTATATATTATCATGTTATAATTTTAATTCTAAAAATATTGGGCAATGATCGCTGTGTTTTACATCTGGAAAAATAGATGCTGCTTTCAATTGTTTTTCTAAAGGAGTAGTTACAGTAATATAGTCTATCCTCCAGCCTTTGTTGTTTAAACGCACGCTGGGAAAACGCTGGCTCCACCAACTGTAATGATGGGGCTCTTTGTTAAAAACCCTGAAAGTATCTATCCATCCACTTTTCAAAAATTCATCCATCCAACCACGCTCTTCCGGCAAAAAGCCCGAAGATTTTTTATTTCCTTTTGGGTCATGTATATCTATTTCGTTGTGAGCAATATTGTAATCGCCACAAAGAATAATTTTAGGATTTTTCTTTTTTAACTCATCTAAATACGCTTGCATTTCTGCTAGCCACACATATTTGTAGGCTTGTCTTTCATCGCCACTAGTTCCACTTGGGAAATAGGCATTTATCAATCTTACATCGCCAAATTGTAATTGAATTACACGCCCTTCAAAATCACTCATCTCATGGCCTGTACCTACAATAACTTTATCGGGTTTTATTTTGGTAAAAATGGCAACACTGCTATATCCTTTTTTCTGTGCACTAAACCAATGATGATAAAATCCTAAATCTTCTAATTCTTTTACATCAATATCTGTAAAAGCAGCTTTCGTTTCTTGCAGGCATATAACATCAGCTGGGTTTGTTTTGAGCCAATCTATAAATCCTTTTTTTATAGCTGCCCTTATACCGTTTAGGTTGTAGGAGATGATGCGCATGGTGCTTTTTTTTGTAAATGTAAATACATAGATTCTATAACTGAAAATAATTAATTCGAATTTTTCATATACATTTATACAAACGAATAACAAATGGAAAATCAAGAATCAGAGCCAGTACTTCCTTCAGAACAAGAAGAATCATCTATTTTTTCAGAAGACGATTTTTCAGTTGGTATTTATGACAAACACATAAGGCAAGCAAGAAATGCGATATTTGTAACAGCAGGATTAATACTTTTAAGTGTTGTTTTGCTCATGTTCAATCTACCCGAAGTTTATGAATATTTGTGGGTTGATTTACTTTTTTACGGCACTTTTATCGGTGGCTTTGTTGCGCTAGGTTTTTGGACAAAAAAGAAACCCTACAATGCCATAATAGGAGCACTAATTTTATATGGTGCGTATATTGCAATAAACGCATATTTGGATATTAAAACTTTATATTCAGGAATAATTCTGAAGATTATCATTATCTCTTTATTAGTTAAAGGTCTATCAGATGCTAAAGCAGCACAAGAAATGCAACTATTAAAAAGATGATTATTCCAATATCGGTCTCAACCATCTTTCCATTTCATCTTTAGTCATTTTTTTACGAGCTGTATAATCATCAAACTGGTCCTGCTCTATTTTACCCACACCAAAGTATTTGCTTTGTGGGTGTGCAATGTACCATCCACAAACGGATGATGCTGGATACATAGCAAGCGATTCTGTTAGATGAATGCCAGTTGCTTCTTCGCCTCCAAGTAGTTCAAACAATTTGTATTTTTCTGTATGGTCAGGGCAAGCAGGATAACCAGGAGCAGGGCGTATACCACTGTATTCTTCTTTTATCAATTGCTCGTTTGTAAGCTGCTCATCTTTTTCGTAACCCCAATAATCCGTTCTGGTTTTTTTGTGTAGCAGTTCTGCAAATGCTTCTGCAAAACGATCTGCCAATGCTTGCAAAATTATTTTGTTGTAATCATCTTGTGCATCGTCAAATTTTTTGATGTGTGGTTCAATGCCTTCAATTGTAACAGAAAATGCTCCCATAAAATCCTTCCCAACTTGTTTTGGTTTTACAAAATCAGCCAACGATAAATTCGGTTGCCCTTCGGCCTTTTTTATTTGTTGCCTCAAAAATTGCAATTCAATATTTTCATTTACCAAAACGCTATCCGCCTCCGTTCTTTCTGCTTCCCAAAAACCAATTACACCTTTTGCATTCAACCATTTTTCATCAATAATTTGTTTCAATAAAACTTTCGCATCCTTGTACAATTCGGTAGCTTGTTTGCCTACCACTTCATCTGTTAATATTTGTGGAAACTTGCCATGCAATTCCCACGCTATAAAAAATGGTTGCCAATCTATGTACTCGGCTATTTCTGCCAGATCATAATTATTAAAAATCTTTGTACCAGTAAATGTAGGTGGCACAGGCCTATAATTTTCCCAATCTATTTTTGCGCCATTATTTTTTGCTTCAGCATATTTTTGAAATTGCTTGGCAGTGCGTTTATTTGCAAAATCTGTTTTAAGCGTCTCGTATTCGGCTTTTATATTGCCTAAGAAATCAATTTTAGTTTCTTTGTTGAGTAGGCTTCCGGCTACAGTCACACTTCGGCTCGCATCTAACACATGCACTACGCCATGTCCATACTCAGGAGCTATCTTTACGGCAGTATGCATACGACTGGTTGTAGCACCTCCAATCAACAATGGAATATCCATTTTCAATCTCGTCATTTCTTTTCCTATATGCACCATCTCATCTAGCGACGGTGTTATCAATCCGCTTAAGCCAATAATGTCTACGTTGTGTTTCTTTGCTTCGCTCAATATTTTATCAGCCGATACCATCACCCCCAAATCAATAATATCATACCCATTACAACCAAGTACAACGCCCACAATATTTTTTCCAATATCATGTACATCGCCTTTTACAGTGGCCAATAATATTTTTGCTGCCCCTGCACTTTCTTCATTTACTGTACCTGCTGCTAGATGCGCATTTTTCCTATCTTCTTTTTCTTGCTCAATAAATGGTGTAAGTACAGCCACCGCTTTCTTCATCACCCTTGCACTTTTTACCACCTGTGGCAAAAACATTTTTCCTGCACCAAACAAATCACCTACTATATTCATACCATCCATCAGCGGACCTTCTATCACTTCAAGCGGACGAGGATATTTTAACCTAGCTTCTTCTGTATCTGCATCTATGTAATCTGTAATGCCATTTACAAGCGAGTGCGCCAATCTTTTTTCTACCGATTCATCTCTCCACTTTTCATCTTTTACAATTTCTTTTCCTTTGGCTTTTACGGTTTCTGCAAAATTTATTAATGCTTCTGTTTGTTCATTATTATCATTGTTTCTATTAAGCAATACATTTTCGCAAAGTTGTTTCAGTGTTGGTTCTATATCGTCATAAATAACCAATTGCCCTGCGTTTACTATGCCCATATCCATACCAGCTTGTATGGCATGATACAAAAAAACACTGTGTATCGCTTCACGTACATGGTCGTTTCCTCTAAACGAAAACGATACATTACTTACACCACCACTTACTTTCACAAGCGGCATTAATCTTTTTATTTCTCTGGTGCCTTCAATAAAATCCACTGCGTAGTTATTGTGCTCTTCAATACCTGTAGCTACAGCAAAAATATTGGGATCAAAAATTATTTCTTGCGGGGCATACCCAACTTTCTCTGTTAATATTTTATAGGCCCTATGGCAAATTTCTACCTTTCGTTCTTTGGTATCTGCCTGTCCTTTTTCATCAAAGGCCATCACAATTACTGCCGCACCATAACTTCTACAAATATGCGCTTGCTCTATAAATTTCTCCTCACCTTCCTTCATCGAAATAGAATTCACAATACATTTTCCCTGTACGCATTTTAAACCCGCTTCTATAATTTCAAATTTAGAAGAGTCAATCATTATCGGAATTTTTGCAATATCCGGCTCTGCTTGCACAAGGTTTAAAAAAGTGCGCATAGCTTCCACACCTTCTAGCATGGCATCATCCATATTAATGTCAATAATTTGTGCGCCACCTTCTACTTGTTGGCGTGCCACAGAAAGTGCCTCTTCAAACAAGCCGTCTTTTATAAGACGTGCAAATTTTTTGCTACCTGTTACGTTTGTTCTTTCACCAACGTTTATAAAATTTGTTTCGGGGCGAACGATTAGAGGCTCTAAACCGCTTAGTCGTAAATATGGGTGTATTGTATTCATTTTTAAAATTGAACCACAAAGTCAGAAAGAGACAAAGGGTCACTAAGTTTTTTTCTGAACCACTAAGCCTCAAAGAGAATAAGCGGCACGAAGAATTTTTAAATTTATTTATATTAAAAACGTTCTAAAAGTTTAACCTTATAGAATCATTCGTTTAATTCCGTTTTTTATTAGTGGCACATGAAAATTGATAATATATCCCAATCTTCTTTCAGATAATTTTAAATAACTAAGCATTTGTGCTTCCCAAACAGGATGTGATATTTCTTGGGCTTTTAATTCTACAATTACTGCATCCCCTACAAGTAAATCTAACCTCAACCCATCATCTATCTTTAATCCATTATACATTATTGGCACTGCTTTTTGCCTTTCTACGGAAATATTTCTATTTTTTAGTTCATACTCAAAGCACTTTTCATAAACACTTTCTAATAATCCTGAACCTAATGCCACATGAATAGAATAAGCAACATCTACGATCTGCTTACCAATTTCTTCTTCCATTGAGGTTAATGAACTATACATAAATATTTTCTTTGTGAAACTTTTTCACTTTCTGTCTTTGTGGCTCTATACTTCTTCAACAACAGGCATTACCCTTGGCTTAAAGTTCTTCACCGCATCTGCAATATGTTTTATATGATCAGGCGTTGTTCCGCAGCAACCACCCACAATATTAAGCCAACCTTCTTTTGCCCACTCTTCAATAATATGAGCCGTTTCGTGTGGTTGTTCATCGTATTCTCCAAAAGCATTTGGAAGGCCTGCATTCGGATATGCAGATGTAAAGCATCCTGCAATTTGCGATAGCTCCTCCACATGCGGCCGCATTTCTTGAGCACCCAACGCACAGTTAAGCCCTACGCTTAGTGGCGCTGCATGCATCACAGAAATATAAAATGATTCCAACGTTTGCCCGCTTAATGTGCGTCCCGAAGCATCGGTAATTGTTCCCGAAATCATAATTGGAAGTTCAGCAGCCCCTCCTATCCTTCCCGAAGGGGAGAGAGAAGTAGAAGATTTTAGCGAATATTGTTTTCTTACTTTGTCTCGTTTTTCCCTAACATCTTTGAGATTTCCTCCCCCTTCGGAGGAGATAGAGGTGGCTCTAAAATAATTCTTTATAGCATAAATAGCAGCTTTGGCATTAAGCGTATCAAAAATAGTTTCTATCAAAATAATATCCACGCCACCATCTACTAATCCACTAATTTGTTCAGTATAAGCTTCCGCTACTTCATCAAAAGTTACGGCTCTAAAACCAGGGTTGTTTACATCTGGTGAAAGCGACAATGTTTTATTCAATGGTCCAATTGCTCCTGCTACAAAACGAGGTTTATCGGGATTCATTGCTGTATATTTATCTGCAGCCGCTCTTGCACATTTGGCAGATGCTACGTTTAATTCATACGCAAATGATTGCATATCATAATCTGCTTGTGCAATGGTAGTGCTGCTAAATGTATTTGTTTCTATAATATCTGCACCTGCTTCCAAATACAATTCGTGTATGCCTTGTATAATGTTGGGTTGTGTAATACTTAGCAAATCGTTATTGCCTTGTACATCGGTGTGCCAATCTTTAAATCGTTCGCCACGATAATCGGCTTCTTCCAATTTGTGGCGCTGTATCATGGTGCCCATAGCACCATCAATGATGAGTATTCGTTCCTTTAATATTTCTCTAATATCCATATACAAATTTTCTATTCTTAAAAAAATAGTTACGCAAAATAAAAGATTGTGTATTGAAACGATTTGCAAATCTGCACGAAGGTATTTTTGGCAGAAAATGTATTTCGTTTATTAGTTCAATCTTTTTAAATGTGCGAAGGTGAACAATAAACAAATCTTGCATCGCACACTGCAAAAGTAAGCTATGAAAGGGTTATAACAAAATGAATTTTATACTGCCGCAAATGCACGAATAATAAAAGGAATGAACTATTCGTGCATTCCTAGGATAATTAACTATGAAGTAGTTATATAATTCTCTACAGGAATACGATTGGTAATGCTTTTTGCCAGCGTCATCTCATCAGCATATTCCAGCTCTCCACCAAAGGCAATGCCGCGGGCAATGGTTGTAATTTTTACTTGTACAGCTTTAAGTTTTCTACCAATGTAGTAAATGGTTGTATCACCCTGTATATTGGGGTTTAGGGCAAAAATAACTTCTTCTATGGCTTCGTCTTTTATGCGCTGCACGAGTGCGTCTATGGTAAGTTGGTCTGGCCCAATTCCATCAAGTGGAGAAATAATACCTCCTAAAACATGGTATAACCCATTAAATTGCTGCGTACTTTCTATGGCTATTACATCTCTAATGCTTTCCACAACACATATAAAATGTTGCTTACGGCTTGGGTTTATACAAATATTACAAGTTTCAGTATCTGATACATTGTAGCATCTTTTGCAAAACTTTATTTCATTCCTCATTTTAGCAATTAGATGGCTAAACATATCTACCTCTTGTGTTTGTTGTTTTACCAAATGCAATACTAGCCGCAGCGCTGTTTTTTTGCCAATACCTGGTAGTTTGGCAAATTCATTTACCGCATTTTCTATAAGTTGAGAGGAAAATTGCATGGTTGCAAAATTAGTTTATTTTAAAAGAGAAAAACAAGGCAGTTTTTTATAAATTTATATCTCTCTCATTATCCCAATCTGCCTTTACTGATAATTTTTGAGGGAGCGTAACCGCTTTCTCAGGTTGCCTTTTATTTTTATAATCACCTGCTGTCCATTTACCATTTTTATCATCGTCATATAAAATTCTTATCCCATATTCCCCAGGAGGAAACAAATTGTTTGTCCATTCGCTTTTTGTTAGTACGTAAGAAAACTTTACTTCCTCACCAGAAAGAAATTGCAACACCGGGCTTTTCTTCAAATCAAGTTCCTTAAATCTCAATATAAGTTTACCATAATCCTCCATACGCTTTGTTGTAAACCTTATTGTGTCGTTCTTAACAATTTTTAGCCCAGTAGAATCTTTTGCAGCTGTTGTATCTATAATTAATATCAGCGGCTGTTCAGCTTGCCATTTCGTGGAAATTGTTATGATTTTTGCATTACTATCTATGGCATATTTTACACCATTTATTTTTTTATAAAATGTATCTACAATATACATTTTCGTACTGTCAAATAAAGCCAATGCATTATTGAATCTCAACTCTATTGGTTCTAGTAAGTCTTTTGTGGCCCCAATATTTGTTGTATAGCGCAGTTTTTTGTCTATCGCTTTTTTAGAAGTGGCCACTGTATTTGTATTACTGGATTCTTCTTTTTTTTCTGCATAGGCAAAAAGGGTTATTGATTCGTTTTTTGCTGCAGAAATATCGGTATCAGCAAAGGCAAATAATTCAGATGTGGAATTATATGTTTTTCCACCGTCACCATCTTTCAAGGCATATATTTTAAAATCCGTTGCTGGTAAATTTTTAAATTCAAAACTTCCATCGTTTTTCAACTTTGCAATATAGTTTGGCTTCTTTTTGGTCACTGTACTATCTACAGCATCCCTGTATAACATAACAATCAATGTACTATCTACATTTCCCGTTTCTGCTATTATAACTTTCCCCGAAATAGTAGAAGAGTCCAACGTGTTTCCCGTTGAAAAAGTATAAGATAAATTTTTTAGGATATTACTTTCATTTATATCCCTTACCGCATCTCCAAAATTTATGGTGTAAGTAGTATTGGGCAACAATGTATCTCTAAATTTCAGGGTAATACTCCTTGGATTTGCAGTAATAGAGGGATTTTTATTTTGCAATGGAGAAATAATAAGATTTTGAGACAAATCCTGAATATCTATATATTCATCAAATTCAAAGCTGATTTTATTGGTGCTTACATTCCTACTACCTTCAACTGGGCTTGCTTTTACCAGTTTTGGCGCTATCGAATCCTTAGGGCCACCTGCAGGTAAGCCAATTTGTGCACAGCCCCCTGTAAACATTGAAACACTTATAAAAAACGCCGCAACAACAAAGTAGAAAATATTTACACGTAATCTCATTATATTTGAAAATAATTTTGTTCAAAATTAACGTGTTAATGTCAACTGTTTAAAATAATATTGTAATAGAATGTTATAATAATTGTTAATGAATAGAACGATTCTCAGAAACTTTTATGATTTTAATTTCGTCTTTATAAAAAAACTACCATGAAAAAGATTATTTTTTTGGCTCTTTCCGTGTTATTCTATCAATTTTCTACAGCCCAAGCTTATGAAGGGCTAATAGATTATAATAAGAAAAGTCAACCTGCTGTTTTGATAGATTACAAATACCCACAAGAAACTGTAGAAAAAATTTTAAAAGACAAATTGGAGCGACTTGGCTTAAAGGTAAAAAGCAGCAAAGGGTTTTTAGTAGTGTACAATGCTGTGATAAGTAGCATAAGCAGTACCGCCATGGACTATGCTTTTCAAGTAGATAGAAAAAGCAAGAGAGAGAAAGACATTATCGTAATTTCAATGTTAATG
Organism: Ferruginibacter sp.; assembly: GCA_031430735.1. GTDB lineage: Bacteria > Bacteroidota > Bacteroidia > Chitinophagales > Chitinophagaceae > Ferruginibacter. Next base: position 2,191 of record JANPCB010000081.1, on the reverse strand, counting down.
AATGTAGGCGAAGCTAGCACTACCGCAGAAAACAGTACCAATGCAAAAACCTTTTTGAATGAACTTGCTCCTGCCATTGAAGGTTTAAATACTGACAATATGATCAACGAACAGTATCAATCTTTATCTAAAGCGCAAAAGAAATACAAAAATTTACAAGATGACCAAGCTAGTTTAGAAAAGAAAATACGCAACTTACAAGATGAGCTTAGTAAGAATGGTAGAGATCAGATAGACCAACTAAATGAAGTAAAGCGACAAGAAGAAATTTTGGAAACACTAAAGACTAAGAAAGCTGGCAAATAAAATGCTACTTTATAAAACTAAAAATCCCACTTAAAACAAGTGGGATTTTTAATTATTCGATATTTAAAATTCATTCTTATTCTGCTGCTACAAACTTCATAGAAATAGAATTTACACAATGCCTGGTATTTTTTTCTGTAAATCTTTCTCCAGTAAATACATGACCTAAATGCCCGCCGCAGTTGGCACATACAATTTCTACCCTGCTTCCATCTGCATCTGGCACTCGATTTACAGCACCTGCAATTTCATCATCAAAACTTGGCCAACCGCAGTGGCTGTCAAACTTACTTTCTGATGTGTACAATGGCGCATCGCATTGGCGGCATATATAAGTGCCTGCGCTTTTATTGTTGGTATATTCTCCTATAAAAGGGCGTTCCGTTCCTTTTTGGAGTATTACGTATTCTTCTTGTGGGGTGAGGTTGTTTAATTGCATGTTACAAATTTAATGTATTTTTTTGCTTGCAGATTTCAATACTAGTTGCAAACTGTTCTATATATACAATTTTTTGGAGGCAACGGATTTTCGGGAAATTTGCACAACTTATTTTTGAAGCATTTGTAAACAACAGCTCACGCAAAATTCTTGAATAGAAAAACATCTACTGTGGAAAGGCTATACGAGTTTAGTCCAAAATCTTTTTTGCCTTCCATTGAGGCAAAAAAGACCTGCCTTTGATGGAAGGCAAGTTGTAGATGGGCAGCGAAAAAAATAGGGCTGTGAAAGTTCACAGCCCCAAATATTGTTATAAAAAAATATGAAAATTATCTTCTGCCGCTATACCCACTGCTGTATTCTCTAGGCTCTCTACCGCCGCCTTGCTTTGGCCTGCCCGTGTTTCCACCAGCACTTCTTCCACCACCGCTGTTGCCACCAAAACTACGTTGTGGTCTTTGTGGTCGTTGCTGTTGTTTTGGTCTGCCCATAATCCCGCTAAAAGTTACATGGTAAGGATGGTTGCTGGTTACAGGAATTTGCTTACCTATCAATTTATGAATATCCCTTAGGCATTCTGTTTCTTCTGCTTCGCAAAAAGAAAACGAAATACCACTTGCCCCTGCACGACCAGTACGCCCAATACGATGCACATACGTTTCTGCAATATCTGGCAACTCGTAATTAATAACATGGGTAAGGTCATCTACATCTATACCACGTGCTGCAATATCGGTAGCCACCAAAATACGGGTGCTTCTGTTTTTAAAATTACTCAATGCACGTTGTCTTGCATTTTGCGATTTATTACCATGTATTGCTTCTGCACTTATACCAAGCTTTACCAAATCTTTTACCACTTTATCTGCTCCATGTTTGGTACGGGTAAATACAAGGGCTGTTTCAATCGTTTTATCCGATAAAATAAATGCCAATAAAGATGCCTTGTTTTGCTTTTCTACATAATACAAAGATTGCGTTATCGTTTCTGCCGTAGATGATACGGGTGTAACTTCTACTTTCTCCGGATTGGTTAAAATACTATTTGCCAATGATTGTATTTCGTTTGGCATGGTTGCAGAGAAAAACAAGGTTTGCCTTTTTACCGGCAATTTGGTAATTACTCTTTTTACATCATGCACAAAACCCATATCAAGCATACGATCGGCTTCATCCAATACAAAAATTTCTACATCTCTTAGGTTGATAAATCCTTGGTTCATCAAGTCCAATAAACGGCCTGGTGTGGCTACCAAAATATCTACTCCTCTGCGTAGCTCACTCACCTGAGGGCCTTGGTTTACACCGCCAAAAATCACTAAATTCCTCAAGCGAATGTTTGCACCATAGGAATTGAAACTCTCTTGAATTTGAATAGCCAGCTCACGTGTAGGTGTAAGTATAAGCGCACGTATAGGGCGTTGGCCAGCACTTTGCATGGTTTTC
>JANPCB010000080.1:0-4199 GCA_031430735.1 Ferruginibacter sp. | reverse complement strand
ATCACTAGAGAAAGCAGGACTTTTATCAAATATTTCTATACCACCAAGTAGCTTACTGACTGCTTTTGAACCCCATGGTATTTCAAAAATATGGGTAATTACAAACACTAGTAAGAAAACAAGAAAAGTTTGTAGCAATTTTCCTCTTGAAGTTTTGTACAACAATTGATTGTTTTTGCTTTCTGTTACTTTGTTAGTCATGGTGCCAAATATAAATCCAAGTAAAAAAAATGTTGGAATGTAGAAAATGTGTTGAATTGTCATAATTAATAAATTTTAGAAAACGATAAATTTTGCAAATCCAAGAATGTTTGTCTTACCATGGGTATCGAAATGATACCTATGAACCCCATTTCTAATGAAAGATGCTTGCTTTGCGATACTATACTGGGGGGGTCTAATTATTTGCTATTTTCTGAAATTTAAAACCGACAATAATCAACCAAATAAGCCACAACGTACTTCCAATAAAACCAGCCAGTTCCCACACCGGAAAACCTTTTAGTACTGTTGCAAATAATTCTGCTTGTGCCAGTAGGTAAATAGCAGCACTGATCATACCCAGCAAGTTTACCCATTTTGGCATCAGTTTTAATTTGGCAAATGAAATGCTCATCATTACGGTCCAGGCAATGGTAAAAAGTTGGCCTAAATGTTCGCCCAGTAGCACACCGGCAAACTGGTGAATAGTTTTAAACGAAACGATGGCAGCGGCTTTTGTTGCTTCGTCTGTTGCATGCACAAATGTATTAGCAAGTACTGGCACAACAAAGGTCCATCTTAATAAACCAATCATCTGAACAATTAAACCAATTACACCAATGGTTGTAGCCATGCGTACCAAGGGTGCTTTGTTTTCAAAATTTTGCCCAATCATGATATAAGCAGGAATCAATGGAATACCGGTGATGGCAAAAGCAAACCAGGTCCATACCAGTGAATTTCCACCTTGGTAAAACTTGGTAAGAATTGTTCCGGTGTCTTGCCTCAAAATACCGGGATATTCAAAAATGATGGTTAATATGGTGTAAGGAACGAGCAATGCAATGGCTCCTGTAATGAGTAAAATTCCAATTGTTTTATTGTTACTTTTCATTTTGTTTTATTTTTTTGTTTGATAATGCAAAGTTGTATCAACACAAATTCCCGTTCGAGGACATTTGTCCATAAATGCAGCAACTGCTTATTTTCTTAATTAATTTTTTGGATAGACGAGTACCATTCAACCGTTTCTTTTACAATGTCTGATGGGTAGGTAGCATGGTTGCCAAAGCGGCTTACATATTTATCATGGTTCACCCGGTAGGGATATTCAAACTGATATGCCATTTCAAATAGTTCTTTGATGAAAGAATTGAATAAGCCTGCGATTCTAATGACAAATTTTGGTGTAACCGTTTTTTTTATTTTTTTATTGGTAACCACTTCAAACAAGTGTACCCATTTATCTGGGCTTAATGCAGGTGCGTTGGGAACATGCCATATTTGTCCAAATGTATCATTTGCTGTACCAACATTTATCATAGCTGCTGCAAAGTCTTTGATATAGGTGAATGTGTGCGGCAATGATATATTTCCAAACAGCATTACTTTTTTTCCATTGTGTACACGGTCTAGAAAATCTGTACCGAATATACCTTTGTGAATGCGTGGACCAATAAAATCTGCAGCCTTTACAAAAGCCACCCTGTTGTTAAACTCGTCGCCGGAGTAGAGCAAGGTAATTATAACAGCTGCTCGTATTTTACCCTTTTTAGTTTTAGCTGAATGTGGCATTTGCTCATTCATTTCTTTTCCTGCAACATTACCGTATGAGTATAGGTTATCTGCAAAAACCAGCTTTGTATTGGTTTCGCTTAAGGCATACGCCAGTGCAGTTGCTGTTGCTGGATAAAAGTCTGCCCATTTATCATAAGGCATATCTGTACAACTAAAAATTACATCAGACCTGCTGGCAATAGCTTTCATAGCTGTTTTGGATGTTGCGTCTGCGGCTGTTACCTGTACGTTTTGCGGAATGGGTATGTTCAGTTTTCCTGTTCTGTTTACCAATATGATTTTTTCGTCTGGGTTTTTATCCAGCAGCAATTGCATAATGGCAAGTCCCAATTGCCCGGTTCCTAATATTGTTTTCATCTGTTTATATTTTTTATATTTTTAAAGGTCAGGAGGAATTCGCATGAAAATAATCATCGCTGTTTGTGTGCTTACTGCTCATGCTCATTTCATGTTAATTAATTTAAAATTTGAATGAATAACTGATACCCGGCGTTGGATTAATTTTTAAATCTTGTCCCTTAGCTGCAACTGCAATAGCACCAACCCTTACATTCAAACCCTTCCAGACCATCCATCGAAAACCAGCTTCCATGCCTACTGCGTTTTTATTTTTATATTCACGGGTTAGCCCACGCATATAAGAAGCACCTGCATAGAATGAAGAAGGAATTTCTTTTTTATCAACAGGAAGAAACCAGTAAGTAAGCCCTGTTTTTACAAAATTGGTATACACTCCTGATTTAAATGCCGTGGTATAATAACCTGCATGAACGGATACATGCTGGCGGCGATATTCCAATCCAATGGATGGATTGCGAAAGCCATTAATACTGAATTCGTTTTTTGAAAATTTGCTTTGAGAGAAGGCGGAAGCTGATGCCAGTACAAGAACTGCTGTGATAATTTGTTTCATTTTGTTTTGCATTTTTAATTGTTATTTAATAATGCAAATCTCAGAACAGTAGATTTCTTTATACTGGACAAATGTCTAAAAGATAAAATCAGCGTATTTTACTTCGTATCCTGCTCAGGTGGCGTGGGGTAACGCCGAGCATAGAGGCTAAATGTTGTAGCGGTATTTGCTGTAAAAGATGTGGTTCGTTGGTAAGCATTTTTTCGTACCGCTGTTCGGCTGTTAATACAATGAGGTCGTATCGGCTGGCATCAATTCCACAAAGAGTGGCTTCTAGTAAACCAATATAAAAGTCCTTAAAAGCTGGAATTTCATTCAACAACTTTTTTAGATTTGTTTTACTAATCATACTGATGCTGCCATCCACCAGCGCTTTTACATTTTCTAATGAAGGTGCTTCGCTGATAAAACTTAACACGGAAGCAAAGAAAGTATTTTCGATAGATACATAGTTGGTTCTTTCTTCCCCGTCTTGAATAACATAGTATTGAAACATACCCGTTTCTACAAACCCCATATACCGGCTGGTTTTGCCCTCTTCTACAATAAAATCATTTTTTTTGAATGTCTGTAATTCAAAAGCATTTAATATTTTTTCAAGGTCATCACCTGTAAAACCAATGGTTTCAAAATATGTTTTAACTTTTAGCATAAGTTACGTTTGTCTTCATAAATTACTTAAGTTCTTTTAGAATTAAGTACCACGGTGAGGGCAGGCGATGTTTGATTTTTAAAAAAGGCCGGCCTTTACTATGTTTAAATTTATACTTAAAAGTTGATGTTGACCCACATTGCAGAAAATCTGTACTCAAATTCTGTCCCAGTGGGTTTTCGCACAAATAAACAATAAAATTAGAATGAAAACTTGTTGCGAAACCCTGCTTAACTACTTTGTAATCTATACCGATAGAAATTGTTCGCATTCTTTGGTATTAACCTTCTCCAATAATAAGTCATTACCTATCTAACATTCGCCTAGGCATGGTCTGTGACCAGCCGATGCGGTATTAATGATTTCGTTTTTGTAAATATAATTTTTCTTTTTTTTAGTTTTTTATAATTTGGTCGGCTGGTCGCAGACCAAGCCTCGGCACTCACGATTGGGAGGATGGGTGCACACGGGTGTTGCGAGTACCAACGCAGGCGAAGAAAATCTGTACTCAAATTCTGTCACAGCGTAGTTATCGCACAAATAAACAATAAAATTAGATAGAAAACTTGTTACGAAACCCTGCTTAATTACTTTGTAATCTCTACCGATAGAAATTGATATCACTTTTTTAGACTACAAAAAACATTCTAAAAATTTATAGGATGAGTTGATTATAATTCTGATTTCTTTTGTGCGTCGGGCCTGCCTGACGGTAGCTACCCTGTACACATAAGTTATTTGTAGTTTTAAAATAGGATATTTGAAAAAAAATGGAAGTTAATATATCGCCATTAAGTTTTATGGCAAATTATAAAGGTATGACCGGAGACAAACGTTTAGATGCCCGAGCCGAAA
>JANPCB010000079.1:0-54904 GCA_031430735.1 Ferruginibacter sp. | reverse complement strand
TGATGGTGATGGTACCAATGGAAACTTAACGGTTGACTTTGGATTGAGAGGAACAGCTTCAATTGGAGATTTCGTATTCAATGATATAAATGCAAATGGTATACAAGATGCGGGTGAATTGGGAATTGCTAATGCAACAGTTACCTTGACTTACCCTAATGGTTCAACAGCAATTACTACTACCAATGCAAGTGGTATCTATAACTTTACTAATTTGGCTCCAGGTACTTACAGTGTAGCATTTACTGCACCAGCAGGTTTTGCAAACGCATCTCCAGACAATCAAGGTGTAAATGATGCTGTGGACAGTGATCCAATAGGTGGAGTTGTAACAGGAATTGTACTTACTGCAGGTCAAGTAAACAATACGGTTGATGCTGGTTTCTATAATTGCGTGCCTATTACTTCAGGCATTAATGGACCATTAACTATATGTGCTGCTGAAGCTGCTTTGTTTACAGCTACTGGTGCTGGTTCTGGCTCAGTTTATACATGGACATTTATGGGTGGAACTCCAGCTACAGCAACTGGTTCAAGTGCTACTTCTACTTGGAGTGCTGTAGGTGAATATGATATAACATTAACTGTAACTAAGAATGGTTGTACGCAATCATACACCAGGTCAATTGTAATAACACAATCTGTTTTTGCAGCTGCAGGCCCAGATGCTGATATCTGTTCTGGTTCAAGTATAACGTTAAATGGTACTGGTCCAGCAGGGTCAAATTATTCTTGGACAGTAGTAGCAGGTGACCCAACGTCAATAGACAATGGTGCAAGCCAACAAAACGTATTGGTTTCTCCTTTGGTAACTACTACCTATTTACTTACCGTAACTCAAAATGGTTGTACAAGAACAGACCAAGTAACTGTATTTATTAATGTAAATAAAAACCCAATTGCTGATGCTGGTCCAAACAGAACAACATTAATTGGTACAGCAGTTACGATTGGTGGTTCTCCGACTGGTACAGCACCTTTGGCTACTCCTGGAGCTGCTTTAGGCTACATTTGGTCGCCAGTTACTGGTTTAAATAGCAATACGCTTTCTAACCCAACTGCTACATTAACTGTACCAGGTGTGTACAATTATCAAGTAATCGTTTATAGCATACTTACAGGATGTTCTGATACTTCTATAATGTCTGTTACAGCAATACAACCAGTAAACCTTGGTAACCATGTTTGGTACGATAAAAACAACAATGGTATTAAAGAAGTAGGTGAACCAGGTGTTGCAACTACTGTTAGACTGTATAAAGATGATAACAATGATAATATTGCAGATGGAGCAGCAATAGCTACAACAACAACCGTAAATGGTGTTTACAATTTTGGAAACCTTTATCCAGGTAATTATATTGTAGGTGCTGTAATTCCTAATGGTTTCTTAGCAGTAAATACTAATGGTGGTGACCCAGACAATAATGTTGACAATGATAATAATGGAATAAACACAACTGTTGCTGGCGAAGTTAGAACTAGCACAATAACGTTGAGCGCAGGTGGTGAACCAGCAATTGGTGCAGATGGAGATGATACCAACGGTAACTTGACTTTAGATATTGCTTTAACTGGCTTAGCACAGTTGGGTAATTATGTTTGGGAAGATGTAGACCGTGACGGTATACAAGATGATACTGAAGTAGGGATTCCTAATGTAACCGTAACAATTACTTACCCAGATGGTGGAACAGCTACAAGCACAACCAATGCTTTTGGAGCATATCTATTTGATAAATTAATGCCAGGAACGTATAGTGTTGCATTTGCTACACCTAATGGTTTTATTCCTACTATTTCCAATGTTACTGGTGGTTCAGCAACTGATGCCAATGATAGTGATCCAATAAACGGAGTGGTTAGTAATGTAATTTTAAGTGCTGGGCAAATAAATAATACCATAGATGCAGGATTTTTTAGACCAATTAATATCTATGGTAATGTTTGGCACGATGCGAATGCTCTAATTGATAATCAAGTAAATAAAACATCACTTAGTCCAATACCTAATGCCTTGAATGTGTACCTTGTTGATGATGCTACAGGAATTATAGTGCAAGCAGAAGGTGTATTAAATGATGGTACATACTCTTTCTTAGATGTTAGTATTAATAAAAGCTATAGAATAGTAATTACTTCAATAGTTGCGGGAGTTGGAGATGCGGCTCCAAGAGCAGCTCTTCCATCAGGATGGAGAAATACTGGAGAAAATCTAGGTGCAGGTCCAAATAGCGGTGATGACGGAGTTATCAATGGCGTATTGTTCATAGATACAGAAACATCTGATATTTTTAATGCAAACTTTGGAATCAGGATTAAAAATGGGGAAGTCATTATCGGATAAGTAAAAATGTACAGTAAGTTTGGTATGAAAGAACTTACTGTACATTTTAAAAAATAAATACTTAAAAGAATCGAATAAAAAAAATTTATTTTTTCACCTTATGTTAATTAAAATTATATTTTTGTGTAGAACTTGTTCTAATTGGGTAGTATATTAGTCTACAAGCAAAGCGAATTAATACTACAGCTAAAAACTTTTTTTAAAAATAATTAGTCTTATAGCCATTATGAAAAACCAAAAATCTTATAACTGGATTGAGAACACTAAAAAAAACAATATGAAAAAGAATTACTTAAAGCGCAACTTTTTACTGGCTTCATTATTACTTGCTTGTTCAACAATTTATGCGCAAGGAACATTGGAAATGACTAGAAATGGATTGCCTACCAACAATGGATTTGGTACTTCTATTAACCCAATGGAAGTTACATTTTTAAATGATGCTGCTAATTTAAGCAGTTTTACAGCAAATACTCCATCCTTAACACTGAATTTATCTTTTAGAAATCAGGTATTTACAGGGTTTAACTATGGTACCAATTCAATTAACACAGTTCAAACAACTGGATTGGTTTTTGGCGCAGGACCTTCTTTGGCTTCGGATCCAGCTCCACAAGGTGCTACTCCGTACAATAGATATAATATCATTGGTCAATATGGTGGTAATGGAGGACCGCAAGATCCAATGTTTACGTCTAGTCCATCTGCGGCACCTACACCGCCTTCTACAACCCCAAGTGGAAGTGGGATTAAGGTTGCTGGTAGTAATGCATCTACCAATGGCGGATTTGAATTGTTTACTACTGCACAAGTATTGTATAATTCCGCAAACGTAATAGGATCCAGGGTATATTTCGGAGATGTTGTTTTAAAATTTAATAGGCCTGTTACCAATCCGGTTATACATATTGCTGGATTAGGTGGGTCATATAGATTTTTACCAGCTGGTTTACCAGATTTAGTTGCTAATTATAAAAATATTTTTTTCGCTACTGAATTGGAATTGGTCAACACAGGCCTTACTTCTACTTTAATGTCAGGCAATCAGTTTGTACAATTAAGTGGGAATAATATCCTTAATAACAATGATGTGAACCCAAATGGTGGTTCTGTTTTAGATGCATTTGAAACTCCTTTCAATAATTTAGGTGCTGCTACTGGTAGTGTAAGATTAAATGGTACTGTACAAGAAGTTGTTTATAGAGTATATCTACAAAGTGGTACAGGATCGTCTGCTGGTTATCCATGGTCTGCCCCTGGTCTAGATGCTAATGGAATTCCATTAATAACTGGTGCTCAAAGAGATCCCTTTACTGGTGATATCTGGTATATATCAGCTAGCATGGATAAGCCTACTCAACAAGTTTCTGGAAATATTTATGTTGATAGAGATGGTTTACAAGATGGAGATATTAATAAATCTGCTGGTGTAGACAATCCTAAAACAAACGCAGAAGGTTTTTTGTACGCCAATTTACTAAATACTGCTGGTCAAGTTGTAGCTAGTACTCCTGTAAGTTCAGATGGTACTTATTTGTTTAACAACGTTCCTGTTGGAACTTATTCAGTACAGTTAACAGTGAATGCAAGTGCTGGTACTTATGCGTCTCCTGCAATTGCTCCAGCTACTGTTTTGCCTGCTGGTTATCTTAATACAGGTGAGTTTGTTGGTAATACCCCAGGAAACGATGGTACTGTCAATGGTAAATCTGCTGATGTAGTTGTTGCTGCTGGTGATATTAAAGTGGAAGTTAATTTTGGAATTGAGCGAGTGCCAAATTCTGATCCTTATACTACTGGTATTACTACACCTGCATTAAACAGTGTTATCACTTTAAATCCATCTAACCCTAGTCCTCTGCCGGTTTTATCTGGTAGCGATCCTGAAGATCAACCAATATCTGGTTCTTTGGCAAATAAAGCGGTACAAATTACTACATTGCCTACAAATTCTCAGTTATTGTACAATGGAATACCGGTTATTGCTGGTCAGATTATTCCAAGTTATAACCCTGCTTTGTTGCAAATTAAGTTTACTATTGCAACTCCAGCTGGACAAACAGAATTTTTCTATGCCTATGTGGACGCAGCAGGAGTACCTGACCCTACACCAGCACGTTATAGAGTTTTCTGGCCAAACGATGGTCCATTGCCAATTGTTTTAGATGACTTTACTGCCGTTAAAATCAATTGTAATGCAAACCTTGTTTGGAAAACATCTAGTGAACTTAACTCAGATAAATTTGAAGTAGAAGTAAGTACTGCAACCAATAACGAATTCACCAAACTTGGTTCAATTGCAGCTTCTGGAAGTAGTTCAACTTCTAAGACTTACCAGTTTAATTTCTCAATGGAATCTGGTGTAATTTATTATTTCCGTCTGAAAATGTTTAACAAAGATGGTAGTTTTACTTATAGCATTATAAGATCACTTACTTGTACAGATGATCGCAATGATATCACTATCAGGCCAAACCCTATTGCAGATATCTTCACTATCAGAGGAATGCAAAAAGGAAGAAACAACATTTCTATCTATAGTAATGATGGTAAATTGGTTAAAAACCAACTTATTACAAATACAATGGGAGATGTTAATATAAGTAAACTTACACCTGGTGTTTATCTAGTGAGAATACTTAATGATAATGGATCTATAGAAACAAGAAGAATTGTTAAGAATTAATATGATTTTATAATTCACAAAGAGCCATCTTCAAAAGAGATGGCTCTTTTTTGTGGTATAAGTTCTTCGTAATTTTGAGAATATTTTAATTTCTTTATCACCGCTGCTTAAATCTTATATTATTACTGATTTTAATTAAGTAAACTTATTATAAAAGATTAATAGCTATCCGCTATTAGGTGCAAGGAATATAAAATTGTAGAAAATTAAATATAAACTGTAAAAGATTCATTCTTCATTTAAAGAATTTACCTCTATAAATTTACCCATATTATCTGTAATCTATTTGTGTATTAGTTAAAAGATCATATACAAAACAGCTTTTCTGTGAATCTGTGGCAATATTTTTGCCACAGATTCACAGAAAAAAACAGAAATATCATTTTAATCTACCCCTTTAAAAATCATAAATTGTGTATTTCATACATAAAATTCTTTTGCACCCAATAACGGATAGTCATTAAAAGATTGTATAGTAAAATTTAACTTTGAATCCTGTGTTAAGTAAATTGTTAAAACAAATCAATAACAAAATTAAACGGAAGGATATTGGTTACAGAAAAGCCTCTCGAATCATGAGAGGCTTTTCTATGTGTTATAATTTTCGTATAGGTTATTATGAATACCCAAGTATCTTCAACATGCTTTGCGATGTTTGTTCTTTTGCATAAACCCACTCAATTAATTTTCCACTTTTATCCTTTTCTATAATGATATGCTTAGGAGAGGGTATCAAACAATGTTTAATTCCACCATACCCACTTATTTGATCTTGATAAGCTCCCGTATGGAAAAAGCCAACATACAAAGGCTCTTTGTTGCTTTCCAAGTTGTTTTCATCTGTCGTTTTTACTTTTGGCAAAAAGACTTCGTTTATATGTTCTTCCGAATCATAATAATCATGCCCATCGCAGGTAATTCCACCAAGCACTACACGCTGGTACTCATTTTTCCATTTGTTGATAGGCAACATTAAAAACTTTTCGCCAATACCCCAAGTGTCTGGCAACGTGGTTATGAAAGATGAATCTATCATATACCATGTTTCCCTGTCGTTTTGTACTTTTTCTCCAATTACGCTGTAAATATGTGCCATGCTCTCTCCTACTGTAAAACTGCCAAATTCAGTGTATATATTCGGCATCTGCACTTTTGATTTCTTACAAGCATTTTTTATGTTTCCTACAATTTCGTTAATCATAAATTGATAATCGTAATCGAAACCCAAGGAATGCTTTATAGGGAAGCCACCTCCAATGTTTATAGAGTCTAACTCGGGGCATATCTTTTTTAACTGGCAATAAAGGGTTATACTTTTTTGCAGCTCACTCCAGTAATATATGTCATCTTTTATACCTTTATTTAAAAAGATATGAAGCATTTTTAATTGAAATTTATCCTCGTATCCTTCTATTTCATCTACATAAAAACCCAACACATCTTTTGCCTTCATACCCAAACGTGAGGTATAAAAAGGAAAACTAGGCTCTTCCTCTGCTGCAATACGTATACCCAACTGAAAAGGCTTGCCTGTACGTATATTACGCTTGTACATGTTTAGTTCTTCCTTGTTATCCAAAATGGGTATTACGTTCTTAAACCCATCATTTATCAATTTTGCAATGCGACTGGTATAATTCTTTTGCTTAAAGCCATTACAAATAATATTGATGTCTTTTGTTATCTTCCTTTTTTTGTACAACGCATTGATGATATCAATATCATAGGCATAAGAAGTTTCTAAATGTATGTTGTGCTTTAGGGTTTCTTCTACTATAAAACTAAAATGTGAACTTTTGGTGCAATAGCAATAATTGTATTCTCCCTCATATTTATGTTTCTTAAAAGCATTGGCAAACATGGCTTTAGCCTTGTTTATCTGCATTCCTATTTTAGGTAAATAAGATAACTTTAAGGGTGTACCATATTTATCAATCAATGCCTTTATGTCTACATCGTTGTATTGCAAATGATTTTCGTGCAGTTTAAATCCTTCTTGTGGGAAATTAAAAGTCTGCTGCACTAGGCTGTCGTACGTGTTATTCATTGATTATGTATGCGTCTGTTTTTTTGAACAAAAATTTTTGCTGTGCAAATATATTTAATAGTGGTGGTTTTATGCAGTTTGCTAGGCATAAATAATATTAGTGCTATTTATTGTGTCGTTTGATAACTTTTACGAGCACAATGGTTAGTCCTATGGCAAAGGCCAGCATTACATAAACGATGATGAGGTTGGAGTTGAAGAGTTGCATTATTTGTCGATTGTGTATTCTACGGTTACAGTTTTTGTTTGCAGATTCCCACTTTCATCTATAAACTCAATTCTTACTGGGATAGTGTGTTTTCCGACAGCCCCGTTAACTTTTGTTTTGTAAGTTCCTTGGCCATTGATTGTTTCAATTTTTTTATTCGCAATGCTAATTAATGGTTTTGCTGCAGAACTAAAAGCACCAACTCCAGCAGAAATTTCCAATTGCTCTCCAATCCTCAAATGAGTGGTACTTTGGCCTACCAAAATTCCGAAAGAGTTAAAATTACCTAAATTACAACCTGGTGTAGTATTATCATCATAATGCCTCAAAATATTATATTCCATATTTCTTATATTATTTTTGATTTTGGATAACATTGCTATTCTTGAAGCTTTGTTTAAGTTATTCAAAAAAGTTAGGTATCCATTTGGAACAGATATTGAATCTAATGTAAAAGGAATTTTCTTTTTATCATTGAAATATCCAAGTTCAACTTCATTGTCCGCAATAATATATTTTTCTTTACATTTTCTTAATCGGATATTGGTTTCATCCCAATCTATATTCTTTAATGCGCTAATGCTGTCAAGATAATTACAAATAATCTCCGTTTCTACTTTCACCATTTCGGCTTTTTCGCTATATAAAAGGGCTCTTTCTCTAAGTTTGTAATCCTCTGTTTTAGCAGCTAACTTTTGGTATAAGTCTTTTGTAGCTGTATTTATTTTTGAATTGGCTTCTTCCAACTCCTCCCCCAACATCCTTATAACCATATCCTCTTTGCTTTCTTTTGCACCACAAGAGCACAAGCACACAAGAAAAAACATAATAACGAATGGATATTTTATGAACATAAGTAGAAAATTTTGGAATTAGCTTATGGACTAAAGTTACCCAATCTATTTCCTACGCTCACGTTAATGAATATGTAAAATATACCATGCATAAAAAAACCGTTCCTCTACAAGAACGGTTTTTAAAAATATTGAGTTGTAAAATTATTTTACAGAAGCTAGCAAAGCTTTAAAAGCTTCTGGCTCATTCATAGCAAGATCAGCCAAAACCTTACGGTTAAGGTCTATTCCTTTTTCAGAAATCTTGTGAATAAATTCGCTATAAATCATACCTTCTGCACGTACTGCTGCGTTTATACGAGCAATCCATAAAGTGCGGTATTCTCTTTTCTTAAGTTTACGACCTACGTAGCTATACGTAAGACCTTTCTCCATTACGTTTTTGGCAACGGTATATACATTTTTTCTTTTGCCGTAATATCCTTTAGCGGCTTTTAAAATTCTTTTTCTGCGGGCTCTACTTGCTACAGAGTTTACTGAACGTGGCATATCTAATTTTTTTTAAAGTTAAAGTTTGTTCGCCTTAGCTATTGCTTGGCAATGGGTACATTATTTCAATCCAAGCAATCTTCTTACAAAATACATTTGGGTAGAATCTACTTGTCCGTCTTTACGCATAGCACGCTTGCGCTTGGTAGATTTTTTTGTAAGAATGTGGCGTTTGAAAGGTTTTTGGAATACGATTTTTCCTGTACCGGTAACTTTAAAGCGCTTTTTTGCGCTGCTGTTTGTTTTTACCTTTGGCATTATATAACTTGTTTATTGTTACTCCCTGCTGGCGTCCCGAAACTTCGGGAACTTATGGGGCCTTGTGGGAAATGTCTAAAAAGATTACTCTTTTAGGAGTGCAAAAGTAAGGGAATTTTGTGGATAATGAATAATGAATAATGAATAATTGTTTTATAATTTGAAAGTCAATTAGTTAAATAAAAATATTTCAACATTATTGCTTTTTTTAAAACTATTTTGGCCTTCAACGTTTACCCTTAATCAGCATTTGTAGCGGCTATCCGCAGTACTCCTCGTCATTTCGCTATCGCTCATGCCTGTGGGGTACTTGCTCCTATCCGCCGGCTCGTCAGCAGCATAAACCAATTAGGCAATAATTCGTGCTTCACAATAGTTGCACGTTTGCACATCTTTAAATTTGCCCATTTGCATATTTTCACATTTGCACATTTGCCCATTTGCATATTTGCCCATTTGCAGCTTATCCATTTTTATCCATCAATTTCTCCAACACAAAATATACCGCCGGGCAAAAAGTAGAATTCTTCAACGTAATCTCTTGCCTTTTTATAATCACATCTTCATCGGTGTAAGGAAAACGAACACAATCACTTGGTCTATCTTCATAAATGCTACAAAAATTATCTTCTCCTAAAAAAGGGCATGGTTTGGTTGTTGTTACATAATCGCCGTCTTCGTCTAATTGCAAATAGGTTTCTATAAATACGCCCTCTTTCATTTGCATTATTTTAGAAATTCGCTTTACATCGGTCGCTTTAAACCTTGGCGAATAGTTTCTGCAACAATTGGCACAACTGAGGCAATTGATGTTTTCAAAAGCCTCTTCGTGCAAATCTGGCAATGCCCGTAATGTTGTTTTCTTATCAGCCCGGTGCAAAAATTTTTTATACAGCTTTGTACGTTCCAACGATTTTTTTTGCCAATTGGTAAGCAGTTTATTGTTATCCATAAATTCGATTGCTTTCTATACAAGCAAATTTAATCCTTATGATTTTAATGCAACAATTCGATTGTGAATTTGATGAAATACTTTTAATTGATAAAGCATGTCCTTTTAAATTTTATTTCTGATGAAGCTTTTCAAAGCATTTCACTTCCCCCCGTACCCTGTGTCATAAATGTATTTGCTGGTAAGCTTAAATTACGTTATTTTTATATTAGTAATTTTTCACTTTAAATCATACGTTATGAACCTCCTCGAAAAATTAGAAGTTTGGGGCGACAGGCATCACCCAAAATGGCTTGACATTATTCGTATAGCTTTAGGAATTTTTCTTTGCTACAAAGGGATAGATTTTCTTAGACACAACAGCAACCTGATGGCGGTAATGAAAACATCCTCCCCTTTTAGCGCTTTTATTAATATTTTGGTAGGACATTATGCAACATTTGGGCACATTTTGGGTGGCTTTTTTTTAACCATCGGTTTGTTTACAAGGGTAGCATGCTTAATACAAATACCCATTTTAATTGGGGCAATCGTTTTTGTAAATATAAAATCTAGTGGTGATGGATTTACACCCTATTCCGAATTGTTTTTAGCGGTAATCATATTGCTTTTACTCATTTATTTTTTAATAATAGGCAATGGTTCTTTAGCTGTAAAAATACCACCCGAAGAACATTTAAAAGAACACCAAGATTATATTAATAAAGTAAGTTGAATTTTCTAGCTATATGATGATACAAAATAGCTTCAAGTAGCTAAGCCTTACCTCATGTTGTGGGGGTATTGAAATTTATTGGGTTTGCAAATATTGTTTTTAATGCAAGAGAGTACTTGTCAATGTATGCATCAATTGAAAGACGGCGATCGTATGGTTATACATTTGGAAATTCAATTATAGAGTGCTCATTATGTATACAATGAATCTGCGTAATCGAAAAGCAAAAAGCCATAGATAGATAATGCTGCATAAACCTTTAAATAAGCTTTCGAAATGGGTGCTAGGAAAATTGTATCCTAATTAAGTTTATAATTATCTTTTTCTTTTCTCAAGGCAACCCAACTTTAAATAGATAGGAATTACTAACTTAGCAATAGTAATCAATATCAACATTCATCTCATTTAGGCAACCCAATCTTTACTATGAAGCGTAATTTTTTAAGTTCACTTACTACCTTAGAATCTATTGCCAACAAATTTGATGAAGATGAAATTAGTGCAAAAACTGCCTTACTCTATAAAATGAGTAAAATGGCTTTGCCAGAGACGGATTATATACTTCGCTACCACGACGTACTAATGTTCCTCTGTGCCTATCCTAGCAATGCCAATGAAAAACAACTTGTAGAAAAAGAATTAAAACGCATTACCCTGTATGCAAAGAAGGTAAAGAATAGCAAAAAGCCTTTACCTGAAAACGAGGGCTTACCCTTTACAAATACGGTAACAAGGTTTTCACCTGATTTTTTAAAATGGTTAGACCAACATCCAGACCTTGACGTAACATTCGACTCTTTTTACAATGCTTCTTTATCGCTCAATGATATATTGAATATAACATTGCCGGCTGTATTAAAAGCAGAGACAACTGCAAGTTTAAGCAACGAAGATTTATTGGAACTTTTAGGTATAAAACCCGATGCTTACGTACCGTTTTTGCTTGGCCAATTAGATGAGCTAAAAGAATGGCCCCTTATTCAAGAGCTTTTTATAGAACGAATGGATTTATACGTAACGTTGGTTCCAAAAAACCTACAATTTTCACGTGCATATAATCGGATAACAGCTAATGAAGTTTATCACCACAAAGATTTATTAAAGCATTTTGATCATGTGCAATTGATCAACCAGCCATTACCTACTGTGCATGTACCATCGTACGATGAAACGCAAGCATTATACAAAGCAATTAAGAATAGCATGGCATTAATGGTGAGAGAAATAGATCCTACTACATTTATGCAGCAAAATTCCATGCGATTATATGCGCTAGAAAGAGGATTAACTTTTGCTATTTACACAATGGTTCCCATAAGACAGTTACCACTCGAAACATATTTTGGTTGCACCTTTTTTAAGAATGGAATTCCAATCGCCTATGGTGGTATTTGGGTTTTTGGTAAAATGGCGAAAATTGGGTTAAACATATTTGAGTCATTTAGAGGGGGCGAATCTGGGTATATTCTTTGCCAACTAATACGGGTTTTAAAACAATCAATGGGAGTAAGTTACTTAGAAATAGAACCCTTCCAAATTGGGTTAAACAATCCCGGTGGCATTAGCAGCGGGGCATTTTGGTTTTATTATAAGTTTGGGTTTAGGCCAGTGGATGCCCAATTAAAATTGCTTGCAGAAAAAGAACATCGTAAAATAAAGTCAAATAAAAGTTACCGCAGCAGTACCAAAACTTTGTTGCGGTTTACAGAGAGCAATATTGGGGCAAACTTAGCTGCAAAAATACCCTTGAGTGTTCACGATATTGCCAACAAAATATTGTCTGCTATAAAAAAAGACTGGCAAAATAATTATGCTTTGGCAAAAGAAAAAGCCATTACTACATTCTGCAAAAAAGTATCCTTAGATGTTACTGTATTAACCGAAAATGAAAAAAGAATATTAGAGGAAGTTGCTTTATGGGCTATGGCTTATAAAATTGAAAACAAACACAAACTTCAATCGATGAAACAAATGGTTTCTGCAAAAACGAAGGACGATTATGCTTATCAACAGTTATTGCTACATTTTTTTGAATAATAGATTTATGATTTCGTCATTTTAAAACTATCCCAATCCACTCCTATTCTAAAAGTTTGGTAGATGCGCCCTGTCTTTAAATTTCCACCATAATGGTTGGTAGCAGAGTGAAAAATGCCAGAAGGATATGCCACCATTCTATTAAATAAATACCCTGCCCTATCTATTTCTACCCATTTGCTACGATCTTTTGTTTCTGCTTCCAATTGATTTTTTAGTTCAAGAAATTTCATTTTATGTTTGCGAGCATCTGCAGGTGTAGCAGGGTCTTTAAGCCCCGTTTTTTTATGCATCCACAAGGAAGTGCCACAATCAATTGGAATACCAGGTGTAAGATAAACGATAACGGTTATGTCGTTGTATGGCTCATCGGAGTGTACACCCGGTACTTCCTTTTTTTTTCCTTTGGATAATCCTTGATAGAAAACGCCATTTTCTTCTAAAGGGTCAATGTCCCAGCGAGTAATTTTTATACCAAGTATTCTTTCTAGTTTTGCTTTAACGCCTTTTTCATGATATACAAGCCTACTTCTGTAACCCGTTACATGTTCTGGTTGATAATAGCTGGCTTGCAAAGCAGTTTGATAGACGGCTGCTGGGTTATCATAAAAATTATCTTTTACAATTAAAAAACGTGGGTATAATAATTTTTCCATAAAATTGAAAAGACTTAATTCTTTTAAAAATTGAATATACAAAAACTGCTACAAATATCTAGACATTAAATATGATTTCATACTGAATAAGTATATTTACAAAATGAGAATAATTAGCATTACTTATTTATTATTGTTTGTGCACTTATTTTGTACTGCGCAAAAAACAACAGTAGCAGCTAAATCGAACGATATTGTAATAACACCTGGAGTTGGTATTGGAGCGCTTAAACTTGGAATGAGTGAGGCAGTAGCCTATAGCATTTTAAAAGGAGAAATTACATGGAAAAGTTACAAAGAGGAAATGTCAACTTTTAAAAGTTTTGGAGCTAAGTTTGCCATAGATAGCATCGTTCAATTTGTGATTGGATTTGATACTTGTGCATCCTATGCTGCTGACTTACCAAATAATATGCCTGTTTATTCTATGTATTTTAAAAATCACAAACTAAATTTTATAACAGTAACTTCTTATGGAAAACCTGAAGCACTTGCAAAAAGAGTTGTTCTCACAAATGGTATTCGTTTTTACCAAAGCATGGCAGTATGTACTTCAAAAATGAAAACCAAGTATATCCCTATCCAATATGAAGGATACGATGGAGATTATATTTATTACAAAGAAGGTCTTGAATTTACATTTGATGAAAAGAAATTGACAACGATAGGCGTCTTTACGCCCACAGCTAATTTTGCACAACGTATAAAAGATAAAAGCTACGATTTACAACAAGAATGGGAAGATGCTGAATAGATGAAAATAACGTTTGAGTCGCTGGTTAGTAACGAACATTCATTTTACAATCAATACTTTGTGGTTTATTCGGGTGAATTGTAGACTTAACCCAATTTATTTATTTCGAAAATTTTTTTATCAGAGTTTTCGAATTTTTGCAGAAGCCAATAACTTTCCTTTGCTATCAAACAACGCTAGAAAGTATACCTCGCTTGGATGTTGACTAATATCTACTTTCATATTTCCATAAGGGACATTCAAAAAATATCTATTGGTAAATATTCTGGCTCCTTTGCCGTCATATACATTTATTACCCTGCCTCCTAAGTTTGCTGCGCCATTGTTATAACTTACATTAAAAATGCCATTGCTAGGATTTGGCAAAATGAAAATTGAATCTTTTATGATAGCAGAAGCAGTGTAAATACTATTGGAACTTGCCATACAGCCTGTAACAGCATCAGTAACTGTAACACCATAATTACCCGCTTCATCTGCCAATATCGTAATCCTATCATTTATTTGAGCAGGCAATACTACATTGTTTTTACGCCAAACAAAAGTGTAATTTCCTATGGGAGTTACTTTGGCTATTATTGTCATTGGCATAGAAGGACTAAGCCCAATTGATGGGCTAAATTGCAATTCAACAGAAGCTGTTGGCAGTATGGTTATGTTTTGTGATGCTGTATTTGTGCACCCAAAAGAATTTGTGTACACATAGGTAATGCTGTGTACGCCCACCGTGTAGTTGGCAGCTGTAAAAACTGTTTGCACAATATTATCTACTAAATAAATGCCCGTTGTGTTTGTAGTTGCAATTGGTAGCCCTCCAGTGATGGTAAAAGCAGCAGCCGTTTTACAGATATTTAAAAATGGAGCTAGACTAACATTGCTAGCTGGATTGGATAAAACAGTTATTGGATTGGATAGCGCATTATTGGATAGAATGCAGTTACTTCCTGTTATAAATATTTCGCAGGTTACAATACTACCACTAGTAAGACTTGCCGAACTATAAATATTCGAATTGGTATTTTGTACGCTTAATCCATTTACTTTAAAATTATAGGACACTATCCCACTACCAGTATTAGCAGCTATTGCTGTAAAAATAATAGACGTACCATTGCAAGAACTACCAGTTTGATTGGAAGATAAGAGAACAGATGGTAAAGTGGAGCCCGAATTTATTTGTATGGGAATGGTATTTGATGTAGCCATAGCCGTTCCAAAACAACCCACTCTATTTACGGCAATTTCGCAAACAACTAAATCTCCATTTATTGGAACTGCATTTGTATAAATATTAGAAATTGTATTTTGAACAGTTAAGCCATTTATCTTAAAATGGTAGGTTACGGTGCTATTGGTAATATTAGTTGCAGTGGCTGTAAATACTACAGGAATGCCGGGGCATATTGTGCCAGATGCATTAGCCACCAAACTAACCGTTGATAGCGGTTGTGCCGTTATAGAAACTGGAAATGTACTAATGGCATTGCTATAATTACAACCATTAAACGATTGTAAAGTAATATTTCCACCTGCAGAAGATCCAAAATTAACGGTAATGGTTGTATCGCCTTGGCCACTCGTAATACTAGCACCAGCAGGAACGGTCCATAAATAATAAATGGCACCAGCAACTGGTGATGTGCGATAAACAACAGAAGAGGCGCCTGCACAAATTTGTGATTGGCCTACAATAGCATTTGGCGGAAGCAATGGTACCAACGTAGTGAAATTCCAACCGGTATTACCTCCAAGATCTACAGAATTGTACGCAATAAAATTTGCAGCACCTGTACATTTAATATCTTTTATATGAATATTATAACCTAAAACTACACCAAGGGGTTTAGTTACTGTTGCAACTGTGCCTTGCAATGAGGATTTCAATAGTATATAAGATACGCAAGAACCTTGTACTTGCCAGCGATTGTAGATGGTTTGTGTGCTACCACTTTTTAATGTATAATTAAATCCAGATGTAAAAGTTAATTCATTGAATATATTAGATTGGTTAATGTTTCCGTTTGAATTAAAAAGCACATTACGAAAGCTATTGTTATCGTTAATATTACCTGTTGAAAATGATGAATTAAAATTTAAATCATAATAAGCAAAATTACCTCCCGAAAAATTTCCATTACTACTATTAAAATTAATGACAGAAGTGCCGCTATTTAGTATAAAATTTGGTGATTCAAGTACAATCCAACTATCTGACAAATTAAAAACAGAACTGCCCATAATCAATTTTTTTATAGCATTATTTGGCGATAAAAAACTTTTGGCATTAATTACTTGGTTATTTGTATTGAGTGTTCCATTTAAAAGAGTAATTTCCTTAGAGCTAATAAAAGTATCTTGTAATGTCCAACCACCACCCACTCCAACAAAATTAACCTTATCAAGAAATGATTTTCCTGACATGTTAATTGTTTTATCCGCTGTTTTTGCTTCAAAATCTACAGCCCCTTGAAATGTTTGATTCATATTAACACTAAAAACAAGAGAGCCATATATTTTTAACTTGTTAAAATTCGGACCAGCAAATGTTGGTAAGTTTGTTACACCTGTCCAAGTCATATCTCTGCAAAAAGCCGTTGGCAAATTTATGTTCACAGTTTGCGCAGCTAACGAAAAAGAGTTTGCATCGAAGATTGCGTTATCCAATGGCGAAGGCGAACAACCAGATGCTGGGCCACCACTTGAAAGGGACCAATGGTTTCCGTCATCCCAATTACCTGTATTACCTATCCAAAATAAATTTTTTGGAGTGGGCGAATTGATGATCCACCCTGTATTATTACCAAAGTCTATTGTATTGGTTGCAGTAAAAATGGCTCCGCCCGTTGCTTTTATATCTTGCATGATTATAAAAGATAAATTTACAGCTGCACCGCTTTTTGTAATTATAGCTTGGCTATTTAAGGATGAGGAGCTAATATTTATGAGAGCTACACAATTTCCAATAGCAATAAAACTTCCTAAAATGGTTTGGTTTGAAGCATTACCAAGGGTATATTTTTGTCCTTCACTAAAAGTTAGATTATTGTAAGTATTGCTTTCATAAATAATGCCATCGCCTGCAAAAAATACGTTGTGAAAATTGTTGTTATTGTTATAGATAATGCCTTGTGCGTAATAGCTTGTGGAAGTAAAATTCAAATCATAATAAGTAAGACCAGCACCAAAAAAAGGCGAGCCTGAAGAAGTAAGATTGATGATAGATGTTCCGCAATTCAAAATGAAATTTAAAGATTGCGCATACCAGGTTTGAAAAGTAAAAACAGATGAGCCCATATTTAAAGTTCTTGCCCTACCAGATTCTGAATAGAATTCCGACCCATTTACGGGCTGGTTATTGGTTGTAAGCGTACCATCATTTAAATTAATGGGGGCTGTTGTTGTAAAAGTATCTTGCAATGTCCACCCCCCTCCTATTCCATTAAAATTAATTGTATTTAAAAAAGAATGCCCAGCCATTGTAATTGTTTTGCCAAAGGTTTTTGCTTCAAAATCCACTGCACCTGCAAAGTTCATATTCATTGCTGGTATAAAAGTTAGTGTGCCATAAACTTGAATAAGATTTACATCATCTCCAGCAAGGGTTGGTACCTTTATAGCGCCTGTCCACTTCATATCATTGCAATAGGCTTTTGATACATTTATAGTTACAATGGAACCCGTATTTGTAAATGAATTTACATCAAAAATTACATTATTCAGTGGGGAAGGTGAGCAACCAGATGCCGGGCCACCGCTTGTGAGTGACCAATGATTTCCATCGTTCCAATTGCCAGAATTACCTACCCAATACAAATTATTTGAAGCAAGAGAATTGATTGTCCATCCAGTATTTGTTCCTAAGTTTACTGCATTGTTTGCTGTAAAAATAGCACCCCCAGATGCAATAATATCTTTTAGTATTAAAAACGAAAGATTTACTACTCCTGTAGTTTTGGTTATGGTAGCTTGAACGTTAACTTCTGTTGGACTAATATTTATTAAAGACCTGCAATTTCCACTCGCTGTAAATATTCCATTTATTGTTTGATTTGTACCACTTGCTATTTTGTAACTACAACCAGCACTAAAAGTTAAATTTGAGTAAGTATTATTTCCATTTATAAGTGCATTTGCATTAAACAAAACATGACGAAAAATATTATTACCGTTTAAAGAAGCTACAGAAATCGCTCCGTTATCTGTAAAGTTTACATCGTAATATTGCAAATTAGCACCTACAAAGGATGAATTCGTTCTTGTTAGGTTAATGGTAGATGTGCCAGCATTTAAAGTAAAACCAGTAAAACCCGCAGCCCATAAATCAAGATTAAATATAGACGCCCCCATATTTAACGTTCTTGTTGTAGATGCATTTGCATAGAAACCAATTGCATTTACTGTCTTATTATTGGTTGTGAGAATTCCATTGTTCAAATAGATTTCGCTTGCGTTAAAACTGTCCTGTAATGTCCAACTAGCCCCAATACCATTAAAGTTTACAGTTGATAAAGATTTTCCAGCGAGTGTAATTGTTTGTCCAAGACTAGTGGCTTCAAAATCTACAACACCATTCATCGTTACATTCATTCCAGTTACAAATGTAAGTGAGCCATAAATATTTAAACTATTTGAAGGCAGTAACAACGATGCTGTGTTTGTTACACCTGTCCAATTCATGTTTCGGCAAAAAATAGAAGTAGGATCCAGCGTTACTGTTTGGTTGGGTGCAGTAAAAGAATTGGCATCAAAAAACACATCATCAACGGCTGTGGGTATTTGATTGTGCAATATACTACCACCCGATGTTGTAGCCCATTTATTAAGGTTTGACCAATTGCCAGTGCCGCCTACCCAATAATAATTTAATGCACTGGATTTAAAAGATAATAAACATAATAAAAAGAAGAAAAAAAAGGACCTTGCAGTGTACTTATAAGTCCTTAAGAATTCTTTCATGTTAAGTTAATAGTTATTGTCTATCAAATTTAACACTTAAAGTACATAATTCCTTATTTGTACATTTTAAATTAAAGAGAGGTAAATTCTATTATTGTTTTTTGCACAACTACTTCCACTTTTTCAATAATTCTTGCGCCTCCGTTTTTACCCTATTATCATCTTCAACCATATTTTTTAAAGTAAGCAAATAGTTAAGTTGGGTTATAGCCTTGGCTTTATCGCCCTTTTTATTGTATGCCTTGGCCAATTCCAAGTAATTTAAAATGGAGGTTGCATTTATGGCTTTTGCTTTTTCATAACTATTAATGGCACTTTGAAAAGAAGCGGCAGGAAGTGCTCCAAAAAATATTTTTGCAGCTGTTCGTTCAAACCCACTGAGATTGCTTACCTCATAATGCCATTTCCCCAATATATGCCAAGCCCTGAAGTTTTTCGGATTAACAGCTATTGCTTTTTCTGCATAAGCCTTTAAATCTTTTACATATACAATCTTTTCCTTGCCACTTTTGCGCAATACAATCCTTCCAATAGCAATTGCCATTGCTACATTAGAAACATCGCTTTCTGGGTAGAGTTTATAGGCTGTTTTAGCATAAATAAGTGATGTATTAAAAAAAGCATCTCTTTTTGTAGCATTGGTTTCTCTGTTTCCCGTATTGCTACAAATTTCTGAACATCTGGCAAGTGCATGCAAATTGTTGGGTTGTACTTTCAATACTTCCTTAAATTTAGCGAATGCAGCTTTTTCATCTGGCAATAATTCCAATCTGTCCCCTTCGTGTATGAGAAAGCTAACGTCTTGTGCAAACGAGGCCAGGCTAATGAACAACGAAAGTATGATTAAAGAAAAAAACTTCATTGGGTAAATGATTTTGAATATACAACGCCTACTTCGCCAGTAAAGTTACTTATTGGAGGGTTTATTTTTTTAATAGAAATGTTAATTGTTGAAATACGATTATCAAATTCGTATAATGCTTCTACGATATTTTGAGCAAGTGTTTCTAATAATTTTTCTGGTATTTGAAATTTATCTTTAATAATTTGGTAAGCACTTACATAATCGATGGTATCCTTTAATGTCATAATCTTCTCTGGGGCATTAAAAATAATAGAAGCAGATACTTCAAAATCTGTTCCCAATATGGTCTCTTCTTCATGAACACCATGATGAGCAAAGAATTTTAGCGTATGTAGTTGTATGGTAAACATCAATGAAATCCTTTTTCACTCAAATAACGCTCTGCATCTAAAGCAGCCATACAACCACTACCAGCTGCAGTTACAGCTTGCCTATATATTTTATCTTGTACATCTCCAGAAGCAAATACACCTTCAATATTTGTTTTAGATGTTCCTGGCACTGTTTGAATATAACCAGCATCATCCATTTCCAACCAGCCTTTAAAAATATCGCTGTTTGGCTTGTGGCCTATTGCTACAAAAAAAGCACTTACTGGTATTTCGGTTTTTTCGTTTGTTTGATTGTTTAAAATTCTTACAGCTTCCACTTTTTTATCACCTAATATTTCGTCGGTTTCGCTGTGCCAATATACTTTGATGTTGGCAGTTGCCAGCACCCTATCCTGCATTATTTTACTTGCTCTCATTTCTCCTTTGCGTACAATCATGTGTACTGTACTGCATATTTTAGATAAATACAAAGCTTCCTCAGCTGCAGTATCTCCTGCACCCACAATAGCGGCTTCTTTTCCTTTAAAGAAAAACCCATCGCACACGGCACAAGCACTCACTCCATATCCATTGAGCCTTTGCTCACTTTCTATACCCAACCATTTTGCTGCTGCACCAGTGCTAATGATTACTGAATCTGCTTCTATCCACTTCTCCTCATCTATTTCTACTTTTAATGGGTGTGTAGAAAAATCTACTTTAGTTGCAAGGCCATAACGAATATCCGTACCCATTCTTTTGGCTTGTTTTTCGAAATGCTCCATCATTTCGGGACCCTGTATTCCATCTGGATATCCTGGATAATTTTCTACTTCGGTTGTGATGGTTAATTGCCCACCTGGCTGTATTCCTTGATATAGCAAAGGTTTCATATTAGCTCTAGCAGCATAAATGGCTGCAGTATACCCAGCAGGGCCAGATCCTATTATCAAACAACTTACTTTTTCTACTACTGTATTTTCCATTTTATTGGGTCTATTATTTTTCTAAAATTAAATGATTTATTTTTATTGGGCTATAACTGTTTTATACTTTACCGCATAACCACTAAAAGCGCCCAATGCACCATTAGAAATATTGCCCAACACTTTGTTTGGCTGAGCAAAAGGATTGCCAATACTTTGAAAAGCAAATTCCCATGTATTCCAAAAATTATAGGTTTGTCTGGATATATTGCACCATTTCAAAGTAATCGTATCTCCTTTTTTAAAAAAATTATCATCTTCGCTCGGCTTGTTGTTTCTATCAATGCCTTGGGGAATTTGAGAATTAAAACTGGTTCCATCTATTATTTGATCATCAAAAACGGAGTTCTCTCCTGGCCAAAATGGCTCGCTATTTTTTTTTGTAAAATACCTTCCATTATTACCCAAGCCTGCAGGATCTGTTGCCCTGAAATTTAAATTACGTTTCAAGGTATCTGCATTTTGTGTGGCGGGCTTTACCCAAATGGAATCTAGTTTAAAATCATTATTTGGAATGTATGTAGTAGCACTATATTCTTTTCCTTCTGATACAATTCTAAGTGTATAAGATTTGTTTAACGCCCCAGTAATCATTGTTGCAGGGCTAGAAACATCATTGCTATACACATAAGCAATAAGACCAGGTGCTACTTGCAATGGATATTCTTTTAATTTATGGGTAATGGTTCCATTGCTCACGTACACTTCTGCATTACGCACAAAGGCATTTGCCAATATTTGTGCATTTATACTGCTAAAAAATCCCAAACTTTTTGTAAGTACCACAATGGGCGGTTGACCATCTTCAATCTGTGCATCCACAACCAAAACAGGTTCCGTAGATTTTAAATTTAAGTCTACATTTTTTTCGCAAGATGTAAAAATTATTACCAGCAGCGCTATCACACAAAATCGCATATAATTGAATATTATTATTCTCTTTTTAGATTCGCAAATTTAAGCAAAATGGTTTTATTATAACGTTAAATACCAAAGACAACATTAAATCAGCCAATAATTAATTTCTAAAATTACGATTGTATTGTAAACGCTCTTTATTAATTACTGAAAACCACCACTAGACAGATTAGACTTTAATATAGATTGGCTATTCATGATTAATTTATGTTTTCTTGTTTTGAAAAAAACTCCTGTAAATTTGAGGATGATAAAATTAAAATCCGGATGGTCATTTAGAAACCTTTTCTCTTATTTTTTTATATTGAATGCCGTATTTTTTCTTATATCTTGTAGTAAGCAAAACTTTTCTTCGCTGCCTACTTATCAATTTAAAAGTGCAGATAAAAAACCAGATTATGCAGACCTACATTATTGGGCTGCACACCCTTGGAAAAGAGACCCCAGTGATAGTGTACCTAAGCCCTTGCGAGCTTCCTATATGCAAGATTCATCTGTGGATGTTTTTTTTATTCATCCTACTACTTTAACAGCAAAAAATGATAAGAGGTGGAATGCAGATATTGATGATGCAACTATAAATGCTAAAACAGATTATTCAGCCATTCTTTACCAAGCAAGTGCTTTTAATGAACAATGCAGGGTGTTTGCACCTAGGTATAGGCAGGCACATATCGTTACCTTCTTTATTCCGGCAAATGAATCTGTTACTTATTTTGAAATGGCTTACGAAGATGTAAAAACTGCATTTGAATACTACCTGCAACATTATAATAATGGCAGACCCATCATAATAGCATCACATAGCCAAGGAACCAAACATGCCGGCAGACTTTTAAAAGAATTTTTTGAAAACAAACCTTTAATGAATAAATTGGTTTGTGCTTATATTATTGGATTACCCGTTCCCAATCATTATTTTAAAAGCATTTCTTCATGCAAAGATTCTTCATCTACCGGATGTTTTGTGAGCTGGCGTACCTACAAGCGTGGATACATAGAACCAAATTTTGTAGCCAAGGAAAACTTTAAAGCCATCGTCACAAATCCGCTTTCATGGACATCAGATACGGGTTATTGTTCTTCCAAAGGTAATGCTGGCGGCGTTCTATTGAATTTTAATAAAGTTGTACCACGTGCGGTAAGTGCAAATATTCACAACAATGTTTTGTGGACATCGAAACCCAATGTTTTTGGTAAATTCCTTTATACCAAAAAGAATTACCATATTGGGGATATCAATCTTTTTTATATGAATATTAGGCAAAATGTAAAAACAAGGATTGGGGCATATTGGAAAAGATAACAGTCACTTAAATTTAGCAGCATTTGATGGGTCTTCTCGCTCTATGGCGTGACTGTTCCATATATATGTATTCCTACCAGCAGATCCTCCGCACCTCTCCCTTACATTTTTGTCAGGAGCCCTTGAGCAGGATATCATTTTTCTCCAAATGAGTCCTGCGGGCAACATTAATTGGAGCGTGTAATACCATACCATCAAACAAACATTAATTTCATCTTGGTTCTGTTTTATTTTTCTTCATTTACAATATACCTTCTAATTGGGTCTATTTTAATTGATTTCAAAATTCTTATTCTCGTTAGTATTATTTGAGTATCACAGTATTTTATTATTATCAGGCTATTTTGAACCTTCCGTTTAGATAAATCAAAATAATAACATTATAAATAATATTTATATCAAATTTATTTTATACTTTTAATGTGTAATCAAAACACCCTCTGATTTCTCCTTTTCTCCAGCCTCGCATTATTAATATTTAATACTATAGGTATGCAACAGCAAACTTTGACAGCTTTACTAGCTTCCATTACTGGTAACCTTGTAACTTCTTCTATTGAGGAAGAGCAACAATTAGATAACCTTCAAGAACAACTTGCACAAACACTGCAACATCAAGATATTGAAAGTGCCCGGAATCAAAAAT
The DNA here is from genome assembly GCA_031430735.1 of Ferruginibacter sp. GTDB lineage: Bacteria > Bacteroidota > Bacteroidia > Chitinophagales > Chitinophagaceae > Ferruginibacter. The sequence continues at coordinate 30,913 of JANPCB010000079.1, read as the reverse complement.
TTTCTTTTGAATCTTCGGATTTTTTCTTTTCTCAAAATATTAAAGGAAATGGGTTAGAAAAAATTGAGGAGAAGGTAAAAATGGTATTGGAAAATAAATTCACAAATGATCTAAAAGTTTTTGTGAGGGATACCCCCATACGTTCTTCCCAGGTTGCTGGTAGTGTTCCCCCATGGGCAGGTGGTGCTAGGGTTTTAAATACCATTGGCCCTTTTTTTAGCAGAGATGGAAGGCCAAGATGGTTTGATTTTTTTAAAGTAGAAAAATTGGTAGCAATATATTTTGAAGGGCATGCAGAACCTGCCATTCTTTTTAAAGCTTTATTTAGTGTGAAAAGAATTATCGGACCAATATTGCCCCCAGAAATTACGAATCAGTATAATCTAGCGCCAGGAAGTGTGTGGATAAATGCAAAACTCCTTAGCAATACAGCAGCCTCCAATCGTTATGCTGGTATACGTGTAAAAGGGGGCAAAATTATTTTAAGTCAATTGCCAAAATTGGTAATGAACCGTCTATCCATTGCTCCCAATACCAATGTACAAGTATCGTTGACGATGGAACAACCATTGCCAGATGTTACCACTGCAATAGACAATAATGGTGCAGATGCTAGGGCACTAAAAATGAAACTTCCTACAAATTGGAATTTTTCGTTTACTGCTTCAATGCACAGTACTTCTGCTTTGGATAGTATGCAATGGACAATTTATGGAATGGAAGGAAGAAGTGACTGGTCTGGCAATCAACAAAATTTATTTGATGGTACAACAAATCGCCTACTTATACCATATAAAAATGTAGCATCCATTTTTACTGTAAAACAATGTTTGTCGCCATTTCAAATATTATCTGGCGAAGCCGGAATAACAAACACATGGTGGGGCATACCAACCGCTGTAATTGATACAAATCTTACAGTGGAAGCAGATGGAAATGGGGCAATATTAATGTTATTTGGTAAAGGGATTAGCTGTATGCGCAAAACTGTACAAGGGTCAGATACATTTTTACCCAATCCCTTACTGATAGCCGAGCCTGGGCGTATTGGAATTACTGATTTAAAGAGCGATGCAATGGGTAGTATGCAAAGAATTAATTTATGGAAAGATGAAATAAATACACATGGTACTGCTGTAGAATTTACTTTTCTAAAACAAGCTATTTTTATTTACAATACGCTCAGTAAAGGCGATGAAGTGGTCTTTACCACTTGCGATGCAGATATGCAAACAGACAGACCTATAAAAGTAAACGGGGAAGCATTAAGTGTACATACAAAAAAGAGTGTGGCATTATTTGCTTCCAATGCTAAGAATAAGATTGCCATGTTGTATGACGATAATATTATTTTTGATAATACCAATCCGCTTTCGCTTACTGGTGCAGCACCGGGGCTAAGACCTATTGCACTTGCTTTGGAAAATGCGCTCTTTACAACCACGCCTGTGAACGGTTGCCTATTGGTAGCATATTGCACAGACGATTGGAACAAGGCAATATTTACAAAATTGTTTTTGACACTGGGGCTTTATGCATACTTACCTACCCTGCCCGATCCCTATGCTGCCAACATAAATTTACTTAAACGACAATACGAACAAACCACAGGCGCCGTAAGTGTGCCCGACAAAAGTATTTGGCTATGGTTGGTATGCCGCATCAGTAGCAAACCTAGCGTAGATCATCTTGCAATTGAAAAAGGCTATGATGCAGTAAAAACATCTTTCCATTTTGGTAATTTACCTTTTGATGATGAGGAAAATGCAGCTGACATGGCAGCTACAAACAAAGCCGTTGTAAACAATACTACTTTGCGTTCAAAAGTAGGTGCTCAAATGCTCAATGCTCAAAACGTAAGAGCCGCAATGTTTAATGTACCAGAAGGTGAATCGGGTGGTGAAGAAATAAAATCGATGATGATGATGTCGTCTGCCGTAGCTAATGATGTAAATTATGAAAAACTATGGGATGATAAATTTGGAAATAAACTCACGGATGCTTTTGCTTTATTAGATGTAAGTAGCAATGCAAACCAGATGGGTATTAGCTTTGGCATGTTTGGGAAAGATAGGATGGGTATGATGCAGACTGCGTCTATTGTAGGGGCAACCACTGATAGTACCGTAAATAATGCCATACCTTTTTTGGTACAAGAAATGTCTGTAATGGCAAAGGGTATGAACGTGCGTGCATTTACATTGCCGTTGGTTGCATGGGAGCCTGTGTTTAATTTATCTTATCAGTTTAATCCGCCACCTCCAGCTATGGATCCATTGTTGGGTTTTAATTATTATCCGAATGATGGTGGCGCTACCAAAATATTTAATGTAAGCAATAAGCCGGTTTCACTCGCACCCATACCCGTTATACATTACCTTGTTGATGAGTTTAAAAGCAATCCATCATCATTTACCATTGCAGCATTCACCCTGCCTTTTGGGCTTAGGGCTTTGGCATTGTTAAGTAAGAATGGAGTAGAAACAAAAAAGCCAAGCCTTGATAATAAAAAATATTCTTTTAAACTTGATGCAACTAGAATACTTACCAGCGGTACTCAATTAAATGCAAAGGCAGGAAATTATGGAAAGAAAGGGGATGGTACGCCGTCAGACCACGACAGTCCGATGTTTCCTGGATATATTTTGCAAGTAAATAATGTGCTTGATATGGATGGCACTGCACATGGTAGAAGTACACTTGGTGGATCTGTTACTAAAATATTTAATTCAGAATTTTTTATTAACCCCTTGGCAGACCCTAGTGGCGTAACCCGAGGTGTACCAGTTTCTCGAATTGATTTTACAGGATATGGTGCAAATCTTTTTAGCAATTGGGTAAGTCCATCCGCAGTAGTTGCATCTACAAGCCAAGCAAGGTTTGATGTAATGATGGGTAGAACCGGACATGAGGTAATACAAGTAAAAAGTATTTTGTATCCCTTTGGAATAAGGGTGGTTAGAACCATTACACTTCATAGAGAAAGTAGTGGATACATTCACAGAATAGACAGTGGTTGGATAGCCGAAAGCGATGGACTGTTTGATTTTAGATATTCATACACGGATATTGCCAACAATCCTGCAACCATACAACCATATGTTTTTCACCCAGGTGTGGTAAGAGGATTGTATAATATAAAAAATATAAAAGAAGATAGCACAATTGAAAATTATAAATCTGTAAATAATATTAATGCAGGCGATAAATATTTAAATCCTTTAGGCATTGAACAATTAGCAGCTGCGGCATTTACACAAGCAGTAGAATGCCAGCCAGTATGGTTTGATGCTGATATAAAAATTGAAAATATAGTACAAGGAAAAACTTCTATAAAAGATAAAACTGGTGCATCACATGATATTGTAGGATCAAAAAAAATATTGGGTTATGTACAATTATCACCACCAGGCATACCGCTTACCAATGCGCAATTTAAAGAGTTACTTCTAAAACAAAACGGCTCCATCGGTGGTGCCATCGATTGTCAAGTGGATATTAATAAGAGCAATCAAAACATGCGACTCAATCGTTTTGATGTAAGCCCATCTGTAGATAAATTGGGCGACACCATTTTTGTTGTAGCAGCTAGAGGAAATGTGGTATTACCAAAAGATGGTAGTTGGACAATTGTACAACACAATACTGGCTCGGGAGAAATTACACCGTTGCAAGAAGGACTTACAGTGCCACTCATTAGAGAAGGAAAGTGGGTTGCAGGAAAAGTAATTGATGTTGTAGCAGCAAAAGATAAGTTGATAAGAATGGCACACCCAGCAGAGTTGCTACGCAATGTAACTGCTGGCACCATCAACTTTGGCATACTGCAAAATATGGGTACACAAAAAGCGTTGTTTCTTACCCCTTCGTTTAAAAATGCAGAACAAACTTTATTGAGTAAAACGCCGCCACTTTTTGCAGATGCATATAGGATGATGACGGGCAAGGGTATTTTTCCGAATGTGGGCGATGCGGTTACAGATTTTGGAAAAGCCATTTCTATGATGAGTGGTGTAGATGCCGTAGGTAATACAGTAGCAAAAGCATTTAGTACTTTATCTGGCATAACTGATGGAGGAAGTGATGTATTTAAACTACTAAAAATAGATGTAGTAAAACAAGGGGAAGCAGCAGTAGAGCAAGGCATGGAATTGCTGAAAGGTGCAGTGGATGGTGCTATTGACAAGGCATTGAAATTTGATTTGCCAGATTTTGATGTACCGCTTGTAGAAATGGAAGGTTTAAAAATTTACATAGAATATAAAACGAGTAAGCTTGACCCAGCAGACCCTAAGAAAGATGCAGCAGGCACAAAAGAAGACAGTAAATTAAATTTTGATGTTGCGTCTAAAATTGGTGCAGCTGCTACGGATGCTGCCGAAACGTGGAAAGGAAGATTGAATAATTTATCGATGGTAGTGGATCTTGGAAGTTTTGAAAGACTGATGCGTATAAAAGGAAATTTTGATTCTAAAAAAGGAAAAGCTGCTGGTTATGCTGGCGATACAGATAGTGGTGGCGGATTACCAACACCTGAAATTGAGTTCCATCCTGCATTACAGCCTATTATAGATTTATTGCAAGTGCTGGCAGATTTATCTGCAGGTGATTATGGTGCAGCATTGAAGAAGGGTTTAAAAGTAGCCATGAGCAATGCGGGCGAAATTTGGGAATATAAATTTGAAGCCACAAAAGAAATTCCGTTGGTGCGTTTTCCTCCTTTAAAAGAAGTATATGACAACCCAGCTACACCCCTCAAGTTAGAAGCCTCTATGGGGCTTGGTGTTTATTTTAATGCTGCGTTAAAAGTAACTACAGATCCCAAACAATTGTTGCCAACTGCAGGTGCATTTTTAAAATTTCATGGTGGGTTAAGTGTTATGTGCGTATCGGTTGGTGTAGGAACCATTTATGCCAATGGATCTGTAGATGTAAAGATAGCATGCGATACAGCGGTAGGACCAAACCTAACATTGAAATTTGGTTTTGGCGCAAGCATTACCGTTGGTTTGCCTGTGGTAGGAAATGCTACGGTAACATTTATGGTAGGTGTAGAAATGTATGCTGATAGCAAAGAAATAAGTATCACAGCATTCATGCTATTCCGTGGTCATGCAGAATTGTTGGGCGGTTTGGTGGGTGTTACCATTACCATAGAAGCCAAAGGAACGGTAAAAAGAATTGGTGATAGAACCGATTGTTCTGCTCAAGTAACTTTTGCAATAGACATTAGTATTTTCTTAATAATTGATATAAGCTTTAGTGAAACCTGGGGAGAGGAAAGGCAGGTAGCATAGAGAGAAGTGGTATGTAGGGAGTGGTGAGTGGGTTATTTTATTTGGAGTTTGTTATTGGGTTTTGTACAATTTTTTGTTTGATGTTGGAATGTTTAATAATCAATTTTCAATGCTCAATATTCAAGTGTTTGAGTACTTAACCAAGTTAGTTTATCTTAAGATTTAAAAATTTATTGGGTTGGATTACTCATTAAAAAAAGTTCTTTGTTGATTAATAATAAAAATAAGTTTTCCGCACGTGTCCCGTACATATTTGTCGGGAGCTTCGCTGCGAAAAATATAGTTTGCCACCAAGGCGCAAACCTGCCTGACGGCAGACAGGGGCTCGAACCAGCCTGCCGGCGGGCTGGGTAGAAAAAATGCGTAGCATTTTTCCTTTGTTTCTTAGCGCCTTTGTGGCTAAAATATTTTTTTGTAAAAAATATTTTTTAGTATTTAGTAAAAGTGTCATTTGTAGTTTTTCGAAATCGATTCATTAAACAAACCTGTCTTCGACAAGCTGAGACTGACATTAAAATAATTTGAAACAAAACATTCTTTAAATAAAATTTTGTTATCATGGACAAAAATTATAGATATACTACACTCGTATTTCCGCAAAGAGTAGAAGGAAATACATTATTTTTCAACATCGTTTTCTTGCCTCGTAATAGAGATCCATTTGTACCAATGGATACCGAAATTGCTGGTACAACTACAACTCCATTTGCGCAGCTAGTACCAGCGTTTGAAGCAAAAATTGTAAAAGGGTTGGAAGAGTTTCCTGTGGATAGTGGCAATCCAAATCCTCCTATTCCAAAAACTTTAATTGTAGAAGAAGCTACTGGAAAAGAAGCATTGCTAAAAGCAACTGAAATTAGTTTTGGTGGAAAAATAAACAATACCCCTGTCGATAGAGCAGAGGCACCAAAATTAGAGAGTAAAAGCGTAAAAAAATATCTTCCACTCTCCTATCGTAATGCATTTAATTTTACTACCCCACGGCATAAAAATGCAGTAACCGATGATAGTTACCATTGTGCCATAAGAGATAACAAACCAAACACCATTCTACCTCCAACGAATTTATTAAGTTGGGGAAAAGTATTTGGTTACATTATGCGGCAGCCCATGCTGGCAAAAGCATGTGGCTTTGTATATAGCAGCAGCATAGAGCTTGAGCCCGATTGGTTTGATAAAGGCGGATACCTTTATGTGGACATAGCAAATCCAGATCATGTAGCCGTGCAAAATGCATCATGGACGGTGCCTGATGAAGGCTCATTTGTAAAAAGATTTGCTGCTAGAATTCCAAAATTAAAAATTGGCGAAAATAGAACACTATTTGCGCCTGTATTGTTTCCTGTGTTGCATAAGTTTGGTGGAGCGGTTGTAGAACCAAAAGCACCATGGGACAGTATTTTTAAAGAAGTAAATGCATACGATGATGGTTTTGCAAAAATTATACATTCAAACCAACCTGTAAGTTTAAATTTATTAAAAGAAACACACGATGGCGCTCATCCTGTACACGATGCTGGTATAAGACTTGGTTGGGACGATGAGCAATTACTCATCTGGTACATACGCCAGATGGCCGAAAACCCTGATGAGCCAGGCAAACGAATAGATACGCCATTGGGATTGTTTGGTTATAGAATAGATGTACGCAAAAGCCTTGCCGATGCTTGGGAAAGTTTGAACACAGTAGTAACAAACCAGGTATATAAAATTGGCGATGTAGAAGTAGGCAATGCTGTAAACGAAGAAATGGAAATGCCATACCAAGTATATCCATCGCAGGTAGATAGCCAAGCTGGCAAAGAGTTTTGGTTACCCATGTATTTTACCAATTGGATTGGAAGAAGCTTAGTAATGAAAGATGATGTGGCTGCAAAATTGTATAAACACGATGATGCCAATATGCCTGTAAATTCAAATCAAATTTTTACAGAGAAAAAAAATTCGTTTAAATTATTATATGGTAATACTTATTTTTTTAGGGTAAGATTGTGCGATTTAAGTAATGGTGGACCATCAATTAGTGATGAAGTTTCTCCGCTAAAACAATCGCCTAACCCGTCGGAGAAGGTGGACTTTAAACGATATATAGAGCCAGGTAAATTAAGGTTTAGCAATCTTAAAAACTTACTCGTAAATACTGGCGACCCCAAGAATATTGCTACAGAAAAAAACCATGTGGATTTTTACAACGAAACGATTGTAGCAGACGAAGAAGTGTATGATGCCAACCCAGTAGTAAATGTACAGCGACCAACTCTTGGCTACCCCGCAGTTTTATTTACAGGCAAGTACGATGAAGCAGTTGCCATTGCAAAACTACAAGCAATAGCCGATGCAGACTCCGACCCTAACAATGTCACTGCCACAAGGGTTGGGCTTGGTATAGCAGACCCCGATGTAAGCAAAGTTGAAATCATAGTGGAAGTAGAAACATTAAAATTGGATAACATATTAAGCTATACTGGGCAAGAAAACTATGCACATCTATACACAACCAACAGAAACTTTGATGCCATAGATTTTGAAAAAATGTTAGACATTCCGTTTACATTTATTGATGCTCCAAATTTGAATCTAATAAATTTCGATAGTGACGGTAGCGATCCATTTAATAATCCTGCTTTGTTAAAAAATGATTTGGATGCAAGAGTAGATGTGGTAGTGCCTACTGCAAGAAAAATAAGAATTACCATGCGTGCAGTATGCAAAGAAGATGATGTTTACTTTGGTAGTATTAATGGATCTAAAGAAAAGCAAACACGCTATGGTGACACCACCCAGATATTTTTGTACAAAGAATCTGCGGTGGAAGATGTATTAATTCAACCTTGGAAAACAGTACCCATTGTACAAGGGGTGTATTTGCAACCAGACGAACCTATTGTTAAGCTAGGTATTATACAAGATTTATTTACAAGACATGGTCTTAGCAATAAGCCAAATATTGTACAAAGGCTAGCCAAACAAATTGGCATTGAGAGTAATGGATTAACACTGGTGAGCAACAAAGGAGAAAGAATTGTATTTGGTTGTAGCAATAAAATACGCCATAGTCTTGCTCCTGATTTATCATCAATCACATTTGCATCTAAAGAAGATTTAGCAGACCATTGGCTTGGTTGTATTGTGTATAAACTTAATAGAGATTGGAGTTGGGATGCATTGGAAGATGTGGCATTTACTTTTGAAAGAAAAAAGAAATTTAAAGCAGATACTATTTCTGAAACGGAGCATCAGCTTTATCTAGGCGATATAGAAATGAAATCAGCCGTTTCTTTTGAAGCATTGCAAGCAGATAGATTTGGAAACATCAACAGAAACGAAACCATATTGGTTTTTATTGATGCCATAGAACCCAAAGCTGGTTTATTAAAACTGGATGGAAGCGGGGAACTCCGTTTTCCAGATGAGCTAGAAGTGGAATACAGCATTAAAGCGAAATTTAAAAAAGACCATGGCAACAATCCTGCATTAATGCAGCCGCAATTATTAACGCTGCCAACAACGGTAAATCCTGCGCAAGTTCCAAAATTAGCCAGTGTGGGATTGGCATTTTCGCCTTACGTTATTAATGGCAAATATGAATCTACCGATACAAGACAACGATATCTGTGGGTAGAATTGACAGAACCAATAAAAGATTCCAATGATACATTGTACTGCAGAAAATTAGCGTACGCACCAGATCAATTAATAAGTAACAATGATTTTGAATTGTTTGCAGCGCCGGAAGAGCCGCCATTGCCAATAGATCCAGAATACATAAGGGTTATTACGCCTAACCAGTCTGATGATCTTGCTGGGTTAAGTGCCATGCAAGTACTTACAAAATCTTCCGATAGTGATGTGCATTATCTCATGCCCTTGCCCCAGGGTATGCACAGCGAAAGCGCAGCGTTATTCGGTTTTTTTACTTATGAGTTTAGGGTTGGGCACGGACATTGGCCAGAAAGAGAAAGTAATTTATGGAGTACCGCACAAGGCAGGTTTGGCAGGGCTTTGAGGGTAACTGGCATGCAACATCCAGCACCTAACTTGTTGAATGTAGTAAACAGGGATGAAGAAAGATTGTATGTGAATGCTCCTTATGCTCAAGCCGTTTTTAATGGTAAGAATGTAACATCCAATCCACCTCGCACACAGTTGTGGTGCCTGCTTTATGCACAAGTGCATCAGGCAGATGGAAAAGCTTTTAGAAATATCTTGCTTGATGATAAGTACATGGATTGGAAAAGAAGGATCTTTACAACCCCCGATAAAGAAAAACAGGTATTAAAAACATACCGCGACTTTTTGCACAGAGAGAAGAATCTTGAATTTGGAAAGTTAGACTTTAACCCCGCAATACAAATAGATAAAACCAGCATTAAAGCTAAAATAAGTGATGGGGCTTATTTGGCTATTTTTAAAGATCAACCGAGGATAGGAACGGCTGTATGGACAAATAAGGAAATTCATGCTTTATTAGAAAGATACGGCTTGCCAGCAGATTCATCGTTGAGTGTACTTACGGTAGAAGTTTTTGGTAACATCACCAACATAAGGGAGCACCTTAGCAAATTGTTTGAGCCACGCCAACAAAAAGCCACACATAGTTTTATCTCAAGAGAAATGGATGAAGGGAACGCCAATAAATTAAAAGAACATTTAGCAAGGGCAGGTGAACAACAAGAACAATCCTTTTTTAATACCGTACAATTAAAACCATTGAGTAGTGGGCTAGGACATTATCGGATATTAAGGTCATCGCCGCTTACTGCAGTGCCATTTGTTTGTTGTACTGAATGAATGTAGATTAACCCAACAAAAAGAAACCCCGGTAAATCATATTACCGGGGTTTCTTGTATGTTATTTTTTTTTATCCTAAATAGGCTTTTAGTGCACCACTGTATCTAGCTTTTTGCAAACGCTTGATAGCTCTTTCTTTAATTTGACGTATACGCTCTTTGGTAAGATCGTATTTATGTCCAATTTGTTCTATGGTAACACCGTTTTCGCCATCTAAACCAAAATAAGCGTTAACTATCTCTGCTTCTCTAGGACTCAATGATTTAAGTACTCTACGAATTTCGCTTTTCAATGAATCATGCATTACATCTTCATCTGTTTCGGAGCTTCCTTTAAGCAAATCACCCATTGCCACATCTTCTGCTTCGTGCACAGGAGCATCAAGAGAAGTATGACGGGTATTGCTTTGGAAAATATTATTAATCTCTGTTTCGCTCATTTCCAATAATTCGGAAAGCTCTTCAGTGGATGGCTCACGCTCATGTTCTTGCTCAAAAGCCATGTATGCTTTGTTGGCTTTATTGTAAGTGCCTATTTTATTTTGCGGTAAACGAACCAACCTGCCCTGCTCTGCCAATGCCTGTAAAATAGATTGACGAATCCACCAAACTGCATAAGAGATAAACTTGAAACCTTTTGTTTCATCAAAACGTTGCGCAGCTTTTATTAAACCAAGATTACCTTCATTAATCAAATCCGACAATGAAAGCCCTTGGTGTTGGTATTGTTTTGCCACAGAAACCACAAAACGCAAATTCGCTTGAACCAATTTGTCTAAAGCTCGTTGGTCGCCCATTTTTATTTTTTGCGCCAATATTGTCTCCTCTTCTGGAGTTACCATCGATATTTTTGAAATTTCCTGTAGGTATTTTTCAACCGCTTGCGAATCTCTATTCGTTATTTGGGTTGCTATCTTTAACTGCCTCATTGTAAATTATTGTTTGAGAATTGTGTACGGGTATAAGTAAACGCTTGCAAAGTTACATTTTTCCAACTAAGTATGCAAAAAAAGTTCAAAAGAAATTTTGTAGTTTGAAGAATTATATATATATACAATAACCGTGCTAAAAAATAAATTAGCTGCATATTTTTCCATTTTATTAAGCAAGCAGGAAGAAAAAAAGTGTTTAATGGAAAAAGTTTTCCTTTTTTTACGCCCAAACTAAAAGCAATACATCGTTCAAGAAATTAATTTTACACAATTCCTTGCTTTTACTGTGTATAAATAAAAATTATCTGTTTTAAATTTTCATTTTTTTATTAATAAAAAAGCTATTTACTGCTTTTCATTAATTACCCTAAAGTATTTCTTTGTTATCCTAATGTTTAAATTCTACATTTGCACAGTAAAATTTAACCCTAAATATATGAGCATAGTTGATCTAGTAATGCCAAAACTTGGTGAAAGCATAATGGAAGCTACCATACTTAAATGGCACAAACAAGTTGGCGATAAAGTGGCTCAAGATGAAACCATTTTAGATATTGCAACTGATAAAGTAGACAGCGAAGTGCCTTCAACGGCTGAAGGGATTATTGAGGAAATATTATTTAAAGAAAATGATGTTGTTCCTATTGGAACCGTTATTGTAAAAATAAGAACGGGAGCTTCTGAAGTTATTAGTACTGCCCCTCCTATTGCAGCAAAACAAGAATACGAAGAAGCAAAATTGGTAGAAGAAATTCCTTACGTGCCTAGTGCTTCTGCTAATATGGCAAATACCCAAGATAGTGGTGTTCGCTTCTATTCCCCATTGGTATTGAATATAGCACAAAGTGAAGGTATAAGCATGATGGAGTTAGAGAAAATGGCTGGTACGGGGCAAGATGGTAGGGTGAGTAAAAAAGACATTTTAGCTTATGTAGCTTCAAGAACTGGTTCACAGCCTTCAAAAGCACAACCTAGCCAACCAGCAATTGTAATGGAAAATACGCCGGCTATAGTGACTGCTGCAGCCAATAAGGATATCCCTGTTGTGTATACTGGAAATGTAGAAATTATAGAAATGGATAGAATGCGTAAGCTCATATCTAAACACATGACTGATAGTGTAGCTACGAGTGCCCATGTTACTAGTTTTGCAGAATGTGATGTAACAAACCTTGTTCTTTGGAGAGAGAAAGTGAAGCGTGATTTTGAAAAAAGAGAAGGCGAAAAAATTACTTTTACCCCATTGTTTATTGAGGCGGTAGTAAAGTCTTTGAAAAAATATCCGATGCTAAGCAGTTCCGTGGATGGAGATAAAATTATCATTAAAAAAGATTTGAATATAGGTATGGCTACTGCTTTACCATCTGGCAATTTGATAGTACCGGTGATAAAAAATGCAGATCAGCTAAATATTACCGGACTTTGCAAGCAGGTGAATGGCCTTGCAGCAGCAGCCCGAAACGGTAAATTAAAACCAGATGATACTATGGGGGGTACTTTTACATTGACCAATGTAGGTACTTTTGGAAGTATAATGGGTACACCAATTATAAACCAACCACAAGTAGCCATAATGGCGGTGGGAGCTATCAAAAAAAGGCCAATGGTTCTAGAAACGCCTCAAGGTGATTGCATTGCCATTAGGCATATGATGTATATATCACTTAGCTACGATCATAGAATTATTGATGGTGCGCTTGGTAGCACTTTCTTGAATGCTGTAAGTAAAGAATTGGAAAACTTTGATGTAAATAGACAGATTTAATAAAGATGAAATTATAAAAAAACCGCTTTATTTTTTATAGCGGTTTTTTTATAATCGAAAATGTTTTGCAGAAGATTAATAATTTTTTAGCACAGATTTTATTACAGAATCCTTTTGCATTTGCGAAAACTTGTAATTATATTTATACAAACTACTTTCCCAGTCACCATAATTTGCATTTGGAAAAACAATAAATTTCTTTCCAAACTCATTAGCTACCAAATCCGTGTTGAATTTTCTTTCTTCCTCATTTTTTTTATCAAACAATACACTTAAGTCGGCAAGGTTATCGCCCATTAACAAAACCACTTCGTATCGTTCCATTATTTGTAATCTTCTGGCTTCTTTGCTCGAAGTATTTGTTTTGGTATATAAATGAATTTCGTCTGCATTGGGCAATCCAAATCGTTTAAGGTTATCAAGTGTGGAGCTACGTTCCCTATCTTCTCTATTGGTAACATAAAAGACCTGTATATTTTTTGAGGCAACATACTTCAGAAACGAAGCTGCCCCAGGCATTGTATCAGCGGCTCCTTTATCTGTCCACTCGTACCATGTGGTGGTTGCATATTCAGATCCTAAGTATGCTTGGTGAACTGCGTAAGGGCTATTATCTAAGATTGTTTCATCAATATCTGTAATGATAACTTTTGGTTTTTCAGATTGCGAAACATAAGTATCTATTTGCATTCGAGCAATATTATAACTTTGAAAGCATAGAGCCCTATATTCGGCAGCTCTTTGTTGAAACAAAGCAGTAAACAACTTACCATTGAGACTTACATTATGTGGAGTAGTTATTGGTGCATTTGTTGGTAATTGTTTTGCTGTATTACACGATAAAAGAATTGTAAATACTGCTATTGAAATGTACTTCATTAAATTAATCTTTAAATTATTTTACAAATATTTTCTTGCCTAAATCATACAACTTAATCTATAAAGTTTTCATTTATTATAGCGGATTACTACTCTCTGGTATTCCTTGGAGCATAATTTGCCTTTCACCTTTTAATTGGAGTGCGTTTTTTGTTTTAATATTTACGATGGCAAAATTAGCGTACATGTTTTTTAGCTCATCAAAATCTGCGCCTTGTTCTACTTCTACTGTATAAATGATGTTGTCATCTATTTTAAATTCTTTGGTGTTTTTAATAAAATTACTATTTACCAAAAGTAAAACCGGTTTTGTTGTTGTTGTTACATATTTAAGTTTGATGTCTGCAAATGATAAAAACACAAAGTCTTTTGCATTTTTGGATTTTATATAAATTCTTTTTTCAGCATTATTCTTTTCTCCAGCATTTGATTTGACAATATTTATATCAGCAATTTTATTTACATCTATCAAACTCAATACTTCTGCATTTATCTCAATGTTGTCAAAAAAATATAAAATTTCTTTGCTACCTGCACTTGGTTGGTTTGATATAACTTTTACTTGTGCAAAAGAAACGATGCTATAAATTAAAAGAATGCTACCGTTGATTATTTTTTTCATACACTACATTTAATATTTTACACAATTTACAACAACAACAAAGCTTATGTATTAAATCATTCAAACAAATCTTGCTGAGCGGTTTCTTCCTTAGGCTGTATAAACTCCATTTCTATATTTTTATTAAAGTCCATTAGCTTACTCCCTATTGCCTTCCAGCCCATTACCTCCACCAATTTATCTACTTTAAACTTTACATTGTTTACCTGTTGGCCTTTTCCAGTTTTAACATTTAGTAAAGGAAATTCGTCTGAAGAGACAGCAGTAAGCATGTTGTTTTTCCCTTCTTTGATGAAGAAATACTTGCTATTTAATGTGGTTGTTTCAATTTTAAAACGCTTTACATTATATTGGTTCTTATCTCCATCAAAATACACAGCAGTGAAAATTTTATCGGAATCAAATTTTAAAATGCTTAATATTTTATCCATTTCAAACCGTTGTGTAAGTTCTTGATCTATCATTTCATAATTTCCGTCTTTATAAAATACTACCAATCTGTCTTCTGCTTCAAACTTACCAAGGTATAAGCCCTTTTCATCCACGTTTAGCCTGCCAAACTTATCGTCGTACCAAAGTTTCTTTGCATCCAACGTAGATCTTCCCGCCTCTTTGAAGCGAATTGTTTTTATTGGATATTTGGTAACGGTATTCCCCATGGAACTTCTACCCTTTATCTCTAATTCTTCAAAATAAAAATCAAATTCTTTTTTCTTTGCATTACAGTTTGGGCTAAGAATTATTTTAACTACTTCTGCCTCGCCATTTGCATTAGCAGAAAAATAATGCACTTTGCTTTTTTCGAAACCTTTGGTCAAATCATATTCTTTTTCCCTGGTTATACCTGTTACATTAAACCGCTTTGCAAAACTAGTTCCGGTTTTTCCATCTACATAAATAACATTATAAGTTGTACGCTCATCCCCTTTCTGAAAAACGGCTGCATGAATAATATCTTTTCCAATAAATGTTTTTTCACTCACTCGTACTACTTTCATAATACCAGCTTTTGTAAATGCAATAATATCATCCAAGTCAGAAACTTCAGCAATGAATTCATCTTTCTTTAAACCAATGCCTATGAACCCATCGGCAAAATTTGCATACAACTTAATATTTGCAATGGCTACAGACTTTGCTTGAATGGTATCAAATGCTCTAATCTCCGTTTTCCTTTCCCTTCCTTTGCCAAATTTCTTTAGCAAATTTTCGTAATAGGCAACAGCATAATCTGTCAAATTTGCAATATCATGCTTCACTAATTTCATATCACCTTCCAAATTCTTTATCTGCTCATTCAAGTCATCAATGTCTAATTTGTAAATTCTACGAACTGGCTTTTCTGTAAGCTTTACGATATCTTCTCTGGTAATATCTCGCTTTAATAATTTTTTGAATGGCTCAAAAGCTTTATCAATAGCGGTTAAAACTTTATCCCAAGTTTCATGCTTTTTTTCTAATTCTTTGTATATTTTTTCTTCAAAAAATATTTTTTCCAAACTGGTATAATGCCATTTCTCTTGCAGTTCTGCCAATCTTATTTGCAATTCTCTAAGCAGTAAATCTTTGCTATAATCAGCAGACGCTTTTAGCAATTCTGTAGCGGTAAGAAATACTGGCTTGTTATCTGCAATTACACAGGCGTTTGGCGAAATACTTACCTCACAATCTGTAAAGGCATACAAGGCATCGATGGTAATATCGGGAGAAATTCCTGCAGCTAGTTCAATAATTATTTCTACCTCTGCAGCAGTATGATCCGTAACTTTTTTAATTTTTATTTTTCCATTGTCATTGGCTTTTACAATGCTTTCCATTAAGGTTGTTGTAGTTACCCCAAACGGAACATTGCGTATAACCAATGTTTTTTTATCTACTTCTTCAATAATAGCACGAACACGTATTTTACCCCCACGCTTACCATCATTGTAATTGGTAGAGTCCATTATGCCGCCTGTAAGAAAATCTGGTAGCAATTCAAATTTTCTTCCTCGCAAATATTTTATGGAAGCTTCTATCAGTTCGCAAAAATTATGAGGAAGAATTTTTGTGGCCAACCCTACTGCTATACCTTCTGCTCCTTGTGCAAGTAGCAAAGGGAATTTCATCGGCAATGTTATGGGCTCATTTTTTCTACCATCATAACTCAATTGGTTGTTGGTTGTTTTAGCATTAAAAGCTACTTCTAATGCAAACTTGCTTAAGCGTGCCTCTATATACCTAGGTGCAGCCGCATCATCCCCCGTGCGCACATCGCCCCAGTTTCCTTGCGTTTCTATAAGTAGGTCTTTTTGCCCAAGGTTTACCAAAGCATCGCCAATACTCATATCACCATGCGGATGGTACTGCATGGTTTGTCCTATTATATTTGCCACTTTGTTGAAACGACCGTCGTCCATTTCTTTCATAGCATGGAGTATGCGACGTTGAACTGGTTTTAAACCATCTTCAATGGCCGGTACAGCACGTTCCAATATTACATAGCTTGCATAATCCAAAAACCATGTTTTGTATTGCCCGCCAATGCCGGTGTCTGTGTGTTTATAATCTTCTTTATTTGCTTTTGCCATTATTCTTTAGCTCTTTTCAATTTGAAATTTCTTTTTATTAACGCTCAATATTCAATGTTCAATTATCAATGTTCAAATTTTTAGTTCAAGCATTATTTGTTAATTTGAACACTTTACTAATTTGAGTTTTTTTTATGTTATTTAATCTTTTTATAAAGTTGCTTTTTATCTTTTTCCATTATACCTCTAAAAATATTTAAACTTTTGTTATCCAAATTATATTTTTACATATCCCTACTACTATGTTTTATTGTATTCAGATAAAAATCACGTCTTTTCTTTGAGCCCCAGCGGGGCGACATATCAGTAGAAACATCTACCCAAAAGAAAACCAAAGCTCCGTAGGAGCGATATGTTAATCTATATACATAATCAATTCCTATTCTCACAAAATATCAATCATAAAATTCAAACAAATATTTTTCATCATATTCAATTTCAAACTTCTTCAAAAAAGCTACATATTCATCTTTAAAACTAAGGCTTTTATGCCTTTCAGGTTGGTTTAAAACATAATCAATTACATTTTTTGATTGTGATTTTGAATATGAAAATGCACCAAACCCTTCTTGCCATGAAAATTCATTCACAAATTTTTTATCCTTAAGAAAGGAAGATGAATTAGATTTAATATCTCTTACCAAATCTGATATAGCCAAATTTGGCTTCATGCTCAAAAATATATGTGTGTGGTCAGGCATACAATAAATGGCCATCAACTTTTGTTTTTGCTCAGAAATTATTCCTGCAATATATTTTTGTAATTCCTCTCTAAAGGACTCTTTAATAAAAGATTTTCTACCTTGTACTGCAAATACAATTTGTATGTATAATTGTGAATAGGTGTTAGGCATAAATTACAATTTCGTTTTTAACCAAATTCTATTTTAACATATCGCTCCTACGGAGCTTGATTATCTGTTGCTATTTATTATACTACTGACATTGCGCTCCTACGGAGCTAAAATCAAACATTGAGCATTTATAATTGAACATTTGCCTTTCCAATTAAATACAATCCTTTCCTAAAAAAATCTTCGAGTTTAATAATTTGAAAATTGAACATTGACCATTGATAATTGCACATTTGCCTTTTCTTTTAAACACAATCCTTTCCTGAATAAATCTTCAATTTTAACAATTTGAAAATTGGACATTTCCTTGTTAATTAAACACAATCCTAATCAAAATAAACATTATCCAATCTTAAACTCCAAATCCTTTACATTCTTCGCTCCACCCTGTGTTTCAAAAACTTGTTGTGCTGCCAATGTTTTCAGCCTCCATAACAAATACGCATCCCCTGTTGTATTTTTTGATTTACTCAAAAAATTATTAATAATTTTTGATGCTTTTTGCCACTCCCCTGTTACATACTTCTTCAGTTCTGCATCATAAAAATCATAATCCATTTGCATAAGTTTTTTTCCTCCTTCAAGTAACCTCACTCCCTTGTTTTCGCCACAAATTTTTATCCATTCATCTGGGTCCACTTCAAACTCACTCGGTGTAATTTCTCTTGCCAGTTTTTTTGCTTTCAAAAATTCTTTTGCCGGTATCTGCTGTAACCATTCAGGATAAAAAATATTTCCTTTTTCATTTATAAAGGGTAAATTATTTAAATACAAAATAAAAACCCTCCCTTGAAATTCTTTCATGTAATGCAGCATCCAATAGTAGCCACTTACATCGTGTTTATTTTGTGCAGCCCATATCCAAATTACCTCTTCTTCCTTTCTTCTTAATGTGCCTACCAATGTTGCTACTGTTTTATAATCGTCCACATCGCCACTTTCCACACTGTTTTCATATTCACCTCCCACCAGTACTTCATGCCACCATTTTTTTCTTTCTTCAATACCTTCGCCAATGTAAATATTCGTTAATGGCCCCACTGCATAATCATCTTTTATTTGTACAATTTCGCCTTGCAATGTTTCATCCAATGCTATTGCTTCTTGCATCACTTTTACATCTGCTTCATTAAAAACTACATGTATCATATTTAATAAATTCTTTTTTTAATAACGTATTTTAGTTCTTCCAATGTTTTTACTTTTTTTGTATAAGATAATACACACAACTCGTAAAAAAATTCCTCACCCATGGTATAGCTTTTACCAACCCTATTTGTTTTTTTGGCTTCATACCAAATTTGTATTCGTATATCGGATTTACCAAATAATGTGTATCATTTATAATATTAAAATTTGTTTGCTCCGAAATTTTTTCAAAGCGCTCTATAGAAATACCCGTTTCTTTTATCTCCAAAAAAAATGGCCAATGCTCTCCATTTATTTTTAATATCCATTTGTACAAAAATGTTGGTAACAAATGATAGTATGGTATTTTAGCCAGCCACTTTCCGCTACACATTTGTTGATGCCCGCCATATGGCATTTGCCAAGGTGGAAAACCAAAAAATATCACCCCCCTTTCTGTAAGCAATGTCTGCATATAAGCCATCAGTTTTTTCTGATCGTGTATATGTTCTATTACATCTTTTAAAACAATTATATCAAATGATCCACCCAATTCACTTATGGTAGTATCATAAATATCTTTCGAAAAAAAGGTTATTTTATTTACAGCCAAATCGTCTGCCAACCACAATCGAGCATTTACCAATCTGCTTTCTTCCATTTCTACCCCCACACCTATACAACCCTTATTTACAAATGCTTTTAGTACACCTCCTTCTCCACACCCAATTTCCAATACACGCATACCTGCTTTTATGGCAAATTTTTCTTCTATAAAAGGCAATACATATTTCTCTGCATTTAATATCTGCATATCAAAGTATCCCCTTCTATCTTTATGAAATTCAAACATTGTTTTATTTTACGCTTATTTTTATTGCACATATTCTTTAAAAGAAACGTGCAATTTACTACCCATTTTTAACCACCACAAAAACACAAATAAGAAATTAGTATATAGAAAAATTGTTGCAACTTGCAAACTGCATTTTTGCCAACTGCTCCCGCAGAATTGCGGGACCAACTGCTAACTGCCAACTGCATCCAACTCAACTGCATCATCTATTTCTACATGCAAATTGTCTATGATAAAATCTTGCCTGCTTGGCGTATTCTTCCCCATATAATATTCAAGCAAATTTTGAATATGTTCTCCTTGCTCCATGATAAGAGGTTGTAACCGCATGTTCACACCTATAAAACGAGCAAATTCTTCTGGACTAATCTCCCCTAAACCTTTAAATCTTGTAATCTCTGGTTTTGATCCAATCTTTTTAACAGCCGCTTGTTTCTCTGTTTCATCGTAACAATAAATCGTTTCCTTTTTATCTCTTACTCTAAATAGGGGTGTTTCTAAAATATACACATGCCCATTCTTTACCAAGTCTGGAAAAAACTGTAAGAAAAAAGTCATCAGCAATAAGCGAATATGCAAGCCATCCACATCGGCATCTGTAGCAACTATTATATTATTGTAGCGCAATCCTTCATATCCTTCTTCAATATTGAGTGCATGCTGCAACAAATTAAACTCTTCGTTTTCGTACACAATTTTTTTGGTAAGCCCAAAACAATTCAGCGGCTTACCACGCAAGCTAAACACAGCCTGTGTATTTACGTTTCTAGATTTTGTAATACTACCGCTGGCACTATCTCCCTCCGTAATAAAAATCGCACTCTCTTTTTGCTTTTCTATAACGGTATCTTTATCCTTTCCGGTAGCTTCATCATTGTAATGAAACTTACAATCCCTCAATTTTTTGTTATGAAGATTTGCTTTTTTTGCACGCTCATTGGCTAGTTTTTTTATACCTGCCAGTTCTTTGCGCTCACGCTCATTTTGTTCTATTCGTTTGCGTAATGCATCTGCTACAGTGGGGTTTCTGTGCAAATAATTATCCAACTCTTTGTGCAAAAAATCATAAATAAAATTCTTCATGCTTGCACCACCTTCACTCACCGATTGCGATCCCAGTTTTGTTTTTGTTTGGCTTTCAAAAACTGGCTCCTGCACACGCACACTTACCGCTGCGCATATACTACCACGTATATCTGCCGCATCGTAATCCTTTTTAAAATATTCTCTTATCGTACGCACATAACCTTCTCTAAAAGCTGCCAAATGCGTACCACCTTGGGTAGTAAATTGCCCGTTTACAAAACTGTAATACTCTTCGCCATAGCCATTTTCATGCGTTATGGCTACTTCAATATCTTCTCCCTTTAAATGTATAATTGGATACCTTATTTCATCGGCATTTGTTTTACGTTCCAGTAAATCTAATAAACCGTTCTTGCTTACATACCGTTTGCCATTTAGGTTCATTACCAAGCCAGCATTCAAAAAACAATAATTCCAAAACTGGTTATCCAAGTACTCTTGCACAAAATGAAAGTTCTTAAAAATGCTTTCATCAGGCGTAAATTCTACAAAAGTTCCATTCTCCTCTTTGCTGGATGTTTCTTTGTGGTCTTTTACCAAAACACCTCTTTCAAACTCTGCTGTTTTTTCCCTTCCGTCTCTATACGCCGTTACTTTAAAATGATTGCTCAGCGCATTTACTGCCTTTGTACCCACACCGTTTAATCCCACACTTTTTTGAAAAGCCTTGCTATCGTATTTTGCACCGGTGTTCATTTTGCTCACTACATCTACCACTTTTCCCAGCGGAATACCACGGCCATAATCACGCACGGTAAGCGTTTTATCAGCAATGGTTACATCTACATGTCTGCCATATCCCATGGCATGCTCATCGATACAGTTGTCTATTACCTCTTTCAATAATACATACACTCCATCATCCGGACTACTGCCATCACCCAGCTTGCCAATATACATACCAGGGCGTAGCCGTATATGCTCTTTCCAGTCGAGGCTTCTTATATTATCCTCGTCGTATTTTACATCTATTTTTTCATTCATAGTATTCCAGTATTGAGTACTTAGTATTGAGTATTGAGACTAGGCTTCAATATTCAAACTTCTTTTCTATTGTTTCAAAAATTTTATATCTAAAAATCTTATTTATTTTTTTAACCAGCTAAAACAAGAGCTATTTGAAACTTCATTGGTCCCGCATTCGGCGGGACTCCATTCAACAGTATATCTTTTGGCATCTTTTATTTTAGCATAAAAACCTCATCTCAATCCTTTTCCAAAGGAGAAAAAACTCGAAGACATAAGCGAAAATGGCCTTTATCCTTCGCTATAATCTTTTCCATTTCCCTCCCCTTCGGGGAGGATAGGTGGGGCTTTGTCTGCGAATATATCAATACCAACTTTCATTTGCACAATACATTTTCCACAATTTTCCTAAATATGTTAGCAAATAATTTTTAATTTCTCAATTGTTAGATATTTGGAACTCCCTTTAATAAACCTATAAGGTCTTATTAGAAATTTTGTATATGCAGAAAGTATAAAAAGACCTTATAGGTTTTCGCAAGTTTTTAACCAGCAAAACGATTACCATTGACCACTCAACCAATTTCCTTTTGATTATTTCTCTAGCAAAAAAAGCAAACATATATTTACTACAAAAAATAATTTACGTATGAGGATTTTTTTTATTGTCATAGCATTTTCTTTATCAATTCCCATATTTGGTCAAAGTAAACAATACGATTTAGTAATAACCAATGTAAACTTTGTTGATATAAAAAATAGTAAAATAATTCAGAATACGAGTATTTATATAACTAAGGAGGTAGTAGAAATAAACAGTCCAATAGAAAAAAAGGCTACAACTAAAAAAACAATAAATGGCAAAGGTAAATATTTCATGCCTGCCTTATACGATATGCACGTACATTTTCCGGAGCATGATGCAGAACGCTTTTTCCAATTACAAACTGCTGCTGGTATTGCAAATTGTAGAATAATGAAAAGCACAAAAGAAACGCTGTCATTTTCAAAAATGGCTAAGAACATTCCAGCTATGAAAATTGCTTATAATTTCTTTGGCAACGAAACGTATGCAATCGACAGCTTTTCTACTGTTATAAATTCATTAAAAGCAAAAGGGTACGATTTTATAAAAATATTTTCCATAAAAAATGAGGCGCAATTTGATGCAATAATGGCAGCAGCCAAAACAAACGACCTAGTGGTTTGTGGGCATGCACTTGGCAATATTAATCCTAAAAAAGTACTCGCCAGTGGTTACAAATCTATAGAGCATGTGGGTTATTTCGATAAGGCAAAAACACCCGAAACATTGGATTCCTTAATGGACTTGGCTAAAAAATACAATGTATTTATTTGCCCCACCTTAGACTGGTCAATGATGGTTTACCATTCGGTTCCTGCAGATTCTTTGCAATACAGGGCCGGATATGCCATTGGTAAAAAGTTATACAAGACAGCTTGGGATACCAATTATTCAAATACCAACAAACAATTACTTGGCAAAGAAAAACAATATGCAGATTTTATGCGTAATGGCGTAGCAAACAAAATTGAGGTACTTAAAAAAATGCGGGCCAAAGGACTTAAGATTGTTGCAGGTTCAGATGCAGAGGAACCATATCAAACCCCTGGATTTAGTTTGTTGGACGAATTGAAATTGATACAAAAAGCTGGTTTTACAAATGCAGAATTGCTAATGATGGTAACTACAAATGCAGCTTTGTTGTATAATGCTACTTCAAACACAATTTATTTGACGAATGAAATAAAAAACCCAAACCCCAAAAGAGCAAACTACATTTTACTGTCAAATAATCCACTAGATGATATTAATAATCTTGGAACTGTAGAATATGTAATAAAAGGCAATGAAGTAATTGAAACAAAGAAATTGTTGGAGAGCATAAAATAATTTTGAGATGTAGAGATTTTGAATTAAATAAACCAAAACTGTGTATCTGTGGCAATATTCTTTGCGTAGCAAAACCAAAAATTACTACAGTTACATATAACGCTGTAGCTATGCCAAAGCAAATAATCCACTAGAAGACATTAATAATCTTGGAACTGTAGAATATGTAATAAAAGGCAATGAAGTAATTGAAACAAAGAAATTGTTGGAGCATATAAAGTAACATTGAGATGTAGAGATTTTGAAATAAATAAACCAAAACTGTGTATCTGTGGCAATATTCTTTGCGAGCAAAACCAAAAAATTACTACATTTACATATAACGCTGTAGCTATGAAAAAGCAAATAATAATAGAACAAACATTGAAAATTTTTAACCAGTTACCGGAAGAAAAGGTAGAGGAAATATCCGATTTTGCAGGTTTTATTTTAAAGCGTTATAAAGAATCTGAATTATTGAGAGGTATTCAAAAAATTTCATCTGATAGTAACACTTTTACCTTTTTAAATGAAGAAGCAGATTTATATACAATAGCAGATTTAAAAAAAGTATATAATGATTAAAAAGCAATATTCTTTTTACAGATACTGCTGCCTTGAATAAAATGCGAAGCATTTTCAACCCCCGCCTTATTTTTCAAAAATAGATTTCCATTAAACTAAAACGCCTTTCCGTCTTCTCGGCAAAAATATTTTTTGCGAAGCAAAACCTAAAACGAAGTTTTACCTTTGCGCCATTGTGACAAGAAACTTTTTCAGCGAAGCTGAAAATCAAAAATGAATGATACATGCTACCCATTATAACTGATAGACTCTACATCCAAACGCAAGCCGAAGAAAAGCTAGATGAAAACGATGCTTTTCGCTCCTACTTACAAAAAATAGACAGCACTGAATTGGATAAAACCGTGCACGCTCTCAATAAAAAGATAGAACCCCAAATAGATTGCACTGCATGTGGTGGTTGTTGCAGACAATTAATGATAAATGTAACACCCGAAGAAAATATAAACGTAGCCAATCATTTAAACATTACTCCTCAAGCTTTTAAAGAAAAATATTTAGAAGAGAGCCTGCAAGGTAAAATGATTATGAACAGCATTCCTTGTCATTTCTTAGAAGACAGCAAATGTACGGTTTACGAGAATCGGTTTACAGAATGTAGGGCTTTTCCACATTTACATGAAAGCAACTTTAAAGGGAAGCTTTTTGGAACCCTCATTCATTATGCCATGTGCCCCATTATTTACAATGTGGTTGAAGAACTAAAATTAACAACTGGCTTTAAAGATTAAGTGTTTTTTTATAGACAACTGTCCAGAAAAAACTATAAAACGAATATCTTCGTAAATGTTAAATTTTTGTGCAAGCAGCTTATAATTTACATTTTTAGCTGATAGCTTTGTATTTTTGAATTAAATAAACACATCAACATGAAATTAATTTTCCTTTCTAGTTTTTTATTAGCTGCAACGGTTGTTTTTGCACAGCCAAAAATGATTACCCAAGCTACGATCTCTACTACAACAAACGTAATAGCACCAGAAGACGAGGATGTATCGCAAGTTCAAAACCAAGGCGGCGGCGGTTTTAATTTCAGAAATATGGGCGATGGTGAAACGAAAACCACTACTTATGTAAAAAACGATCTGGTAAAAACCAATTTAAAGTCAGAAACTTTTAAAGGCGCCATATATAGAGACAATACAAAAAAAATTACTACCACCATTTTCGAAATTATGGGAAATACTTCGGGCTTTTATTCTTCTGATGATGATCAAGCAGAAATGAAGAAAAAAATGGACAGTATGCGGGAAGCAAGGTCCAATACAGATACAGCTATGAAACGCAGAACCCGTACAGTAGATTTCCAAGCAACTGTTGTCTATTTGGATGAAACAAAAAAGATAGCTGGGTTTAATTGCAAAAAAGCGCTCATTATTACAGATAAATTATTGTCAAAAGATACATTGGCTGTATGGTATACTCCAGAAATTAAATTTGCAAACATAGCTTCTACAGGCGGTACGAGTGGTATGGGTGCAATGGCAGGGGGCTTTGGAGGTGCTACAAATTTTGAAAAAATTGATGGGTTTGTAATGCAATATGAGCGCAGTATGCCTAGAGGTCGTGTGATGGAGGTAAAAGTTACTAAAATAGATATGGACAAAGACATAGCTGCAAAGGAATTTGAAATACCAAAAGATGTAGAACTGAAAAGTATGAAAGAAATGAGTGGCCCTGGTGGTGGAATGCGCATGATGATGGGTGGGCGCTAAACAAACATAAGCTCGTATAATAAAATCATTTATTATTACAAGATTTGGCAAAGAAGAAAAAATCTTAAATAAACAAAAAAACCACTGTCATAATGGAGGGCACTGAAAAACTGGCTGTTTATCAAAAGAGGCTGTTTTCTAAATTGAAAACAGCCTCTTTTCTTTAAAGTATTCGAGTCGGGGTCCATCACCAATTTCATATAGGCGATTCTCAGAGCTTGTAATTTCCTTTTAAAAAGCCTTTTAAATTTTTAATGACTTTTTCAGTGCCCTCGTCATAATGCAGTGGTTTTTTTGTTTATTCATTTACTATATTATTTTAAAAAAGGTAAAACACAACAATCAATTCTCTCGCATCATCAAATCTGATGCAAGCTTTTGTAGTTCTTCTTTTCTGCCTGATAGCACTGCTACATCATCCAAATGTTTCAAAGCAATTTGGTAATATTTCTCCTTTAATTCGTTTGCCCATTCATCTGCTTTGCAACCTTTAAAAATTTGCAATACTTTCTCTACTTTATCCGATGGATTATTCTTTATGAGCTTATCCAACTCAGCATTGGCTTCTGCAGTGCAAAATTCCCTTGCATGCACCATTAAGAATGTTTTTTTATTGGCAATAATATCTCCACCCTGTTGTTTTCCGGTTTTGGCAGCATCGCCAAATGCATCCAAATAATCATCTTGAATTTGGAACGCAATACCTAAGTTTTTCCCAAATTCATATAAATGTTCTTGGTTACCTACACCAGCACCACCCAGCAATGCGCCCATTTGTAAGCTGGAAGCTACTAGTACAGATGTTTTAAGCGTTATCATGTTTACATATTCTTCAAAACTTACATGTTCTCTACTTTCAAAATCCATATCAAGTTGTTGCCCTTCGCAAACTTCTGCAGCCGTTTTATTAAAAATATCTATGCTTCTATGCAAATAAGTTGCGCTTATTTTGCCCAGGTTTTCGTATGCTTTCACAAACATTACATCACCGGCTAGCAAGGCAGTGTTTTCGCCATACTTTTGGTGCACGGTTTCTATACCACGTCGTAATGGAGCTTTATCCATTATATCGTCGTGTATCAAACTAAAATTGTGAAACAATTCTATAGATGCAGCTGCATGATAAGCATCGTCGTTTACTGTTGCAAACATTTCGTTTGCCAAGTAAACACAAATAGGTCTAATACGTTTCCCTTTTATGCCTAAAATGTATTGCGCAGGATCATACAACGTAGGCGTATGGGTAGGAAAATGCCTTACGTTGAATCTCTCTTCAAATTTTTGTGAAAAATCTTGGAATGAATGCATTGAAATCAATAGATATTTTTTAATAGCTGATGCGCTAAGACGCAAAAACCAATTGTAGCATGCAGCGTCTCTTAGCGCTATTACAATTATTTTTTATTTTTTCTTGCCAGGTTTGCCAGCCGCTTTCTTAGCAGCAGTTTTTGTACTTTTTGCAGCTGCTTGCTTTGCTTTTCCTTCTACCTCAGTCACCCACTCGTAATCCAATTGGCGTTTATCCAAATTGGCACTTATCACTTTTATTATTACATGGTCGCCCATTCTAAAAGTCTTGCCTGTGCGCATTCCTACAAGTGCATAATTGGCTTCATC
The DNA here is from genome assembly GCA_031430735.1 of Ferruginibacter sp. Taxonomy (GTDB): domain Bacteria; phylum Bacteroidota; class Bacteroidia; order Chitinophagales; family Chitinophagaceae; genus Ferruginibacter. The sequence goes on along the minus strand of JANPCB010000079.1, from coordinate 3,356 downwards.
CTGCCTAAAATCATCATAATCACTCAGGTCTTTCACACTTACCAAACCTTCGCATTTATGAAGCACTGTCTCTACCCAAAAACCAAATTGCGAAACGCCACTTATAATACCTTCAAATTCCTCACCTAGAAATTGTTTCATATACTCGACCTGCTTGTATTTATTGCTAGCCCGTTCTGCCTCCATGGCTCCACGTTCCCTATCACTACAATGCTTATTTTTTTCTTCCATGGCTTTATCAATAAGCAAATTCTTATCAATAATGCTTTGCATCACCCTATGTACAATCACATCTGGATACCTGCGTATCGGCGATGTGAAATGGCAATAATTTTCGAAACCTAAACCATAATGCCCCACATTTTCTGAAGTGTATTTTGCCTTGGCCATGGTACGAATACCCAATTGCTCTAATACATGCTGTTCTGGTTGCCCTTTTACTGCAGCCAATAGTTTATTAAAAGCCGCTGCTACATCTTTGTCCGTTTTCATTTCAAACTCATAGCCACATTTTTTTGCAAACGCAATAAATGGTTTTAGCTTTTCTGGATCTGGGTCATCGTGTGTACGATAAGAAAACGGTATTGGTTCTTTGTTAACTTTTATCTTAGAAACGTATTCCGCCACTGTACGGTTTGCAAGCAACATAAATTCTTCTACCAATTTATTCGAGTCTTTACTCTCTTTTATCATGATCCCAATAGGCTTTCCTTTTTCGTCCAGTTTAAACTTTACTTCTTGAGACGAGAAATTGATTGCCCCATTGTCGAAACGCTCTTTTCTAAATTGCTTTGCCAAATTATCCAATAACAAAATTGGCTTTACATGAACGCCTTCTTGCGTTTCTATAATTTGCTGGGCTTCTTCATACGTAAAACGATGGTTGCTGTGTATTACCGTTCTACCAATCCATTTGTGCTTTATTTCTGCCCTATTGGTTATCTGGAAAATTACAGAAAAGCAATATTTATCTTCATTGGGCCTAAGTGAGCAAAGTTCGTTCGATATTTTTTCGGGCAACATAGGGTTTACACGATCGGGCAGGTATACGCTGGTTGCACGTTCATAAGCGGCTTTGTCCAATATAGATCCTGGTGTTACAAAATGGCTTACATCTGCAATGTGTACCCCTATTTCATAATTTCCATTGTCTAAATTACGGACAGAAATGGCATCATCAAAATCCCTGGCATCCAATGGATCAATGGTAAATGTCAGTATATCCCTACAATCTTTTCGCTTTTTTAATTCCTCTCTAGATATATTGGGACTCAGTGCAGCAGCAGCTTTCAGCACTTCGGCATCAAAAGCCAATGGAAAACCGGCATTTACAATTATTTCCTTCATTGCCATATCGCCTTCATTTTCCGAAGTCATTACAGCTACAATTTCGCCCTCTGGTTTTTTATCGCTTTTATCCCATTTAATAAATTTTGCCACTACCCTTTCGCCATCTTTTGCCCCGTTCAATTTGCTCAATTCAATATGAAAATCGGGCATAGGATTGTTACCGCCTGCAATAAAAAAAGCCATATTTCCTTTTACTTGCACATTGCCTATAAACTCGGTTTGTTTACGCTCTACCACGCTGCTTATTTTGCCCTCGGGTCTTTTGCTCCTGTCATGCGGATTCATTATTTGAACTTTCACCAAATCGCCGTGAAAAGCCCTTCCAAAATCGTTGGGTTTCACCATAATATCTTTCTCCCTGTTTTCTACAATTACAAAGCCCATACCACTGCGGCTTATCTCTAACCTACCCTTTGCAATCTCCGATTGAGACGACTTTTTCTTTCCGTCCACTGTTTCCTTTTTACTCATAATATTTTTTGTAATACGTCAATTCTTTGCAATGTACAAAATATTTTTTTGAGGTAGGGAATTTGGGGCGGTCAGCGGATTACAATAAGGAGCTTTTGTAACGGGCTGCCTGCCTGCCGGCAAAGGCAGGTCCACTATACCTACTCCCGTGTAACGCAAAACTACGGCTCGTTCCTCGCCTTGTTTGCTAACACGGGATGCGTTGCCGTTTCCATCCCTGCGCCTTTGGGCAGCAGTATCTTGCTCAACAATAATTTGAGCGCTGTTTGTTTTTTTTGGAATTTGGTAACGTTGGAAGATTATCCATTTATAGGCATTTCGTTGTGGGTCCCGCAGTGGTTCGTGTCTCACGAACCAAGACGGGGGGTATTTTGGCAAAATTATAAATTATCAATTTATACAAATTTACAAATAAGATGGCAAGTTAGTTCTTAAAATTATAGTAGGCGGTTTATTTGAATTTGAAACCAAATGCTGCCCCAACATTTATAAAAACCCCACTTGCGAAATAACCAAAAGAGCCATGTAGTTTTGTACAATATTTTTCTTTTATGGGTAAAATAAAAGTAGGCCCTACCAAAAATGTTGGCTGAATATATGAACTCTGGGTACGACCAGCATCGCCCATTCCAAACCCGCCTTGTACATTGAAAAGTATCCTTTCATTTACTTTAATAAGCTTTCCTATGGTTGTTCTTATAAATGGCCGATTCTCTATTTTTTTTAATTGTACTAGGCTTGTAGAGGGAAAGCTGTATGTGTAAAATTGATATTGCAACGCAGAAAGCGTAAAAATAAAATTCTTTGCATTTGGCGTATTAATGATTAAAGAAGCCTCTGCTCCAACTCCATAATTGTAATATAATTTCTTTGAAATTGGAAAATCAGAAACAGCACCAATCGTTAATGTTTTTTGTTTTTGTGCGAACAATACATTTGTACAAATTAAGAAAAGAAGAAACATTAATATTTTCATTATTATTATTTTGTGGTTTTACAATTTTGTTAAAAGTTATAGGTTTTTAAACTACTTCGAAATCCCGATTTCGTCAAAAAAAGACTATACAACTTCGCTAGAACTTAAAAAACAAACCATTTACTTCGTTGACCTTATCGTTTCAGTTATTCTAAAATTAAAAATTCATACTATTTCTTTCAGCATTCTAACTATTGCAATAGTTATTTTTTAAATTGTACACAGATGGCGGGTAACCAAGCGGTGGCGAAGAACTTAGCAATGGCATACCGAGGCGAAGATTGCAGCGATGAACTTAGCGTTGCACGAACCTCAGCGGAATAGTAAATTTACTGCTTTGTTTTTTTTGCAGCGGCATATAATTTCTTAAATACCAGCCGCACTTCCTTTGGTTTAATAAAATATTTTCTTGACCCACTTCGCCAAATACTGTCCCTGCCCAAGCTAAAGCCAGTGTATTCAACGGCAACACCTTTTTTTACCCGAAAAAACTCATAAAGTGTATTGCTTTGAATCCAAGAGCCTCCTCCTCCAGATATGCCATTAGAACTAAAACTCT
>JANPCB010000078.1:0-57549 GCA_031430735.1 Ferruginibacter sp. | reverse complement strand
CCCGGATTTAAAAATTCGGGGCTTTTAATATTATTATAATAAACCGCTATCAATTTTACTAAATAGATAAAAATTCTTTTGCCAATTTTTGAACCGCCTCTTTCTGTTGATGATAGTTTAACAGCGCTAGTTGCAATTTATTTTCTGCCTCATCGAGGCTTTGGAATATTACATTATGAAAATATTTTCTGCGGATTTCTCCCCAAAGTAATTCTACCGGGTTTTGTTCAGGAGAACACGGATTCAAATGAAGCAGTTTGATATTATCTGCAATTTTTAAAGTATGACTGATATGCCAGCCTGCTTTATCAAGAATGAGGACAATTCTATAGTTGTTATAATTACTGGAAAGCTGTTGCAAAAATTCATTCATAGCTTCTGTATTGCAATATGGGCTTATCATAGAATAACAGTCGCCTGTTTGTGGCGAAAGGGCTGAGTAGGCATAAATACATTCCCGAATCATTTGCCTGGGTATGTTGTGTTGTTCTCCTCTTCGGGAGTGTGAACGAAAAGCTTATAATAGCTCAATTACTTTAATATAAATAAACAATGCCCCAAAAGATTAGGGGCATTGTTTATTTATATTAAATCCACAAGTTATTTTTGAGAAATAGCAAATGCTACTTTTTTATAATTGGCACTTACTGAAATATCACCCCCGTCAATTAATTCTATTCCTAATAATGCAGTATTATTAGCAGAGATTCCACTATTAATAATTGGTATTGTAATAGTTCCAAAACTACTGTTTGCAGGTATTGTACATGTTCCAGTAACAGCAGTATAATGTGTTCCGGCGACAGCGTCAATTGTGGTTAAGGTTGAACTTATAGGGCTACCATATGTTACGCTTGCCCCTACATTAGCTCCAACAGCAAATGTTTGAAATTTTACATTAATTGGCGTGCTGCGTTGTACGCCCAATAGATTAACCCGGAAAGTAGCGGTGCTTGACGCTCTTGTAATAAATGCATCCGCACCCAAAATTGCCCTGCCTGGTAATGGCTGACGAGTTACAAAAGGATAAGTAAGTGTACCAAAATTGCCATTATAAGATGCAACATCCAATTCGGCAATATTTGTTGAAAGTGTAACATCATCCTTTTTAATACAACTGCTTAACATCAATACTAAAGTGACAGTTACTAATAATATCTTTTTATACATAGTTATTCTTTTAATTTTGATTGTACTTTAAATAATCATTTAGTTTTAATACCCCACATTTTGAATAATGTTTGGATTTAATGAAAGATCGGCCTGAGGAATATTGGCTAATATCCGATAATCATTTATTAGTACATCTGAATAGAATGGTGATTTAATAATGTTTCTTCCTAATCTTTTTAGATCATACAGGCGATTTCCTTCCATAGCTAATTCTAATCTTCTTTGCAATACAATTTCATCAATAATAGCAGATTGTGTTATTCCAGCAGATACCAATAATCCACGATTAGTTCTTATCATATCAACATCGGCTTTTGCATTTATAAGATTATAAACTGAAGAAGCAGCATCGGAAGCTTGTGCTTCCGCTCTTATAAGATATACTTCTGCAATACGAATAACTGGAATGTTATCCGTATATAATGCGCCACTCTTGCCTAAAAATTTTGTACACTCAATAAAAGTCAATCCTCTTCCTGTAGAACCTGGTTCAAATAACAAATTGCGTACGTCTGCAGTACGGGAGGCAACTGAGCAGTTATTAATATTATAAGTTGCAGGATTTGTAAGTGTAATACCTAAATCATTTAATAATGAAAGAGAAGCTCCTAAATCGCCCCAGCCGCCTGTAGAAGCCTGATTACCTGGGGTTACCAATGATGTAAAAGTTGATTGCATAGCGACATTTACTCCTAAACTTTCACCGGATGTTATAAATGCTACTTCAAATAAAGACTCAGGATTAATTGCAGCCCTCCAGCCAGCAACATAATTTCCTGCATTACGAAGTGTAGCTCCTTTTGATGTAATAACCTGGTCTGCCCATGTTTTTGCATTTACATAATCTTTATTGTATAAACAAACTTTAGCAAACAAAGCCTTTGCAGCATCCTGAGTTACTTTATAAGGATATTGTGCAGAAGTAGTTGGCAGCTTAACTACTGCTGTTGTAAGGTCGCTGTAAATTTGAGTATAAGTTGCCGCTATTGTGCCTCTTGAAGGTTTTGCAGCATTGGCAGCGTCACTTGTTCTAATTCCAGTAAGCATTAAGGGTACTCCACCTTTATCATTGGCTGTAATTATAAAGCTGGGGATATAAGCGTAATTTCTTGCGAGGTCAAAATAATTTAATGCCCTTAGAAATTTTAACTGTCCTTCCCAATTAGCTAATTGTGCAGCTGTAGGTGCTGGCGATATATTACCAGGTGATGCTATGGCGTCCAATACCAGGTTACATAAATTTATAGAGTTATAACAATTACCCCAGTTTACAAAATGTGCAAATGGCGCATTTCTGGTTTCGTTTACCAAACGACCAGAGTGATTTGTTACAATACCATTATCAGCTAATGCATCAGGCAAGGCTAATTGATCTCTTCCATAACTTGCCTGGGCTTTTAAGTTAGAATAGATTGATGTAATTGTTCCATCAATTCCATTAGGTGTTTTTAAAGCTGCAGCTTCATCCAAAATAGATAATTTTTGTACATCCAGCTGCTTCTTACACCCTGTGTTAATAATTAATACTGTCGTAAAAATTAAAAATGATTTTATAAATATTTTTTTCATCTTATAAGTAATTATAGAAAGTTAAAAAGTTAATTGAACACCCACAGTAATATTTTTACTTTGTGGTACAATACCGGTAGCAGTAGTTACAAATTCAGGATCGTACCCTTTAAATGAAGTATAAGTGTAAAGATTACCACCCTGTACATAAAACCTAGCGCTGCTCACTTTTAATTTATTTAAAACGGTTTTATTTAGATCATAAGCCAGCGTAAGACTCCTTAAACGAATCATATCTGTTTTTTGTAAAAACCTGTCTCCTGTTCCTGGACCAGCACCATTAGGCTCAGCACCCGCTTGTGCTCTCGGTATATGTGTAACCTGTCCGGGTGTAGTCCAACGATAATCATAATTATCATGAATTAAGTTTACCCTGGCAATGGTTTCCATAGCAAAATTATATTGACCATCGGAAATAATTTGACCATATTGATAAGCAAATTGTGCATCTAAAGAAATGCCTTTATAACTAATATTAGTCGATAATCCTCCAATAACTGGTGGCAAACCATTTGCTCCTATGCCTGCATAATATCTATCTTTATTTTGAGGATTATAAGTAATATTACCCAATGAATCATACCACATTGCCCTGCCTGTTGCTGCATTTACTCCAGCATACTTAGTGGTTAAAACAGCTCCAAAGGGTTTGTTTAATAAATTTATGGTTTGAGAATTTAAAACATCAGAACCATTTACTATTTCCAATACTTTGTTCTTATTATTAGAATAATTAAATGTTACTGTCCATCTTACACCATCATCAGATTTAGGCCGTAAAATATCTGCAGAAATTTGAAATTCAATTCCTTTATTACTTAGTTTGCCAGAATTTAATCTTACACCATTCCATCCAGTGTAAGATGCCAGCGTTGCATTTTGTAATATATCATAGCTCAACTTATCATAAACATCAGTACTTATTCTGATTCTGTTATCAAATAAGCCTAGATCAATACCAAAGTTTTTCTCTTTAATATTTTCCCAGGTAAGGCTGCTGCTTGCCAATCTATTAGGGAAAATACCAGATTGTGCATTATAAAGAGAACCAGATCCATACGTACCTAATGCATCATAATCTCCAATCAAATCATTACCTGTTCGACCATAAGATGCCCGTATTTTTAATGAGCTGATATATTTATTTGGCTTAAAGAAGTTTTCTTTATCAACATTCCAGGCTACTTTTACTGAAGGAAAAAAACCAAACTTAGTATTTTCTCCAAATTTAGAAGATCCATCATATCTGCCCGTAATACCAATAATATATCTGCGGTCAAAATTGTAGTTGAAAGCCCCGAATACACCATTTTTTTTATTTTCTGTAAAATACTCGTCCGATGAAACCAGTACACCACCAGCAGTTAATAATGGTAATTGGTAAGTGGTAAACCCTGTTTTAGATGCGCTAAAGCCTTCTTGTCTTCTGGGATTAAATTCATAACCAACAACACCATCAATATTATGCTTTCCAGAAAAAGTTTTATTAAATAATAATGATTGGGTTGTGATAAGATTAATAAACCAATCAGCATGAGTAGTTCCCCTCCCCTGTACACCAAATCCATCAGGTGTTCTTGGATCTCTGAATAAACGGCCCTGCACAATGCGATAATCCACACCTCCGTAACTCCTAAATGTTAACCATGGACGAATATTATATTCTATACTAACATTTGCCAATGCTTCATTTGTTCTTTCATATACAACATTATATTCATTAACCGCAACAACATTATGAGACAATAGACCCATTAATTTATTCGGAGACAATCCAAAGTAAGAACCATCAACATTCCGTACCGGATTATGAGGAAGTATTAAGGCTCCGGAAAAAGCCGGATTACCTAAGAAAGAGCCATCTGTTGCAAATGGGGCATTTTGATATATCGTACTGAAGAAACCATTAAAATTTACTTTCAATTTATCAGTTACTTTATTAGTAACATCAATTTTCACATTAGCTCTTTTAAAGTCAGTCTTTCTAATTATTGAATTATTAGACTGATAAGATGCAGACGTATAAAATTGAGTTTTGTCATTTCCGCCATTCAGTGTTAATTCATAATTATCAATCTTGCCAGTTCCAAAAATTGCATCTTGCCAATCAGTATTAGGCAGGGCAGCAGCTAAAGAATCCAAACTTGTAACACTCATTGCATTAATTTGAGCTGCTGTTAATCCAGTTAACAATGGCACTTCTATTCCATTTAACACAGATGCTTTAAGTTGCTGAGGGGTTAAATTAATGTTTGACAATTTTTGCTGATTATCAATTGCCTCGGTTCTGTACGCTAAATACTGCTGTGTATTAAGTGTACTCATCTTTTTAAGCACAGTATTATAGCCTGTATAATAAGAAAATCCAATTTTTGTTTTTTGATTTCTCCCTTTTTTTGTTGTAACCAAAATAACGCCATTAGCACCGCTGGATCCATAAATAGCTGTTGATGCTGCATCTTTTAAAATATCAATCGATTCAATATCGCTCTGGTTTAAAAATGATAGAGGGTTAGTTTGTGTGAAAGAAGATAAGTTTCCTGAAGGAAACGGTATCCCGTCAATAACCCAAAGTGGGGCTGTACCAGAACCAAAAGAGCTTAACCCCCTGATATTAATTCTGATATTTCCACCGGGGATACCATTATTGGCTTGTACTGTTACACCTGCTGCGGCGCCTTGTAACGCTTTATCAATTGAAACGTTGCCCATATCAGCAATGTCTGCACCTTTAACTGTGGTTATTGCACCTGCTTCATCAATTTTTCTTCTTTTTTGATACCCGGTAACCACAATCTCATCCAAGCTTTTGTCTTTTAAAAGCATAGTTATATTTACTTTTCCGGAAGAATTAATTGCGGAAGTTATATCAGCGTAGTTGATATAAGTAAATTTCAATGATTTTGTGTTAGGAGAAAATGATAAGGTATAACGACCGTCTTTACCTGTTTGGGTAGCAAAATTTCCATCTAAAGTAGAAACGGTTACCCCTTCTAATGGAGTATTCTTAATATCCGTTACCACACCGGTAACTGTACGGTTTTGTGCCATTGCTTGCGTTAATGCAAAAAACGAACACATTAATAAAATTAAAGTTTTTCTCATTTGCTTATTAGTTTTAGTATTGAAACAAAGATAATTAACAATTGTTGTAAAGAAATATTATTGAACAAGTAACTGTTCCATTTAGCTGCTTTTAAAACCGTTCGTAATTTATTTTTTACTTGATTTAATCTTGAAATTAACAAACCGCCAAAGGATTTTTAATTCTGGCGGTTTATTAATATTGTAACTAAATTATTTCTATAAATCCCAAAATACCTTCACCTGCATGTTTGCTTTTTGCCCGGGGTTTTTGGGGTTTAAGTCAATTTCAGATTGTGGGTAGAACAATGAACGTGGTACTGCTGGATTAACTGCATTTGATGGTGGTGTTAATGCAGGGTATCCTGTTCTTCTGTAATCCGTCCATGACTCCATAGTAACACCATATAATGCCACAAATTTTTCTTCGATAATTTGTTGTAATTGCTGTGCAGGAGTACCAACCAAAGTTCCATTTAGAGCAAGGTAGGCAGTAATATTAGCTGCACTTACACCTGCATCCTGCATACTAGCTGTAATACCCTGTGTAAAAAATGTTTGAGCACTGCCTGTAACGCCGCTTAAAGCTGCTTCGGCACGTATAAAACAATATTCAGCATAGGTAAGCATTCTTATCGGGGCATCCCCTGTATAAGTCAATGCAGTCGAGGCAATACCACCAGCTGCATTTGGAGTGGCTGTACCAGATGCCGCACCACGTAAATATGTGTGTACACGGGAATAATTTATTGTAGCGGGGTCACCGGCAGTTACGCCTTTATAAGTTGCAGGAGATGATAAATAAGGAAAAGGTGTAAAATAAGATGGCCTACGGGGATCAATCTTTGTATTCATTAAAGTAACCAGTTGATTTGCTGCAAATAAATAATCCCGGCGTGAATTTTCAAATTGATGAATTGGATTAGTTGCACTCGGTAGTGCTACAAAAGCCATTTGAAAATTATCGGCAGGTGAAGCCATAAAAGTTACGCCTGTACTTGCAATTAATGCATTCATTTGAGCCAGCATAAAAGCCGGGTCTTTTTTGCTGTAATGCAGTAATATTCTCAATTTAAGAGTGTTGGCAAACTTTATCCAGTTAGCTTTAACTGTAGAAAAATTGCCTGGGTATATTACTGAAGTAGAACCGGGCACTAAATTACTTGTTGCTGCATTTAATTCTGTAATAGCCTCAGTAAGTAAAACAATTAAGGCTTTATAAATATCTTCTCCTTTATCATATTTAGGTGTTACGTTTTTATCTAACTGTTGTGCTTCAGAAAATGGTATATCCCCCCATGCATCTACCATTAACTGGTATTCATAGGCTTTTAAAGTTTTAGCAATGCCGGAGTAATAAGGGCTGCCGCCAGCAGTGGCAGTTTTTATTATTAATTCTAAATCACTTAAAGATGTAGCATTTAAACTGGACCAAACATTATTCAAGTCACTGCCGGTAATATTATACTTGTCATACTCATAGGTTTGGTTAGGCTGTGAGGCCTGACCTGATACTTTCTGGCTTATTATATTACTGTACCTGTATAAATCACTCCCTCCTTCAAAAGCTACATTCACCTGTGCTGATGTAAGTAATTGAGGTAATGGTGCGTTAGTAGAAATAATATTATCCGGATTTGTGTTAATATCAAGGTATTTTTTGCAAGATGCAAGCGCAATAGTTCCTATTAAAAAAAATATGGCGTATTTATAATTTATCTTTTTCATGTTTTGAACTTTAAAATATTTTTATAATGAAATTTTTAATGAAACGCCTAGGCTACGGGCTTGTGGTAACGCATTAAACTCCAAGCCTTGGGCATTACTAACTCCTAAGGCATTTTGTTCAGGATCGAAATGAGGGTAGTTCTTTGCTTTCAAAAATAAATTACGTCCAAATATCCCAAGCTCAGCATTGCCTATAGAAAGCTTTTTTAATAATGATTCGGGTAATTTATAGCTTACTGATGCCTCTCTTACCCTAAACCATGATGTTTCCACAATAAATCCCTCTGCAGCCGCATAAATACCATTATTGCCCCAATAATTTTGAGCAGAAATGCCTTTTGTATTAGGCTTTAAATCAGTTGAATTTACACCTGCGAAAATATAAGGTGTAGAAACCGTAACCCCATCAGCTAAAAATCTATCAAACTCGGCAGTTTCTTTAGCTACACCGTTACGGCGTACATCCGCAATATTTCTGCTGTATTGATCGCCTCCTTTTTTAATATCTAACAAGAAAGAAAGGGTAAATCCTTTATAAGTAAATGTGTTTGTAACACCAACCAAATATTTTGGATTAGGATTTCCTATCTTTTGAACCCCTGGTGTAATAAGAGGAAAGCCCGTTGTTGGGTTTATCAACACTTGCCCTGTTGCAGCATCTCTTTGATAAGCATTACCATAAATTTGACCATACTCATCACCCGCTACCAACCTGATATTTGGTGTAGTAAAACCGCCAAGGAAAATATTTAAAACAGCTGGTGTCAGTTCATCTACATTGGTTTTAAACTGGGTGTAATTGAAGTTAATTGTCCAGTTACCACCCCTAAATTTAACAGGTGTCAGGTTTAATGCTAATTCAACCCCTTTAGTACTTGATTTTCCAATATTTTGGATCTTGGTTGTTATTCCTGCTGAATTAGAAACAGGCACACCGAATATCAATTTTTCGCTGTTTGTTTTATAAACGTTTGCCTCAATATTTATTCTTCCATTCCAAAAGGAAAGCTCAGCCCCTACTTCTTTACTTGTTGTAAACTCCGGCCCTAAATCTGCATTACCTGCAGTATTGCTTAGTGTAAAACCTTGTAAGCCATTAAAAGGAAAAGCGATATTGGGACCAAAACCATCGGCAGAAGCAGCACCTACAAAATATGAGTCTGTATTATAAACGAAATCAAAATCACCGGCCTTGCCTACCCGTGCAATATTTGCCCTTAATTTAATATTGTCTACTACTTTACCCTTTAGGGAAGGTAAAGCTTCTGTTATATTAAAGGTAGCTGCCACTGATGGGTATAAGTAAGATTGATTACCAGCTAAAAAAGTAGATGAGAAGTCATTTCGTAAAGATCCATTTAAACTTGCAATGCTTTTATAAGCCACAGTAAAATCACCATAAACACCTATTAACCTAGTTTTAGCAGATCCGTTTGATGGAAAAAAGGTTGTAGTATTTTTAAGTTGTTCAAAATCTCTTACAATGACTCCCTGGCCGGTAACGTTAGCGGTAGCACTGTAAACCTGCTGAATTTCGTTACCCACAATTACATTGGTGGTAAAGTTTCCAAATTTTTTGTTGAAAGACAGGAAAAAATTTGAATTCAAACTACGGAATTGGTTACGGGTTTCAAAAACACCTCCTACTCCGTTAGCGCTTGTATTGGCACCCCCACGTGCCCCTATTTGATCGTATCCGTGACGGAAAGTGGAATATACATCGGTTCCTATTTTATAATCTGCCTGCAGCCAATTGGTAAATTTGTAAGACAACGACACGTTACCAATTAACCTGTTTATTTCATCCTTAAACCTGTTGTGCTTGATAGTCCAGTATGGATTATCTTCTCCACCAAAAAATGTTTGGTTACCAACAGCGTCCTCAAATGGGGCATTGGTAAGATCATAACTTCTGGGCATAAAGAAAGCCCTGAATAAAGGGTTACTTAATTGATTTCCCTGCTGCGTTCTTTTTGAATAATTATTTACATAGTTTGCAGAAACGCTTGTGGTTAGTTTTTCTGTAATTTTTGAACTTACATTTATTGAAAAATTATTACGTACCAGTTTGTTGTTATCTAAAATGCCGGTGTTTACTAAATTACCATAAGAAAAGCGGAAAGTATTTTTATCGCTTCCACCTGAGAAGCTAATATTGTTTTGAAAATTTTCGCCATTTCTAAAAATATCTTTTACATTATTAGGGTATGAAGCTAATTGCTCCGGTTTACCAAAAAAATTGGTAACTGTTTGCCCTTTAATACGTGGACCCCATGAACTTGATGAAGTATTAATGTAACCTCCATTTAAACCTTGTCCGTATTCATTCTGGTAATCAGGTAACCTGTTTACACTTTCTATACCATAAGTGCTGCTAAATTGAATATTGTTTCTCCCTTTAACCCTTCCTTTTTTTGTTGTAATTATTATTGCGCCGTTACTTGCCCTTGAGCCATACAATGCAGCAGCAGCCGGACCTTTAAGAACTGACATACTTTCTACATCTTCCTGGTTAATATCTATACCCCTGTTAGATACAGGTGCGCCATTTTGAAGGGCCTGACCACCGCCCCCATTGTCAATAGGAACACCATCAATTACAAAAAGTGGTTGGTTGGACCCTTGAAAAGTGTTATAACCACGAATGATGATACTTGAACCTGTAAATGAGCCACCGGCACCACTTACTCTAACACCCGGTACCTTACCTGCCAGAGCATTTGTAATGTTAGTAGTATGAGCCTGTGTAAGTTCCTGATTACTTAACTGAGTAACATCATAGCCCAGTGTTTTTTTATCCTTTTTTATTCCAAAAGCTGTAACGACAACTTCTTTAAGGTTTCCGTCATCTTGTTTTAGGGACACATTTATTGTGCTTAATGCAGCAATGGAAATGTTTTGCTCTAAGTAGCCTACAGAAGTAAATGTGAGCTGTTTTGTAGTGTTAGGCACGGTAATATTATACTGGCCTTTGTCATCTGTTTTTGTACCAACCCTTCCTGCAGAAACAGATACGTTTGCAACGGGAGTTGCATCTTTAAAATCGGTTACTACACCGCTTATTGTTTTTTGTGAAAATCCCTGAAACAACAGGAACAATACCCCAAATAGGGTCAAAATAATTTTTCTCATTTGCTTGTTAATTTAGTGTTAAAACAAAGATAATTGACAATTCTGGTAATAATTATATACCGGACATTTTTTTTTGCCTTTTAGCTGCTTTTAAAGCCGCCTATCCCCGTTTTTTGTTGAATACTATGATTTAAAGGCTTCTTTAGAATTTTTAGAACCAATCCCCAACAACAACACCGGCAGCAAAATTAAATTGGTTAGCGTACCCACCAACAGCGTTAAAGAAGTAAGCCAGCCCAAAGCTTTAGTACCCCCAAAGCCACTGAAGCAAAAAATTATAAATCCTGCAATTAAAACTAAAGAGGTATAAACAATGCTTAACCCTGTATTTTTTATTGTAGCACTTACGGTATCACCAACATCATTATTATAAGTGGGTAATTCCTGTTTATAATTTACTAAAAACCGGATGGTAATATCTATAGCAATACCGAGCGCCACGCTAAAAACCAATACTGTAGATGGTTTTAACGCAATACCTACCCAGCCCATTACACCTGCAGTAATTACCAGCGGAATTAAATTGGGTATTAATGAGCATAATAAAATACGTGCCGATTTAAAAAGATACAGCATGCAAAAAGCTATTAGTAGAAATGCCCAGAAAATACTTTCTTTTAATCCGTTTACAATAAACTTACTGCCCTCTAAAAAAGTAGAGCTGGAGCCCGTGACGGTTATATTATAAATGGTTTTTGCAGTGTCTTTTATTTCTGTACTGTCAATGTTATTTAAAATTCTGTTGGCGTTTAATTTAATAGAATCAACAATTGGTTCTAATTCTTTAGTACCTACATCGGCCATACTCATACTTATGCGTAAAAACTGCTCTGTTGAATCAATAAATGAGCCTACTAATTTTACGGAGGCGGAATCACCTGCAGTCATTTCTTTATTATCTCTACGGCCATTTATCTGTCTTAACTTATCGTGTAAATCTTTTAAAGGGTTGCCAAATGCCGGTAAAGTATAAGTAGAATCGCCGCTGCCTTCGCTAATGGCCTGGTAAGTAAACTTTATACCGTCAATAACAGAAAGCGGTTTGGCAATATTTTTTTGTTTTGCCAAAAATGAATCCTGGAAAAAAGCAATCTTATTAATATCAACGGTTGATTTTAAAATACCCTTTGGTTTTTTTGTGTCGAGCACAATTTCCAGTGGCATTACACCTTTAAAGTTGGTTTCAAAAAATTTAAGGTCGGTATAAATTTTATCTGTTTTTGGTAAATCATCTACAATAAACGCCACACTTTTCAATTTAAAAATACCGGCAACAGAAAAAATTAAAATGGCTGCAGTTACACAGTAAACAATTTTTTTATGGTGCATTACCCAGCTTTCTATTCGTAATAAAAAAGAAGTAAGCCAGCGGTTGGTTAAATATTTTGTTTGCGATGCGTTGGGTGCAGGTAAATAACTGAGTGCCGCAGGTAATAAAATAAAAGATATAAAAAATATCATCATTATACTTATGCCTGCCACTACTCCAAACTCTTTTAAAATAGCACTTTTGGTTAAAGCAAAAACTGCAAAGCCAATAGCAGCAGTAATGTTGCAGAATAAAGTTACCACTCCCATTTTACTTACCATATCTACCAATGCCTGCTCTTTATTTTGTTTTTGCAGATAAGAAGTGTGATATTTATTAATAAAATAAATACAATTGGGAATGCCTATAACCACTACTAGCGGTGGAATTAATGCAGTGAGTAAACTTATTTTATAGCCACACAATTGCAGTACGCCAAGGCTCCAGACTACACCTAACAATACTACAAGCAGAGAAAGTAAAGTTGTACTTAATGATCTAAAAAATAATAATAAAATTAATGCACTTAAAACCAGCGATCCTATTAAAAAAAAACTCATTTCTTTTTTTATCCTGTCACCTACCACTGTTCTTATTAACGGTAAACCACTTAAATGCGTTTCTATTTTTGTTGATGCTTCAAATTCGTTTACTGCATGTGTAATATCATCTACAATTTTTGTACGCTTGGCAGAGTTCAATGCCTCTTTGTTAATTCTTACGGCCATTGCATAAGCCTGCTCATCGGGGTTGTATAATTTGTATTTATAAAAAGAAAGGTCGAGGAATTTATTTTTAGCCGTATCCAACGATCCGCTTTCAATTATTTCATCTGAAAATATTTTTACAGGTACTAGTTTTTCTGTTGCTGAATCTTTTTGTAAGGTGATAGCTGCAGGTATGCTTAACACATCTTCTACATACTCCACTTTTTTTAATTGCTTGTGCAGCTGGTAATATTTTTTAAAAATTGCAGCATTAAAAAAACTGTCCGTTTTAATGCCCATTACCAACACATTACCATCATCGCCAAATCTTTGCTGAAAAGCTTTGTAATCTAAATATTTGGGATTATCAACCGGAATGGCTTTTGCAAATTCGTAGCCCAATTTTACTTTGCTGGCATAAAACCCCATTACGCCAGATACTGCAAACAATACGATTAAAAGAACCAATCTGTTTTTAATTACAAAATTTCCTAAACGTTGCCACATAAATATTTTAGATTTACGATTTCGGATTTATGATTTGCAAAGAACGTTAATTTGAATTGAATCGCATTAACTAATGCTACAGTAATGTTCGTTATTTTTGAAAAGACATAACAATTGTGAGAGTACAAAACTCTCCGCCGCGGCGGATTGGGGCATCATGACACACAAAACAAAAGGCATAGTATTACGAGCTGTTAAGTATGGCGAAACCAGTCTGGTGGTAACTATTTTTACTGAATTATTTGGTGTGCAAACCTATATGGTAAATGGCGTACGCAGTGCTAAAAAAGGCGCTGCAAAAGCTAATTATTTTCAACCTGCAGCGGTGCTGGATTTAATTGTTTACCACACCGAAAACAAACCCATGCACCGAATAAAAGAATTTAGCTGGGCTTTTTTGTTTGATACGGTGTTAACAGATGTTATTAAAAACAGCATTGCATCTTTTATGGTGGAGCTGTTGCAAAAATGTTTAAAGCAACCCGAAGCCAACGCCGATCTTTTTAATTTTTGTGAAGAGGCATTAATGCAATTAGATAAAAGCAGTAAAAAAGTGGCTGCTAATTTTCCTTTGTTTTTTGCATTGCACCTGGCCCATTTTTTTGGTTTTAGAATTGCAGATAATTATACTGCTGCAGCTACTTTTTTAGATTTGCAGGAAGGTGTTTTTATCAATCATCAACCTGCACATCCATATTTTCTTGAGGAAGAAAGTGCCAGGCTTACATCGCAATTGCTTAAAGTAATGCAGCCTTATGAACTGGAAATTTTTAGTTTAAACCACGAGATAAGAAGGAAATTGTTGTTGAGTTACCAAACTTATTATGCATTACATATTTCTGATTTTGGGCAAATGAAAACACTGATGGTGCTGCATGAGGTGCTGTAGGAGATTTTGCCCGCAGCTTTCGCTGATGCCGAAGAGCCGCATTATATTTTTATCTTCGGAATTTGCGAAATCTGCGGGAGAATTCACAAAATTCTTTTTGAAGTTGAGTTTTTATGGAGTTGCAGGTTTTCTATCCCCTCAATTAAAACAACTCCCGGCTTTTTATTTTTTTCAAAACTGCCCAATACAGTTTCCATTTGTAAAGCTTTGGCGCCATTTGTAGTAGCCCATTGCAGCATGGTTTGTAATTTTATTGCAGGAAAATTTTTATGCAGCGTTTTTATTTCTTCTAAAATATTTAATTGATGATTGGAGGCTAAACTATCGGTACCTAAAACAATGTTGCTGTCTTGTTCCATCAGCATATTTACATTGGGTAATGTATTGGTGATATAAAGATTGGCATTGGGACAAAGGCAGAAATGCAAGGTTGATGGTTGATAGTTGATGGTTGATGGTTTTGCAAATTCGATGTCTTCTGTTGATGTGGTTACGTTGTGTACAAGAATGACAGATTGGTTATTTTTTAAATAAGGCCACCAGTTTTGTAAACTACTTTTACCACTCGGTGCATAAAAAGAAATATCAATACCCAGTTTTTCATACAGGCGTAAAAAATCTCCGGTTTTATTTTTTATAAAGTCTTCTTCGGCTTCAGTTTCCTGGTTGTGAATGGTTAGTATATTATTTGCTGTTGCGTTATTAATTAACTCAAACAATTTAGGTGAAACAGAGTAGGGTGCATGTGGGCTTAATGTTGAACATTGAATGTTGAACATTGAATGTTGAACATTTTTTTCTGCTGATTGGTATTCTGACAAAATTGCTTTTGCTTTTTCGAATCTTTCGCTTGCAGTTGCTGGCACAAAACCACTTACTTCAATAAAATTATGGTACAACAGCCGTTGTTTTTTCTTTTGCGCAATGGTTAAAGTGTTATTACAAATATCTCCCACTGCAACAATGCCGTTTTGCAACATTTCATTTTCTGCAGTTTCAATAGCAGCTAAAATTTGCTCTTCGGCCAAATGCCTTTCGGTAATAATTTTAAAAACAAAATCTACTAATCCTGTTTTCTCAGGTATCAATCCTTTTAAATGCGATAATTCTAAATGGCAATGTGCATTTATAAAACCAGGGCAAAGCAGGCCGTCAAAAAATTCAATATCATCTCCTGCATCTTTTAAAGCAATAATTTCTTTTACAACTCCGCTGGCATCGGTAATTAAAACATTGCCTTGCGGCAACATGGCTTGTCCGGTAAAAATATTATGGGCCGAAAATTTTCTGTACAAAATGATTGGTTGATAAATTGTAAATTTGCCGCCAGTTACAAAACCGCCAGCACAAAACGTAAGTAAAGTTCAGCAAAGGTATGCGGTACAAGTGAGTGACACAACGATGTTGCCATGAAAACCAAATGCCCGTAAACAAGATTCATAATTTTAATCAATTCTCCGCCGTGGCGGATTAGGGGCAAATATGTTAGATAAATTAGATGCTATAAAAGGAAGGTTCGACAATTTAGGCGTTTCGCTTACCAATCCGGAGATTGTAAGCGACAATAAAAAATTTACTGCCATTAGTAAAGAATACCGCAGCCTGGAAAAAATTGTAAATGGCCGTAACGAATACGTGAAAGTTTTGGATGACATTGAGTTTAATAAAGAAGTATTAAACAGCGATGATACCGAAATGCGTGAGCTGGCCAAGCAGGAACTGCCGGCTTTGGAAGAAAAGAAAACTCAACTGGAAGTACAGCTTCGCCAGATGCTGATACCCAAAGATCCGTTTGATGAAAAAAATGCCATACTGGAAATACGTGCCGGTACGGGTGGTGATGAAGCTTCGCTTTTTGCCGGTGATCTATTAAGAATGTATTTAAAATATTTTGAGAAGAAGGGTTGGAAAACGGCTTTGCTTAGCGAAAGCGAAGGTACTGTTGGTGGCTATAAAGAGGTACAAATTGAAGTGGTGGGTGATGATGTGTACGGCACCCTGAAATTTGAAAGTGGCGTACACCGTGTGCAGCGTGTGCCTAACACCGAAAGCCAGGGCCGTGTGCATACCAGTGCAGTAACCGTGGCCATAATGCCCGAGGCGGAAGAAGTAGATTTTGAATTAAAAGAAAGTGATGTAAAAATGGAAACTGCCCGAAGCGGCGGTGCAGGTGGCCAAAATGTAAACAAGGTTGAAACTAAAGTTTTTTTAACGCATAAGCCTACAGGTATTGTGGTAATGTGCCAAACCGACCGTTCTCAGTTGGGTAATAAGTTAAGGGCCATGGAAATGCTGCGTACAAAATTGTACGATGAAGAAGTAAGAAAAGCAGAAGAAGCTATTTCGCATTTACGCAAAAGTTTGGTAAGCACCGGCGACAGGAGTGCTAAAATACGCACTTACAATTTTCCGCAGGGCCGTGTTACTGACCATAGAATTGGCCTTACGGTATATAATTTAGACAGTGTTTTAAACGGCGAAATTCAGGAGTTTTTAGATGCCCTGCAGTTTGCCGAAAATTCAGAAAAATTGGTTGCACAGAATTAATAATTAAGGCTGCAACTATTTTAAAAGTTCAGCTATCTTCATTTTGTAAAATTTTTCCATTAACCATTAAAACATCATTTTATGTTAGAAGAATTATTTAACCTGGTAAAAGGATCGGCTAACGACACAGTTATCAATAACCCCGATGTACCCAATGATCAAAATAACGAAGTAATTGCAGAGGCAACCAATACAGTAGCATCGGGCTTGCGCAATATGGTAGCAGGCGGTGGTTTGCAAAATATATTGTCTTTATTTGGGGGTAACAGCGGGCAGCAAAATAGTAAAAGCCTTTTAAGTAACCCTATTGTAAATATGATGGTAGGGCATTTCGCAGGTAAGCTTATGAGTAAGTTTAATTTAGGAGGCAACCAGGCTAATAATGTTGCCAGCGGTTTAATACCAAATGTACTAAGCAATCTTATTAATAATACTAACGACCCTAATAACAGCAGTTTTACTATTGATAAATTATTAAACTCTATTACCGGTGGCCAAAGTACACAGGTGGCTGAACAGCAGCAGGCTGGCGGCAACAGTGGTTTTAACTTTCAGGATTTGATTGGTAAATTTACCGGCGGCCAGCAAGGCGGCGGGTTAATGGATATTGTATCTAAACTTGCAGGTGGTGCCCAAAGCCAGCAGCAGCAGAATGGCGGCGGCGGACTAATGGATTTAATAAAAGGCTTTATAAAATAATAGCAAAGATTAAGATATTGTTAAAGCGTCCTTAAAACAGGGCGCTTTTTTATTTAAATTAAACCTACTAAATAACTTTGTGTCGTATATTAGAGTAACAAAAGATTTTAGAAATATTCGTAAAACCAGTTGTTATAAAAATAAATAGTTCTTTTTTGCGTTATCAGGATGAGTATTACAGTGGAGAATAGTTATTAAGTTATTCTTAACAGTGAGGCGGTAACTTTTGGCATCTGATTTGCGTATCTATATACAGAACACACAACAACAAAATAATTTAAGATTTTCTCATAAGCAGTTAGTTTTGGTAAACGGCCCCTGTATCTACAGGGGCTTCTCTTTTATACCAATCTAAGGGTATTACTTTAGTTATTGTATTGAAATTTTTACCTCAACATGTGGCAGGCTGGGGAACAAAATCCGCAAAAAAAGGTTTTCTCACTTTTTATTAACCACCACACAACATTTTGCTGCTGTACATTTGCACTATGAGTATTCAATCTCAAATTTTTCAAACTGACAGTGCTTCAAGGTGGAAAAAGGTTAAATGGACTTTCAGGATATTTTTGTTCACAGGTCTTTTTTTTATTGTTATTGTTTCGCTGGCGGTAATTAATGCTCTTAATCCATCTTTGCCCAATTTACTGGATAAGAGTAAGTTTTACCAAAGCAAATTAAACCCTGCAGAAAAATTTACGCTTACAACTGATTTAAATAAAAAATATAAAGGTTTTAAAGAGCTGCTGGAGAAAAGAAAACTTGAAAATACTGTCTCAAAAAGAAATATATCTTCCACTTTAATACGCTCTGGATTTTACACGCCCTGGAGTGCAACTTCGTTATCCGACTTAAAAAAAAATGCGGATAAACTAAACACCATTTATCCTGAATGGTTTTTTATTGATACCGTTAGTTATAGATTACAAACCAGGATAGACAGCGCCGGCCTGGTAATTATGAAACAAAACAATTTAAGCATACAGCCTATTTTTAATAATTTTCATTCGCACAAAACAAAAGAAGCAAAAGACTCGGGTTATTTTGATTTTAAGCTTGCTCATGTTATTTTAAATAATGCTGAAAAAAGAAAATATATCATTCAGCAAATTGTTGACACCCTTACCCATTATCAACTGCAGGGATTAAATGTAGATTTTGAAGAGCTGAATGAAACCGGCAGCGAACCACTTATACAATTTCAAAAAGAATTATATCAATCATTGCATTCAAAAGGGTTAACCGTTACGATGGATGTATCGCCTGATAACGAAGATTATGATTATAAAAGTTTAGCTGACTATAACGATTATATAATTCTGATGGCTTATGATGAATACAATGATAATACAAAACCCGGGCCTATCAGCTCTCAAAAGTGGATTGAAAAACAGTTGGATAAAATGGATGATAAAATTGATGCGTCCAAAATTATTTTAGGTGTAGCTGGTTATGCCCGTGACTGGGTTGATGAAGAAGATGAGGATGGCAAAAGAATAATCCGTGTTGAGGATATCACTTATGGCAAAGCAATTGACGATGCTAAATTATCCGGTGCAAATGTTGATTTTGATAATGACACTTACAACCTTAATTATACTTATACCGAAAAAGAAACCGATACATCTTCCGAAACAAAACATAATGTTTGGTTTACCGATGCTGCCACTGCTTTTAATATTTTACGTTTCAGCGATGATTATCAAACTGCGGGTACAGCCTTGTGGCATATTGGTGGCGAAGACCCCCGTATATGGAGTTTTTATAACAGAGATTTAAGCACTGTTTCATTGCAAAAAAATTCATTTAATTTTAATACACTTTCGGTTATACCAACCGATTTTAATGCAAAGCCCACCGCAACCGGCGAAGGAGAATTGATCAACATTTTATTTTCTCCTCAACCCGGAAAAATAAAAATAGAAATTGACAGTACCGAAATGCTGATTGCAGAGCAGCAATACATGCAATTACCATCGGGATACGTTTATGAAAAATTTGCTGAGGATAAAACACCCATAGGCCCCGGACATAAAATTATTTTAACTTTTGATGATGGACCAAATGAAATATTTACTCCTAAAATTTTAAATATCCTGCAAAAAGAAAAAGTACCAGCTACATTTTTTATTGTTGGTATTAATGCCGAAAGTAATATTCCTTTACTGCGGCGCATTTACGAAAATGGCTACGAAATTGGCAACCATACATTTACCCATGGCAATGTAGCAAAAATGAGTTTAGAAAGAGCTGAACTGGAAATGAAAACGACAAGAGTACTTATTGAATGTATTACAGGCCGCAGTACAATATTATTCAGAGCTCCATATAACGCAGATAGTGAGCCGCAAACTTTTGAAGAAATTGAACCACTTGCCAGAAGCAAAAAAGATAATTATATTTCGGTAGGCGAAAGTATTGATCCGAACGACTGGGATGAAAAAAATAATGCAGACAGTATTGTAAACCGTACCATACGCCTTGCAGAACAAACGGATGCAAGCATTATTTTACTGCATGATGCAGGCGGCAAAACGAGGCAACCCACTGTTGACGCATTGCCACGTATAATAGAATATTTTAAAAAAAGGGGTTGCAAATTTACAACCATTGCCGATTTAATGGGCAAAACAAAAAACGATGTAATGCCCCTTGTAAAACATGACTGGAAAAATAAGATGAATTGGTTTTTTGCAGAAGCATTTTACTGGATGGGGCACATACTGTTTGCATTATTCATCACCGGTATTTTTTTATCAGTGGGCAGAATGGTATTGATGGCTGTATTAGCATCAATACAAATGAAAAAAGAAAAAAACAAAAGCACTGTTCCTCTTCCACCTATTCAAACTCATTTTCCAAAAGTTTCTATAATTGTACCTGCTTATAACGAAGAAGTAAATGCAGTAAGAACAGTTAATAATTTACTGCAGCAAAATTATCCCGGCCTGCAAATTATTTTTGTAGATGATGGCAGCAAAGACAATACTTTTAAAATTGTAAATGAAGCTTTTTTAAACACTCCAAATGTGCAGGTACATACAAAAGCCAATGGTGGTAAAGCATCTGCATTAAATTACGGTATTAACCTTGCGGATACAGCATATGTGGTTTGTATAGATGCTGATACGCAATTAAAATTTGATGCGGTATGGCAATTAATGAAAAAATTCGACAATGAAAAAGTGGGTGCTGTTGCAGGTAATGTAAAAGTAGGTAACGAAATAAACATGATTACCAAATGGCAAAGTATAGAATATATCACTTCTCAAAATTTCGACAGAAGGGCTTTTGATTTATTGAATTGTATTACCGTTGTTCCCGGTGCCATTGGTGCATTTAAAAAAGAAGCCATTAATAAAGCCGGTGGTTTTACAACCGATACGCTTGCCGAAGATTGCGACCTTACCATGCGGCTGCACCGTAATAATTATTTGGTAAGAAATTGTAACGAAGCTATTTCTTATACAGAAGCACCCGAAACCATGAGGCAGTTTATGCGACAGCGTTTTCGCTGGAGCTTTGGTGTAATACAATGTTTTTGGAAGCACCGTGATGCAGTGTTCAACCCCAAATATAAAAATTTTGGAATGGTGGCGTTGCCCAACATACTCGTTTTTCAAATGATACTGCCCTTTCTTGCTCCACTAGCCGATTTAATTTTATTGCTCAGTTTAATTGCGGCAGGGTTTGGCATCATTCCTGCAAGTTTGAATCATATAATTTTTTACTACCTTATTTTTTCGTTAGTAGATATTGCAGGTGCAGCGCTTGCTTTTGCTTTTGAAAAAGAAAGCTATAAAAAGTTACTGTGGATGATACCACAACGTTTGGTTTACCGCCAATTAATGTATTATATTTTAATAAAATCATTTAATAAAGCTATAAAAGGCGAATTGCAGGGATGGGGCGTATTAAAGCGTACCGGAAATGTAAAGCAGGTATCAACTGTATAGAATAAATTTTCGTACGTTATCTTTACAAAATAAATTATAACATTGGCTACAGCAACTTCAGAAAGAAAGAATTTTTTTAAGCGCCTGCGTAAAGGATCAGATGCAGATACTGAACAAACCGAGATGACCTTTATGGATCATCTTGAAGCGTTGCGCTGGCATTTGATGCGTTCTGTAATTGTATGGCTGGCCGCAGCTATTTTAATTTTTGTTTTTATAGATTGGATTTATGATTATATCATACTGGCTCCATCAAGCGAAAAATTTATTACCTATGGCGCTTTATGCCGGTTTGGCCATTGGCTGGGCATAGGCGATGGTTTATGTATGCCCCCTGTAAAAATTGATTTTCAGGTTAATGAAGTTAACGGAACATTTACTTCGGCCATAAATATTGCTATGATTGGTGGGGTTATTATTGCGTTTCCCTATATTTTTTGGGAGCTATGGCGTTTTGTAAAACCTGCACTTTCCCCTAAAGAAAAAAAATATGCAAGGGGAAGTATTTTATGGGTATCGCTTTGTTTTTTTATCGGTGCCGCTTTTGGTTATTATTTATTAGCGCCTTTTACATTTAATTTTTTAGCATCGTTTACTTTGGGCAAAACAGGAGCTATTCAATATAAGCCTACCATCAATGATTATATCGACAGCTTAACGAATTTAATTTTAGGTTGCGGTATTGCTTTCGAACTGCCTGTGCTGGCTTATGTTTTGGCAAAAATCGGATTGATTACTTCCTCTTTTTTAAAAAAATATTCCAAATACGCCTTTGTAATTATTTTACTCATTGCTGCCATAATTACGCCTTCGCCTGATATGACCAGCCAGGTAATTGTAGCTGCCCCGCTTTTATTACTGTACTGGATAAGTATCCTTCTTGTAGCAAGGGTTGATAAGCAAAAAGCTAAAGAAGAAAAAGAGTGGAGCTAAATTGGTTGATGGTTGAAAGTTTAACGTTGAAAGTTTTTGCACTCTGATTATATGGTTAACTTTGTAATTACAATCTTTCTGTGAACATTGAACATTGAACATTGAACATTGAACATTGAACATTGAACATTGAACATTGAACATTGAACATTGAACATTGAACATTTTAACTTCAAAATTTTTATATGTCCCCCTTCAATTTAAAACTCCCCGTTGCCATAGGATGCGATCATGCAGGATTTGATTGCAAAGAAGACCTGATTTCTTTTTTAGAAGGAGAAGGCATTGTGTTTAAAGATTACGGCACCTATTCAAAAGATTCCGTTGATTACCCTGATTTTGCACATCCAGTTGCAAGCGCCGTTGAAAAAGGCGAAGCTGCATTTGGTATTTTATTATGCGGCAGCGCTAATGGAGTTGCAATAACTGCAAACAAACACCAGGGCATAAGGGCAGCAATTTGCTGGGGAGAAGAGTTGGCAGAGCTGGCCCGTAAACATAATGATGCCAACATCATTTGCATACCCGCCCGTTTTGTACGTGATGGCGATGCAGAAAAAATGCTGGACACTTTTATGAATACTGCTTTTGAAGGTGGCAGGCATGCTAACAGGGTAAATAAAATCGCCTGCTAAAACAGCCTGCACATGCGTTATAGTTTTCAGAGCCAGAGGCAACATAATTTAAAATCTATCTTTATCAGCAGTTTGTACAGATTGCTCTGGCCACCAGCCGTACTTGTTCTCATTCAATATATTTTTCCTGAAAGTAAATTTGCCAAAGACAACTGGCACCTGTACACTTTTTTAATTGTTGAAGTTTTTAGTTTATTTGTAATTCTTACCGAAGATTCCATTAACGAAATTGTTTTAGACCTATCAAAAAAAAGAATTGAAATACTGTATTACAATATTTTCCAGGGCAATGTGGAAGAAAAATATTTATTTTCGGATATTACTTTAAATATAGAGACTACTCATAAAGATATTGATGTAAAGCAAATAACTTTTTACATAAAAAAAAGAGCAGATATAGTGCTTAAAAGAAGTAAAGATAATTTTAGCAGCAGAGATATGCAAAGCCTGAAAGAAATACTTTACGGCATTACATCGCCAAAAAAATAACCACTTATCATTTTATTAATTTTTGCTTTCGCAGTTATTGTATTTTTAAAAAAATATTTTTTATGAAGAAATTGTTTTTATTTTCTCTATTGTTTTTTTGTTTTGCAATTGCTTTTACACAAACGGGTGACCCATCAAAGTATGCGTCAGTAATTAGCGTAGAAAATCTTAAAAAACATTTAACCATTATTGCCGGCGATGAATTTGAAGGCAGGGAAACCGGTACCGAAGGCCAGCGTAAAGCCGCAGCTTATATAGAAGAGCAATTTAAAAAGATGGGATTAAAACAGGCCGAAGCATTAAATAGTTACCAGCAATTTTATCCTTTGTACCAGGATAGTTTGGTAAGCACCGATTTAAAAATTGATAAAGCAACTGCTGTTTTTGGTAAAGATTTTATTAGCCCGATGAATACTAACGAAACCGGAAAGTTTAAAGGAAAGAAAATAATTTTTGCAGGTTATGGTATTGATAATGAAAAATACAGTGATTACACAGGGCTTGATGTAAAAGGAAAAATTGTAGTGTTCTTTTTGGGTGAACCAAAAAATGCAGCAGGCAATTATATAATTAGCGGCACCAAACGCAGCGGCGAATGGACTTTTCCCGGCATCAGTAAAAAATTAGCAGCAGCTGCAGCAAAAGGTGCAGCCGGTGCGTTGGTAATAAATCCCAATCAGGATGTATTTAATCAGCGTACAGTTGATGCCGTTAGAAAAACCGGTGTGTATTATCCAAGAAGTGTGGAGGGCAAAATGGTGAATTACGCTTTGCTTTCTCATGCCTTTGCAAAAAATATTATCGGTAATAATTTTGATACCATTTTAAAACTTACTAAAGCCGCTCAGGTAATAGAAAGGCAATGGGCAATGGAAAAAAAAGCAAAAATAACTTTTGCTTTTAATAAATACCGCAACACCATAAATGCAAGTAATGTAGTGGGTATAGTAGAAGGCACCGATAAAAAAGATGAGTATGTATTTTTAACTGCTCATTACGATCATTTGGGTAAACGTGATGGAAAAATTTATTATGGCGCCGATGATGATGGCAGCGGAACCTGCGGTGTAATTGCAATGGCCGAAGCTTTTGCAAAAGCTGCAGCCGAAGGTAACAGGCCAAGAAGAACAATGGTTTTTATGACCGTTAGTGGCGAAGAAAAAGGCCTTTGGGGAAGTGAATATTACAGCGACCATCCATTGTATCCTTTGGATAAAACATCGGTAGATTTAAATACCGATATGGTGGGCCGTACAGATACAGAAAGAAAAACGGGCGACACTTTAAATTATGTGTATGTAGTAGGCCACGATAAAATAAGCAGTGAGATGCCGATAATAAACGAAGCTGCCAACGCAAAATATACCAACTTGGTATTAGATTATAAATTTGATGACCCAAATGATAAAGAAAGAATTTATTATCGCAGCGACCATTACAACTTTGCCCGCAAAGGCGTACCAGTACTGTTTTTTTACGACGGTATGCTAAAAGCAGATTACCACAAACCAACCGATACCGTAGATAAAATAAATTTTGAACTCTATGAAAAAAGAGTGCGCATGATTTTTCATACGGCATGGGAAATTGCTAATAGAGACAATATGTTGAACAGGGATAAACCGCTGGATTAGGGAGCGAGGTAAAAAATAAAAAAACGCATCTTTTTGGGATGCGTTTTTTTATTGAGTTTAATGATCTAAGTTATTTAATTTTTAATGTAAAATTGCGTCGTAAATTCAATAATTTCTCACAAGCTTCTATTTTTGTTTTAGTTAGGTTATTCTTTTAGCCATTGGCTATAATTACAAATAACCCCCATTTAAACTTTGTTAAAATATATTAGCGGTATAGATATAATTGATACATCAAATATATTTGTATAAGCAAAATGAAAGTGATTATAAAAATTTGATTAGTCTAATTGCTTTCAAAAAAACATTTTTTAACATTTAATTTTTAAGTCATGAAAGCAAAAAACAACAATTTACTTACTAGATTAAGTAAAGGAGAAACAAAAAAAATAACAGGTATTGAAAAAGAAAATATCGCTTTCGATATTTATTATAAAAAGCAATTTACTGTTGCCGAATTATGGAATATACAACGCCATAGAAAAGGCATAGTACATAGAAATTACTATATTGGATAAAAACTTTTTTGTTTTTAATTGATATATCAAATATATTTGTTTACATGGAAAAGTTAGAACAAATATTATTTTATACACTTGAGAAGTCAATTAAAACGTATAGACAATTTGCGCAAAAGCAAATTAATATACACGGTTTTGATATAACAATAGATCAATGGTTAATATTGAGAACCATTCAAGACAATCTAGATATTTCTCAGCAGCAAATTGCCGAAAAAGTATTTAAGGATTTTGCATCGGTTACGAGAATGATTGAGTTATTGGTTTCAAAAGGTTACATAAAAAGAGATTTTCATTTTGTAGATAGAAGAAGATTTAACTTGAGTATAACTAAACAAGGCAACATGATTTTAGAAACCTTAATGCCAATAATAAAAAACAATAGAAAAATTGCTTTGCAAACATTTACCTTAAATGAAATAAAAGCAATGCAAAAATCTTTGATAAAAATAATTGATAACTGTAAATAGGGTAATTAGTTACTTTTCTTTGTATTTCAAAACAATACAATTAAAAAGCGGCGAGTAAAAATAATGCTGATGCAAAATTTATTTTTTTCCACAAAAAATTTATTTTTTATTTTATTTGTGTAATTCTTTTTGCATGTGCATCCTTTTTACAAATGCACTTTTATGTTATTGCAAACTATATTCAAAGACGCTCGCTATTTTCAAATTCTTTTTCAAAGCATATTTTTAAGTTATGGTGTTTTCTTTTTGCATTGGCAAAACGAAGGCTGGTTGTATGCTACTTATTTTACTGCCAGTATAGTTACTCAATTTTTATGTGAATTGGCTTTTGGTAAAAATGGAAAGCCCGTTATTGCAAATTTTAAAAAAGGTATTCCATCCGTACTAATTTCCTCTTTTGGTTTAAGCCTATTGTTAAAAACAAATTTGTGGTGGGTGGCCGTATTTGCTGCATTTATATCCATCGTTTCTAAGTATATTTTTAGAATAAATGGCAAGCATATTTTTAACCCATCTGCATTGGGTATTGTAGCTGCTATATTGCTAACCAATAAAGCATGGATAAGCCCTGGGCAATGGGGCAGTGGCATGGTGATTTTATTTGCTGTATTGTGTTTGGGTTTTATTGTAGTTACCAAAGTTCAAAACCTCTCTGTAAGTCTCTCCTTTTTGGGTGTGTTTGCTGTGCTGCTTTTTGTACGCCAAATAATATACCTCGGCTGGCCAATGGATTTTTTTATACAATCCATTAGTACAGGTAGTTTATTGCTGTTTTCTTTTTTTATGATTACAGATCCTAAAACTATACCCAATCATACCCTAGCAAGAATTGGTTGGTGTATTGCTATTGCCTTCGTTTCATTTTACCTAGCTACATTTAAATTTATAAATGGCGCCCCCATTTTTGTATTGGTTTTTGCACAACCATTGGTACCCCTTTTAGATAAGTTTTTTAAAGCCAAAAAATTCGAATGGACAAATTCATTAAAACCTATTTCAACAAACGAATATTCTATAAAACCCTTTTCACGAATTCAATCTTTTAACTAGTTAATCAAAAACAACAATAAATATTTACTTAAACAATTTCACTTAATCTTCTCCTTTTGCTCCCCTAGTGGGGGAGATAGAGGGGGCCTAAAACAATTTTATGAAACGTAAACTATTAATCATTGGGGCAATCTTTGTGGTTTCTCCCATCCTGTTTTCTTTCTGCGGCTTTTATGTGAGCAAGGCAGATGGTACTTTAAAAAACAAAACAAGCCAAGTTATTTTAGTGAGAGATGGCAATAAAACCAAGATAACCATGTACAACGATTTTAAAGGCAATACCAAAGATTTTGCTATGGTGGTGCCAGTGCCGGTGGTGCTTAGGCAAGATGATATTAAAGTGGTTGACCAAGGGATTTTTCAACGATTGAACGATTATAGTGCGCCAAGGCTGGTGGAGTATTGGGATCAAAATCCTTGTGACGTTTATAAGGAATACGAGGATAGGATGTCAATGTCAAAAGCAGAAATGGTAACAACAAGCGACAATGCTAAAGGTAGCATTAGAAGAAAAGATTTAGGCGTAAAAGTAGAAGCCAAATATTTGGTAGGCGAATATGATATTTTAATTTTGAGTGCCAAAGAAAGCGGCGGCCTAAAAGAATGGCTTACCAGCAATGATTATAAAATACCAGAAGGAGCAGAAGAGGTTTTGAACCCTTATATAAAAAGCAACCTTAAATTTTTTGTGGTTAAAGTAAATGAAAAAGAAAAAAGCAAATTGAACAATAATTTTCTTCGCCCAATTCAAATAAGTTTTAACTCTCCCAAATTTATGTTGCCTATAAGATTGGGTATGGCCAATGCTGATGGGGACCAGGATTTAATTGTGTACGCATTTACCCGTAAAGGAAGAATAGAATGTACCAACTATCGCAATGAAAATATT
The DNA here is from genome assembly GCA_031430735.1 of Ferruginibacter sp. GTDB lineage: Bacteria > Bacteroidota > Bacteroidia > Chitinophagales > Chitinophagaceae > Ferruginibacter. The sequence continues at coordinate 29,631 of JANPCB010000078.1, read as the reverse complement.
GCAACAGATAAAAATGTACCGTTGTTTGTACAAAAAAACTTTGGTAGTTTTTATGGCAATTTATTTACACATCAATGGAAAAAAGAAGAGAAAGCTATTTCGTTTTTGGAGTATGCTTGGAATGTAACACCCATAAACCAAATGAAATGCGACCCTTGTGTAGGCAACCCCCCTACTGAACAAGACTTGGTACAAAGTGGCGTTTGGTGGCTTGGGGGAAAAGACTGGGCAGACTACAGTGATGTAGACAACGATGAAATAGATAATGGAAGTAAGAATGTACACTTTACCCGTTTACATTTTAGGTACAACAGAAATTCATTTGCGCAAGATTTAATGTTTCAGGTAACACCCAATACAGAAACTTTTCAAGCAAGGTATATAATAACACACCCAGCTACTGGTAATTTTAATTGCACAGCGGGTAAAAAATATTTGCAAGACCTTAAGCAAAGAAGAAAAAAAGAATTGAACGAATTGATGTCGCTTACTGGAACAAATATGAATAACTGGCAAGACGATGCATCTGCAAAAAACGATGAAGAAGATGTAGCCGAAGCACAGTATGCAACATTACTACCACAGGTAAACAATGATCTGCAAAAAGAGAAAAATGCACCTGCCGGCTTAATCTTATTGGGAATAGCCATTGTGGGTAGTGCAGGGCTTATGAAATGGAAAGGGATGATTTAAAAATGCAGGACCTACAATGTGTCAGACACCTAAAAATAAACCAACAATTTAGTTGCAGGTGTCTGACACATTTATTGTGAAATGAATCGCTTTCTAAAATGGAAGCATATCATCCTCCTCCTTTTTTCTATTGCGTTTTTTAGGCTTAGGTGGGTTCACAATATCATCTTTCAAATAACACCTGAAAATATCGTCATTGTAGCATTTTATCTTATCATCGCTAATGGAATACAATATCGCTTTTTCATAAAACTTTATCGCTTCGGAAAAGTTTTGTGTAAGTTCATACATAGCTGCACGCTTGCTGTTTATCCAGCATTTATCAAGTGTAGCTATTTCGTTGCAAAAAGAAAGGTGCAAATCAAGGTCGTCCCACCTTTCTAAATCGGTAAGTAAAGTGGCATAATGAAAATAAGGATGTGGGTACATTGGCGCCATTTTCATAGCCATTAAAAAATGATTTTCTGCACGGGCATAATCATCAAATTGTGTTTTAAATATCCATCCCAAAGAATTGTGTGCAGGAGCATGGTCTGGTTCTTCATATAAAATCGCCTCGCATTTTTTAAATGCCTCGGTATATTCGCTGTTCTTAATATCCGCTTCGCTCTCTAGATATAGTTCGTCTATGTTCATATTTCAACTGATTCATTGTTTTATGGCTAAATTGTTGGGGGTTTTTACTATTCGAAATACTGTTTAATTAATTAAGAACTAATAACAATTTAACAATAAAACCATTCAGCAATTTACACTTTCTTCGGGGGCAACGCAAACGCTACTGCCTCGTGCTCAAAATGGCCATTGTGCGAACCATCGCAAAATGGTTTGTTTTTTGATAAGCCGCATCTACAAATGCCTATTACATTTCTGCCGCCAAGGTCATATGCATTTCCTTCTCTATCAAATATTTCAAAATCGCCTTCTATTTTTAAAGAGCCATTGTTGTTTACGGTAAGTTTTACTTTTTCCATTTTTATTTTTTTACTTCACCACTACTTTTTTAAAATAGTTGGTAAATTGTTTTTTAAGTTATTTGATTATTTTATAAATATACCTTTCTTTTCGCTTTTATCTAGTGCATCATTAAAGATGAATAATGGTATGCCGTACAAGTGAGTGACATCCCTACACTTGTGTAGGGAATGATGAACATAGCTGCTTCTTTGCTCACCCAAAAAAACCTCACCCTGGTCTTTCTTCCGAAAAATCGGGAAAGGCAAGAGAGGAGTTAGGCTTCAAAAATTTAAAATAAATTCCAATTTTCAAAGACTAAGTCTTAATACTCAATACTAGCATCTCAATACTCTGTTTACCAGCCCAATATCCAAGCAAACATCAGTGGTGCCACAATAGTTGCATCACTCTCTACAATAAATTTCGGGGTAGCGATATCTAATTTGCCCCAAGTTATTTTTTCATTTGGCACAGCGCCACTGTAAGATCCGTAAGAAGTGGTAGAGTCAGATATTTGACAAAAATAATTCCAGAAAGGTACATCATGCCATTCCAAATCTTGGTACATCATGGGTACTACGCAAATTGGAAAATCGCCTGCAATACCGCCACCTATTTGGAAGAATCCTACTCCTTTACCAGATGAATTGTTTCTATACCAATCTGCCAACCAAACCATGTATTCAATACCACTTTTCATGGTACTCGCTTTTAGTTCATTTTTTATTACGTAAGAAGCAAAAATATTGCCCATGGTGCTATCTTCCCAACCAGGCACTACAATAGGTATATTTTTTTCTGCAGCTGCAAGCATCCAGCTATTTTTTGGATCTATTTCATAATACTGCTCTAGCACACCACTCAATAGCATCTTGTACATATACTCGTGCGGAAAATAACGCTCCCCTGCCGCTTCTGCATCTTTCCAAATTTTTTCTATGTGTTTTTGCAATCTTCTAAATGCTTCCTCTTCGGGTATGCAGGTATCGGTTACACGGTTGTAATGGTTTTCCAATAAATCCCATTCATCTTGCGGGCTCAGATCTCTATAATTAGGCACTCGCTTGTAATGGCTATGTGCTACCAAGTTCATTACATCTTCTTCCAAGTTTGCACCTGTACAGCTAATGATGGCAATTTTGTCTTGACGAATCATTTCTGCCAAGCTAAGTCCAAGTTCGGCTGTGCTCATAGCACCTGCAAGGGTAACCATCATTTTACCACCTTCTTCTAAATGGGTTACATAACCTTTGGCAGCATCCATTAAAGCGGCTGCGTTAAAATGCCTATAATGATGCTCTATAAAATGCGAAACGGGCCCTTTGCTCATAATTTATCTTAATTAAATGTTAGCCAGCAAAAATAACTCCTTTTGGGGAGTATTTCGATGACGTCAAAATATCTTATCAATTTAATTTTTTGGGCGGTCGGCTGTAGAATCTTTTTTCAACTTTGGTACGGGCTAACCGTTACAAGCCTGCCTACCGGCAAAGGCAAGTCCTCATTCGTTCCTCGATGCTCGTCACTCACTCCGGGCTTTCCACTTCTACCTGCCTGCCGGATGGGTAGGTCCAGTCGCTTTTCAGCTGTAGTTCATTTTTTAGCAAAAGTGTTCTTTGGGCAACTTTTATAAAAGCGTACAACAATTTTATTACATTTGAAAATGCAAGAAACCACATTACAATCCCAATTCTTATTAAGAAAAGATATTACGTTTTTAAATTTTGGCTCTTTTGGCGCTTGCCCTAAGCCTGTATTTGAGCGTTATCAGGCCTATCAATTAGAGTTAGAGCAAGAACCGGTAGAATTTATAGCAGTTAATAGTCTAGCGTATTTAAAGCAATCTCGGCAAGCATTGGCTGGCTATATAAATTGCCATGAAGATGATTTGGTATATGTTGCCAACCCATCGCATGCAGTAAACATTATTGCAAAAAGCCTAGCATTACAGCCAGGGGATGAAATATTGACAACCAATCTAGAATATGGTGCATGTGATAGAACCTGGAAATATTATTGTAATAAATCTGGGGCAACCTATGTGCAACAGCCTATTACACTACCATTAGAGAGCAAAGAAGATTTTATTGAGCAGTTTTTTAAAGGACTAACAGCCAAAACAAAACTTATTTTTATAAGTCATATTACCAGCACAACAGGCCTCCGATTGCCAATAGAGGAAATATGCAAGTTGGCAAAAGAAAAAGGGATAATGACATTTGTGGACGGAGCACATGCGCCTGGGCAATTAGATGTAGACCTGAGTAACCTGCAAGCCGATATTTATACAGGAGCTTGTCATAAATGGATGATGACGCCAAAAGGAAGTTCTTTTTTGTATGTAAAAAAGGAGTACCAGCATTTATTTGATCCTTTGGTTGTGAGTTGGGGTTATCAGTCTACTGCGCCATCCCATTCGCAGTTTTTAGATTATCATCAACAGCAAGGCACCAGAGATGTTTCAGCATTTTTGTGCATACCCGCTGCTATACAATTTATGGAAGAAAATGATTGGTGGGATGTAAGCGCCCGTTGCCAGCAACTTACACAAGCCAATGCAGAACTGTTTTGCAAGGTATTAGGGGCAACAGCACTTGCGCCAGTAAACAACGATTTTATTTTACAGCTATACAGCGCTCCGATACAAACAAAAGAACCCCAAAAACTAAAGCAATATCTCTACGAAAAGCATTCTATTCAAATTCCGGTAATGCCACATGGCGATAAAGTGTATTTGCGTTATTCTATTCAGGCATTTAATGAGCAAGCAGACTTGGATAAACTTTTTGATGCAATTAAGGAAATAAAGATGAATACTGGGCTGATAGAGGGATAGGGATAGAACACGGATGACAAGAATTAGATGGATTTACACGGATTTTTAGCCAGAAACTTTTTAAGGGACATGTAAAAATGGGGTAGAACAATTCATTTATTTGCTGATAATTTACTTAACTTTTTTATGAGCTAAGGGAGGAGATTAGGAAAGTATTTTATATTACAATGTTTTCTGAAAATGAAAACCCAATATCTTGTAATCATCTTTAAAATAAAACTTGTGTGCTTTGTTATTGCTTACATAAGCATTAAGCTCGCTATACGTACATCCCAAATTTTTAGCATGCTCATGTAAAAAATCCATCATTTTTTTGCCAAGGCCAAAATTTCTATAACCAGTAAGTACGCCTACGTTGTCTGGCTCCACATGCCGGCCATTGTAAAATTTTATCAGTATCCAAAAACCACAGCAGGCTATTATTGTATCGTTATGCCAAACCGCAATGCAGTTAAACTTATTTACTTGCATTTCTTGTAACCTATCTTCAAATAATTGTTTTTGCATGCCAGGGTTTAATTCTTCTATAATGGGAAATAGCCCATGCATTTCTTCATTGGCCAGTAAGCCTATTTCAAAAGACAGGTCGTTTTTTGTAAAAGGTACCTTCATGTCATTTTTTTTAATTGCGAACAAAGTTAATGCAAATGATTTTTCAAAGAATTAAGCAGGCACTTCTTATTAATATTTAGATAACACTTAGCTAACGTTCACTTCATATCTTATAGGGACTTTTGCAAAACCTCAAGCAATGAAATACCTAATTGGTTGTTTTTTCTTAATGGCTTTTACGATACCAAGCCGTGTAGAAAATGTAAATAATTACCAAACACAAAATAGGGATAGCACAAATAAAATTTTTATTATAACCATAGATGGCTTTAGGTGGCAAGAGCTTTTTAATGGTGCTGATACTGTTATACTAAAAAGCGAAAACTATCTAATTGATTCTGAAACCATCAAAAGTCTTTATGATGCGCCCGAACCAATAGAAAGAAGAAAAAAATTGATGCCTTTTATGTGGAGTATAGTTTCTAAGAAAGGCCAACTTTATGGAAATAGGGCTTTTGAAAATTATGTAAATGTTGCAAACCCATATGCCATTTCCTATGCTGGATACAATGAAATGTTTACTGGCAAAGCTGATTTATTTATTCCATCCAACAATAAGATTCAAAACGACAACAAAAATATTTTCGAATTTTTAAACAGCAAACCTAATTTTAAAGGAAAGATTGCCTTGTTTTCTTCCTGGGATGTTTTTCCCTACATACTAAACGAAAAGCGAAGCGGAATTGAAGTAAATAGTGGCTATGAGAACATACAAGTAGCAGAAACAGAAACGCAAAAAAAATTAAATACTGTACAAACTTCCATTATAGAAAACAAGGAGCATACCAGGCAAGATATGCTAACTTTTATTGCTGCAAAAGAGTATTTACAACAATACCATCCTACTATTTTTTATTTGGGATTGGGCGAAACAGATGAGTATGCACACAAGGCTGATTATGCCATGTATTTGCAAAAAGCCAATGAGGCGGATAAAATAATTGCTGATTTATGGCATTGGGCACAAACCCATGACGGCTATAAAGGCAATACAACTTTTATTATTACAACAGATCATGGTCGTGGGCAAAGCACAAATCGTTGGTCTTCACATGGTATTTTTACAAAAGGGTCATCGCAAACTTGGCTAGCACTTTTGGGAAAAAATATAGAACCAATGGGCGAAATAAAAGCGCAAGGACAAATTTATCAGAAGCAAATAGCACAAACAATAGCCTATTTGGCTGGGGAGCGCTTTGGTAATCAATCGGTAATAGAAACCGTTGTAGCAAGCCATTAAGTCCAATGTTACAAAAAACATTGTGTGGGCAAAAAAAATATTTTTTTGTAAAAATCTTTATCGTAATATTGCAATATACAATTAAACAATGGGCGCATCAAACACGGAGTTATTTACAAAAAGGCAAAATGAAATTGCCAATATTATGAAGGCACTTGCACACCCTGCAAGAGTTGCCATTATAGATTACCTGCTAAAAACAGAAGGCTGTATATGTGGAGATATTGTAAAAGTATTACCGCTGGCACAGCCTACTGTATCGCAGCATCTAAAGGAGTTAAAAAATGCCGAGCTTATAAAAGGAAGTATAGAAGGGAACGCCATTTGTTATTGTATAAACGAAAAAACATTTTTAAAATTCCAACAATTTTTATCGGAGTTTTCTATTAAAATGGAAAAGAAAAAAAGTTGTTGCTAAAAAAAATTATTATGAAACTTTCAGAAATTAAAACAATCTTGGGAAATGTAGATGCTGTTAATTTTCAGCTAGAAAATGGTATGTCTGTACCCGAGCATTTTCATGTAACAGAGGTAGGTATGGTTACTAAAAATTTTATTGATTGTGGCGGCACAGTACGTACAGAAAAGAAAGTGAATTTTCAATTATGGGATGCCAATGATTTTGAGCATAGACTAAAACCGCAAAAACTATTAAACATTATTGGCTTATCGGAAAAAGTATTGGGTATAGAAGATTTGGAAATTGAAGTAGAATACCAAAACGACTCTATATCCAAATACGGATTGGATTTTAATGGCAAAGATTTTGTGCTTACCAGTACACAAACAGCTTGCTTGGCCATGGATATGTGTGGTATACCTGCAGATAAACAAAAAGTAAATTTAGTCGAACTAAAAAAGGAAGCGGCTTGCTGTACACCAGGTGGTGGTTGCTGCTAAAAACATGTTGCATATGGAAGAGAAAATTAAAAAACATTGGGATACCGTTTATAAAACGAAACTTCCTAGCCAAGTAAGTTGGACACAGTCTGTTCCTAAAACTTCGCTGGACTTTATACATTCATTTGGTGTAGATAAGTCTGCCAAAATAATAGATATCGGTGGCGGTGATAGTAAGTTAGTGGATTATTTACTTGAAGAAGGGTTTGAGAATATTACGGTACTTGATATTTCGAAAGTTGCTTTGGATAAAGCAAAAAAGCGTCTAGGAAATAAGGGTAAAAAAGTACATTGGATAGTTAGCGATGTTACAAAATTTAACCCTGATACAACCTATGAAGTGTGGCATGATAGAGCAACATTTCATTTTTTAACAACTGCTGAAGAAATTGCGGCCTATTTGGGTATTGCAAGAAAAGCAGTTTCAGGATATTTAACCATGGGTACTTTTTCGGAAGAGGGTCCTGAAAAATGTAGCGGATTAACGATTGAAAAATACAGTGAAGAAAAACTTTCCGCTGAGTTGAAAAAAGGATTTGATAAAATTCGTTGTATAACAGAAAATCATATTACCCCCTTTGATACTTCACAACAGTTTTTGTTTTGTAGTTTTAAAAGAGCAATAAGTTAATTATTTATGAAAAAAGTATTGATCCTTTGCACAGGCAATAGCTGTCGTAGCCAAATAGCAGAAGGTTATTTAAGATATTTTGCCGGCAACAAGGCAGCAATATTTAGCGCAGGTATAGAAACCCATGGCGTAAATCCAAAGGCCATTGCAACCATGAAAGAAGATGGTATTGATATTTCTCACCACACATCTAACAATATAGAAGAATACCGCCAAGTAGATTTCGATTTTGTAATTACCGTTTGCGACCATGCAAAAGAGCGGTGTCCTTTCTTTCCAAGTAATGCAAAAAAGTTACATTATAATTTCCCCGATCCAGCAAAAGCTACAGGTAGTGAGGAAGAAATTGTAGCAGCATTTAGAGCCGTGAGGCAAATGATAAAAGATTATTGTAAAAAATTTGTAGAAGTTAATTTATAAGCTCAATCTAAAACGAGCTTTCCTGAGATTTTATGCTAAGTCTTGAGATTTAATCTCAAGACAACTCAACATAAAATCCGGTACAACAATTATTACAAAAAATCAATCTTTAGCAATCCACATTGTTTTCCGTAATAATAATCTCTTGCGCTACTGTATAAATAAGCTTCTGCATTGGATACGATGCCCGCTGCAACAGGGTTGTTGTGAATATAATTTATTTTTTGTTCTGTAAAATTTTCGCTCCACATTTCTTTTGGGTGATTATCTTGTTGCCAAAACTGATGTTCAGTGTTTCTTGAGTTGATTTGACCATGCTTTCTAAAAATACCAATCATCCAATCTTTCCTACTTTCTTTTGGATTGTTCTTTATTGCCTCAATTATTTTTTTTGCTGTAAATTTTTTAAAATCTCTGAGAATATCGCTCGGGTTGTTATTTGTAGCAGATATGGCTAGATGAATATGGTTACTCATGATACACCAAGCGTGCAGCAACAGTCCTTTTTCGTTTTGGCAATAACGAAGGCTTTCTACTACAATGTCACAATACATCTGTCTCGTAAACACATCTACCCAATCCACTACTGCAAACGTTACAAAATGAACGCCTTCTTTGTTTCTTATCTTGTATCCACCGTCACTCATGATTTTTATTTTAAAAATAGTAAATGTTTTTTATTAGTCCTGAGATAAAATCTCAGGATAGCTCGGTGTTGAGATAAAATCTCAGGATAGCTCGGAGATAAAATCTCAGGATAGCTTGGATGTACGATAATTTTTTTATCTTGCTGCAATAATGAATTTACTCTCTAAGATAATATCATTCATTGCTCGCCTACGATACAAGCGCATACACAATTGGGTAAATCACCCTGCGGCAGCACAACGCCAAGTTTTGCAGTCGCTCATTTCTGATGCACAGTACACAGTTTTTGGAAAAAAATACGATTTCGACAAACTATTTACCATAAAAGAATTTAAGCGAAGAGTTCCCCTACACGAGTATGATGATATGCGACCATATATAGAGCGTATGATGCTTGGCGAAGAAAATGTATTATGGAACACACCAGTAAATTGGTTTGCAAAGAGCAGTGGCACTTCAAATGATAAAAGTAAGTTTATACCTGTAAGCGAAGAAAGTCTAAAAGAAAATCATTTTCAGGCTAGCAAAGATGTACTTACAAAATACTATACCAATTTTCCATCGAGTGATTTATTGACTGGAAAAGGGTTGGTTGTGGGAGGCTCTCATCAAATAAGCCAATTGAGCGAAGAAATACATTGTGGGGATTTAAGTGCTGTACTGATGCAAAATTCTCCCTTTTGGGGGCAATGGCTGCGTACACCAGAGCTGAGCATAGCTTTACTGGACGAATGGGAAAGTAAAATAGAAAAACTAGCACAAATAACCGCAGAAGAAAATGTAACAAGCCTTGCTGGAGTGCCTACCTGGACTTTGTTGTTGTTAAAAAGAATATTGGCCATCAAGGGAAAGAAAACTATTAAAGAAATATGGCCCAATCTCGAATTATATATTAATGGAGGCGTTTCATTCATACCTTATCGTAGACAATTTGAAGAAATTATTGGCGGCCCAATAAACTATTTAGAAATATACAATGCCAGTGAGGGCTTTATAGCTGCGCAAGAAAAACCAGACGATGAAGGAATGATGCTTTTTACTGAGCATGGTATTTTTTACGAGTTTTTGCCAGTAGAAGAATACGGAAAGGAGCAGCCACAAACCTTTGGACTCACTGCTGTACAATTAAATAAAAATTATGCAATTGTAATAAGTACTACAGGTGGTTTGTGGCGTTATATTATGGGAGATACGGTTGCGTTTACTTCGCTTAATCCCTATAAAATAAAAATAACAGGAAGGCTCAAACATTATATGAATGCTTTTGGCGAAGAAGTGATTGTGGACAATGCAGATAAAGCCATTGCTGCCGCCGCATTAAAAACAAATAGCATCGTAAAAGATTATACAGCCGCACCTATTCATTTTACAACCAACAGCAATGGTGCGCACGAATGGTTGGTTGAGTTTGATAAGGCGCCAGAAGATTTATCTTTTTTCACCAAAGAAATGGATGCGGCACTTAAAGCGGTGAACAGTGATTACGAAGCCAAACGCCATAAAGATATTGCACTGCGTATGCCTGTAGTACATGCTATGCCTGAAGGTACTTTTACCGAATGGCTAAGGCTAAAAGGCAAAGTGGGAGGGCAACACAAAGTGCCTAGATTGAGTAACGAAAGAAAGATTATAGAAGAAATACTTTCCCTTAAATTGATTGTAGCATGAAAAAATTGTTGAAACGTACATGCTTCCTTATAATTGTATTGTTGCCATTGGCGACTTTTGCCCACTTTATGTTTTTCCCTCAAGAAACCAGGTGTATTTTCATATCATTCTCAAATTTTGAAAGGACTAAAAATTTATTTTACAGCAAAACAACAAATAGCGAGCAATTACAAAAATTATTAGCATTACAAAAGGCTGCAGAAACAAAGTTCAAATTATTTTGGGGAGAAAATGCAATACTAGATTATAAAATAATTTACTGCAACAATGAAAAGGAGTATAACAAATATGGCAACTATGGCACGCCTGCTGCTACACAAAGAAAACTTGGTGCTTTTGTTGTATTGAGTAGCGATGGATTGGATGAGCAAATAATGGCGCATGAAATATCGCACACTATTTTGTACAATAAAATTGGTTGGTACAAAACAATACATAAAATACCAACATGGTTTGAGGAAGGGTTGGCCATGCAGGTAGATGATAGAGAAAGATATGCCATAGATAGTGTGCAAATTAATATGGAAAAAGGACTCGTATTACCCAATATAGAAACGATTGCTACTGGGTCACAATTTTATAGTGGCAGAAGCGAAACAATACGAACTAATTTTATTACTTCAAAGTATGTTGTACATGAGTGGCTAAAAACGCATTCATTGAGTAAGTTTATTCAAAAAATGAACAATGGAGATGGCTTTGAGGCTGCATTTAAAGAATCTATAATCCAATAAAATTGATTTCTATATTTTTGCGACTTAATACTTTTAAAAATGAAACTACTAGAAGGAAAAACAGCCATTATTACCGGAGCTGCACGTGGTATAGGCGAAGCAATAGCTGTAAAATTTGCAGAAAATGGATGTAATATAGCATTTACCTATGTGAGCGACAGCAGTATTGAAAAAGCAAATGCACTAGAAGCAAAGCTGAAGGGCTATGGCATACATGCTGTTGGTTATAAAACAAATGCCGGAGACTATGCTGCCGCCGAAATATTTGTGGCAGATGTATTAAAAGAATTTGGGCAAATAGATATTTGCGTAAACAATGCTGGTATTTCGAAAGATAATTTATTGCTGCGCATGACGCCCGAACAGTGGGACGATGTAATGACAGTAAACCTCAAAAGTGTTTTTAATATTACCAAGCAAGTAATAAAGCCAATGATGAAAGCCCGCAGCGGAAGTATTATCAACATGAGCAGCATTATTGGAGAAACAGGCAATGCTGGCCAAAGTAGTTATGCAGCTAGCAAAGCTGGCATTATTGGATTTACAAAAAGTATTGCAAAAGAAATTGGCAGTAGAAATATTAGATGCAACGCCATTGCACCAGGTTTTGTAGAAACCGATATGACAAGTTATTTAAAAGAGGGCGATGCATCCGATAAATACAAAGCATCTATACCCTTGGGTAGGTTTGCAAGTGGCGAAGATATAGCCAACGTTGCTTTGTTTTTGGCATCCAATATGGGTAGCTATGTAACAGGGCAAACAATTAGTGCTTGCGGAGGGTTAAATATTTAAAGAGCGAGTGATAGAAATTGTACCATATAAACCTGCATACAAAGAATTCATAAAAGCACTCAATTATGAATGGCTAGAAAAATATTTTTTTGTAGAGCCCAATGATGTTATTCAATTATCGAACCCCGAAGCCGAAATCTTAGACAAAGGAGGGTATATATTTTTTGCTTTGTATAATAAGGAAGTGGTGGGCACAGTTTCTCTTATAAAAGTGAGTGATGCGGAGTATGAACTTGGAAAAATGGCTGTTACAGAAAAATACAAAGGCTTGGGCATAGGAAAAAGATTATTGGAATACAGTATAGAAGAAGCTACAAAACTTGCTGCAAAAAAGATTTCATTGTATTCCAATACTAAATTGATTGCAGCTATAAAACTATATGAAAATTATGGCTTTGTAGAAGTACCACTTTCTCCCGAAATTCACTACGAAAGGGCAAATATAAAAATGGAGAAGAATGTACCAATATTTGAATAAGTAAGATTTATTTAAAGGATGTATTTTTTTTAACAGAGACTTCAATGAAGGATGAACTGCCTTAAATAGTAAGGTTGATTGTTACACATTAACAAATTAATATAGTTCATACCAACTAAATCTATTTTGAACAATGTTTGACTTTTCTTTTTGAATATACTTTAACAGCGCTATGGAAATGGGTGTGTGTTTCTTTCCCTTTAACCATATTAAACTCCAAGTTGTTTTAATGGGCAAACCTTTTAATGGGATAATTTGTAATTCGTTATTATGTAACTCGTTCTTAATACCAATTAGTGGCATAATTGAATAACCAAGCCCCGCCAATAAAGCATTTTTAACAGCTTCATTAGAGGTGAGTTCCATTTTTTTTAATACAGGTATACTATTGCGTTCAAAAAAATTCTCCATTGTTTGCCTTGTGCCCGAACCCTTTTCTCTAAAAATTAAAGGCAGGGTTTTGAATATATCTTTTGTCATTTCTTTTTTATTGAACTTAACATCACTGTTGCCAACTAAGAATAATTTATTTTGTAGTAAATCTAATTTTTCAATGTTAAGGTTGGATGGTAAAACAGAAACAAGCGCAAAATCAACCTCATTTCTTTCCAAGCTTTCAACCACTTTATTCTTATTGGTCACATCCATCAATAATTCAATAGCAGTATGTTCTTTCATAAAATCTGCCAGAAAGAATGGCATTACATATTTTCCTGTAGATACTACTGATATTTTTAGTTTGCCCGTTAATTGCCCTTTATATGCCATGGTCTTATAGTTAATGGCATAAACTTGGTTTATAATATTTTCCGCCGCCTCTGCAATTTCAAGTCCAAAATCTGTTATGTAAATCTTTCGTCCTACCACTTCAGTTAGCGGTAATTCAAAATACTCCTGAAAATTTTTGAGTTGGATAGAAACTGCCGGTTGGGTTAGGTGAAGTTCTTCAGCAGCTTTTGTAACACTTTTAGCTTGCACAATTTTTAAAAATATCTTCAATTGATTTAAGGTATAATTCATAAATTATTTTTATGTTAAGTATTATAAAGATAAATAAAAACAAATGAATTAGAAGCTTCACTTTTGCACAGTTAAATTTAAAATATAGTACATGACAAATATTACAATAGCAAAAGGGGACGGAATTGGACCCGAAATAATGGATGCGACCTTGAAAATAATTTTGGCAGCAGGCGCCCAGGTAACAATGGATGAAGTAGAAATAGGTGAAAAAGTATATTTATCTGGCAACATTTCGGGTATTGCAGCATCATCGTGGGAAACAATCAGAAAAAATAAAATTTTCTTAAAAGCGCCCATAACTACGCCACAGGGTGGTGGATACAAGAGTTTGAATGTTACAACCCGCAAATTTCTTGGGCTTTATGCAAATGTGAGGCCCTGTATGAGCATGCACCCTTTTGTAAGTACAAAACATCCGATTATGGATATGGTAATTGTAAGAGAAAATGAAGAAGATTTGTACGCAGGTATAGAACACCAACAAACAGATGAAGTGGTGCAATGTCTCAAATTGATTAGCAGACCTGGTTGTGAAAAAATTATCCGGTATGCTTTTGAATATGCCAAGCAGCAAAATAGGAAAAAAGTGACCTGCTTTACAAAAGACAATATTATGAAACAAACAGATGGATTGTTTCATCAAGTGTTTAACGAAATAGCTAGGGAATATAGCGACATTGAAAACGAGCATTGGATTGTTGATATTGGAGCCGCCAAAGTTGCAGATTCGCCCGAAGTGTTTGATGTAATTGTTATGCCCAATTTATATGGCGATATCATATCAGATATTGCAGCGCAAATTACGGGTTCTGTTGGCTTAGCTGGCTCATCAAATATTGGTGAAGAATGTGCCATGTTTGAAGCGATTCATGGAACTGCACCAGATATTGCCGGTAAAAATATAGCCAATCCTTCCGGATTATTACAAGGTGCCGTAATGATGCTCAATCATATTGGCCAAACAGAAGTTGCCGAAAGGGTTCAAAATGCATGGCTCAAAACAATTGAAGACGGAATACATACCCAAGATATTTTTAAAGAGGGCATTAGTAAACAAAAAGTAGGAACAAAAGAATTTGCCCAAGCGGTAATTGTAAATTTGGGCAACAAGCCACATTTGCTTAAACCAGTAATCTATTCCAATAGCGCAGCTTTAAGTCTTCCAAAATACAAACGAAAAATTGCAGCCAAAAAAGAATTGGTAGGGGTTGATGTGTTTGTACATTGGGATGGTACAAATCCGAACGAATTGGCTGATAAAATGGGTAATATAGAAATGGAAGGTATTAAACTATCCATGATTACAAACAGAGGTATTAAAGTATGGCCAGAAGGGTTTAAAGAAACATTTTGTACCGATCATTGGAGATGCCGTTTTAAGCCTCAAGAAGGCATTGAAATAACAAATAAAACTATTATTGAGTTGTTGAATAATGCAATAGGGAAAGATATTGACACAATAAAAACAGAGAACCTTTATTCATTTGATGGAAAAGCGGGGTTTTCTTTGGGGCAAGGGCAATAAAATATAAACCAGTTAAGTAAATTAAAAATCATGCACATTTAATTTATACCGAATGAAAAAGAACGAAGCGTTAAGCCTTATTGATGGAAAATTTTCAGCAACAGATGCTAGAGAATTATTATTGAATTTATTTTCAAGTAAAATACAGTTTCATCAAATGAAAAATTTTAGCTCGCAATATCGGTTTGGGAAAGATGATAAATTGGCTGTAAAAAATTACCGATTCTAAAAGAAATCATTTAAAAATTATCCCAAATTTTAAAAATGGCAGAAGGACAAAAAGGAAAATTGACAATAAAAGCAATGGTGGAAATTAGTTTTTCTACACCTAAGAAGTAGTATGTTCAGCGGAAGAAAATTACTGATAGCAACAAAACATGAAAAAGAGAAAGTAATAGCACCCATTGTGGAAATAGCAATGGGAGTAAGTTGCTTTATTGCCCATAATTTTGATACAGATGCGCTTGGTACTTTTACTGGCGAAATTGAAAGAAAGGATGACCCCATCACAACGGCAAGAAAAAAATGCATGCATGGAATGCTTATTACTAATGTAGATATGGCTATTGCAAGCGAAGGTTCATTTGGACCGCACCCAACCATTTTCTTTTCGCTTGCCAACGATGAGTTATTACTTTTTATAGACAAAAAAAATGAAATAGAAATTTTTGCAAGAGAAATATCGAC
Organism: Ferruginibacter sp.; assembly: GCA_031430735.1. Lineage (GTDB taxonomy): Bacteria > Bacteroidota > Bacteroidia > Chitinophagales > Chitinophagaceae > Ferruginibacter. The sequence continues at coordinate 13,784 of JANPCB010000078.1, read as the reverse complement.
TGAAACAAACTTTAACGGGGCTGCCATTAAAACCTTAAACGAGTTAAAAGATTTTGCAGAAATTGTACAATTCCCTTCTCATGGTTTAATTATTAGAAAAGCAAAAGATGATTTTGCATTTATTGAAAAAGGTATTACAGATTGGGGAAAATTGTTGGAAAGTTATCATAAGTTTGTAAAGCTGTATGGGTGTGTTTATGTGGAGACGGATATGCGGGCCATGTATAACCCTACCAGAATGAAAGTGATAGGCAGGGCTACTCAAAAATTAGTTGACAAAATAAATTCACTTTGCCCTACCTGTAACCTACCAGGTTTTAGCATTACCAATGCAAGACCAGGTTTAGTTTGTAGCTTATGCCATCAGGCAACTCGATCTACAATAAGTTACGTTTACACCTGTACAAAATGTTTTTTTGAAAAAGAAGAAAAATATCCGCACAATAAACAAGTAGAAGATCCTATGTATTGTGATTACTGTAATCCTTAAAATGATATTTTGATAACGACCAATTTGAATATTGCGAAAATAGCTTTAATGAATGAAGAGATAATTGCTATGCCTACAGAAACTGTATATGGCTTAGCAGGAAATGCATATAGTGAAGCAGCGGTAAAAAAAATATTCTCCTTAAAGAAAAGACCTTTGTATAATCCGCTAATTGTTCATATAAAATCTGTGGATTTCTTAGGTAATGTAGCAATGGATATTCCTGCAAAAGCTATAAAACTTGCTAAGGCATTTTGGCCGGGCTCGTTAACGTTGGTTTTAAAAAAGCAATCTCATATATCAAGCTTAGTTACTGCAGGAAAAGATACTGTTGCAATTAGAGTGCCTAATCACCCTGTTGCTTTAGATCTTTTGGATAAGCTTGCCTTTCCATTAGCAGCACCAAGTGCCAATCCTTTTGGAAGCATAAGCCCTACGACTGCTGCCCATGTTTCTAATTATTTTAATGAAGATCTCGCTGTTATTTTGGATGGCGGAACCTGTGAAAATGGCGTAGAGTCTACTATTATTGGTTTTAAAAATGAAGAACCGATTTTATATAGATATGGATCTATTTCAGTGGAGGAAATAGAGGCGGTGGTTGGTACATTAAAATATATCACCCATAATGATACTAAGCCTGATGCCCCAGGTATGCTCTCCCGACACTATGCACCAGCTACAACTACTTACCTAACAGATGATGTAAATAGTTTAATTAAGTTATTTCCTGGTAAGAGAATCGGGTTACTCGTTTTTAAAGATGAGATTGCTAATACAAATGTAATTCATCAAGAAATACTGTCTACTACTGGAAATATGAAAGAAGCCACAAAAAATTTTTATGCAGCTTTGTTTAGATTAGACAAATGTAGTTTGGATATCATCATTGCAGAAAAATTGCCAGAGCAAGGATTAGGTAAAACAATAAACGATAGATTAGAAAGAGCTATAAAAAAATAGTAAACAAAAAATACTAGCTTTTCGTTATTACAAGCTGTTAAACTCAAATAAACAACATTTATTAATTAAGCACAGTAAATTTAGTAACTCACATGACTTCATCAATTATACCATTGCTTTCCCTTATTGCTTTGGAAGTTATTCTTGGAATTGATAATATTATTTTTATTTCTATTTTAGCAGATAGGTTACCAGAAAATCAGCGAGCCAAACTTCGCTATTGGGGTATTGGTTTAGCAATGCTGATGCGATTAATGCTGTTGTATTTTATAACTTGGATTTTAAAATTAGATAAAACCTTATTTACGATTGGGGATATTGATTTTTCTGGTAAAGGGTTAATATTAATTTTAGGAGGGCTTTTTTTGATTTACAAGAGTACGAAGGAAATTTATCACAAAACAGAAGCGGCTTCTAACAATACACAAATTATAACGGCAAAATTAAGTTTCAAAAAATTACTTACAGAGGTAATCATTTTAGACTTGGTATTTTCGGTTGATTCTATCATAACAGCAGTAGGTATGGTGAATCAATTGTGGGTAATGTACACAGCAGTTATTGTTACGGTGGTAATTATGTTATTTGCCGCAAAACCAATAAGCGAATTCATAAGAAAACACCCTTCTTTTAAAATATTGGCCTTGTGTTTTTTAATGATGATAGGTGTGTCACTTATTGCGGAAGGTTTTCATTTTGAAATACCCAAAGGATATATTTATTTTTCAATGGCATTTGCTTTTTTAGTAGATGTTATACAAATGAAAACTACCCAAAAAACTACCAAGGAATCATAAAAGACGAGCATGAACTTAAATCTACTTCTAGAGAACTTAACCAATCCAGCCTTATTATTTTTTGTACTAGGTATTGTAGCGGTTTATTTAAAAAGCGACTTAGAAATTCCACCCAATTCTTCAAAGTTTATTTCATTGTATTTATTGTTTTCTATAGGGTTTAAAGGAGGGCAAGAATTGTCGCATGAGGTTTTTACCGGCGAAATTGTATGGTCGATGTTGTTTGGTCTTAGTATTTCACTAATTATTCCATTATACAGTTTCTTTATTTTAAAAAGGAAATTAAATGTATTCGATGCAGGTGCTATTGCTGCTGCATATGGCTCCGTAAGTGCAGTTACTTTTGTTACAGCAGTATCTTACCTCGAGTCTCAACAGCTAAGCCTTCACGGACATATGGTAGCAATAATGGCTTTAATGGAATCTCCAGCAATCATTATCGGCTTGCTGTTAATTTCCATTTTTAATAAGGAGGAATCGAAAAGTATTAAAAAAAGCGATGTGTTAAAGCATTCTTTAACCAATGGAAGTGTATTGCTCATACTTGGTAGTTTGGTAATAGGTTTTTTAGCCAGCGATAGCCAAGCAGAGGGGATTAAGCCATTTACAAATGATCTTTTTAAAGGCTTTTTGGCAATTTTTTTATTGGACATGGGTATTACAAGTGGAAGAAAATTGAAATCGTTTTTTTCCTTTGGGTGGTTTCCGTTCATTTTTGCTATTGTGATACCTTTATTTAATGGATGCGTTTTTGCTTTGTTAAGCGCATTGGTTACTAATGATATTTCCAATAGATTTATGTTAGCGGTTTTGGCAGCTAGCGCCTCATACATTGCTGTTCCTGCTGCTATGAAGATAACGGTACCAAAAGCGAATCCAGGATTATTTTTGCCTATGGCACTTGCCGTTACTTTTCCTATAAATATTACAATAGGGATGCCAATTTACTTTCTGATTGTACAACAATTTTAGCCAAACTACACCCATAAGAACGAGTTTGTTTAGGCACATTAAAATCTGAAGCCAATATAAAAGGCATGGAAAGAAGACCAACTACCACATTAGCATTGTTGGACATATGGCCTACTTGATATATTAATTAAACCTTTTTGTGAGACGCAACCCGGGGCTCATATAGATCCTTTGTATGCGTATTTTAATTCATAATTGATTGTTTCCGATTATGAATTAGGTACTTAATCTAAGTAAAATCTATAAAAGGGCTTTTAACGCTTAAATAAAAAATTAGAAAACAATTGATTTTTTTTGTTTGTTTAACATAAATATCCGTAATATTGCAACAGATAAGGTTTATTTTTTACCACAGGTAGATTGCTTCTGCGTAAAAACCTTCCAATCAAAGAACAAATTTTCAACTTCAATTTTCAACAGAACTAGAGCGCATTTTTGAAAACGCATTTCTGAACAATTTATGTACGACATATCACAACTGAACGACTTACTCGTTCCCGAACTGCACGACATTGCAGAACAAATGAATATAACTCATTCAAAAAAACTTGATAAACAAGACCTTATACAGGTCATACTTGATAAACAAGCTAGTATGAGCACCGAAAAAATGACCGACGCCGAAAAGCCAAAAAGAAAACGCATAGCAAAAGTGGATACCCCTGTAGCTGCTGCAAAAGCGGCAGTGCAAGAAGTAGATGCAACAGAAGAGGTAAAATCTGAAGTGGTACTTACAAAGAAGCCACCCGTACTTAAAGCAAAAAAACCGTTGGTCGTAGAAAAAAAGCATCCAAAGAAACCAATAGTAGAAACCCAACCAATGGGCGACCAAGACGAGGAAGAAGAATTGCAACCAATTACAGCCGAACAATCGACTGTGCCAGCAGCCATAGCCCAAATGCTGCAGGAAGAAGATGTGCAACAACCAGAAGAGGAGAATGAAGAAGTTGTACCACAGTTTCAACCCCGCCCGGTAATAAAACAAAAAGAACAGCCCGTTTTCAATATAGAATTTGATGGTATTATCCAAGGAGAAGGCGTGTTGGAAATGATGCCCGATGGATATGGTTTTTTAAGAAGCAGCGATTACAATTATTTATCATCACCCGATGATATTTATGTATCCCCATCACAAATAAAATTATTCGGTTTAAAAACAGGAGATACGGTTTTTGGTTCTGTACGTCCACCAAAAGAAGGGGAGAAATATTTTGCTTTATTAAAAGTAAATACCATCAATGGTAAGTCACCAGAAGAAGTACGTGACCGTGTACCGTTCGATTATTTAACACCATTGTTTCCGTACGAAAAACTAAACCTATGCACTACGGCAGATAATTATAGCACAAGGATAATGGATTTGTTTACACCCATAGGTAAAGGGCAGCGTGGTCTTATAGTAGCGCAGCCAAAAACGGGTAAAACAATGCTCTTAAAAGAATTGGCAAATGCCATAGCAGAAAATCATCCAGAATGTTATTTGATGATTGTATTGGTAGATGAGCGCCCCGAGGAAGTTACCGATATGGAGCGTAGTGTAAGAGCAGAAGTAATAGCCTCTACCTTTGATGAGCCAGCAGAAAAACACGTAAAGGTTTCTACCATTGCTTTAAACAAAGCAAAGCGCTTGGTAGAATGTGGCCACGATGTGGTTATTTTATTAGACTCTATCACCCGTTTGGCAAGAGCACATAATACTACTGCGCCAAGCAGTGGTAAAGTATTAAGTGGCGGTGTGGAAGCAAACGCCATGCAAAAACCAAAGCAATTTTTTGGGGCAGCACGTAAAATAGAAAATGGAGGTTCGCTTACCATCATAGCTACTGCATTGGTAGATACAGGAAGCAAAATGGATGAGGTGATTTTTGAAGAGTTTAAAGGAACCGGTAATATGGAATTACAACTCGAGCGTAAATTATCCAACCGTCGTATTTATCCAGCTATCGATATTGTTTCATCATCAACACGTAGAGATGACTTATTACTGGACAAAGATACCTTTAAGCGCATGTGGGTATTGCGCAAGCACATGGCAGATATGAACCCGGAGGAAGCATTGAACACCTTGCTAAAAAACATGAAAGGCACCAAAGACAATGCAGAGTTTTTAACGAGTATGAATGGATAAAGAAAATATGCAAAGCTGCAAATGAGAAAATATGCAAACGGAGCCTTCCAATTTTGGAGGGCTTTTTGTTTTTAGGAGCAGTAGCCATTGCATCATATTCAACATTAGTCCCGCTATCCGCTATTACTCCGCCACAAGGCTAGGCACTGGCCTCAGCGGGGTAACCGCTTCTACCTGCCTGCCGGCAGGCACGGTCGGGGATAATTTTTAATTTTATGTTTCTATCAACAATTATTTTACCCTTATTTTTATAAGATGAAAGTTAATGTACAAGGCAATCTTATAGATGAATTTACTCGATGCGAACATTACAATTCCCCACTAGATATTATTGCCATTAAATTTAAATGCTGCAATACCTATTATGCCTGCATACATTGCCACAATGAAAATGAAAAGCATGAAGTAGAAGTGTGGAATAAAGACGAACAAAATACAAAAGCCATTTTATGTGGTAATTGTAATTTTGAAATGACGATTAATGATTATTTTAGTTGTAATAACGAATGTCCCATTTGCGATAGTTTATTCAATCCAAAATGTAGCAATCATCATCATTATTATTTTGAGGATTAAAAATTGATTTAACGGTTTGAAATGTCATACCGTCTCGGAGGGGTTTTTAGAATCCATATGCCGCTTAAAAATTTATATTTATAAAAATGAGTTAAGTGATATTGATATCGAAAAAATGGAAAATAAAATTTTCTAACCCGCACTAAATTAAGACCCCATACCTCTTAACTTATATTTGTAAAAAAAATAAGGTTTCATAGGGTTTGTTTAAAACTGGTCAATAGAATTGATGGCGATCAGCTATGCTTTTATTTTCTAGACCAATGCCTTAAGAGATGTACAGCATCTCTGCATAATCAGTTTGCGAATGACTCAACATTAACGCAGTATTTTTTCAAGCACTGTTGGATCTCCATCTATTTTTTCAATGTTGGTAAGTCCCAGTAGTTGGCAGATCAGCGGGTACACATGAATATTTTCAAAGGAAGGAATGGTCATTCCTGTTTTTATTTGTGGCCCCCAGGCATAAAAAACGGCATGCATGTTTTTTATAGCAGGATCAAAGCCATGGGCACCGGGACTGATACGGTTGTTATTAGCACTTAATACTTTGGGATAATTGGGCACTACAAAAATGTCCCCGATTCTGTTGAAGCGATCATCCGTTGCTGCATAATGCCATTGAGCTGGAATATTTTCCCGCAGGTAAACCGTAAAACCATCTTCTTTCTTTTTCAGTAATTCATAAGTGGGTTTTATGTCTGCTGTATCTTTTGCATACAGGTGCAGGCTGGTATTGCCTCCACGCATGAGAAAACGGGAAGTATCTACCATGGAAGCGATATTGATTCGGGTAACGGTGTCCACCGCTGCCATACCATGATCGGACAGAAAAATAAAATTAACAGGCAACCCAAGTGCAGCTACTTTTTCGGTAAGGCTACCAATGGCTTTGTCAACAAACTGAATAGCATCTTGGGTTTCGGGAGCATCCGGACCAAATATATGCCCCTCATGATCTACATTGCTGATATAAAAAGTAATTATGTGAGGACGGATGTCTTCAGGCATTTGCAACCAGTCTGTTACTTTATTGATGCGGTAATTGATATCGGTATTATTTCCAAAGCGGTACCAGTAGGTTGGATAGGTTTGCTTTATGGCCGCTTCCGATCCTACAAAATAATAAGATGCGCTTAGCATGCCTTGCTGCTCGGCCAACACCCAAATAGGTGTACCTCCATACCAGCTTCCATCTTCAACAGATCTGCGGTCGCCAATGCTGTAACTGTCTTTGCGGCTGCGGTCGTAAAACTGGTTATACACCAATCCATTGTGAGACGGATACATACCGGTGGCTATGGTATAATGATTGGGGAATGTTACACTGGGAAAAGATGGTATCATGCTTTCTGCCTGTACCCCGGTGTTGCGGAGTTTTAGCAGATTTTCTGCTTTGTATTTATCTGCATAATCATAGCGAAAGCCATCAGCTGAAATAAGAATTACATATGGTTTATTGATTTGTGGGGATGCATTTTTTCGGCCGGGAACTATTTGTTGAATGGTATCTTGAGCATGCAATGCATTACAAAAAATTAAAAACAAAAGGGAAATGATACTTTTACGCATGCTGACAGGGTTACTGTTTGTTATGATTTAGGGGAGTTCAAAAGATAAGCTTCAATAAAAATACAAAAATCTTGCAGTAATTGTAAGATAAATATTATTAAAAATACAATTCAGTAAATTGATAAAAAATAAAACATTGTTGAACGATAAAATAAAAAGCAATTTTTACATTGCTTTTTATTTTATTACTGCAGTTTAATAAGCCCGGCGACTTTTATTGAACGATTATTTTAGTTATATGCATTTCGCCTGTATCTTTCAGCAAAACTTTCAAAATGTAAAAACCTGGTTGGGCAATATCCAATTGTAATTGATTGATGATACCAAACCATTCTTTTATTTCTCTGCCATTCATATCAATGAGTTTAATATCCACCGGTCCGATTCTATCAGACAGGCTGATCTTTGCTTTACCGTTTGATGGATTTGGATAAACCAGCACCGTAATTTTTGATAAGTTATTCTTAATAAACCTTATTTCACTCAAGCTGCTGTTTCCATCAAGATCTACCTGTTTTATTCTGTAAAAAATCTGGCTAAATAAAGTCTGGTTATCTATATCTTCATAAATATAATTCAGCAATTGATTACTGTTGCCGTATAATGCCTGTGAAGGAACAAAAGCAATAGTTTTAAAATCACCGCTACCCTGTTTCCTTTGAACTTCGAAGCCCTTGCTGTTTTGTTCCATTTCTGTTTGCCAGTTAAGCAATATTCTGTCTTTCAACTGCTGTACAAAAAAGGAAGAAAATTTAATCGGCATTATTCCGCAATTATTGACAATTTTAGCAATAGTAGTATTCGATCTTAATGGCACAGTCACTTCTACAATTAAAGGCAAACCTACAGAAGGATTCCTGTTGCTGTAAGGTAAATAACCCATAACCGGAGAAGTGTAAATTCCATTAGCAGGTAATTGAAAGACATCACTGACAAAGACGACTGTATCAGTTGGATTAATAATACCATACGGTGCGTAGTCAAGGTGAACATCATATTGAATATTATCCAACACAGGACCAGTATTCTCAATAAATACCTGAAACTGTCTTGGCAGAACACAGGTAATAACTCCATCGGTTTTCACTTCATTAATAACCAGATTTGCACCTTGTGATACACAATGCACATTCTTACCATTAGCAGCCTGACTAGCCCAGATATCAAATTTGATTGTTTGCGCCCCGGTACAGTTTGGTATGATCACCTTTACATTCCTGATGGTCATTCTTTCTATCAATGTATTATTCAGGTGCACTTTAACCACTGACAGATTGGTTGGTAATTGCAGTACAAAGGAAGAATCAGGATGATAGACTGTACCAATGAGTGGGTTGTCACTGCTGTTTTCATCTATTACAACTGTAGTAATAACATTTACCAGATCAGCAGCCACAGGATAAGCTGTTGGATTTTTATACATATTTACCCAATTGGCTGCAGGCGTGTGGTAGCCCGATGTTGTCCACATATGCAAATAGGAAAATTTGTTACCTGAATTAACTTCCTGTGTCCAGGAAAAATCAAAAGTAAATTCACAATTGGTGGTATTAATATTTATCAAACTTACTTTAAGGTCACTGATTGTGCATTGCGCTGAAATATCTTTAGTAAATGAATTTATAACCAGTATTGCGATTAGTAATAATAACTTTTTCATAAAAAATATTTTATAAAATGAGCAATTAATTTCAAACAACTTTTGCTGATATAAAACAGCAATTTTGTGAAACATTGGGTGGTTTTAAAACCCCGATTTCACGACCTAAAGTTAGGCCTTGTAAAATGTAAAAAAGGTGATAATAAACAATGAAATAAATGACATTCATCAATTATAAAAGTGGAGGTTATAATCTATCTTTGAGAAGAAAAATAAGAAACAAAATTGCCTGAAATCTGGTTGGTTATTTTATGGTTATGCCAGTGCTTCGGCATACCCAACCGTATCCCTATATAGCTGCGGCGATACACCCGCATTTACTTTAAAGAACCGGCTAAAATAGTATTCATCTTCATAACCCAGTTCATCGTAGCAAACCATTTGTTGATGAGGCAGTTGCTGCTTTACCAAAAGAATAATTTTACCACAAGAACACAAGGACAAAAGGACACAAGGACTTGTGCTCTTGTGGTGCTTATAATTTTCTGTCTTTTTCTTCAATGGGCAAATCATTGATACTGGCATATCTTTTCCGCATCAAACCATTTTCATCAAATTCCCAATTCTCATTTCTATAGGCACGAAACCATTGCCCGGCTGCATGGTGGTATTCATATTCAAATCTTACGGCCATCCTGTTTTCCCGGAAGCCCCACAATTCTATTTTTAAGTTTATAATCCAGTTCCTTTTCCCATTTGCCTTTTAAAAATTCTTTTACGGATTCTCGCCCGTTAATGAAATCGGTTCTGTTGCGCCATTCATTATCGATGGTATAAGCGAGGCAAACTCTTTCGGGGTCTTTGCTGTTCCAGGCATCTTCTGCCAGTTGTACTTTTTGTAAAGCCGATTCTATTGTAAAAGGAGGAAGTGGAAGTTTTTGTTCCATGATGCTATGTTTAAAGAACAAAGCTGCAATTAAATAATTGCCTGAAAATGGAGAATGAACGAAAAGGGATGAACAATTTTCCCAGTGTGTGACTAAGAAGGCTTTGTTAATGGTATTATTTCAGTCATGATGGTTCCGGATTGTTTCCGGTCATACTTTCTATTTAATTTTGCAGGTTTCTTAAATGTAATAATGCAACCGTATGTTATACACTTTGCTCTAAAACGCCCATTCGTTTTGTTCGTTTTGTTATAAAATAAGCAACCATTAAATTGGGTACCCAGCAAAGCCATGCAACAATAGTATAGGCAGTAATAAAGTCGCCAAAAATAATCCCTAGAATGGGCAACCATATTCTCAGTGCAGCACCAGCAAAACAAGCAGCATAACTATAAATCATCATCTTTTGATGTTGTAAAATCTGTTTATTCCTGATATAGATGTAAGCCATTAACGTTGTATAAAACCAAATTACACCCAGACATATAAAGCCCATTGAAGTCACTATTCCTCCAGTTGCAAAAATACCAATGTAAATACCCGCTATTGAACTTACAAGCGCTGAGACCACGTAAACTTTTCCAGTGATTCTATGTACAGCCATATTTTTATTCCTTAGTTTCGAACTGAATTGTGTCCACCCTATTAATAAAGCCAGGCCTGCAAAAAAGATATGAGTATAAAAGCCAATGTTCCAAAAGGGATCTGAGAGCAGTTCATTTGTTTTTGATGCCAATAGTCCAAATTTTCTATCTATAAAAAGATAAATGGCGGGGTAAAGGCCCACTATTATTGCCAATACAGCTAACAATATCCAGCTAAATTTTTTAATCAATTTATTTCTTATTTATTTTAACATCCGAAAATAATCTTTTCTAGCACAATGAAACTTCCATGGCATCATTTAAATATTCATATCCGTATTCTCCATTCCATCACTAAGCGAATCCGTTCTTTTAGGCAAGGGCGCATGAATATTATCACTCTTTACATTTTTAATTTGCTTTAGCATTTCCACGCAATTGTCCACTATCTCCTTGGAAGTGCGTTTGATGTATTCGCTCTTCTTAAACTGCATCACATTCTTGTCCATGTCTTCGGATGTCCATCCTCTGCTCCAACCTAAAAAACTAAAGGGCGGAAAAGTAAATCCAAGGTCGGTAAAGAAACACATCATCTGTCCTGCTACCTGCTGTATATTATCTTGCCCGCCAGTTATGATAAAAGAAGCCAGTTTATTTTTTACTAAAATTTTATTGCTAATGGTAATTTGGTTTTGCACACAATTTAACCGCTCGGCCATTTTGTAATACAATGCAGATGCATTTCCCCAACGAATAGGGGTAGATACAATCACAATATCTGCCCAAAGAATCATGCTTTCATATACTTCTGTCATACCGTCTTTTGGATCCATTTCGGTAATGCTGCAAGGCCAGGTGCAGGCATGACTGTGTTGCGAATAGTAGCCTTCACAATTGCGAAACTCCAATTCCCGCAGCTTTACCATTTTTGTTGCAGCACCATATTTTTCTGTTGCATATGCCAACGATTTTTCCAATGCATCTTCTGAAGTAGAAAAACGAGGCAAACCAGCCGACAAATTGGTGGTACTGATGCCGAGAATATTCAAACTGTTTTCAGCAGTTTGGTATTTTAATTTGATAAGGTCTTCCAGTAAGGGATTGTTATGATGTTCTCGGTGTGCTTTTACGATAGGTTCTTCACTTACCAATAGATATTCACCCTCCAACTTTACTTCATACAGTGCCTGCTGATCTGGAAACCCCGGAGGTGCGCTGCCCGTTACAATATTATATTCCCAGCCATGCCAGGGACAGGTTACATACATACCATCATATTTGGCACTTACTGCACCCAAACCCAATGGGCCAGCCTTGTGTAAACAGGCATTGGCCATAGCAGATATTTTATTATTGAAATGAAAAAGGGCTATTTTCTTTTTGCCCAGGCTTACTACTTTTTGTGAATTGTTGGGCAACTCATCTTTGGTACAAACTTTTATAAATTCCATTTTAAAATAATTTTTTGAATGTGCAATAAAATTGTTCTTCGCTTGTCTTGCCCTTTATAACAAACAATTTAAAACAATTTAAAATAATAATGACTATCCGCTAATGGGTGAAAAAGAATTTTATGTATGAAATACACAATGTATGATTTTTAAAGGGGTAGATTAAAATGACATTTCTGTTTTTTTCTGTGAATCTGTGGCAATATTTTTGCCACAGATTCACAGAAAAGCTGTTTTGTAAATGATCTTTCTGCTATTACACAAATAGATTACAGACAATATGGGTAAATTCTATAAATGAAGAATGAATTTTTATACAGTTTATATTTAATTTTCTACAATTTTATATTCCATGCACCTAATAGCGGATAGCTATTGAAATAATAATATAAATTTTGGCAATTGACCACTATTTTGAGTGGATTAGCATTGTTTGCGTTTTTCTATCTGATGAAAAGATTGAAACAGCTTTATTTCTTAACTCAAGTCAATGAAATTGGGAAACACAACAAATACTTTTGCACTCTAATAAATCAAACACAATAATACGAATGAGCATGAAAGCAATAGTTTATACCAAATACGGATCACCGGAAGTATTGCAACTTAAAAATGTAGCAAAACCAATACCCAAAGACAATGAAGTGCTGATAAAAGTTAAAGCCACCGCAGTGAATTCAGGCGATGTGCGGCTGCGTAAGGCCGACCCGTTTGCTGTTCGTTTTATTTTTGGTTTAACAAAGCCTAAAATAAATGTACTGGGTGTAGTTTTTTCGGGAGAAATTGAAAGTGTGGGAAATGATGTAACAGGTTTTAAAATCGGAGAGCAGGTATTTGGTCATACGGATATGCGTTTTGGTGCTTATGCCGAATATATTTGTGTTGCTCAAAATGGTTCATTGGCATTAAAGCCGGATAAACTTTCACATGCAGAAGTGGCTGTTATTCCTTTTGGTGCTGTTACGGCTTTGCATTTTATAAAAAAGGCAGCAATAAAACCTGGGCAAAAAGTACTGATTGTAGGGGCATCCGGTGCTGTAGGTAGTGCAGCTGTTCAAATGGTCAAATCATTTGGGGCGCATGTTACAGGGCTATGCAGCACTGCTAATATTGAGCTGGTAAAATCCCTTGGCGCAAATAAAGTTATTGATTATACGAAGGAGGATTTTATGCACAATGGCGAGATTTACGATGTAATCTTTGATACAGTAAATACAATAGCTGTTTCACAAAGTTTAAAATCCTTAAATAGAAAAGGAATACTAATTTTAAGTGCAGCTGGAATGTCAGAAACTTTTCAAGGATTATTTATTTCTATTACAAGACGTAGAAAAGTATTGTTTGGCGTGATAAGCCATACAGCAGCAGATATTGTTTTTTTGAAAGAATTGATGGAGACCGGTAAATTGAAACCGGTAATTGACAGAACCTATACATTGGAACAAATGGCGGAAGCGCATGCATATGTTGAAAAGGGGCATAAAAAAGGAAATGTAGCAATAGCGTTATTATAAACAATAAAAGCAAATTAGATGTCCGAAAATTATTCTCCCATTATTGATGCAGCTGAATTATTAAAAATTTATAATCAGGAAAATTTAATTATTGTAGATGCCAATGCAGGAAAAAACGCCGAGTCCGAATATGAAGCAAAGCATTTGGCGGGTGCTTTACACGTTGATTTAAATACACAATTGGCAGATA
>JANPCB010000077.1:0-4531 GCA_031430735.1 Ferruginibacter sp. | reverse complement strand
TACCTACTTTTCAAAAAATACGCTCTGTATTTTTTTCTACCCCTTAGCCTTTATTTCAAATCCCCATAACAAATAGCCCGGGTTTCGTTCAACACAGGTTTAGCGTTGGGCATTGCATGCCACACTAAACCTTAATTGTTAACTGCCGTAATTTTCTTTAAGTTTTCTCATCAATAGTCTAACGCCTTGTTGTGTATCTTGATTAAAAGAATTGGTAAAAATTATAAAAGCCTTTCCTTTAATTCTGTCTATATGAACAAGTGAATAATATGTCCCTGCTGTGCCTGAATGTGTAGAAAGTTCCTTGCTGTTTTCGTAAACATTATACCAACCCAAAGAATAGTTGTCAATTCCTTTGTGTATAAATTGATATGTTTTTGCAGTTAGATAATTATTATTTCCTTTCAATCCTTGTAAATTTAATTGAATAAATTTTGCGTAATCCTTCAATTTAATGTTTATATCTCCTGCTGGTTCTGTAAAATCCAAATGATAGTCTGTATTTGAAGGAACAGGTATAAATTTGTCATTTTCAAATAAATGTCCCCAAGTATCTTTTAGTTTTTGGTTTTCAGGCCAAGAAAGTCTAACATTTAATTTTAAATCTTTATTAAAAACTTTCTCTACCAATTGTTCCCAACTTTTTTGTGCTACCTTTTCTAACATTAAAGTTGCCAATGTGTAGTCGGCATTAGAATAATTAAATTTATTTATGCTGTCTATTTCAACAGGATTTAATGTAAGCACAAACTTGCCAAAGGCTTTTCTTTTTTCTTGTTTTGTACCTTTAAAATCGGGGATTGTTGGGTCATTATCACCTTGAAACGGTTGTATTCTTGCTCTATGTGAAAGCAAATCTTGTAGTGTAATATTGTAATATTCTAATTTGGAATTTTCTTTCCAATCAGGGAAGATGTCAAAGAATTTAGTTGTCCATTTTAGTTTCCCTGTTTCCACATATTTTGCAACTATAAAAGCCGTCATTGCTTTTGAGTTAGAGCCAATGTGAAATCTGTCATTAATAGTTGCGGTGTCAGGAAGTTTGGTAGAGTGCTTTCCCATAGCCGAACTTTCCAATATTATTTTACTATCAATGACTGCATAACTTATTGCTGGAATACCATACGCTATCCGAATTGAGTCTGCAAATCGAATAGTCCGTTGTCCAAAACATACTGTCGTAATCATTAAAAATAATATCGTCGTTAATTTTTTCATTTTTTCTGGTCTTTGTCTTATGGAGGCTAACAGAGCGGGTAATGCCGATGGTGAGGAATTGAATATTCGTCCGCCCGAAACTGCTGCCTGGCTTTTTGTTGATGTTTGTTGGTCAAGCCGAAACCAAATACTGGCTTTGCTCATGTTTCAATATCCCGCCCTGACTTTTGGCAATGCATTGGTGGCGGTTCGTACTTGCTATTGAGTATTTTTTATTGCATGCGATTTTGTTTATTCAATTTGTCTACCAATTATTCTGTTTGTTTGAGGTCTGATGATTAAGCATTTTTATTTTATATGACTTTTCCAATGTAGTTTTTTAAAATTGCTACTTCCTCATCAATCTTCAAACTATTGTCAATGCCTGTAATTGAGTCTATGTAAGATAAAGCATCATTAAGTTTTTGCTGAATTAAATCTCATTGATTGGTCAACTCTGAAATTGTTCATACTTTTTCCTCAATAGTTTTAGGAGATTTTAAGAGGTTGTCATAAAGAAAAGTGTTTAATTTAACTACTGATAATTAATCGATGTACGACAAAAAATCCAAGCCGCCGGCTGAGAACCAATAACCAGATAAGCTTTCCATTGCCTTTGCAGATGTCTTATTACAGCTTGCGGATAAAAGTTCTTTGTCGTGTGGTACAGTTACTGTTGATAGTAATAGTATTATTTGGCCGGGCATCATTTAATGCGTTACCGCATATTTCTTCCTGGTGAATACCCGACGGATAGGAATTGCAACCTAGATAGTTGCAGTTACCGGTTTCAGTGCAACGATCATTTACTTCCCATGTCTCACACCCACTACTTTTTTTACATGCCGATAAAGCGTAAATTGAAATACCGATTATTATAAGCTGACCTACTTTCACGTTGTAGAATATTTGAGAATTGTTGAGTTTTTTAAAGTTAAGGTATTTTTTCTTCCCAGACGAGTCTCACGCGGCGGGCTCAGCGTTTTGCTTTTGTTGGTGTTGTCAATCAAAACGCCGCCCGCCTTGGTTTTGAGTAGGAAGTCGCTTTGTATTATCGCCAATAGGCAAAGCTTGTTGTATAGCCGGAACCTGTCTACCGACAGGCAGGTTCATTGCTCATCCAGCCCGGAATCCCGAAACTTCGGGACAGAATAAAGATAAAAAAGTACAGGTTAACAAACAAACACCCAGCGATGTTTGCCCAGCACAGATGAAGCACAACAGCGAGCAAATGCCCAATTGCTGCAATGTCAAGCTAGCTTTGTAGCAAACCCAATGTTAGCGGTTCGTTGTTTTATCGTTGTCATTTAAATTTAGCAATTAATTTGTCCCATCCTGATAGGTTGCCCATTACATAAACAACTACAGTCATAATACTCATTAAGAATGCAGGACTAATCGCCGAAAATTCTTTTAGTCCAAGTCGTGGAACAAGGTAAAAGTATTTCATCATATTCATCATACTTCCGGGTTTTTCTTCGTCTAAGGTTGAAAGGATTTGAAACATACGATGAGTATCAGCACAAGGTGAATACTTAACGGTCATTTCAGATTGTCCTTTAATAGCATTAGTTACCGAATGTATAGTCCCTTTTGGCACAAAAAATTCTTCGCCATTCTTTTTAGTAATTTTTTTTCCTTTAACTTGAAAAGTAATCTCACCTTTAGTTATTGTGAAATGTTCGTCCATATGATAATGAATGTGAGGTGGAACCTTTCCGCCTGCTTCAATTGTCCATTCCATCACGAACGAATTTTCATCATACGACTTAGGATGAAATACTTCTTTCCCTAATTTGATTGGTCTGAAAATATCAGTTGTCATAAGTCAACTATTTTATTTGTCGATTATTTATGTATCTAATTTTAATTGTTCTTGGAATGTTTGGTCTGTTACAATTGCCGCTAACGTTTTGCAGCTATCCGAAGGGCGGGATTTTTAGCAAATAACTTCATTCGGAGAACTCAACTTTCGGTTTGCACAGATGTGTCTGTGACACACGAAACCCCGCCTTTTGAGTAGGCGCTGTTAGCGTATCGTTGGTTCTTTTTCACATGTCGTACTTTAAGAACAAATTTAGCACTACCCAACAGCATATTTATATTTCTTACCAAAATCTTTTGTATACCGAAAAATCCCCAACAAGAAGTCGTAAGTAGCTATATATACAGGAAGTTTGCTGTAAAGTGCCATTTCAAAAAAGAATGACCGCCTAGAGGCAAATTATCCAATAATCAAATAGTCAAATGAATCAAATAAACTCAATCCCTGAGGCAACGAACAGAATACCCAGACATCTTACTATTGTGGCCCCTGACAACAGAGCTAATGCTCCAATTTAGGAAGCGGGTCCAGGCATATTTCTTACCGTTCTCATTCGAACACCACCAATAACCTTTCGCACCAGCCTCATAGAAATTCCAGCCGTAACTACTACGGTAGCCGCCCGGAAGACCTGAAAACCCAGAACTATTGTTGGGGGCGTCGTAAATCATTGAGGTACTCCCGTAAGTCCATCCACTTGTGCTTTTCATTTTGCGGCCTGATCCCACTTCGCCACCCAAATAGTTGGTTAACGCTGTCCACTCTTTATCACTAGGTATATGCCAATCTTTTGGTGCTATTCTACGAGCATCATTTACTGCATACCAGTTATACAATTTGCCATACTTGATGCCGTTGGCAGAGTCGTTATTGTAATAACACCAAGCGGGTTGTCTGTTTTCTCCTGCTTTTTTCCATTCCTCTTCGGTTTTTGCATGAGGGATAGCATCGCCATTGCGGAAAGAGGTAACATCAAGATTTGTAGTACTCCAAACTTGTTTACCTATGGTTACTGTTTGAGCGTACCCTAAGGTCGAGAAAAGTAAAGTGGTGAGGGCTACAACACTTAATATTAAATTGTTTTTTGTCATCTTGTTTGTGTTTTTAATTGTGCCTACTCTGATAAAAAGGCTGAGTGGGTTTCGCCTGTAAATTTTTTATCTTTTTGTCAATGAAAAATAACGAGTGAAGATTGGCGAAGTAGGGGAGAGTTGTTACGTCCGACCCGGCAAACCGAAATTAAACTTATAAATAAATGTTGATGATTAGTACTTAGTTTAATATTTGTTCGGTCAGCCCGATATGAAGCTTAATTGAAAAACTAATGTTGAGACACTGCTTCCCTCTGCCCCCATTTTACCAAACCGCTTGTTGAACAAAACCCTACGGGTAAACTACCTTAGCGTTTCATTAAAATAAAATTAACCATTATGCATCAAAAAAAAGTAATTTAATTTCGGAAGCCTGCGACCATGTGGCAGGATTTAAGACAGCTTATCAGAAGCTAGA
>JANPCB010000076.1:0-5008 GCA_031430735.1 Ferruginibacter sp. | reverse complement strand
ACAATGTATGATTTTTAAAGGGGTAGATTAAAATGATATTTCTGTTTTTTTCTGTGAATCTGTGGCAAAAATACGCCACAGATTCACAGAAAAGCTGTTTTGTATATGATCTTTTAACTATTACCCAAATTATCTGTAATCTATTTGTGTAATAGTTAAAAGATCATATACAAAACAGCTTTTCTGTGAATCTGTGGCGTATTTTTGCCACAGATTCACAGAAAAAAACAGAAATATCATTTTAATCTACCCCTTTAAAAATCATACATTGTGTATTTCATACATAAAATTCTTTTGCACCCAATAACAGATAGTCATCAAAGAAATCGACTTACAAATTACCCCTAGCATCTTGTTCTCTTTCCAAAGCTTCAAATAAGGCTTTAAAATTGCCTTTCCCAAAACTCTTTGCTCCTTTGCGTTGAATTATTTCGAAAAACAAGGTGGGCCTATCCTGTAATGGTTTGCTAAAAATCTGTAACAAATAACCTTCCTCATCCCTATCTATCAATATGCCAAGCTTTTGTAAAGGAGCTAGGTCTTCGTCTATCTTACCTACCCTATCCAATACATCTGCATAGTAACTAGCAGGAATATTTAAAAATTCAATTCCTCTTTTTTGTAATTCGGTAACGGTTTCTATAATGTTGTGCGTAGCTATGGCCACATGTTGTACACCTTCTCCATTGTAAAAGTCTAAATATTCCTCTACCTGGCTTTTCTTTTTACCTTCTGCAGGTTCATTTATAGGAAATTTTACAAATCCATTTCCATTGCTCATTACCTTACTCATTAAGGCTGAGTATTCAGTAGATATATCGTTGTCATCAAAACTTAAAATATTTTTAAACCCCATTACCTCTTCATAAAATTTTACCCACGGGTTCATTTGGTTCCATCCAACATTTCCTACGCAATGATCTACATACAACAATCCAGTAGATACAGGATTGTAAACGCTTTCCATTTTTCTAAACCCAGGCATAAAAACGCCTGTGTAATTTTTCCTTTCTATAAAAAGATGTACAGTTTCCCCATAGGTATGTATGCCACTCACCACCACTTCCCCATTATCGTCTGTCAGCTTTTTGGGTTCCATGTAAGTTTTACCTCCACGTTTGGTAGTTTGCTCCCAAGCGTCTGTTGCATCGTGCACCATGAGCGCTAGTACTTTTACACCATCACCATGCTTAGCCACATGCTTGGCTATTTCGTGGTCTTCACGCAATGCGGTGGTAAGTACAAATGTGAGTTTATTTTGTCTTATTACATAGCTCACCCTATCCATTGAGCCCGTCTCTGGGCCTGCATAGGCAAGGCTTTGAAAACCAAAAGCCGTTTTATAAAAATGGGCTGCTTGCTTGGCATTGCCCACATAAAATTCTACATAATCGGTGCCTTGCAAGGGCAAAAAATCTGTAGTAGTTGTATTATCTTCCGATAAAATAGTTGATGTTTCCATATTGCTAATTATTTTTTTGAGCCGAGCAAAAACAGCAGCTATAATCTGCTTCAGTGGCGTCGCACTCTTGTACTGAATATCTTTATTGAACTTTTATTGTAGCGATTGAAGATGCACTATAAAATGCCATCTATGGCAAGCACTTCCATCAATAGGTTATAGTTGGTGCGCTTGTCGGTAAAAATTTTATGAGCGTAATCTGGGGTCATTGGGTACAAATTTAAAGATAATTCTGTTTATAAAATATTGAATTCCTAAAAGCTGCAACTTATATTTGCCCAAATAATTTTTATGATAAAAGCTGGTATACTCGGTGGCGGACAATTGGGAAGAATGTTATTACAAGCAGCTGCAAACTACCCTGTAGAAACATTTATCATGGAAAATGATACAACATGCCCTGCGGCGCATCTCTGCCATCATTTTACCAAGGGCGATATTACCAATTTTGAAGACGTTTATAATTTTGGAAAAGGGCTAGACGTACTTACAATAGAAATAGAAAATGTGAATGAAGATGCCTTACAAAAACTGGAAGATGAAGGGGTAAAAGTATTCCCTACAGCAGCTGCCTTAAAAATTATTAAAAATAAAATAACCCAAAAAGAATTTTACAAATCCATTGAAGTACCCTCAGGAGATTTTGTAATAACCTATGAAAAAGCTGATTTACAACAACATTTGGCTTTTTTACCTGCGGTACATAAAATTGCCAATGGTGGTTATGATGGCAAAGGTGTAGAGATTCTTAGAATATCTGCAGATGTAGAAAAAGGTTTTGATGCCCCGGCGGTGTTGGAAAAAATGGTAGATATAAAAAAAGAACTGTCCATCATCATTGCCGTAAGCCAAACCGGCGATACTGTTATTTACGACCCGGTAGATATGGTGGTAGACCAACGGCTCAATTTATTGAGCTATCAAATAAGCCCTGCAAAAATTATTGATAAAGTAAAATGGAAGGCCGAAGCTGTTGCAATAAAAGTGGTGAAAGAATTAAAGAGCCCGGGGATATTTGCAGTAGAATTATTTGCAGACTATGATGACAATATTTGGGTGAATGAAACAGCACCACGTGTACACAATAGTGGCCATCATAGCATTGAAGCCTGCTACAGTTCCCAATTTGATATGCTTTGGAGGGTTTTGCTCAATTATCCATTGGGCAATCCAGATCATATTTTACCAGCAGCCATTGTAAATCTTGTAGGCGAAGAAGGCCACACGGGTGAAGCACATTACGAAGGCTTAGAAGAGCTACTAGGTATGGACAATGTATTTGTACATATTTATGGAAAAAAACAAACCAAGCCAGGCAGAAAAATGGGGCATGTAACTATTTTAAGCAACGAGCCTCAAGAATTGTTGCACAAGGCAAATCAGATAAAACATTTAGTGAAAGTGAAGACGAAGGAGTGAGGAATTAGGAATGAGGAGTGAGGAATTAGGAATTAGGAGTGAGGAATTAGGAGCGTTAGGCGTAATGCGAACGTCTATGGCAGAAAATTATTGCTTTATTTAGGGCCGCACAGATACTCCGTTCTGGCGCAGGTATGTAAGCAAACTATTAATTAAAAAACATCGAAGCATACTTTCAAATTTAAAAAGTATCTCTGGGTCGAGTAGGGAAGGGCATTTCAGCCCGAGCCGCTCACAGAACCGTGCTTGACAGTCTCCCATCACACGGCTCTTGTTATTCAATAATTAAACGCATTAGTTATGCCTTTTGTCCAATGATAAAACAACCTAGAATTTGATTGTATTAAGTTCTTGTAAATTTCTACAACCTTCTTAATACTCCGTTCTCGGTATTTACTTTTCAACCATTTTTGCAATATTACATTTACGTACATTATTACTTCATTAACCTTATACTTGTTGTACAAACTGTAATAGTTCATCCAACCTCGTATGCGTGGATTTAGTCGCTTGGCTAATTCCTCTAAGCTTATGTTTATCCATCTGTAATTGAAAAATAAATTGATTTTATCACGAATACTCTTTTTGGCATTGTTACATATTGCACTGTGAAACCTCGTAACTATTTTTGTTGTAGTTCCCTCCTTGAAGCAATAACGCCTTGGCTCAAAACTATAACTTAAAAATACAAAACTTCTGTGCTCATCAGTTCTATCCTTGGTATCTTTCCCTTTATAGCAATGTACAATTTTAGTTTTCTCAGGGTGCAATGCTAAATCAAACTTTTGCATTCTTTCACTAACGGCTGAAAGTATTGCCAATGCTTGTTCTTTGTTGCTACAATGGATTACAATATCATCTGCATAACGCTCAAAGGGAGCATTTGCATAATACTTTTGCATCCACATATCAAAGCAATGATGAAGGTATATATTGGCTAACAACGGGCTTATTACTCCACCTTGTGGTGTGCCTGTTTCGTTTGCTTTTATACTTTTATCTGCTTGCTCTACTCCTGCTTTTAACCAACGTTCTACATACAACAATACCCATTTTTCTTGGGTATGATGTGCTACCATTTGCAATAATCTTTCATGGTTAATATTATCAAAGAAGCCTTTGATATCTATGTCTATCACCCATTCTAATTTCTTGCAGTTGGCTGTACACATCTTTAGTGCATCGTGTGCGCTTTTGCCCGGACGATACCCATACGAACAACTGTGAAAAAGTGGTTCAACGATTGGCTCTAACCAACCCTTTACTACACCTTGTGCAATACGGTCGCCTACTGTAGGAATGCCCAAAGGACGAACGCCGCCGCCTTTCTTTGGTATTTCTACTCGGCGTACAGAGGGTGCAAAATAACTACCCGACGACATACGATTCCAAATCTTATACAGGTTCTTGTCTTGTTCTTCATTGAAGTCCTCAATGCTTTGCTTATCTACTCCTGCACTCCCTTGGTTTTCACATACTCGTAGGTAACTATCATAAACCATCTGCTTACTAATCGAAAACGATTTTGTCTTTTCTTCTGTCATCATTCCATTTTTAAATGGTTGTTTCAAAATAATAAAACTGAATAACCAAAGCCCTTCGCTCCTCCGCCTTTCGGCGGATTCAACACTACTATGGCTTTGTCCGACGCTTCTTGTTGCTTCTCCCACCTGCGGTGGGATTGAGTTGTAGTATGAACTGTACAATATTTATTTAACAGTCTTCCGATTGTTATCGGAACTCCTACAAAGCTTTTGGCGCATCAACAAGGAAGCCTCCCAAGTTCCATAAATAAGCCTGTGTAAAGTTCTTGCCATCTCTATGCCGCCTGCCCTGTAACCAATAATGAGGTTCCCGTTACAGTAATCTTGTTCTATCTGCGATCAAAACAATTTTGACAGAAAGGTTCATTTTCGACACGTCTTCGAATGGTTCACTTGCGTTCAACTCCTTTACACTTACCTGACTGATTAAACAGCCTTTTCCTTAATCGCTCAATACCTTGTCTTTTGAACAAAGCACCATAAGGCGGTTTGTAAATAATGCCTCAACATCATATACGAGAGACCTACTCTCATCTTATTTATAGTTCGTAAAAGATTCCTCTCTTACTTCTTGGCGCACCGC
>JANPCB010000075.1:0-55848 GCA_031430735.1 Ferruginibacter sp. | reverse complement strand
TGTTTTTTGTGTTTTGTTGTTTCTGGTTTGTCTTTTCTCGTTTGGCGTTTCTCGTTTGGCGTTTTTTGTTTGGCGTTTCTCGTTTGGCGTTTCTCGTTTGGCGTTTTTTGTTTGGCGTTTCTCGTTTGGGGTTTCGTATAAATCGAATAATGTAATTGAGCAGCGGTTTTAAAACTTTTTATCTTTTAAATCCTAACAGATTATTAGAACATTTTTTATTGAAATTTTTAAATTTATTAGATGCAACGCATAAAAATAGACCCAAGAAACAACTGGCAAAAAGCAGTGGAGCAACTTGGATTTGGTTTTCACACAACTGATGTAGCATATTGGGATGAGTCTGCCTACTATAGTTTTGAAAAGCAAGAAATAGAAAATATAGAAAAAGCAACAGCTACGCTTTGGGATATGTGCCTTGTAGCTGTACAACATGTAATAGACAATAAATTATACAGTAAATTTAAAATTCCCGCAAACTATATTTCGTACATAGAAAAAACATGGAACGATGAGCACCCTTCTATTTATGGGCGTTTTGATTTGTGTTATAAAAATGGCAAAATAAAGATGCTGGAATTTAATGCAGATACTCCCACTAGCTTATACGAAGCAGGTATTGTGCAATGGTTTTGGCTGCAAGATTTCGCTAAGGATAAAGACCAGTTTAACAGCATTCACGAAAAATTGATAGCTTATTGGAAGTATTTAAAAGTATACCTCAACCCAGGTAAATTGCATTTTACTTGTCTTAAAGAAACGCTGGAAGACCTTACCAATACAGAGTACATGCGTGATTGTGCCATACAAGCGGGGCTAGACACAAAACTGGTTTTTATAGATGATATTGGTTGGGATGCAGATAGCAACTTGTTTGTAGATATGGAGGATGAAACCATCAGTAATATTTTTAAACTATATCCATGGGAGTGGTTGGCATCGGAACAATTTGGCAATAACATTTTAACCGATGGCAACAAAACATTTTGGATAGAGCCCAGTTGGAAAATGATTTTATCTAACAAAGCCATACTGCCCATACTTTGGGAGCTATACCCAAACCACGAATATTTGTTAGCCGCCTATTTTGAAGAAAATGATTTGAAAGATTATGTAAAAAAACCAATCTTATCAAGAGAGGGTGCCAATATAGAAATGGTAAAGCATTATGGCATTGTAGAAAAAACCGACGGCGAATATGGCGAAGAAGGATTTGTGTACCAGCAACTTTTTGAGCTACCCGACTTTGACGATAACTATCCAGTAATAGGCAGTTGGGTAATAGGGCAAGCACCTGCAGGTATGGGCATACGTGAAGCAAAAACTTTGATAACCGATAATAAAAGCAGGTTTGTACCGCATTTGATAGAGGGATAAAATCAGTAAAAAAAAGAGTTGCCATGGTATTTGGCAACTCTTTTTTTTACTGAAACAAGCACAAATCAATTTTCCACAATAGCTATCTTTTTCATTTCGTTTCTTCCAAAAAAAGTAGGGTAATACATAAGTTCCACTTTAGTAGGATTTAGATTGTAAGTTCCATTGTACCTAGGTTCTAATTCTATTTCAAAAACATGTTTACCTTTTGGCAATGTTTCTGCAAACATGGCAACTTTGTCTTTGAAAAATTCTCTATAAACCCCGCCAGCATAATTGCTCTTATTTACAAACAAACAACCAGCAGGTATAGGAACTTGAAGCATAACAAATTCCGCATCCTTTAAAACTTCAATGGTCACTATCATTTTCATTCTTTCTCCTGCTTTTATACTTGCCATGGTTTGCCCATTTTTTTGAAAAGAAGTGCTGGCAATAAAATTGGTTACAACAGGTTCTGGTGTAGTATTAAATACTTTTTGATAGGCAGTAAAATATACCAAACCGCCACCCGACTTAGTGATATTTAATTTATTTATAGTCGTATTTTTTGTGGTATACTTAAATGGAAAAGTAGAAATGATAAAAGTAGAATCCCCAGTAATGTTTATCATTGCCGGCTTGTTAAATTCTTTTTGAGTTTGCAATATTTCAGGTAAAATGGTATTTAAAATAGTGGCAGATTCTACTGTATTTACCCAATACCCTCCTCTCCTTTTTTCTAGAAAATATTGAATAATATTGGGCAACAGATTTTTGTATTCTGTTTCATTTTTTAAAACATTAAAAGCAATAATTGTTGTGGCAATATCATTACCGTACCATCTATAATTTTCAGTACCCCAATGTAAACCTCCAAGCATTGTATTGGTTTTTTTATCAATCAGTTTTTTCAACTCAGCTTTGTATTCCATTTTTTGCTGTTGCTTTATTTTTACCCATTGCCATTGTTCATGCTGGGTAATAGAATCAAACTCTATTTTATTTATCCATTTTGTATAATCCATTTGATGATTTCCTTCGCTTAAAGTAACCAAGGAAACTAATAGCTGTGATTTATTTAAAAGAGGTAATTGGTTTTGTAGATATAAAAATCCGTTTCTAATATTGCTTTCTACCAATGGATTTTCCCTATACAACAACAGTGCATTCAGTATATAATTTGTGATATAAAAATTTGCCTTACCACCTTCCCACCAGGGCCAACCCCCATCAAACAATTGTGCTTTTTGCACTTTTTGTAACAGCATATCAAAAACTTTTTGATCTTCGAATGGTGATTTCAAATGCTCCATTATCTTTTTTTCCATTGCAAGCCCGGTAAGTTTAGAAGTCGTTTGCTCCATACATACATAAGGATAGGTTTTGAGGTGCTTTATCTCATCTAGCAACAGATCCAAGGTATTGTTTTGTGCATAGATATTTATTTCTGCTTTTCCGTTTATGGCAGAGAAAGAAACGGTCGTATCGTTTTGTAAAACCCAAAAATTACCTACGGCTTCTTCTGTACCTTTTTTAAATACTGGTATGATGCGATCTTCTCCATCTTTAAAACCAGTAGTGGTTTGTAATGCAAATTTTGCTTTTAAAGAATCTGTTGTATTTGTTGTAACCAATAATTTTTCTATGTTGGCATCGTTGCCCATTAAATCTTTTTGTACTGAGGAGGAAATAATTCCATTCAAAGAAAATTCCGTTTTTACATTGTATTTATCAGCAGTATAATTCAGACTTTTTCCTATAAAATAACTGCTATCGCCTTCTACTAAAAATGTAGGTAAATTTAATTGTGCAACTATGGGTTTGTATGCTTGGGTAATAAAAGACGTTTTGCCTATTCTCCTTTTCTTATCCATTGCTATCACAAACGTTTTCCACCCAGTAACATTGTCTGGATAAGTAACTACAAATGCTGCATTGCCTTTTTTATCTGTAAAAAAATTTGGTTGCCATATAGCATAATCCCGAAATTCTTTTCTTTCTGTTTTATTTTTTGTGGTAACCACAATTGCACCGTTTACGCCATCGGGCCCATAAATAGCGGTAGCTGCAGATGAAGAGAGAATGGTTACGTCTGCAATATCATTGGGATTAATGTCTGAAAATTTACCGAGTCTTGATATTATACCATCTACAACTAAAAGTGGTTGATTGTTTCCTGTGAGGGATCGAATGCCTCTTAAAGTAATTCTATCGCTACCGCCAGGAACACCGTCATTAGTTGACTGAACAAGTACGCCAGCTGCTCTACCTTGCAATCCTTGTACAATATTCACAGAACGCAAGTCTTTACTGGAAATTGTAACAGTTGCAGACCCCAATGAACTTTTTGACCTTACTTTTCCCAAAGCTGTAGAAACTACAATTTCATTTAAATAAGACACCGATAAATCTAACTTTACTTCCAAGCGATAATTTTGATTATTGGTAAGGTTAACTTTTACTAACTTGGTTTGATAGCCTACTGAAGCAAATTCCAAAATATATTCCTGGGATTTTAATCCTTGCAAAATAAAATATCCATTTCCATCAGAACTCACTCCATAATCATAACCATTTAACTTTATAGAACAATATGGAATAGGATTAATCGATTTACTATCAAGGATAACTCCTGTTACCCTGCCAGTTCCATTCTCTACAAATTTTAATTCCTTTTTAATTTCGAAGGATTTAATTATTTCATCTGGATTTTTTGTCTCTTTTGGCTTCAAACTTTCTTCTGCTTGAGCCAATAAAATACTTACCATTTCATTGCCTGCTACAAACTTTAAAGTGTCCGTTTTTACACAACTTGTACCATCTGGTTTTACGATGATATTATCAAACGTTGCCGTATTAAAATTATTGGTTACAAGTAAAAGTGTATAATTGCCAGGTAGTAAGTTATTTATTTTTCCATACTGGTTATTGGTTACAAGCGCAATTTTATTGCTATCGTTGTTAAATAAAATAATATAATTTATAATGGAATCTTTGGAATAAGAATATTGGATTCTACCCACCCCTCGTTGATTACCTGCATAGGCGTAATGTGTGTAATTGGTATTGTATAATATAAACTTTCTTTTCTCCGGCAAGGGATAGCTAATTGTTGGAGGCTCCACAATGGTATCGCCAAGCGTTAATGCAGTAAATGGAAAATTTAATAGTAAATTGGAAGTATCTTTTTTTACAAACAAGGGTTTCTTTTCTAGCCTGAGTATTTTTGGAGATAAATTATATTGGTATCCAGGTTCGAAAGTAAAATTGATATCGAAATAACCTAGGCTAAAAAAAGATATTCCATCCTTAACAAAAGGTCCTGCAATATGTTCTCTATTCCCACTCAAATGAACCAATCTACTACCCTGCCATAGATAAGCATTGTTGTTATTGTAATTATTTTGCATTTGCCACATGCTGCTTTCTAGCAAATCCATTTCATTGAGTGTCCAATATTTTTTTGTAGGAGTAATGGTACTGTGGGGAGGCAAATTATCGATATCAAAACTGATATCATGCTTATAATTTGGCTGTATATAAAAACTATCTATTTCTATATATTTATCTTTTGTTCTAATGCCAATTTGTACGATACCTGGAAACACATCAAAAGCATATTTCATTTTATCGGTAACGCCATTGTAATAAACCAAATTTCTATTAAGGTATAGTAAATAAATTTCTTGTGGCACTCCTTTTTCTACCAAATTTATAGAGACTTGCGGTACAAAGCTACTGATGCGTGTGGGAGCATCATAAATACCTTTTATAGGAAACAATAGTTTATAATAAGTCATCGTATCTAACGAGAACTTGCTCAACAAATGTATGTTTTTACCAAGCAGATACGTTTTGCTAATTACAGGCATCTTTGTTTCTGAAAAACTTTTATTCTCCAGAAAACCCTTACTCTTATATTTTATTAACAATGGAGGATTGCTAACTTTTATATCCTTTTTAAATTGGTTGTTGTAACTAACAGCAGTAAGATTGACATTGTTTGCCGGCTTTCCTTTATAATCTGTAATATTAATTTTTAGAGAATCTTTTTGACCTGGAAATACAATATCCTTTGCAGTAACTTGAATATTCAAATTTTTAAAATAAAGACCAATATTTTCTTCGTCTATTATTTCTTTTCCAGCCCAATAATATTGCCAGCGAACTTTATACAGTTGACTATTATCATTTAATAGCTTTTGCCATTTTATTTCTGTTAAATTACTTTTGGCAGAAGCAATAATGTTTGTACCAGAAAAAATAGAATAGTAAACTGGAATTTTATATGGATTGTTTAGTATAAAGCCCAATGTATCCCCATTGTTAATACCACTCAATTGTATCTGATAAGAATCTTTTATGTAAAAATCATTGTCTTCTACATCATCATCATTCATTAAAAATGAGTACGCTTCAATTGTAGGATCTATTTTTGCAATAAATGGAAAACCAATATTGATGGCTTTTTCATCACCTATTTCCAATTGGCCTGTGGCATTTTTTTCCATTCCATTTTCAATAAAAACGGCTTTAATAGAATCTAGTTCTTGGCTTACCAAAATTTCTTTTGAAAAATATTTGTAGGCTATTTGTGTACTTTCCACATGCAATTCGTTGTTTGCATTTGTAAAACTAAGTGTAGCATTAATTTCTAAAAATGCATTCGGCAACATGTCTGCAGGTATTACAAATTTGGTATCCTCGGTGGTATTAAGCTTTAATTCTTTATAATAAAGGGTATCAATAACAAAAACGGTATCCCTGTAAAAAGATTTAATTGAATTGGTCGTAAGTAAAAGTGCGGCTTTGCCATCCAATAAATTTAAGCCATTTGCATCTTTGGCATTTGCAAAAAAACGGATAGAATCATTTCTATAATACATTTCCTTATCGGCTTTAAAACTATAAAATCCTATTTCGTCTAATACATATTCTTCTATTTTAAAGGTATTCGAAATGATTTGCTTATCAGATTTCGTTTTTAGCAATAAAGTATAGCGAGTATCCAATGGCAGGGTATCTGATAATGCAATTTCGTCTACAAATGCACCCGAGGAAATAGGTCGCAGGGTCTTAATGAATTGAAGGATGCTTTTACCCTTGTCATAATAGCTAATAAAAACATCCACTTTCTTATTGTACTGTTTCCATTTTTTATCTATTACGTAGGCTTTAAATTTTAATGTATCTAAGGGCTTGTATTTTGGCTGATTGAAAATAATATAACCACCAGCATGTATGTTATTACTGGCTTTCTTCTTTGCAAATAATTTTTTTATATTAAATGGAATCCAGTTTACAATTTTATATATTTTAGTCAGTTTGAAATTTTGCTTTTTTTGATTAGAAATATCAGGCGTATATCTGTCGCTTAAAGAAAGCAATTTGTACAAAGTATCTGATGGAGCGTATATCTTCACTTTGGCTTTATCCAACTTTCGTTCTTTCACCCAAAAAGTATTGGACTCCTTATTAAATATGGCTTCTTTTCCATTAACAAAAACTGTTGCTTTCTCTATAAACAAACCAGCCCTGTTCCTTACATCTATTTGTAACCTATCCTTATTGTTGATAGTAAGCATTATCAAATTAGAATTATTAACCAATACTGCCTTTACTTTATTATCTACAACTGATAAAAGAATAAAATTCCCTATACCGAGTTTGGTTTCATCTACAGAATCTGCAGGAAAAATCATGGTGGGTGTAATATCTTGAAACCTAATAACGGGAATGGAATCCCATTGCATAAAATCCTCCGCATCGGCCGCAGACACTTTGTAGGCGTGGGTTTGCCAGCTACTGGTGCGTATTTTTTGAAGGTTTTGTTGTGCGCTACAAAAAAATGGAACAAGCAATAATAATAAGCGTAATACTTTTCTCATAAGCAGTAAGGTATAAAATAGTAGAGTTCAATTTTTGGGAAAAGGCTGCGTGGGTGGCATTTAAAATTGTCGCAAGGGTTGTCAACCTTAATTGCTAATTTCAATATAAATGTAGTACGTAAAGGTTGACAACCCTATTTGTAAATTACGATACTTTTTAAGACAACCATACATAACATACATGGTAGAAGAAATTTCATATCTTTAGGAAATCAGGTTGAACAAATCATTTACACTACCCATATTTCTGCTATGAAATTTCGAATTTTTATTTTGCTCTTTATTTCAGTTTTATTTTATTCTTGTACTAAAAATCCAAAGAGTAATCTCCACAAGTTCTTTAACGAAACAAATTTACAAGAACAACTTTTTGAAATAAATGTTACAAGAGATACAACCTTACTGACAGCAAGTGGCTGCATTTTAAGAATTGCTACAGGAAGTTTACAAAGCGATAACAAAAATGTAAAACTTGAAATAAAAGAGGCCATCCATTTAAAAGACATTTTGCTTGCGGGGCTTACTACTAAAAGTGGCAATAAAACATTGAGCAGTGCCGGCATGATATACCTAAATGTAGCAAAAGGTTATAAAGCGACTATCATTAAACCTATTGAGGTGCTTGTACCATCCGAAACCTACAACCCTGCCATGCAAGTGTTCAAAGGAAAAAAACAAGATAATGGAAACATAGATTGGCAAAATCCCACAGCGTTGGCAGCTGATGAAACCAGTAAAAAAATTGGTATTGGTGAACAAATATTTAAAGCACAATGTAGTAATTGCCATAAAATAGAACAAGATTATACTGGACCAGCTTTGATAGGTATTACCTATCGCAAACCCAAAAAATGGATATATGATTTTATGAAAAGCCCAGAAAATATGATTATTACCGATTGCTACAGTAAAGAACAATTTGACAAATGGAAGCCCACTGTAATGACAGCATTTCCAGCATTAGAAAGCGGTGGAGGGTTAGATAGTCTGTTTGCACATATAAAGGCAGAGTCAGATAAGAGAGGGATGGGAAATATTAAATATGAAAAAACTTGTTGTGATAGTTGTTATGAATACAAAGAAGCATTAGCAAAAATAAATAACAAAAGAAATAAGTTGATAGAAGACAATGGCGCAATGTTTAATTTAGACAGAGTGATACCTGTTCCGGCTGACCCAAACTTGGATACAATTGCGTTTACAGAAAGTATCGAAGTAGAAAACCCGAAAAAATACATAAGCCCTACCTCTGTAAAAGCCACTTACTACACGATAAAAATGGAAGCATTTGGCTGGCATAATCTTGACTTTGGCTTAAGTGAACTTGATGTATGCAAAGAAAGCGAACTATTTGTGCGCATGCAAGGCCAATACAAATTGGAGTACAATGTATGCTTGATAATACCAAGTAGAAAAGTTTTTGTGGAAGGTGGCAAACTTGAAGACGGAGAACAATATGGTTTTAAGGAAACGAATGGCAAAATAATTCTACCGCAAAAAGAACAATGTTATGTGGTAGCATTTGCAGCATATAAAGACAAATTTATTTTTGGAAAAACATTGTTTAGTGCAGGCCTTAAACAAACAATTACTGTGGCTACTAAAGAAATGACAAAAGAAGAAATGGAAAAAGAATTTGCGTTATTAGATTTAGAAGACGTGAAAATGAAAGTAGATAAAAGTAAAAACTCTGATAAAATTCGCCAAACAGATAAAAAATTAGATGCAATACAAAAACTATTGCCGAAAAATTGCGATTGTATCATTAATGGTAAAATACAAACTGAACCGATTCTTGCAGATGCAGTATTTTCAAGTACTCTTAAAAAGGGAGAAAAACAGGATTATACAGATACAATATTTTAAATTGTTTCAATTGTCTAAAATATAATTGCAAACTACTCCCCTCCTCCATCCATAAAAGCTGAAAAAAGATTCACCCGCTGACGAGCTCCCGATATAGATGTACGGGACACGTGCGGTGAAATTACAAATAGGGTTGTCAACCTGTGCGCAGTATATGTATTTTGAAATTAGTAACCAAGGTTGACAACCCTTGCGACAACCTTTGCGACTACACTTGCTGTGGACTGAGCGATGTACGTATATGTATGCGTGCCGCCGGCGGTGGCATACGCAGACATATGCGTACGGAACAGCGACTAAGACCGGACAAATGATGCCAAATGTACTGCCGCTCACAGCCCAAAAAATGTAGTTTCAGAATACCTCAATTAAAAAAAATCTAAAAATCCATTTAAGGGTTCATAAAGTCCCCCTTCGGGGGATTTAGGGGGCTTTTTGGGGGATTTAGGGGGCATTTAGGGGGCTTCAATTTTTCTCTTATCTTCGCAGCAAAATAAGCTCAATACAATGTTTAGAACGCACACCTGCGGCGAATTGAAAATGGCCGATGTAAACAAAGAAGTAACCCTTGCTGGATGGGTACAAACCGTACGTAAATTTGGTAGCATTACTTTTGTAGACCTTAGAGACCGTTATGGTATAACCCAGTTGTTGTTCAACGAAAGCTTGAATGCAACGCTGGATGCAAACCCACTGGGACGTGAATATGTGCTACAAGTAAAAGGATTGGTGAGTGAGCGTAGCAATAAAAATCCAAATATGCCTACCGGCGATATTGAGCTTGCGGTGACAAGTTTTTCTATTTTAAATAAATCTATTACGCCACCATTTACGATACAAGATGATACCGACGGTGGCGATGAGCTGCGCATGAAATATCGGTACCTAGATCTGCGTAGAAATGCAGTAAAGAAAAATTTAGAACTTCGATATGCTGTAGGAAGAAGCACCAGAAATTATTTGCACGAAAATAATTTTATGGATATAGAAACTCCTTTTCTTATAAAAAGTACGCCAGAAGGAGCCAGAGATTTTGTAGTGCCTAGCCGTATGAATGCCGGACAATTTTATGCTTTGCCACAAAGCCCGCAAACATTTAAACAATTGCTAATGGTAAGCGGCTACGATCGCTACTACCAAATTGTAAAATGTTTTAGAGATGAGGATCTACGTGCCGATAGACAACCGGAGTTTACACAAATAGATTGTGAAATGTGTTTTGTAGAGCAGGAAGATATTTTACAAATGTTTGAAGGATTGGTGCGCCGCATTTTTAAAGATGTAAAAAATATAGACTATACAGAAATCATTGAGCGCATGACATGGATGGATGCCATGTGGACTTATGGCAATGACAAGCCAGATATTAGGTTTGGCATGAAGTTGTGCAATTTGAAATTTCCAAGACACGCATTTACGGCCTCCCCAAACCCCTCCAGAGTAGGGGCTTTAGCGGAGAATGAAGCGGAGATGGAAGGGAATAATTACTTGGATATTGCTGGTCTAATAAACGGAGTGGATTTTAAAGTGTTTGACGAAGCCGAAACTGTAGTAGCTATTGCTGTGCCCGGCTGTGCAAATTATACCCGCAAGCAAACAGATGAACTAACCGAATGGGTAAAACGTCCACAAATAGGCATGAAGGGATTGGTTTTTATTAAGTGCAACGAAGATGGCACACTCAAAAGCAGCGTTGATAAATTTTACCCCGAAGAAAAATTAAAAGCGATAGCGACTGCAGCCAATGCTGTAGCCGGTGATTTAATTTTGATTGTAGCTGGTGCAGAAGAGCGCACCCGCAAAGCTGCTAGCGACCTGCGTATGTACATGGGTACTACCTTAGGCTTACGCAAGGCCGATGATTTTAAATTATTGTGGGTATTGGATTTTCCGTTGTTTGAATATGCAGAAGAAGATAACCGCTGGGTAGCAAGGCATCATCCATTTACATCGCCAAAGCCAAGCGATATAGATACGATGATAAACAACGATCCTACCATTACAAATGCAGCAGAATACCTGAAACACCCTTATGCAAACATAAAAGCCAATGCATACGATATGGTACTAAATGGCAACGAAATTGGTGGTGGTAGTATCCGTATTTTCCAAAAAGAATTGCAACAAAAAATGTTTGCCGCATTGGGTATGGATGAGGCAGAGCAACAACATAAATTTGGTTTCTTATTAGGCGCTTTTGAATATGGCGCACCGCCGCATGGTGGGTTGGCATTTGGTTTTGACAGGCTATGCGCTATCATTGGTGGTAGTGAAAGTATTCGAGATTTTATAGCCTTCCCTAAAAACAACAGTGGCAGAGATGTAATGATAGATGCACCAAGCACCATTGATGACAAACAGTTTGATGAATTGCAGATACGGTTGGATTTGAAGGAGTAAGGGATTTCACGCAAAGAGACAAAGATAACAAAGGGAGCAAAGAGATTTTACACAACGAAATAAAGAAGTTTCACGCAAAGAAGCAAAGATTACCAAGGGTGCAAAGTAATTAATCGTATGCCTAAAAAATGGAAAGTTTTTAGAATTGTAGTATTTATTCAAATAATATTACTTGTTTATATTCTTGGAAAAATAGTTCTTTCAAAAATAGAAACTATTTTGATGTCGAATCAGTTTACTGGGAACCCGTTCATTATCTTTCTGACCTGTTCTATTTTATTATTCTCAATAACTTTCTGTTCTCTTAACTTATATTTCTTGTATAAAAAGTTTCCAAATGCAGAAATATTTAAAACTGAACTAATTTACTTTAATATTTTAAGCAAACTTTATACATTTATAGCAGTAATTTTATCTTTAGTTATTATTTTTATAGGCTTTGAATTATTATCAAAAAGCGGGAATGCGACTGACATTAATAGAACCGGTTATAAAGAGTATGTTGTAACATTGGTAATTGTAGTAACCATGATTTACACTTCCGTATATTCCTCTAAACTCAAATATTTAATTTTACAAAATTTTACAATTGGTAAAATAAATGAAATCGCTGAAATTAAAAAGAAGTAATAATATTAATTTTGTTTAATAACTAAACATACAATTCTATTTATAAAAGTAAAAGGGTTCACACAACAAAAAACATAAGCGGTAAAGGAAATTAATCATATGCCAAAGAAATGGAATATTTTTAAAATAATAGCAATTGTGCAGATAGTTTTTAGCCTTCTTATCATTGCTTCTCTAGGCTATTCTATGGCTACGAAATACCATAATTTAGAAGCAAGTAATTTTCTATGGAATGCATTGTTTTTGATTTTGTTTACAAATCTGTTTGCTTTTCCAGTACTAAACATATATATACTTCAAAAGAATTATCCAAATACCAATCTAACTGCAAATAGCCATTCTTTATTTTTATTCCTTTTAATTTTTTATTGCATAGCAATCTTTTGTATAACACTTGTTTATTGTTATGGTATTTATGATACTATAAACCGATACAATAAAGGAAAAGAAGATGATTTATCAATACTGATGTTGGCTATTTTTTCCATATTAATCTTCTCTGGCATATACATACTAATAAATTCTTTGAAATTAAAGAGGCTTATAAAATTAAATGCTGAAGAAAAGCAATTGGCCGAAATTGATAATTTCTTTAAGAAAGTATAGCGTACAACACAACCAAATGAAGAAAAAAAGTAGAAAAATGGAATTTACTTTAGAATAATAGTGCCACCAACTCCAACACGGTAAAAAAAACATCCAATAAACAACCCCAACCACTGTGGCGCATTTTCTTTTTGCCTTGTATTGTAGGCCTTTTATTGGTAGATTTATGAGTTTGCATAAATTAAGTTGATGCTATAAAAATAGAAAACATCATACGCCCTGTCAAAAAACAATCGTTAAATAAATCTTAACCTTCTTTTTTTTTAAACATGGCAGGATACATTTTTAGCTATAAAAGTACTAAATTGCCTTAAATCATTTACATGAATTGAGCCGTAATGAAGTTGATAGCAACTTTACATGTTTAAAATCGATAAACATGTAACAATAAAAATACAATAAATATAAACTCATGAAACTACGTTTGATTTTCTTCACTACAGTTGCATTGGCATTTTTTTCTTGCACAAAAAATACGGTAGATCCCGTTACGCCTATCGTTACGCCACCTGTAGCACTCACAGCCAGTACAGTCAACAATGCTACCTATGGTGCAGATGCTTTACAAAAATATGATTATTACTTACCGGCTAATAGAACCAACACAACAACAAAAGTGTTGATTATAATACATGGCGGTGGTTGGGTATCTGGCGACAAATCTGAAATGACTCCTTTTGTAGATATCATCAAACAGCGCTTGCCAGATTATGCCGTATTTAATGTAAACTATAGGCTAGCAGCGCTGCCCAATATAAATCCGTTTCCAACGCAGGAAACAGATATAAAATCGGTGGTAGATTTAATTTATAGCAAACGTACAGAGTATAACATTTCCGATAAGTTTGCCTTGCTTGGTGCAAGCGCAGGAGGCCATTTGGCTTTATTGCAAGCGTATAAAAATACCATACCAAAAATAAAAGCGGTAGTAGATTTGTATGGGCCTACCGATTTGGTAGATATGTACAACAACCCAGCATCATCGGCAGTGCCGGCCAGTTTTATTGGATTCATCACTACTGCCAATCCATTAGGCAACCCAACCAATGGCGCTGCAGCTTTTACAGCATCTAGCCCTGTTAATTTTGTAACAACACAAAGCGCACCTACCATTATTTTTCAAGGTGGGTTAGATACCTTGGTACGACCTTTTCAATCATCATCGCTGCACACAAAACTTGGCATTAGCGGTGTTACAAGGCAGTATGTATTTTACCCTACAGAAGGGCATGCCTATCTAGGTGTAAGTTTACTCGATACTTTTGATAAAGCAGTTGCATTTCTTACAGCCAATGTTCAATAAAAAAGTAGCCATAACATTTTTAATTGCAACGTTATTGTGTGCAACCAATTTTGTACAAGCACAATCCTATTTTAAAGATGCCCTGCAAGATAACCGTACGAAGTTTTACAATAAAATTGTAGCCGGCATCAATAAAACATTGGAGTTGCCGCTCGATTCTACCAATGAAGACAGGTGGAACAGCGCTTTTTATAATATTGGTCTCATACAATACAAAACAGCTTTTGTAAATAGCAAGATAGATGCTGCTGCAAAAATCATACAGGCCCAAAGTACCGATTGCAAAAAAGCATTCCTTAATCTTATTTACAGCGAGTACCCCAAAAAATATACGGCACAAATTAAAACAGTATTTAAAAATGCAGCTGATTTTAAACTGATGGCAATGGCAGCTAATTACCTATTGCCTACTGCCAGCGCAGCAGATGTAAAAATGATGCTGCAACAAGCAGAGGCTGCACAAAAACAACAACCCGACAATGCCATTTTATTTGAGTTGATCCACCAGTTAAAAAATTGGAATAAAAAATCAATCGTACCATCCATTAAAACATTTTTTGCAAAAGATTATTTGCCCGGGCAAGTATTGCTTTTTAGTTTTCACCGCAAAGACAGGAACTACACAGGGCTAGCATTGGTAAGAGATACAAGTGGAGCGTTTGTAAAAAATACCGATGGGAAATATTTTGCCGTGGGGCAGATAGCACGTAGCGTGAGCAATATGCCGGGCTATATAACCAATGGCAACACGCCACAAGGATTTTTTAGGATGAATGGTTTTGATACCAGCAACAGTTTTTTCATAGGCCCTACTACCAATATACAATTGGCCATGCCGCACGAGTACAACCCATTTTATATAGATGGCAAATTGATAGATACTACTTGGAGCATGGAACAGTACAAAAATCTCTTACCCGCCAATTTCAAAAACTACCACCCGCTCTATGGCACATTTTATGCAGGCAAAGCGGGCCGTAGCGAAATCATAGCCCATGGTACCACGGTAGATCCTGCGTTTTACAAAACAACTATTTACTATCCATACACACCCACTGCAGGCTGCCTCGCCACCAAAGAAATATGGAACAACAATACGGGCTTTCTACAAACTAGCGACCAGCTCCTTCTCACCCAAGCCGTACAAAAAGCTGGCGGCGCCAAAGGATATTTGATTGTA
Organism: Ferruginibacter sp.; assembly: GCA_031430735.1. Taxonomy (GTDB): domain Bacteria; phylum Bacteroidota; class Bacteroidia; order Chitinophagales; family Chitinophagaceae; genus Ferruginibacter. The sequence continues at coordinate 40,619 of JANPCB010000075.1, read as the reverse complement.
ATAGAAATAGACGATAAAAAAGCACCGGTAACGTTGGCAGATTTGATAAAGTATTTAAAGTAGGAGTTTTAAAAAATTGTTTCAGTTTTATATTTTTATCGAGTAAATTTCAACTTAAAATGATGTCAGCCTGAGCCTGTCGAAGGCGGGTTTGAGCAAGCAAATCGACTTTGACAATGCTAGCCCGATACTCCAATCAAACTATTGTCATTTAAAAGAAGCAGCTCTTAAATTTTATAAAAATATATTATTAACAGGGAGCATGAGCATTAGAAAACGACCTGACATTTGTATCCGCCTGCCTGCCAGCCGTTAGGCTGGTACGCTATACCCTTGTCCGCCGTAAGGAGGATGCGCCCTGTTTGCAACACTACGGCTCGTGCCTCGCCTTGGTTGCTATACAGGGCTTCGGTGCCGCTCCCATGCGGGCTAGGCCCAGCAGTAGAACTTTTTTCAGCTTTAATTTAAGCGAGCAAGGCTTCGCTATTTTTTGCTATTTGTGTTTTTATTTTTACATTTGTTTCGTGCATATAAGTGAAATTATTGCATGAGCAAGTATGCTAACTTTCAATTTGAAAGTAATAACAATTGAAAATTTAACACACGTAATAATCAAACATTAAAATGTGTGGCCAAAAGAAAAGAATACTCATTTCCTTTAATAATTATTGCAGTTGTTATAGGTTGGACAATTTTTAAAGATTTTGATTTTGAAAAATTAAAATTTGAAAAGCCAGCAATGGCAGTAGTTTACATACTAACTTTTTTAATGACCCTTTACTTTATTTTTAAAAAAGATAAGCAAAAAGAAGAATAACACCCGCCAACAACGGCTCGACCAAATGGCGGACTCAGCGCCAAATTCAACAACAATTCTTCGAATCTATTGGTATTAAACTGTATGCAATATAAAAATATACAATTACACCAATCATTGCACATTTTTATGCGCTGCAGCGTACAGCACTTGCTTTCAGCAAATTTCTTTGCAGAATTTGCCTTCGGCAAATTGCCTTAGAATTCGCCACAGGCGAATTCCTACAGCTACCCGGCCTTGAATTAGCCATTAGAGAATTCAATAATTGTCGCAGGGTTATAAATAATTATTTTTATTTTTATATTCTACGCAGTTTAAAAATTTATATTCATTCAAACCAATCATTGCACATTTTTATGCGGTGCAGCGTATAATTCTCCTTTTCCAAAACCGCCTATGCCAATCTTACAATGTACTAATGCTGCAATACCTTACCCCCCATATTAAGTCTATATTTACAGCAAAACAATTTCACTGGTTAGGCTTAAAATATACAAAATGGACAAAACAATTACAACAAATACAGTTCAAAAAGTATTCAGGATAATACTAGGTAGTTTTATGCTATTGGCCGCAATAGGCCATTTAACTTTTCAGCGAGCAACATTTCAAGCACAGGTTCCTAGTTGGATTCCACTTAGCAAAGATTTGGTAGTGGTATTATCTGGCATAGTGGAACTGGCTTTTGGCCTCGGCATGTTGTTTTGGAAAAAGGAAAGGGTAAGGATTGGCATAGCACTCGCAATATTCTATGTACTCATTTTTCCGGGAAATATCAATCAATACGTGAACCATATCAACGCTTTTGGCCTAGATACGGATAAGGCAAGATTTATCCGGCTTTTCTTTCAGCCTGTTTTAATTTTTTGGGCATTATGGAGCACTGGTGCTCTAAAAGCTTTACGTAAAAAATAAACAACATAGATACCATAACGAACAGAAATTTTTGAGTACTTATATCCTAGCATGGATTAGTGCAGCTGCTTTGCTAGCAGCTTTGATTTCTTTTTATAAATGCAAGTGCTGCTTATACAATGAACATATTATCATTTCTAATAGCCAACAAGAAAATTCTTTATCACAAATAATTATACGATTTGCCTTTCCCTGAGTTCCTAAAAATCAAAGATATTGGCTAGTGCTACAATATGTGTCCCATCGCTAAGTGTAGTTGGCGCTTTGGCCATTTTTTGCGCAAGCGTTAGCGTGGGCATCGGGCGAAATTTTTTAAACAATCCAATGCCATTCAAGCCCTTTAAAAGCGAAGCCGTTAGTCGTTCTCCAAAACGATCCGTATTATTTCTCAATAATAAACCTGGCCTAAAAATAAAAATCTGCTTAAATGCGAGTGCCGAGATTTTATCTTCAAGCGCACCTTTTATCTTAGAATAAAATACTTTACTTGTAGCAGAAGCACCGTAAGCGGACAACAAAATCATTTTGGATACCCCATTGTTGCGGGCAATTTCTGCACACTTCAAGGGAATCTCATAGTCAATATGTTTTTGTTGTTCTTTTGAGCCAGCTACTTTTAATGTAGTTCCCAAGCAAGAAAAAAGCACCTGCCCATTTATTTGTGTAGATACCTCATCCAATTTTTCAAAATCAGTTATAACTTCTACCAATTTTGGATGATTAAAGCCACTGGTCCTACGAACAAATATTACCACTTCGGTATAGCTTGTATCCAGTAACAGTACATTCAACAAGTCCTTTCCGGTAGCGCCGGTAGCGCCTATAATAAGTGCTTTCATTGTTTTATTGTTTACGTTATTTGCTCAATAAACATACCATTCTTTTGCCACTATAATCTATTTTACCTAAACAAAAACTTTTACACCATTATTTGTGTCCTGCCTAATGGCTTGCCCTGCAATGTCATTTTATTTGTATTAATATTTTCTTGCAATTGGAATCATATTTTTTATTAGCCAATGCATTACCCCCAGATACCCTATACTTGATCGGTACAAATTGATTACTATCCGTTGGAAAAAGTAGAAAATATGTTTAAAAAAGCAATATTTGGAAAGTAATTAATTTAAAATAGAGATTCATATCTTATGTATTTACACTTTACCACATTTTCTAACAAAGTAGACTGTATAATAGTATGTTTGTTATAAAATTACTGCCATCTTCTTTACTTTTATTGTTACGGCTACTCCACAAGTTGCTAAATTTATGAATGAAGAAAAATAATATTATAGTAATTTTATGTATTATTAAAAATAAAAATTTAAACATGAATACAAAAACCAACAATGTATATTTTACATACTTTTTAGTGCTATATGTTTCTTGCATGTTCCTTGGTTGTAAAAGCAGCCATATAGATGCTGTCAAAGAAAGCAAAGAAATAAATAATGTACTTGACTCATGGAATGCAGCTGCAGCCAAAGCAGATTACAATGCCTATTTTAGTTTCTTGACTGATGATGCGATTTTTATTGGCACAGATGCAACAGAACGCTGGGATAAAAAAAGTTTTATGCTATGGGCTAAACCTATTTTTGACAAAGGAAAAGCTTGGAATTTTAAATCCCTAGAACGGCATCTTTATTTTGATAAATCTGGAAAGCTAGCATGGTTTGATGAACTTTTAAATACACAAATGAAAATTTGCAGGGGTTCCGGCATACTTGTAAAAAATGAAAACGCATGGAAAATTCAGCAGTATGTATTATCCATTACCATGCCCAACGATTTGCTAGATTCTGCTATAGTACTAAAAGCGCCTATTGAAGATATACTTATCAAAAAATTAATTAAATAATGGAAAATACGATTTTAAAAATATCATTAATTATTTAACAACAAAATTAATGACATATGAAAAATAAAATTGGAACAAAAGACAAACCAATGGTTTTAAAAACGCCCCTTTTATCATCGGAATATACCATGCATGTAGATGAAAAAGATGGTAAGGACGTATTGGTATGTACCGTAGGTAAAACGGTGTTGTTATACAATATGGATTGCCTAAACGACTTACACCAAATGCTTAAAAAGCATGGTGATTGGATGGAGCTCGGGAGTGCAGATGAACAAAAGCCTCCGAAAGATGAAACAGTAGAAGCCTGGGGGCGCTCCGAAAAAAATCCCGTAGGTGGTTGGTATGGTTTAAAGAAAGGCTTTCGTGGGCGCTTTGGCAAGTACATTCCGCCATTGATGGAGGCATTGGGACTTGCTGAGGTAACGCATAATGCTAAGGGAAATATGATGAAAGCTAAATAAAAGAAATTCATCCTAGCGTTTTCATAAACATTGCAACCCCATATCAACCTAGTATGGGGTTCGCTATTGGGCAAAAAGTATCCTTTACAAAAAAATTGGACAAACTATCCTACAATACTTATTGAGCAAACTACAGCTCACTCCACTTTTTCTACAACTTAAACTTATTTACTTTGTAAGCGTGCCTACTCTTTTTAATCTTGTGCAAGAAATATAATTAAACTTCTTCTCAATCATTAAAACAATTAGTCATGAAAATTAAAAATCTTTTTTTTAGCCTTGCAATGTGTTTTTCTTTTGTGGGTATTCAAGCACAAAATAACATTCCCGCTGGTTATGTAAAATCAACTATCCATTTATTTGACGGTACCCAATTGTCTGGATATGTAAAAGACAATATTAAGAAATCTGCATCCATTTATTTTATAGAAGAAGCGGGGAGTCAAAAAAAGCAATACGAAGGAAGCGAGATTAAAGAACTAACAATTGGGGAGGTAAATTATTTATGTGTTAGCGGAGATTTTTTTAAAATAATTTCTACTGGAAAATTAAATTTCGTACAGAAACAAAGTAATGCATCCGATAAAGTTTCATACAATGGTACAGAAGCCATTTTTAATAACGGTACAGAAGGAAGCATTGGTGATTACTTTGTTTATAGTAATAAAAAACTTACTCGGCTTAGCAAGAAAACGGTTGGTGCTTTTATTTCAACCGATTTGGCTTCATGCACCGAAGCAGTAGAAAGAGCAAAAACCATCAATGGTGACATGGCCAAACTTCAGCAACCAATAGAAATTTTCAATAATTATACAACAAAATAATTTTTTTAGATTTATGAAATGAGCCATAACTAAGGTTGATACCAACCGGAATGTTCATTGGCGAATTACATAGCTTGTCCCGATTGTTTCGGGATGGTTAAAAACAATAAAAATGAACACATGAAAAAGCAAATCGCATTCATCTTTTTACTTTTCTTGTCTGTGTTTTCTGTAGCACAAACTACAAATTTTACACAAACCATAAAGGGTGTTGTATTAGATGAGCAATCGGGTAATGTTTTAGAGAGAGCAACAGTAACTGTAAACAATGCAAGTGCAACAATTACTGACGATAAAGGCCAATTTAAACTTTCCAACGTTGCCATAGGTAGACAGAATATTACAGTAACGGCATTAGGCTATGAAGATGCATTTATAACAAACATAGAAGTAACATCTTCCAAAGAAGTAATTCTAGAAATAAAACTAAAGGAAAAAATAAAGAAGCTCGATGCCGTAATCATAAAAGCTGGTAAATCTAAAAGCAAAGCATTAAACGAAGCCGCAGTAGTAAGTGCCAGACAACTAAGCATTGATGAGGCTTTCAGATACTCGGGTACAAGAAGTGACCCAAGCCGCATGGCACAAAACTTTGCAGGCGTAAGTGGCACCAATGATGGCAGAAACGATATTATCATCCGTGGCAACTCTCCTGTTGGCGTACTATGGCGTATGGATGGGATTGATATTCCAAACCCAAATCACTTTAGTACATTGGGCGCAACTGGAGGTCCTGTAAGTATGCTAAACATAAACACGCTAAAAAATTCCGACTTTTTAACGAGTGCTTTTCCTGCTCAATACGGCAATGCATTGGCTGGAGTTTTCGATTTGAAATTGCGCAATGGCAACAATGAAAAGCAAGAGTTTCTTGGGCAAGCTGGCTTTAATGGTTTTGAATTTGGGGCTGAAGGACCACTCAATAAAAAAACAAAAGCGTCTTACTTAGTTAATTATAGATATTCTTTGGTGGCCGCATTGCAAGGTATTGGTGTTAACTTTGGTACAGGTTCTGCAACGCCTTATTATCAAGATGGGACTTATAAAATAAATCTTCCTACAAAAAATGCAGGTACATTTAGCCTTTTTGGCGTAATAGGCGAAAGTCATATTAATTTTCCTCCAGAGACACAGGGAGAAGACAATCTATACTCTACTAGTGACGGTAGTATTAGAGATAGAAATTTTAAATCGTTTACATCATTCAATGGTTTGTCGCATAATTACTTTTTTAATGCAAATACTTCTGGCAAATTAATATTGGCTGTTTCAAATTTTGCATCAAAGTACAATGAAGATATAGTTACCGTTGGTAAACCTAACACACTCGGCTTTTACAGAAAATCGGATCAAACAAAATTCTCTATTGGTTATAATTTCAATAAAAAATTTAATGCCCGTAGTGTACTTACATCTGGTATCAATGCAGACATTAATAATTTAAAACTAAAGCAGGATTATATTCCTGATGGAGACTCGGTGCTTACCAATTTGATAAATAGCAACAAAAAAGCCTCTTTATTGAGGTCATTCATAAATTTTGGTCATCGTTTTTCAGATAAGTTTTCAACCAACCTTGGATTATATTATCAACAGTTTTCGTTGAACAATTCGCAAAGTATTGAACCCCGCTGGAATCTAAAATATCAATTCAAACAAAACCAATCTCTGGCATTTGGTGTAGGCATGCATAGCCAAACACAACCTTTGGAAGTATATTTCTATCAAACTAAAAATCCGGAGGGACCAACCCTACTTACCAATAAAGATTTAGATTTTGTAAAAAGCTTGCATGGCGTATTAGGTTATGATATTAATTTTTCTAAACTACTTCGTTTTAAAACGGAAGTATATGCCCAATACATTTACAATGCAGCGGTAGAACAAACAAAAAGTAATTTTAGTATGTTAAATGCGGGTGCTGATTTTGGATTTCCCAATAAAACAAACTTAGTAAACAATGGCAACGGCTATAACTATGGAATAGAATTAACACTTGAAAGATTTTTAAACAAAGGATTTTATTATCTTTTCACGACATCTATATTTGAATCAAAATATAGAGGCAGTAACGATATCTGGAGAAATACCGCATTCAATAGCAATTTTGTAGTAAATGCATTGGCTGGAAAAGAAATTAAACTAAGCAAGAAAGCTACTGTTGGTATAGATAGTAAACTAACTATAACTGGTGGGCAGCGTTTTACGGCTTTTGATATAGCAGCATCAAAAAATGCTGGATATGTAATTTATAATGAAGCAGAAACATTCGAAAAACAAAACGATGCTTATGTAAGATTCGATTTGAAATTTTCTTACAACAGAAATGGAAAACGCGTTACACAAAAGTGGTATATTGATTTACAAAACCTTACCAACCGGCAAAATATCTACCTAAGAACCTTAAATCCAAAAACGGGGACAGTGAGTCAAATAAATCAGATTGGACTTTTCCCTAACATTAATTACCAAATTACTTTTTAGAAATTAGTTGTTAGATGTTAGTTTTTAGATTTTAGTTGTTAGTTTTTAGTTTAAAGCTTTGCTAAAATAATTTATTTAATAGTAACTTTAATTATGCGAAAACATAATTGCAGAATAGGATTTGATGATCGGGTTGTAATGCTTATTACAATCCCTATACTTAGTTTTATTATTCCCATTGTATTTATGGGCTGCCGTTTTGGGAGGTATCCTTATTTTGGTTGGGATAAATTTATAACAACGCTTGTTATCACTTCTACGCTGTGGATAGGTAGCAGGGCTATTATGATTTATTTTAGGAGAAAATACCCTTTATTTAAAGATGTACGGAAACGCCTAATAGTACAAAGTAGCTTCATGTTATTATTTACCATATTGTTTAATAATCTACTTGGCTTTTTTTTTGATTGTTACATATTTAATACTCCAATGGAAAATTTTGGAGTTGATATGATGATTAATACAAATTCTGCTGCCATATTTTGCACCATTATGATTATGGCCATTTATGAAAGTGTTTATTTTATGCACGAGTTACGAAGTTCGGTTGAAGAAACAGAAAATCTAAAAAGAGAAAGTCTTACAGCACAGCTAAATGCATTGCGTACCCAGGTAAATCCTCACTTTCTTTTCAACAATTTAAATACACTTAGTTCCTTGATTCCAGAAAACCCAAAACATGCAATAAATTTTGTACAAGAATTATCAAAAGTTTATCGACATATTTTAGAAGTAAAAGACGAAAAAACAATTTTACTAAAAGATGAGATGGAAGTATTTAATGCATATACTTTTTTATTAAAAACGAGGTTCGATAAAAACCTCGAAGTAAACATTAATATACCCACCGAAAAATTACGCCAAAAAATTGTTCCCCTTTCTTTACAAATACTTATGGAAAATGCCATAAAGCACAACATTGTATCTTCCGATAAGCCATTACAAATAAATGTATTTACAGAAAATGGAAGTTTGGTTATAAGCAACAACCTTCAAATGAAAAACCAAGTAAATGAATCGACTGGCATTGGTTTAGAAAACATACGAAATCGTTATAAAATAATTTGCGAGCGGCCTGTAAAAGTAACAGAAAGTGAAACAAATTTCACTGTATCCATACCCTTAATAGATAATTAGAGCTATGCGAGTAATTATTATTGAAGACGAAACCCCTGCGGCCAACAGACTTTCAGCATTATTGCGAAGTTATGATAACAGCATAGAGATTCTTCAAAAATTAGATAGCATAGAGACCAGTGTGCGCTATCTTGACCAAGCTGATAATATCGATTTAATTTTTATGGATATCCAATTGGCAGATGGACTCAGTTTCGAAATTTTCAATCAAATAAACATTGCAACACCCGTAATTTTTACCACCGCATTTGACCAATATACGCTCAAAGCTTTTAAAGTAAATAGCATAGATTATTTACTGAAACCGATTGATGAAATTGAGTTACATCAATCGTTGGATAAGTACCAACAATTGTTTCAAAAAAAGGAAAATAATTTCTCCGAAAGAATGATGAAATTGTTGCAAGACATCAATACGGTAAAATACAAGGAGCGCTTACTAATAAAAAGAGGGCAACAACTTAGCTATCTTAAAACAGACAATACAGCGCACTGTTTTGCAGATGGCAAACTTTGTTATGCCGTAGATTTTAATGGCACTAAATACTTATTGGAAAACAACCTTTCTCAATTGGAAGAGCAATTGCAGCCCAATAATTTTTTTAGAATAAATAGAAATTTATTGGTAAACATAGAAGCCATAAAAAAAGTACATACATGGCTTGGCGGTAGGCTAAAAATAGAAATTGTACCTACTGCAAATGTAGAAACAATTGTAAGTAGAGAAAGAGTAAATGGCTTTAAAGATTGGTTGGGAAAATAAATAGCCCGAAAAGCACAACAGAAAAAACTTACTCCGCCCAACTCATTACATAACCTTCGTTTTCTATTGCTATAGCATCTACCGTTAGTTTTAATGGCCTAAAAGTATCTACCATTACGGCAAGTTCTTTGGTTTCTTTGGCACCAATGCTTTTTTCTGCAAGGCCAGGTTGTGGGCCATGCGGGATACCTGCGGGGTGCAAGGTCATCATACCACGGGTTACATGCTTGCGACTCATAAAATCTCCATCTACATAATACAGCAATTCATCGCTATCAATATTGCTGTGGTTGTATGGTGCAGGTATAGCTTGCGGATGATAATCGTATAAACGTGGTACAAATGAGCAAATAACAAATGCATCGGTTTCAAAAGTCTGGTGTACCGGTGGAGGTTGGTGCACCCTTCCTGTTATTGGCTCAAAATCATGAATACTAAAAATATAAGGATAGCAACAGCCATCCCACCCTACTACATCAAAAGGATGCGTGCCATAATGTATGCCATACAACATTCCTTTCTTTTTTGTTTTAATAATGAAATCTCCTTTTAAATCGTGTGTTTGCAAATTTTCGGGCTTGCGTATATCTCTTTCACAAAAGGGGGCATGCTCCATTAACTGACCGTATTTGCTTAAGTATCTTTTTGGATATTGAATGGGCGAATGAGACTCTACAATAAACAACCTATTAACTTCTGTATCGAAATGTATCTGGTAAATAGTACCTCTTGGTATCACTATATAATCGCCGTATGAAAATGTCAATTCCCCATAACAGGTTTTTAAAACGCCGGTACCTTCATGTATAAAAATCACTTCATCGCTATCGGCATTTTTAAAAAAATAATCTGTCATACTTTGTTGAGGTGCTGCAAGAACAATATGACAATCATCGTTTACTAAAATAGGTTTGCGGCTATCCAAAAAATCTGCAGTGGGTTTTACTTTAAATCCCTCCAAGCTTCTATGCTTTAGCATATATTCTTCTGCAATGATTGGCGCTACGTTTATGGGCTCATCGCAACTTACAATTAAAGTAGGTGCATAAGTATGGTACAACAAAGAGTAATCGTTGGAAAAACCTTCGGTAGAAAATAATTGCTCTGCATATAAACTGCCATCTGGCTTTCTAAATTGTGTATGCCGCTTGTGCGGTATAGAGCCAAGGGTATGATAGTGTGCCATAATAGGGGGCTTATCTTTTATTTATTGAAGTACTTTCTTGATACAAAATTACGTTTTCAATATAACATAATCTATTAAAAAAATACCACATTCCTTTTGTATCTTATGAAATTACCTCCCAAAATCATCTTGCAATCGTACTATATCATCTTCATCAGAAAGATTGGATGCATCAGTATGTTGCCATATTTCAGCTACGATACCCCAGCCATCTAAACCTATTAAACGATGACGTTCCCCTTGTGCCAGTTTTATCTTATCATCTATTTTTAAAGTGAATCTACTTTCTTCTTCATTCGTAAGACTGGTAGCCACTGCAACTTCCCCATCTATACAACGCCATATTTCTGCACGGCGATGGTGGTATTGCCAACTGAGTCTTTTCTGTGGCGCCACCATTAAGATTTTGGGACTCAATTTTTCAGTGATTTTTAAAGATTCAAAATCTTCTTCTGGAAAAAAATGTTTTGCAAATGCAGCGGCTTGGTTTTCATTTATCACATAAAAGCCGCCCCATGGCCGCTCTGTATCTTTGCTTACAATATTAAAGTTTAATGAATCTAAAAGCGCTTTGGCTTTTTCAAAAGCAATGGTTTCGTGTTTCATATTTATACGCTACTTATTAAAACTAATAATTTGTTATACAAATAAACGTTTCTTTTTGATATTAATTACTTTCCGATACAAATTGTTAAGCTAAAATGTAAAGCCCTATCAATAAAGGGTTTCAGAGGTTGCGTATTTATTTGGGCAACAACTGGGCAACAAAACCCACTAAAACAAGTGCAAGTACAGCACAAAGAAAAGAAAAAATGTTGTTTGGTGTAGAGTGTGTTTGTCCTTATCATAAGCAAAAGGCGAAGATAAGTTTTTACACTATCTTAATTGACTAACAACTGCTTCCAATTGTAAGCCCATATACTGGCAGAACTCTTCAACGGTAACAACTTGGTGTTGCTGCTTGTTGAAGTACTCTTTAATCCTCTTAATAAGGTATCTACCATATCTGTCGCTTTTGCCTGTGATTATCTGAATGTCTTTCGGATAAATACACAGTCTATTCATTTTTAAATTACTCTTTTCATACTCTATCCATACATCAGGTATAAAGTAAACATTGCAAAGATAATATGTTTTTGTGAGTGGTAAAAGTGTGTTTGTTGGAATAATGTGGCAATAACGGAAATGTCGGAAGTGGTTATTTGTAGAGCCTTAAAAAGCATTATAGTTTTGTATCGTGATGAAGAAAATAATTGTATCGGTTTTGTTTTTAACGGCTTTTACAGCCGCTTTTTCGCAAGAAGAAGCAAGGGTGATGAAAGTTAAGGATGGCGATACATACGTTCTTAAAACGACTGCAAAGGAGCATACAATAAGGTTATTAAATGTTGATGCTCCCGAACTAAATCAACACTGGGGTTTTAACTCTTGGCTCAATGTAAAAGCCTCGATACTTGGTAAGGTGGTAAAGTTTGAAGTATTGAAAACTGATGTGTACGGTAGAGAATTGGCAATGGTGTATGTGGATGGGCAAAGACTGGATGAAATACTTATTGCGAATGGTTGGGCTTGGCACTACATCAATTTTGATAATGATGCAAGGCTAAATGATTTGATGCGTTCAGCATCAATAGAAAGAAAAGGACTTTGGGAATGTGGGGCTGAAAAAGTTTGTCCGCCCTGGCTATTCAGAAAGTATAATGCAAGAAACAGATACAGGTTTTGTAAAGGCTGTATCGCAACAAAAAAGTAATTACTAACAATTTAAATAAATAACAAAATGGCAAGATTAAAAGGCTTACTAAAAATAGAAGGTACATTGGATAACCTTACCTTCTACAAAACACAGGATGGACATCTTGTGAAAACAAAAAGTGGTGTATCTGGTGACAGAATAGCCAATGATCCTAACTTTCAGCGTACCCGTGAAAACGGTAGCGAATTTGGAAGCTCTGCAAGTGCTGGAAAATTACTCCGCAATGCTGTTCGTAATTTGATGATGAACGCAAGTGACAACCGTGTTACCAGTCGTTTAACTCAAATAATGACACTGATTAAAAACTACGATGCCACTTCTCCAAGAGGTGAAAGGAATGTAGGTATCGGAATTGCGGACCCAATGGCACAAGCCTTATTGAAAGGCTTTGACTTCAATGATAGTGCAACTTTGGGTAGTGTTGTATTTGCTCCGTTCACTGTAAACACTGGTACTGGTGATATTGCTTTTCCTGCATTCACTCCTATCAATGATATTTACTACCCTACTGGTGCAACTCACGTTAGTTTTAAATCTGCGTTTGCTGATGTGGATTTTGTAAACAACGTAAGTGCAATTGAATACAGCCCTGTGCAAAATATTGTAATTGATGGCACAAACACACCATTCAATTTACTTCCTGCCGGTGTTCCAGCAGGTGCAGGCACAAAACTTTATTTCTTGACGATTGAATTTTTCCAAGAGGTAAACGGTATTCAATACTCGTTAAAAAATGGTGCTTACAACGTGTTAAACATTGTTGAATTAGCCTAATAGCTTTCTTTCTTATCGGTTAAATAGAAGCCCTGCCCTTGTGGTGGGGCTTCTTGTTTTAAAGCAATAGCAAAGCCCTAAAAGGGCAATGCTGAAAGCTCACGAACACCTGATGGATAGCACCAAACGAAACAACCACAAGGAAGCTGATAAACCTTGATGCCAAAGACTGGCTGATGGGCTAACCGAGACCTGCGGATGTAACGCTGATAAGCAAAAGGTGAAAGCTGCAAGTGCTGATGGAGAACCTGCGGAGTAAAAGGACAAATGCCTAACTGGCTGCCTGCTGAAATACGTGGATGATTTTGCATAATGAAATAATTTATATGCTCTTCACAGCAAGGGGGATAAAAAAACCAAAAGGAAACGGAATAAATGATAGCCTTGTGCGTTGGCTTTGTGTTTATGCCGTAGTCTTTTGGTTTTTTTAGTGTTGGCTTTGTGCGTCTGCCCCCCTTGCTATTTTTGCATATAAATTTTTTATGGTGCAAAAGCATTTCCCCAGGTTATGGCAGCCACTTCGGCTACCTTTTAAAGTGCCTGTACATCATTGCTTTTTTTACATCGGCTAAGAGTGCCAATGTTTCGTACATCTGTTTTTCTTTTCGTTCTATCAGCTTTACTTTATGGACATCTTGCACAAAGGCATATTTATTTTTGCTGACTGCTTCGGCTTGTGCCTTAATGGTGCTTTTAAAATCACTGATGCGGATAAATGGAATAACTGAACCAGTAAGGAACTGATGAAAATGCTTTGCCTTCCATAAGCCGAAAGAAAGGGTTTTGTAAAAATCCATATCCTCTGAATTTTTGCAGGAAATTACAAAGCAATTGGGGCAAGGCTTTTCAAGTGGTTTGCCACTATTTAAACCTTTGCATAAAATGTAAACATCAAAATCGCTTGTTTGATTTTTTGGATTGAATGTGTGAATTTTTGGACTGTGCATAATACTTGCTTTAAAGTTTGTATCTGCTTTTGCCCTTGCCTGTGCTGTGCTTCGCTTACGCTCCGCAACACATATATAATTTGACAAAGAAAAAAAACAGAAAAAAAAAGAAAGCATTCTGATAGGTGGCGTGGCTAAAAAACCAAAAGGAAACGGAATAAGTCCCGAAGGGTGAAAGGCAAATACCAATAAAAAATAAAAGATTATTTGCCTTTCATTATGCCGTAGTCTTTTGGTTTTTTTATCAGCGTGGGCTTGTGTGAGCCACCTAATTTTGCTGCACTTTTTATTTTTATTTTTTATCCTCTTTTCAAAACGGCATTCAGGATTTCAATAAAAATTCCACTGATAAAAAACGATTGGCTTAAATCAAAATCAATAATCAAAAAACGAAATGTCTTTAGTGCGATGGATTGGGGCTATATGTCGCAGAAAAAATAAAGCATACCATACTGTGGTAGCGTAGGGAAAAAGCAAGTGTATGACTGAATGGAATGTTGCAAAAAGTGCGGAGCTGGTTGGAGTGGCTTGTAGCTTTTGCTTGTGTGTGATTGCGTTTTTTGTAAATTATTTCAACACAAAAAACATTGTAGCGTAGGCAAAGCAAAAGCCAAGACACGGAAAGCAAAGGGTTGGTTTTGCAATATGGAATGAGGGAATACTCTTGCTGTGCGGTGCAAAATAAATGGTGAAATGAATGGAAATGTAATGTAGTGGAAGGTAGTGTAGCGAAGCGAAACGCTGTAACGAAATGGAACTGGAATGAATGAACCTTTTATTGCACATTGCCATCAACAACTAATGCTTTATTTTTTTCTGCACCGCTGAAAAGGGTGGTTGGGGTGTGTGGCTTTGGGGGGCTGTGCGTTGGGAGAAAAGACGGCTTCCATTTTATCAAAATGGCTATGGTATTGGCTATTTAACATAATGTTATTATGTGACAGCCTGTGCGGTTGGATGCTTGCATAAGCGATGGCAAAAGGCTGTGCGTAGCGAACACATAATGCCACATTATGTTATTTAGCTTCAGGCAGTTTTTATACTGGCATAAGCGGAACGGTGGTGGTGGTTGGAGTGTAGCGTTTTTTTGTTGCTATGCTGTGTGTTGGCTTGGCTCTTTGGCTGTGGAGCAAAGCGGAACAGGCAATGTGCCAAATGCTTGGGGAGCATAGCCACAAAAAATATGACAGTTAAAAACTGACTGCAATACCATAGAGTGCTTTGAAGCGTTTGCCTTGTGTATTGGCAAAGCACTAAGCCGTCTTTTCTGTGCGGTGGGTCGGGGGGATTCCAGATTCAATAATAAACGGATGTTGCTTTGTTACTACATTGATCCTTTCTTATTAATCTCATCAAGCTTAACTAAAACTTTATTTAAAGGATTGACCATTCTGTTTTGAAAAGCATAACAGTAAAATATATCAATGTCTAACTCTTTGCATTTTTCAATAATGGTAGGACTAGGAAGAAATCTACTAACTAATATTGATTTGGAAATCAGCCCACCATAGGTCTGCTTTATTACCTTCATTTTATTTACATCTTCTTGTTTTACATTCCCAGACTTGCATTCAACGAAAATTAACTTTTTCCCGGTATTCAATAAAACATCAATTTCATTCTTTGCACTCTTAATGTCAATTTTAAAGGGTAGGACACTATTGATAAGAAGTTCTTTTAATTTGCTCCAATTTGACATTTCTTTGGCAACTTGAAGTTCCCACCATGCCGAATTAAAAAATAATTGAAGAATGTTTTTTGACTTCAAAGACAATAAATCCTTACCATTAGCTTTTATCAATACAGAATTAATACTCCATAACACTTCAATACCATTAGGTAGATTTTCCTTACCAGCTGATGGGATTTTCTGATTAGAATTATTGTATTTTTTTCTGAAATGATTTGTTATAACTGTATATCTTCTATCACTATTTGCAAATGATTCAATAACTGCCGACATTTTAAAGTCGTCTGCTGTAAAATCAGATAACACATTTGAAGATGAAATATTATGGCCACTCAAATCGAGAAATTCTTTTATATCTAATTCTGTGTTGATTTTCTTTCTTGTATATGAAGGCAGTTCAAGTAAGGTATCATCTTGATTTATATAAAAACCGTTAAGCCCTTTTTCAATAATCAAGGCTTGGCAGGCAAGTACCATAATTTTTGTACCACCTGTGAGATTAAATGTTATGCTATCACTCGAATCTATTTTATCAATTATTTTTTCGCAGGTTGCTTTGATTGCAAAGAAGTCAAAAGCATCGCAATTATGTACGCTGTGCTGTATGTTTTTTAAAAGAGGTTTTAGGACTGCAATACTACCTATGGATTCATTAGAAACAATAAAATGCACTTTATCAGGATTAAACTCTTTTATACCAACGTAAATTGGTAAAAGCTGACTACCTACAATTGAGATTTGATGATTCATTTTAGGAATATTTCAGGTTGGTTTTCAAAAGGATTATAAACAATATTCAAGATTTCAGAACCTGGCATGGGTTTCCTTAAATCCTTTATGTATTCTTCAAAATCAACATAAACTATTTTACAGCCATAATCTTTACCAAATATAGCAGCAGAAGCCACCATTGATTTTTTACCACCAGTAATATCTAATGTTATTTGAGATGAAGGATTTAAAACAAGTTGTTCTTTTAATGCTTTATACATTGTGTTGAAATTCTCATCTGATAAATAAACCATTTCATAATTGGATTCAAGATACCTCACTAGATAATCGTTTCCTTCACTTTGATTATTTGTAGTGAAAATTATATGGGTATCAGGTTCAATTGTTCTTGCAGTCAAAATAATTGGTTCTGGGGAAAATCCTAATATTGAAAAAAGTATACCACCCTTCGGCAATTTACTGGAGTGTTTCAATTTGAAGTTTTCTATAACTGCACCAAAAAGTT
The DNA here is from genome assembly GCA_031430735.1 of Ferruginibacter sp. GTDB lineage: Bacteria > Bacteroidota > Bacteroidia > Chitinophagales > Chitinophagaceae > Ferruginibacter. Next base: position 23,764 of record JANPCB010000075.1, on the reverse strand, counting down.
TGTCATAGTAAATTTCTTGTGCTTTTTCGAAGTTACCTGACCTTGCAAGGTTAAGCCATTCGTTTAAATATGGTATTTGAGTATCCATTAGTTTGAAATGATTTTAAGATTGAAATATTTAAGACTATACCTTTCCAAATCAAACCTAGGTTTAGCCTCTTCGATAATTTGAAATGTACCGCTGTTGTATTTTGTTTTATAGTATAAATCCCCTGCAATAATAAATTCAATATCTTTTGCCTTGCCATAAAACAAAGGAAACTTCGATAATGAGTTTACATTTAGATTAGTGTTTATTGAAATGATAAGGTCTTGAGGGAATATTGGAGCATTAGTTCCTTTTTTCATCTCATAATTAATATAAGTATTGAAAAAATCTATCCTTGCAGGGTTTAAATGAAATTTATAATAGCTTGTTTCTATCAGGTAATTATGAATATCTAAAAACTCTTTCCTTTGAAATTCATTCAGTAAGTAACCTACTTCAAAACCATTTTTCAACCCATGATTTCCATCAATATTTGCAGTGAATATCATACCCTGTGATTCATTAATTACTCCTTTAGAATGATTATACATATCACCGTATAACTCTGAACCACATAAATAAAGAATTTGAGAACCTTTCAGGTGGTCATGCCTGTAATTCATGCCTCTACAAAATATATAAATTTTGACATCTCTTTCTGCTGCACTTTTAATTGCTTGTGTAAATTCTGGAAGGGATTCCAATGCAACTATGCTGAATGTAGAAATATATAAATACTGATTGGCATTATCTATTAGATGTATTATTTCATCATAAAGATTATTTGTTAAAGATTCATAAGTGTATCGTAAGCCGGATGAACTATGTAAGGGCAACAATTCCTTTTGGATTCGAATTTCAGATTGGACTACAAGCATTTTGTGTTTTTTATTACTACCTAAGAATTGGCGGTAACTTGTGCCACGCTGAAAAATAACATCAAAGAGAATATCTAATTCTGAACTACTTTTTTCATCAAGATACACTCCAGATTCTGTATTTAGTATTAAAGAAGGGGTAGTTAAATTTGCACTTGTAATAAAACCTGTTACCCTATCGCTAATTATAAATTTGGCATGTGCTGAAATTGAAGCTCTAACATGAACACCATTATCAAACAGTATTTTAATATACTTTAAATGGGTTAAAGCTGTGCTTTCTTTTATTTCTTCTTCCGTAAGAAACCCTAGTAGAGAAAATGAATCGGTTAGTTTTGTTTGGTCAAGTTGAGTTAAAATAAAAATAGCTGTATTTGTATTTTGAGCTTTAGAGAGTATTGCCTCGAATATTTCCTTATCAGTAATTATAAAACTACAGATTTTCAAAACTTCATTACTGTTTTGAATAATACTCATTATTTCATCTTTAAGGCTTGTATTTTCTTCTTGCGTTAAATAAACTTTTGATGAGTGCTTAAATGGAGCATACTCTTGCCTTTCCTCGTTAAGAAGATACACACCACAATCGAAACAGTCCGTATGTTTAATGTTTACTTCCATCTAATTTATTTTAATCATAAATTTTTCAATATCCAGTTTTTCCAAAATCTCATATTCACCAGAAGCAATAAGCAGTTGCCGAAAATTTTCTGCAAGAGCAGGATGATTATTTTTTATCCATTCATTATTTACTTCATTAGGGTTGACATTTGTTAGTATTTTCTTAAAGTGAACAACTTGATTTACAAATTCATCAGAACTAATAAAATAGATATATAAGAGAAAAACGTTGTTATCTACATTGCTGAATTTATAATCCCTTTGCCTAATCATGTCATTGATTAATTTATGACGATTAGGAGAATTTAAAAGCATTTTCTTATCTATATTGATTACAATTTCATTGTCTTCATTTATTATACTTTCCTGGATTACAGGATTAATCATGAAAATTTCACCTATTACCCGAATAAGGTCTTCGCTGCTGAATGAAAAACATTTGTTCTGTGAAGATTTGTACTTATCAATCTCTTGCCAATTTGATGCAATTATTGGTTTGGGTTGTTCGCTTCTATCAGCCCTGAATGAAGGAATGTTTATTTTGAACTCCAGGTTATCAATTTTGTCTTTTATATTATTTTCAAAAGACAAAATATTCCTTCTTAAAGCCTCGTAATACGATATATTATCAGATAAAGAGTAGAGTGCAAAACCATCTATAACCTGCTTAGTTAAAACGTTATTGTCAGAACTAACTGAAACTAAAAGTTGAAGAGTTAATTTGGTGAAAGAAATATCATTTATTTCACTTAAACCTTGCGGTACTGCAAAAGCTGTTCTTTCAATTTCTTCAATGTTAAAAATATTATCGACCACTACATTCTTTTCAGGCGGAGTATGCACAAGGTCTGGACCAAATGGCCTAACCAAATATGTTTCGCCTTTCCTATCGCCTTTATCAATAGTTCTGTAATATGAATCATGCTCACTTATAAAACGAGAACTATAATAACCGTAAAATATTTTTGGTAAGGGCTTTAATGTTAAGCCATCCAAGTAAAAATCATATGATTGTTTGTGCTGGCGTACTTGTTTCTTTTCTTTAAAAACCATAACACCAAGTGAACTTAATAAATAATTATTATCCTCTTCAATTATTAAATCATCACTGAGTAATTTGCTTATGCGTTGCTCTATTAAAACTTTTGATGTACCCATCAAACTAGCGATTTGAAATGGTGTAAAGTCAGGTTTAGCAATCAGAAATTCTACTATTGCCCTGTCCAAATTATCCAATGGATCAGGTGTAACATCAATGATATTTGCATGAATACAATATATTGGATATTGAATACAGAATATACCTTTTAACTGCTGGCCTTTTTCCACCAATTCATCGTAAAATCTATCTATGTCTATGCTGAAAAGTCCCATTTAACCTATTTTGAATTTTACTTTTTGACTTTGAAAATCTACACTAGATAGGATAACACTTACTTTATCACCTAACCTTTTCAGTGGAACATTGCGATTAAATTTTACATTTAACAGCCCGACTATACCATTTGAGGTTTTTACTAAAAAACCATTCGGCAATGTTTTAGATATTTCAACCATAATTGCTTTAGAGTCATTAATTGCTAAAATCTTGCTATACCAAACATCTTCCATAATTTGCACCACAACCTTTTTCCCTGCTTGGTCTATATCAATAACTCTTACTACAACTTGACTGCCTATATTATGCTTAGTGAAATTTTTATTTAAAACACTATCTACATGGTAATATGGAGCAAGAGTTCTAAAACCTGCCACCATTATAAATACACCATATCTATTACCCGTGATTTTTGAAATGCCAATTTCATCAATGATACCGTAGGTAAAATCATTTACTTTGAATTTCTCCAAGAATGAATCAATTGGTGATTTAAAATCTGAATAGTCTGCAATATTTACAAAACGCCCTATTTCTTCGTCTTTACTTAACTCGACTAACTTATTGAATAATTGTGTATAGTTGAATAAGCCATCGAAATGTGATTTATTATCAATAAGAGTTGTAGAATTACCTATGAATATCAATTTTTTCTTGGCTCTACTAAATGCAACATTCAAACGCCTGGCATCATCTAGGAAACCAACTTTTGTAAACTTCTTTCTGCCATTAACAATGGGTGCTTTTCTATGATTAGAGGACCTTGTAAAGCTGAAAATTATAACATCGTATTCTTTTCCTTGAAAGGAATCTAGTGTTGAAATATCAATATTCTTGAAGTTACAAGATGCGGAGTTCTTTAGATACTGCTGAATATTTGCAACTTGAGATTTATACGGAGCAATTACTGCGATACTGCTAGGTGGAATGTTATGTTCAAAGAGTTTAGGTAATATAATTTCACAAACTGCTTCTGCCTCTGTGTTATTCTTAGCGGAATAACCGTCATTTTGTTCATAAGGATTATTGGAGTTGGAAGTGTCAAAAAATATAACTTCCTTATTAAAAGGAGCAGGAAGTTCAAGACGATTCAAGTGTGTTCTACTGCCCATCAACACCAATCCATCATAAAATGATTCTGAAACAAATCTGCCAATGTTAGGATGCATTCTATGCTGATAATTCAACATGACTTTATTTTCTGACGGGAACTGACCAGATTCAATTCTATTTATAATAAACTCAAAAAAGGATGTCTTTAATGCATGTACAATCTCATCCATTAAATAATTACCACCATAAATTGATTTAGGAAAGCTTGATGGTTCTTTTTCATCAATTAGGGAACTATCCATATACGGTGGCAATTGCATTTGGTCGCCTACTAGAATAACCTTTTTACCCAATTCAATTGCAACTAATGTTTCTGCTATGTTCGCTTTCCCAGCTTCATCTATTATTACTGTATCAAACTTGAATTGAGAATCCTTAAATACATCATCACCCTTAATACCAATGCAGGTTGCGAAAACTACATCAACTGAATTATAGATTAAGGGTTTTAGTAAAATTTCATAATCATTATTGTTTGAATCAACCCAAGAGTTTAAAGAAGTAATAGAATCTTCAATTTCTTGATTATTTAATTCATTCAAACCATCTCTTAAAATAAAATGTCGTTGCTTAAATACTTCTTTTAGTTTGCCATATTCATTTGCTAATTCATTAACATTTTCGTTAAATATTTTTGCAAATAATTCTTTTGAGGTATTGTTGATTTTTAAGCCAAGATATTCTTGTGTTAGTTTAATCTGATTACAAATAAATTTATGATAGTCAGCTTTGTAGTCTTCTACCAAATTATCGATGCTGTAACGAACTAAATCTTTATCAATTCTATCTGGATTACCAACCCTAAGTAGGTTAAGCCTAGCAATTTTCGCTATCTTACTAAGAACATTATCAACTGATACGTGATTTTGGCCTGACACTAAAATCTTTTCCCCTTTTGCAACTAATTGCTCAATTATTTCTGCAATAACCGTTGTTTTACCTGTTCCTGGAGGACCTTGAATCAAAAATACATTTTGATTGCCTATTGCCTTTTTTACTGCTTTAATCTGATTGTTATCCGGTTGTTCCGCTTCCGTCCTTATTAAATCCTGATTGTAAAAGGTTACCTTAGGAATAATAGGTGTTTTGATTTTATCAGGGTTTACCAACAAAGATTCAATATGGTCTATTTTGATTTTCTTCTCTAAAAAATCTTGAATAATTTCTCTTTGTATTTGGAACTGACGTTTTGATATTCTTTTATCAATATAGAACCCATGTTGCAGAAGTTCTAAATTTATCTCTTTGTAAAACGTGATTTTACAAGCATCATCAAAATAGGAAATAATGCCATCTGTAAGTTTCAATAAATCATCATCCTTCTTCAATCTAATATTGACAACTGTTTCTTCTGTAAACTCTAAACTATTTGCAATATCTATGGGAAGTTTTATTGAAATGCCACCTGATTGACTTGGGATTTGTTGATACTTTTCTACATAAACATTGTTATCTTTTTGGTCATCAATCAGGCTAATTTGGTATTCTAAAAACTTATCTATAATTGCTAAAGTTCTACCTTCTTGCTTTAAAATTTCACCAGCATCCAGCTTTAAATCATTTATCAAATTAAAGCACTGCGTTTTTAGCAAAGCATATTCAAGAATTTCGCTTTGAGAAGAGCCAAATGGTAATGTGCCAAATGGTGAAAGGACTTTTAATTGATTGGAAAAAAGAAATGAGCCATATTTTGCATTCCTCTTTTTCGCATCAGAAGCTGATGCAAAATTATGACCAAAGCTAAAATTTCTAATTATGAACTTTTGCTCCTTTTTGTCTTTTGAAATAAGTACTTCACCAAAAAAGTTTACTTGCTCATTAAATAATGAAAACTCTATTATGTCTGTGGCGTTTTCGGCTTTATCTCTTCGATTGTTTGGTCTTCGATTTATTTTAAACCAATAGTTTTCCTTTGATAGTTTTTCTAACACTAACTTTTCAGAATCCTCAGATATTTCAGTGCTGTTGGTAAAAAATGGGATAGCTTGCTGTTTAAAAATAGATTCGTAAACTGGGCTGTTTAATTCAAACTGTATGAATAAAATATGTTTAGTTGAAAATTCTTTTGAAAATATTTTATCATCAGCATCAAAGCCCGATTGGATAATTTCGCATTGGTTGTCTGAAGCATTTGTACCCAGTAAAGACCTTTTGAATTTATTAAATGACTGAAGTTCATCTTCGATAAAGCTAAATTTAACGAGTGGTTCTTCCTCACTTTCGGTTTCTGCTTCGATTTCTAGAAATGCAGGTACAAAAGAAATCAAATCGCTGTAATCTAGCTTTGAATTTACTTTTACCTTTAATTTGTTTGATGAATCATTTATCAGGGATTTATGTATAAGGCCGTAAATTCCTTTGTCTGTTTTTAGAATATAGGAATCATTTAACTCCTCAATTATTGATGCATTGTATTCATCGCCTCTTTCAATTCTTTCCCATTTGATACTATCGCTTACTGGCTTTACTAAGTGTTTTTGACTTAATTGTACTTGCTTGTTTTGAAAATCAATATTGAGAACTACACATTGAATCCTATCGCCTTTTTGTATTTTTTTAAAAAGTTGTTCGGCATCAGGCAAACACCATGACATATCCAAAACGGATAGCCTGCCAATAAAACCATCATAGAAGTCGGTAATGATTTGTGATGGAAGTATAATATCTGTAACAGTTGTTTCAATAACGGTTCCCTTACCAAATTGCTTGGTAAATTCTGTTTCAAATTTTGATATTTCGGTTACAGGTTCCATTTATATTTCATTTACAACTGGTAACTCAATTGCTATTTTATAGAAGTTTACATATTCGCCAATTGTTGAATTGGAATGTTTTATCAGCTCACTAAATTTAGACAAGTCTTTGTTATTGCTTTCCTGATTTGGATAGATAATTAAACAGTCAATAATTTTATCTTTTGGATATTTTAATGCGTCATATACCTTGTGCATACGAGAGTAACCACTCAATTGCCTTGCATCATCTAACACTGAAGTATATAAATATCTTGGCTTGTATTTAGCATCAATTACCATTGGCGGACTAAGCAATAAAAAATCTAACTCTTTGCTATTGTATGTTGGATGATAAATTACCTGATTCTTAAATTGTTCTTTCAATAAACCTAAAACGTACAATTCAAACAGTTTACTCATGTCAATCCAAAATGGATGAGTATTGATGGTTTGCTTTTCTACATTTGAAATATTGTATCCATATCGTTTAAGGATCATTTTAGCCAATTTTATGGCTTCCTCATATTCCCTGTAAAATGGATTAGTTTTTGTGTATCGAATATCATTGAGATTTACTTCTTCTGAGACAATTTCAAATGCTGGGGTAATATAATTGAACAGGTTTTGTATATATGTATCTGTGTTCAATTTTGCATATACTGGAAGGTAACTTTTGATGAAAGAAAGAGTACGTTTCAATAATCTATTTTCAAGACCATTCAAACCAAATTCATCATAACTGCAAAAGGTATTCAGATTCTTATTCTTGAATATGTTTTCTTTTAAAGTTTTACCCACTAAAACCCTGCCTTTTACTCTGCTATTTAAATTGTGCTCAATCTTATAATATGATTTCTTCAAACCTTTGCGAACAATTGTTTTCAATAAGCCTAGAAATTGCACAACTAACAATGGCGTAAGTAAATCTCTTTTTTGTTCAATTTCAATTTTGGGCTGCTCCCATTTTATCTCAAACAATTCATCTAATTCATTGGCAATGTCTTGGTATTTTAAACAATGAAACAACATTTTTATAAAGTCAGTTTCTTTTAGAGTACTGCTATCAATGGTTGTTTGGGGGTCTGTAATTTTTGTATTTAATTTTGGAGCAACGTAAATTACTTTATCGTCACTAATCCAATCTACACCTATGTAATAATTGGTGTGTAGTGTATTATCTTTCTTAATTTCAATACATTTCTTTTCCGGATTACTTTGAAATAGAATTTCTTTATGCAATAGTTTAGCATCTATTCCTAAAGGGATAGGTTCACCATTTGGATATTTGTGGTGCTCAGTTAATGAATTGAATAAAAAGTTACTCATTGACTTTTAATGCTTTAATTTCCTTCTCAGCTTCCTGACTAAGAACACCGTCTTTAACATATTCAAAAAGTATTGGCTTGATTTCAAATTCTAACTTCATATTTAATTCCGAAAGAGAATCTACTAAAAAGTAGCTATGACCCAACTGCACATCCTTTGCTTTAAAATCTGACTGGAGATATGTTGGTTTATCAGCAGTCTTTTCTTCATTAAACAACTTAGAAACATCAGCATATAATGCTTTAGCTTTTCTATTCAAATCAGCTTCAACAACTACCTCATCAATTGCAACATCTGTAGGTGGAACATCAACAAAAGCAAAACGTCTTTTGATTGCATAATCAATATGACCAACACTCCTGTCTGCCGTATTCATAGTTCCGATAATAAATAGATTATTAGGAAGCCTTAATGCTCTGTCACCTGTTTCCGATATTCCTTCCTGCTTCAGTGAATACATGCTTTCAACTACATTTTCCTTTGGTTTGTCGGGATTGTAACGATATTCTAAAGCATAAATCAATTCACCGAGCACAGAAGGCAGGTTTGCCCTGTTAATTTCATCTATTATCAATACATAGTTGATTGCTTGATTATCCAATGCTTTTTGAGCAAATTCTGCTAATGTCTTGTTTTCTACTTTGTATTCAACCTGTCCCCTTGTGTTTGTATCAGCTGTAATGCCCCTAACAAAATCTTCGTAGGTATATGCAGGATGAAATTGTATTAGCTTCTTTTCTCCCAACGTATCAAGTACCTGAACATCATCCAGATTTACGTCATCGTTCTTAATTTTAAACTTATCATACAAATGCCCCATGAAGTCAAAATTTGAAATATTGCTTGAATGGTTTGCTTTCATTTCAAGAAACTTCTCATTAATCTTTTTATTCAATTGAATATCATCTAATCCAGTTGTATTAATCTCGAAGATTTTGGCAATGAGTTTCAAATGATTTTGACTGAATATCGGAAAGTATTCATTCGGAAAATATGTACTCAGAATTTTCAGTATAAAACTCTTCCTGAAAATCACTGCGGCAGCAGTGTAATTTTGTGTGGTTAAAAGCGTATTCAAAGCACTTTTAATATCATCTAGCTTTTGCTGTGGTGCATTGTCTGTACTTACAAAATCGTTCTGTTCCTGACTGAAATAAACACCATAAACAGTTGTACCTGCTAAGCCTGGAGAAAACCTACCTAATGTGCCTAATTTCTTTTCAAGCCAATAACAAAAGCTATCTTGTGAACCTCTGCCTAAGGAATATGTATCTAAAGTTAGATTGGGAATATTTACTATTGGAAACGCAGTTACAAACTCATTTAATAAAGAAAGTCTTTGAGAATTTCTCTCATTCAAATATTTTTGTTGATTTAAAGGTCTTGATATACCAGTCAACATACTGAAGTGGGGTCAACTTAACTTCAGATTTTATAATTTCATCAGCTATTAATTGAGCCAACCTTGTTTTACCAGTGCCGGGAGGACCTTGCAAAATGATTTGCTTTTTATATTTTAAGATGTCTATTTTCTGTTGCATTTGTTTGCTCTTTTTATGGTTGATGTATTCGTCTTTTATTTTATCCCAAACTTCATCGCAAATTTCTATTGCTCCATCACCTGAATATTCAATAATGGTATCCCTATTGGTATTGGCCTTTGCTTCAAATGATGGATTAAAGTATTTTACCAATTCTGCTTTTCGCCTGTGATAAAACCAGTCTGCTTGTTTTTCTCCTTCTTCATTTTCATCGTCAAATGGATCTGATGTAATTTCGACCACTCCAAATACTCGGTTGTAACCTTCGATAACGACAATTAAATCACCTATTTTTATTTTGTGCCAACGAGTACTAAATTTTTCTATTTCACCCTCTTCTTTTGTATAGCCAATCAGATTCTTACAACCTTCTTTAATAAATAGATTTTCAAAAAACATTTTCGTATTACCCGAGCCACCGGGGGTAATCTTCATAATCCACATATCTGGGTTGTATATACTCATTACACTTACTATTTATTTTACAAAAACCACAAATTATTCTTACCAAAATCGGATAAGTGTTCGTTCTCAAAGTGGGGATACATTTCTGCTACCATTTCGGGGTAGAGGGTAGTAACTGGTAAACTTTGTTGGCTGATGCTTTTCCAATACATTCGGCTGAACTGATACACTTGATCCATTAAATCTTTTACTACAGCAATGTCATCAAACACTTCCGGGTGGGTACTAGATATGTGCAGCTTGATTGGGAAATGATACTCCTTATTCCTTACTGGACTACTTGCAGTGTATCGGGTGTTGTTGCAAAGGAGATAATCTCTATTTCCTATTTGCAAAATAGTTCCGCTTAATGGCATTAAGTTTTTAGGGTCTTTAATATCAAATGCCAATAACTCTTTACTTTCTGTTTTGTTGATTGAAACTACTATTACAGGAATGTCCAATTCTAAATGATGTAGCACATCCAAGATTGGTTCTAATTCCTGCTCCGACATTTTCTTGTAGAAGTGAATGATTAGCCTTTTTGCATCTTTCTTTTGCTCAACATACGTTGTAACTGCATTGCGAATGCTTCCTGCCAACATCAATGTTTCATCTGCACCGAAACAGTCAAAACCTTCAAATATGCCTTCGTTGTTAAAGCAGAAAGCCGAACCAACGTATTTGGTTTTGTTGCTATGGCTGTAAAATGCACCAACTCCAACAATTAACTCATTGACTGTTGAACAATTTAAACGCCAGGGAACACCGCCCAGTTTTGCCAACAATGCAATTTCAATATTGGGTAAATACAAATTAAAATCTTCTCTTGCTAAGTTTTGATTGAAAATAACCTGTGAGCTGATGTCGTGTTTTATGAGGATTTCTTTAACCTTATAGTACACATTCAGCAGTTCGGTATTTTCTTCTGTTTTGGCAATTGGGCTAATGTAAATGGCCACATATTGCGTATTGGGTGTTCTTACTGTATTCTTTATAGCAGCATCAACCTCAGCAACAATATTTGTTTTGTCTTGTATTTCGATATTGCTTGCAATGTCTAAAAGCAGAGGTTGTTTGATGTAAGTGTAGATGTCTGGAAATGCTCTGTATTCTTGCCCTTCATCATTCTTTTTGAAAAAGCCTTTGTTGAAATATCGGTAAATGTTTGCAACTGCTATGGCTTTGTCTTCGGGATGGTAAATGAAAAAGAATTTTACATTATTGTGTGGTGATTTTTTATACGGACCATTTTTCATACCTGCCAATGGATTAATGGAAAGTGTGTTTTTGCCAAATAACAATTCGTTAGAATTGTGTTTGGTTCTAAATGTTTGGTCTTCATTTACTTTCCAAAAACCATCATTGCTTAATGGTATAATGCTTTTAAAGCCTTTGGTATTTAAAACAGTATTGTAGAAACCATTTATAAATCCTAAGTACTTTGGATAGCGGTTGCTGAAATCGGTTTTGTCAAATGGTATTTCAAATTCCCTTTTTAGTTGATTATTGAGTAACGGAAATATTTTATCTAATTCTTGCTTTTCTTCCGGTGGCATATTTTTCCAACGGAATAATTTGCCATTGCTGTTAACCCAAGTAATTTTATCGGTGTCTATGTTGCCAATGTCTTGCATTGATTTGGCATACAGCTTTGCTGTGCCATCGTAAGATACTACTAACTCAAATGAATTAGATACCCTTGCATACTGCACTTTAAGGGTGAATTTGTTGTATAGATTAAATTTTGTGGTGCTTTTGTTTTTATCGTGTTGCCATACTTCTACATCATTTACAAAATTTGGAAACAAGACATCTACTTTGTCTTGCAAATAATTATAAATAAGAAAACGGAAGTAATGCAAACCAAAATTGCTGTTCTTCTTTATATCTACTGTGGCTGTATAATCAGCATTTTCTGTTGTAGAAAAGTTGCAGTACAGGTGACTAATTTCCTTTAACTCGCTTTCATATTGCTCCCATAATTCTTTTGGATATTCGCCTTTATGCAAAGAGGCGTAGCCTTCAGTTTTTTCTTTGAATAAACCTACTTCCAACTTTGTAACAGTTGGTGTAAACGGGATGATATTTAATTGAATTTGCTGCATCAAAAAGTTTTATGTCATTATTGTATTGCTTGCTTTACTAAACTCATTATATACTCAAGGTCTTTATCGTCTTCCACTTGTATTTGATAATCACCATTGCCCCAATGCCCAATATTGGAAACATCTTGTGCTAATTTCTTGGGGTCGTCTAACTGACCAGCTTTAACATTAATGAAAAGCTTTAGTGATTTTTTTAAGATTGCAATGTCTGTTACGTTTTTTCCTTTCTTGAAAGCGATGTAAAACTTTTGTGGCTTTACTTCAATACCATCGGTAAGATTGAGAATAGCTGCTTTGAATTTTTCGTACAACTCTGCTGTGAGGTCAGAGGCTTTTTCAATATGGTCTTGTTCAGTATATACTTTGATTTCGGCAGTAATATTCTTTAGTGATTGGGTTTGTTGAGTGATGGGCTTGATACTTTCAGCTGCAACAGACTTTTTAATTGGGTTGATGGCAAGGGTGTCATTCTCGAATTGCTTTACTTCCCAAAGTTCAATGGCTATGTCTTTAAAGTTTGTTGCCTGTATTTGATTTTCTGTAAAGCTCGGTGAAACAAATGCTACCCTTGTTTGACTCCAGTCTACATCTTCTCTTTTAAGATTGCGTTTTAAACTTTCATTATACTCCACAATGAAATCTGCTTTATTTTCAAGCATTAGGCTTAGGTAAGTAAATCCCTGGTCAACTACACTGATATTTTTATCTCTCTTGTATTCGATGATGATAAAGGCACAAGCCTGTGCATCATAAGCCAACGTATCTATACGCTTGTTTTTAATGGTAAACTCACTCTTTACCAATTCCAAACCCATAATGGCATACAAGTTTGCCTCAAAGACTTTTTGAATGTCCTTTTCCAGTTTGAAGGGCTTTTCTTTTACCTCCTTTAGTTTGCCAGTTTGGTTTATGTATAGTGCCATATCTTTTAAATTTGTTTATTCACCCAATACTGCTTTTTGCAACAACATTTGACTATTGCCATAAAAAGGAACATCTGTTTTACCTAAGATGCTTTGAGGAATGGTTAGCATTTCATTAATATTTTCCATTGGCACTAATACTGTTTTCGCACCGTTTTCGGAAAGCAAGGTTACTTTATCTGCAAAATTCATTGCTCTTTCTATTGCACCACCAATGGATATATTTCCAAGAACTGCTAAACCTGCTTTTAAATTCTTTTTATAAATGGCTGATATAATTGCAATGTAAACTGCACTACCTATGCCACCACTGATATATGCTCCCATTAGATTACTGATTTGAATGTTGATGTCGTAACCTGATAAAGAGTGCTGCTCATTCAATATGCTTTTTTCATTTGCTCTTAGGTAGTTATAAGTGTTTTTAATATTTTCTTTTACATCCTGTGAACTTGTGCCTGTTACATTTATTTTTCCTGAACCTTTTAATGCCACTACTTCAATTTTCACTAAAGCATTGCTCTCTCCATCACTTGTTGCAGTGTAGCAAACTCCAGGCGATAAGGGGTTAGATTCTATTAATGAAGAGCCTTTTTCTTCTTGCAGACCAACAAAAACTTCTTCCTGTGTTTCTTTATCGATGTATGAGAAATTAGTATCCCAAAACTCCATGCCTCCAATGCGTTTCAATTGCTCTTTTACTCTTCTTCGCATTTCCATACCAATTACCAAATATTCTCTTATGTCTTCTTTGGTATATTCACCATCGGGATGCAGCAATTTAATAAAGCCTGAAATAATACGCCTTACCGACTTAGAATCTCTTTGCTTTAGGTGTGAACCCAAATTAAAGTACTTGTCTAAGGCATCATAGTAAGTTGTTTTTCTTTGTGACTTTAAGATTTCTGAAAAGAAATCGGTGCTGAACCCAAAGTGATTGGTGAAGTTTGCAGGACTGAATTTTGTTATCTCCCAACCGGGTAGAAATAAGTTGATACGGTCTAAAAATGCTGTATCGTGGTTTACTTCATCTGATAGCGGACTGAACAAATGTGAAGTCTGCAATACTGTTTCTACTGGTTGGTTGATATTACCGTTAAGGATTACAGATGCTGAACCTGAAATTTCACCCCCTTTGGCTCTGGAGAATGAACCTGATTCCATATAATCTTTCATCAAGGGAATTGCATCTCTGTCTTTAAATAGCTTATCAGTGCTTTCATCAAAGCAAATGGCATCCCATAAACCAACTGCACCAACTCTGCCTGTGGTATTGTTTACAAATAATTGTGCAACTGAACCTTGACCGCCTGATATGAGTATGGCATAAGGTGTAATTTCTTTGTATATGTATGATTTACCTGATGAACGAGGACCTAACTCCACCATATTGAAATTGGCTTCTACTAATGGAATTAAGCGGCACATTAAAAGGTTTAGTTTTCTGTCATCTAAGCCTTCGCTGTATGGTTCGTAACCTGCACTTCTTAGCAACAACTTTTTCCATTCATCTTTGGTAAACTCTTTTCTTTTTTCTGATATTTTAGAATTGTCAAAAGTGGAAAGCTGAATTGGTTTAATGTCTCTTACAACAAATGGAAAAACAGTTGAACCAATGGTAATCATAGGATCATACTCCATTTCAATAATTGCCCAAATGCCACCAAGCAAAAGCTTTTCGTGTGCATTTACCAATTCATCACTGATGTTTGCCTTTCTGATATTGCTATTGGCTATGTTTGCCCAATAACGGTCTCTTTGAGCATCGAGTTCTACCGAAATTTTATCAATAATTTTATAGCGACCTTTTTCCCTAAGTTTTGATTGTATCAAAGTACTTTCTTCGGGGTTGATGTAATGGTTTCTTAGGATGGTTTTTACATTTTCCATTCCCTCCTTTAGCTTTTCCTCATCTTCGGTACTGCAAGTATTGGCTAATAAATACTCCAACACAAACGCTGGAACATTTGCACCACCTTTGATGATACCTACAAGGTCTTTCTTTACCACAAATCCCCTGAAGTGGTCTAAGGCTTTTTTATCTAAGTCGTCTAATATTATCATATTTCAATTTTTATAAAAGTCCGCCTAAATCTCTGGCGTTTGATTTTTTGATTTTTACTGAATCTATTTGTTCCTGTGTGCTTGCATCCACTATAACCGCAATAATTTCATTGTTACCACCAAATGAAAAATCGAATGATTGTGATACTCCAGGTTCTATGGTAATTATATTACTGCTGCTGTATGTGAGATTATTTGCATAAAGCAACACTTGAATTTTTCTGCTTGATGAAAACAAGTTATCTGCTTTGCCTATTGCCTGCACCTTTAAACCAAAAAGTTCACCAGTTACTTCTATTAGTTCTTTCTTGTTGGTGATAGTTACTTCAAGCCCTTTATCAGCAACACTCTCTTTACTAAAAACAAAGTTTGGGATGATGATTTCTTGCGGTGTAAAGCCACCGTGTGAAAAACCATATACTCCTTTTGACTTAAATGGTCTGTGATTTTTAGCAGCATACACATACTTGAAATCGCCATAAGGTTTATCAAAGGCAAGCCAGTCTTTTGATTTTTGTTTTTCTTCTGTTCTTATAAAACGTTCGTGAACTTCTTTTTTGCCTGTTGCATCTGGATCAATTTTATCAGCTTCATCTAATAAACCAGTAAGCACAAAACCGTGGTCTGTTACTAAATGTACTTTTTGGAAGCCCATATTCAGTAGTAACAAAATTTTATCAGTCAGTACATTTTCAAATTCATTGAATAATTTGATTGCTCCTAATTGAAGTTTTTCGCCTGCACTGTCAATGTCTTTGTAGGTTAGCACAAGGTAATCGGCTTTAATACCATAGTGTAATGCTTCCAAATTCAAGTAAGTGATTTCCTTGCCTGTAACCTCCGATAATTTTTTCTCTCTGTCTTTATGAACTGGCAAAACTTCATTATTGCCCACATACAAAGCACTCATATTGTGTTCTGTTTCCGAAGGCATATCTGCAAACATTGTATTGGTTTCCATTTTGCATTTGCCTTGCAATTGCGAAGCAATAAAAGCTGCTATTTCAAAACGTACACCATCACCAACAATAATTGCTGTGCCGGGTTTTGATTGTGAGATTAACTGCGGTAAATAGCCTTGTTGGTCTGATTTATAAGTGCTGATATGGTCAAACCAGTGCTGAAGTAATTCTTGATTTAGGCTTTCGTAATGCTCTTGTAATGGCCGAACAATGGCTTCTTCTTGTAAAAAGGATGCATAAATATTGCGTATGGCTCTATCTACCTTGTGAAATGATTTGGTATAGAAATCCGTTACTTTAACTAATGAATTACACTGTGCTAATGCCTTGTTATCAAACTCAAAAAGGTTGATTACATCATCCCACCATAGCGGAACGAAGTTCGCTGCTTTGCGATTTTTGATACGTGAGTGTAGTTTTTGAAGTTTTTCCTTTACAAATGATTTATCTCTAAAATTGGCTGTAATCTGCACCAATTGCAGTTTATCAATTGCTATAAAGCAATGTTCGGGATGTACATTCCAAATATTTTGTTGTGGCGATAATTGGAAGCCTGATATGTATTGGCTAAGTGATTGTGAATAGGTATTGCTATCTAACCATTTGTGATAAACGCTTAATAATTCTGGTTTGATGTCATTATTTAATAAGCCTGCAAACAAATGATTAACTACTTCGGATGCTAATGTTTTTGAGGGAACATTTCTATACGATTGCCCTATGAGTTCAAATAGTTTTTCTTCAAACAGTCTTTTTACATCTGGCTCTTTATCTGAAAAATAAGTATCAGGGTTGCTCAAAAATGGAAGCAATTCATCTTCAATAGAAACAAGTTCTTCTAAGTTTTGCAGAATTTTTTTCCACCAACTAAGGTCTTTGCCAATACCCAATTTAGCTGCTGTAAGCAGCATTGGATTGTCTAAAGTGATTTGATGGCCAGTAGTTGCAAAAAGTTTCTTGCGTATCCATTCAACAGGATTACTGAGGTCAACACAACCGTGGGTGAAACAGTAATCGAATAAAAAACTCAACTTAGAAATAGGTCGTGTTACATAAAACACCACCTTTTCATTTTTAAATTTACTTTCCGTTTCGTAACGCAACATTAATTCTTCTTGAACAGTTTGCCATTCTTCGGTTTTGGTATTGTCTGTTTTGAAGATGGTATAAGAATGCTTCTCGATGATTGGCAATAAATAGCTGCACTGACCTGTAGGGTCGAGTATTACTACCCTGTTTCTGTGGGCAATGTGTTTTTCTATATCTTGTATTATCCAGTTATCTGTCATTACCAATCTGCTTTTAAATATTTTTCCAATTGTGATTTTGCTCCACCTGTCGTTTTTAGCACTTCTGCTCTTAGC
Source organism: Ferruginibacter sp. (assembly GCA_031430735.1). Classification (GTDB taxonomy): domain Bacteria; phylum Bacteroidota; class Bacteroidia; order Chitinophagales; family Chitinophagaceae; genus Ferruginibacter. The sequence goes on along the minus strand of JANPCB010000075.1, from coordinate 6,279 downwards.
AAATCTTTCTTTTGTAAAGGGGCTATGTTTTTACCTACACCATCATCCAATTTAGGGTCGTAGCCTTCGGCTATGAGTTCGTCTATTTTGATAGTGAACAATTTTATTTCTTGCAATTGTAAGCGGATGGTTTCTTTTTCTGTTTGTGCCTGAGCTGTATTTACATCTTGCAAGGTAATTTGGCGGTATTCTAAGTTTTGTACCCTGTGGCTGATGTAATGTGATTTGAGTTTAAAGAGGCTATCTCTATTCCATTTATAAATAAGAATGTATGCTTCAAAGCCTTGATGTTGCCCACTGCTTAAATGCCATATAAATGGCGTTTTGGGTAAGAACATAAAGAAGTTGAGGTGATTGCTTAATTGGTTAAAGAAATGATGTTCTAAATATTCGTTTACCGAACGCCCCAACAAACTATCCAATTGCATATACTGAGCTGCGGTAAAGCCGTTTTGCAAGCAATGTTGCTCTAAGCGTTGGCTAAGGGCTTCTTCGCCCGGTAAGCCTACCAATGGAATAATGCCATCATCATCTTGCTGTAAAAGTGTACGAATGGCATCTGCTAAAAACTCTAAAGCAATTTCTGAAGCTCTTGCTACTGGCAGGGTGTTGGCTTCTTTGAACCAATACCATACATTGATGGGATTGACCTGATGGCGATTGCAAAATTCTTCCAAGTCATTATTACTTTGATACAGTGTGACGAAATCTTCTTTTATTTCTCTTGTTTGTTGTTCATCAAATGTTGTGATCGCAAGGTTTTGGATGTGGTCGGTTACTTCTGTTATTGGATTTTGCAATTGTGCTAAAAATGATTCTTTGGCCTCTTTTAATACAGCAAAAGAACCAATGGAAAGACCCATCTTTGTTTCTACCTGTTCACGGTCTGCATCGCTGAGTTCATATACTTCAAAAATCAATTCGTTGATGATGGCTTCATTGATAAGTACCTGTGTGTGTTGAATATTCTCATAATTTAGATATGCCAAAACACGGTCTTTTAATGATGCACCAACAAAAGCAGTAAAAGGGGATTGCTCAAATGATGTTTCAATGGAACGAAATTTTAATAATGAGAATGAAATCTCAGTATTAGATTTAGTTAGCAACTCAACTTTTACAGATAAATCATCAGCAGGGACTATAAAAGGAACTTTTTGTAAGTCACCTTCAGTAGTGTTCACAGTTGGATTTAAACAGTCTAAAATATAGGTTGTCAATTTAGAGTTCATAAATCCTAAGCCATACCATAAACTATTATCGTTTATTGGTATTAAACCTGTTGCTCCAACGTCAAAAATATGATTGCTTGGGAAATATCGATATGAAACACCTTTTGATGAAGAACGACCTGAACAAGTAATACCTTCTTTAAAATAGAAATCCTTATTACGAAGTGTGCCCCCATTATCACGTAATAAAGAGCCATCGTTTTGATAGTTAACTACAACCCATAGGTTTCCAGACCACTTTTTATAAGGGCCACCTTTACAATATAAAACCCATTTTCTTTTATCTTCAACAATACCCTGATATATATTTTCATAACCGACCTCCCACCAAAATCTCAAAAAGCGGTCGTTATTAGCTGTAGAAAGACCAGAACAAACTTTTATTTTATCATTTAACCTTTCCCCTTTAAACTTCGCTCTAAAGCCATCGCTAATCCAATAGATAAATGGCCAGCCTTCAATAATTTTTAGCTTTTCTTGGGGCAGAGTTATGTTATGTTTGTTTGGTCTATTAGCAAGTAAATCGTCATAAGCTTTAACAAATGCTTCATATCGTCTGCCTTCATAAATATCATTTAGTTTGATAAATTGAACGGGAACATCTTTTGGTTCTTTTTCCAAAATATACATTGCAGCATCTACTCTTGCCGATTGATGGAACATACCTAAATAACCCCATTCTACAAAAAGACTGATATGCATTTTGTTTACAATAAATTTCCGTACATCTTCAAATGTTTTAATGTACATAAATGTAGGAGGATGCACCATTGCAACTTTGCCGTTTTCATTTATAATCTCGCAACATCTTTTTATAAAAACAGCATATAAATTGGTGTTGAATTTATACGGCTGCTTGTAATTAGCTTCTACAAATATTTTCAGCTCGGGTCCAAAATCTGCACTATCGGTATATGGTGGGTTGGCAACTGCTACATCGTATTTTTGGGTGAGTAGTTGCAAAAAGGTAATGGCATCTTGTGTTTTGGTATTGAGGAATGTTTGCCCTTGTTTGGCGGTGTTTTGGGCTACTGCCTTTTGAAGGTTGGTAAAAAAGGCATTTCTAAAATTGGCGTAATCTTCTAAATTTTGCTGCCCAAAAAGTGTAACTTGGTTTGGGTCGTTTTTATCTTTAGTTCCAAACCATTTCAAGTTTAGTTTTTCTTCTAAGCGAATGAGTGAGCCGAATTTGTGAGCATTTTGCAGGTCTTCCCAAAGGTCTTCAATAATCTTTCTTTCTCTTTCGCCTACGTTGCCATCTTCAAAAATATCTTTTACATCATTGTAAGCCGGTAAGAAAAAGTCAGAACTAACGATATTGAAATGCTCTATTTTGGCAGTACGTTTTTTTCGTTTTGCTTTAATGTATAAACCCAACTGAGCCAACTGTATGGCACGGTCGTCTAAATCTACTCCGTGTAGGTTGTTTTCAATAATCAGTTTGGGAACATCAGCTTCATTGTAATCTGCACCATAGTTTTCTATTTGGTCAATGTACAAATCGTAATACATATCAAAGCCGTACAACAAATAATTACCCGATCCTGTGGAGGGGTCTATCATTCGTATTTCGTGCAGTGGCTTACGTTCTCTTGTTTGCGAACTTGGAGCATTGGCAATTTTATACTTATTGCGTATTTCACTATCGGGGTGCATTTCCAAATAGAGTTTCCCCAAACTGTTGTCTACCAAAAATTGCACTACCCAACGTGGGGTATAAACTTGGCTTTGAATGCTTACTTTGTTGTATTCTGTTTTATCGCCACTGGCTTTGTGGGCTGCTTTTTTGTAGTTGTTGTAGCTTTCGTACAACCAACCGAGTACATCATCACTTTTCCAAATTTCGGTTTCTACTTGTGTATCGGTTTCTACCTGATTAAAGGCATTGATGATGCCTTGCAATTCTAATGCTGTTGGCAGCAAATGATAAGGGTGCTGTGGGCTAAATAAAGGAATATCGGAAGCTAATTTTTGCAATTGGTCTTCCAGGAAAGGCAGCAAGCCTTCGGCTTCTTCATTTCTTGCATTGGGGTTTTGCTCCAACCAAGCCAAATGAGCAAAAGAACGCCCACCGTGGCTTTCTCTTCGGGTTACAATTTCAGGGTGCAAGGTATGGGCTTCCATCACTTTAAGAGCCGCCAAACGATTGAACAACGTAAAGGTGAGTTCCTCCACCAACTTCTCGTAAGCATCTGCCACAGTACCTGTTTCTGCAATAAACACTTCACGGATGGTTTCCATACGTTTGCGTTCAGCAGGCATATTTTCAATGGCTGTCAATTGCCCATCACTAATACCCATTCTGCCTAAGCGGTTGCGAAAGGCTTGGTCAATGAGTTGGCGGATATGTTCTACGTGTTCGCTAAGTTTCATATTAGTTAATTTCTATTTCGTCATTATCAGAAGCACTTGCCAATTTTTGCAATTCACCCTGCAACCAAGTTTTGTATTCAGCCACTTTCATTTTTGTATTTGGCATTTTAACCGCATACTTTTTTACTGTGGGTGTTGGAGGTGTTCCGGGTTGTGGTTCGGGTGCTTTAGTTTTGATTAAACTGGCTTTAGCAATTTCAATTTCTGCCTTTTTGCTTGGATACAAGTCAATGAATGAAAGCACTTCGGAATAGGTGAAACGACTTTGTTTGTCTTTTACATCAAAATCAATCGTAATAGCGGAAAGGGTTCTTTGTTTTGCGTATTGATTAAGTGCTGTGGCTTTAGATGATGCAACTGTATTAAGTCCAGCAGGCAATGTTTCAATTTCCTTAATTAGTTCAGTTGCCAAAGCATCAATCTCAGTGTATTTAGCAGCACAATCTTTCATAGCAGTACTAAACAGTTGATGATATTCATCTTTTGTTTTTTGTGCTGATTGCTGAAGGGATGCAAAGTTTTTAATTACATCACCAGTTAAATGGCTGTCGAAATCTGCTCTTAGTTGCTGTATTGCTGCATTACTCATTGCAGCTTTGGTTAATTCGTCTTGCACCGCAATAATAAATGCCTTCCACTCTTTTACTTTTGAAAGGTTATTTCTGATGAACTTCTCTACTTTTTCAATATCCTGCAAGGCAATTAGAAAAGCAGCTTTAGCTGCTAAAAATTCAACCGCCTTGTCAATGTAATTTGCTTCGCTTACAGCACCTGTAAAACCGCCAATAAAGGTGGCGTTTTCATCAGCCTTTGGAAATAATTTATCAAACTCTTTCTCGCTGTTACGCAGTGTGGTTACTTTATCAGCAAAGTGCTTGGCAGTATCTCTTACGGCTGAAACCAATTCAAAATCATTGGTATTGTAATCTATTTTATGCCCAATATATTTTTCTGCTTCTATATCTAATAGGAATTGTGCTAACTCTTGTTTTTGTAATGCTGATAGCGATTTAGAAACGGCTTTGAAAGTAGCTCTGCGAAACTCCCTGGCTGCATTAAAAATGGCTGGTACACCATCATCACGCCAAGAGAATTTTTCTACCCCATTGTATTTGGCAATAACTTTTCCTGCTCTCATTAAAGCTGCCACAGAAGATATAACAGTACCGAATGTAAAGCCAGCAGGAGGTTGTTCTAAATCTTTTTCAAGGGTTGTTCCATCAACAAACGTGTTCCTTATTTTGTATAAAATTTCTTCGGCTACCTTTAGGTTTTCACCAATGAAATTGCCCTGAGCATCAAAAAAGGCAAAGTCACTTCCTGTAAAGTATTGTTGGAGTCTTGCATTATTGGCTTCTTTAATAACCGCAGCAGCTACACTGTCGCTTAATTGTGAACCCAAACGCTTGCTGTACACATTCTGTATAATTTGCTTCTGCTGAGTTTGCAGGGTTGTTTGCCAATTGTCTTTATTTAATTGCAGGGTATTGTACAAATAAATGGCTGTTGCGTTTAGTAATGAATCTTCAACCAAATCCTTAATACGATTTTGCTTTTCGCCTTTGGCAGTTGAAAAGCTAATCAATATTTTACCTTCTTCGGAATTTGGATTATTGTATTTCTGTTCTAAATAAGTAGTGCGTTCTACTTCATCAATTAAGCGGTCTAATTCTTTAAAATAACTATTGTCTGGCACTAACCACAACAGGTCTTTATCGTTTTGATGCTGCACCTTTAAGGCATCAATATCTGTGGTACGGCTGTCAGAAATATTGTAAACGCTTTTTACTTTTAATTTTAAGTATTTCAGATTGGGTGTAGTTAGTTCATCATCATTATCGGTAGTGATAAAGAAATCATATTGTAAGCCAGTATCGGTTACTTTGGCTATTGTTTTTGTAAATTGGGCTGCCTTGTATGCAGTTACTAATTGCTTCTTTTTAACAAAGCCTTGAACGGTGAAGCCGTTCATTTCATCCAATAACCTTTGCTCAATATCGGAGGTGATGCGGTAAGTTTTGTTGGTGTCTAACAATACTTTCGCTTCTGTCAATACCTCAAGTGCTTTTGTTATATCATCCTGCACTTTGAACTGATCGTCAGGGTCGCTGATAAAGGATTTAATGATGTTAGGCAAAGTAGAAGGAGTAACTTCAGCTTCGGTTAGGAAATTGATGGTTTCTAAAAGTTTTCTACCAGAAATTGATGAACCTGCTTCGGATAAAATACGTTCTGCATTATCGTAACGGCTTACTAAACGAACTGGTGGCTGTGGCTGCCCTTCTTTGGCTATATGCCAACCTGTAACTGTGTGAAACAAATCGGTGTGCTGAACTTCCTGCTTTAAAATATCATAAGTAGTTATAATCATACCCCTTGCTGCTACTTTAGTAGAAGCATAACCCTTTGTGCCAAAGAGAAAGTTTTGAAGTAAGTCGAACTGATACTTGTAAAAAGGGTAATAAGTGGCGTAGTTATCTGCACTATCTGTTTTGCTAATTCCTGCTCCGTGAATAGAGGCGTGGTCGGCAATTTTCGAGGGCACTGAAAAACTGGCTGTTTATCAAAAGAGGCTGTTTTCTAAATTGAAAACAGCCTCTTTTCTTTAAAGTATTCGAGTCGGGGTCCATCACCAATTTCATATAGGCGATTCTCAGAGCTTATAATTTCCTTT
>JANPCB010000074.1:0-75345 GCA_031430735.1 Ferruginibacter sp. | reverse complement strand
ACCCTGCATTAGTAGTGAACCTGGTGTTTTTACCCAAGGCAGTTTCCCATCCAAGTTTTGGCCTTATTTCACCTCTTTGAAAAAAAGTGTTATTCAAAGCAGCATTATTACTTGCGTATGAAAATTGGCCACCTTCTAAATCAAATCCTGCAGTATACATATTTTTCTTGTTTGGGGTATATCTCACTACAGCCCTTGCTGGCAACAACATTTCTATACCCCATTTTTGGTTAAAGTTTCTATTCATTAAAAAAGCAGGAATATGAATCACCCTTCCCAGCCTGTAAGCTCTTAATACACCAACGCCCACCATGCTTGAAATTCCTTTTTTCCATCCATATATAGCTGCCCCACCAGCAAAAATGTTTCTTGCGCCTACTTTTTCAAATGACTTACCATTTCCGTTTAACTCTACGCTGGCATTGATAAGGATAAAATTTTTGGCACTGATGGGCTTAAAAATATTGGTAGATGCTGTAAAAGAATGAAAGTCATTGTTATTAAAATCCCTGATAAAGACTGAAGCTGGACTTGTATTGGAAACAGCATATTTACTATACCAATAGCCCATATCTAACGTAACGTAGCCCTTAGGTTTGGTAATAATGTTTTTATAATAGTTTAGCCGGAAGCTTTGTACATTATTAATGGTACTTGGCTTGGTAGTAATGGGGAAGCCATATTTTTCGGTATAATTGTTACTAAAACTACTTTGTAACTCATATTGAAAGCTAAGTGCTTTTTTGGGAATAGACCCAATTACAAGCGGATTACAAAGAACTTTTTTTTTCGCAACAGCAGGTTTAATTTGTGCAATCATTAAAATGGGGCTTATCATACATAAGCCAATAAAAATCATTTTCATTGTATCAATTTTGGTATTGCAATTTACAAGAGTGTTGATATAAAAAATCATAATAGTGGTAGAAATGACCCTTTTTTATAAAATATTAAAGCCAAATTGGGAGCGCTACAATTGTTGCTAATCTTTATTTTCATATTTCTTCTTCATTATTTTCTTTAATGGCTTTAAATTCTTTTATTAGTAGTTCTTGCAATTCATCTTTTGGTAACAACAATTGATACTCTGCTACAGCAATTGGTTTGTTTATGTCTTGCAAAGCAATTTCTACATCTAAATGATCTTTGTCGGCACAAAGGATGATACCGATAGATTGATTTTCGTTTTCGCCTTTTTCTAATTTATCAAGTAGTGACAAATACAAATTCATTTTACCTGCATATTCGGCTTTGAAGCTGCCAATTTTTAATTCAATGGCTACCAACGATCGCAAACCACGATGAAAAAAAAGCATATCTACAAAATATTCTTTGTTGTTGTATTCCAAATGGTATTGGTTACCTATGAAAGTAAAACCTTTGCCCAATTCTAACACAAAGTTTCTGATTTTGACAATGAGCCGTCTTTCGAGTTCCAATTCTTTTACTGGTTCTGTAATGCCTAGAAATCCTAAATTGTAAGTGCTTTTAAATACTTCGTTGGCATAGTCGGCACTAATTTGGGGCAATGTGTTTTTGAAATTGTGTGTTTTTAATTGTTTTTCTGAATGGCTATAAATATCCATCTTTATGGCGTTGAGCAATAAATCTCTGCTCCAGCCTTTTTCTATGGTTTGCTGAAAATAAAAATAGGCTGCTTTTAGGTCTTTTATTTTGGTTATGATTAACTTGATATGCCCCCAAGGAGTTTTTGCCACAACCTGTGGTAAAAATTGGTCAACAGGTTGTTGACGAACTTCCTCCACAAGTTGTGGATCAAATATAAAACTATCATTATCACTTACTTCTAATTCGTTCACAGCCTGTGAACCAATTAAGCGGGTATCAAAATCATTTTCGTTCACAGCCTGAGAACCGTTTGTAAAATAGTTGTAAAACAACCTACATGTTTTTAGGTTTGAAACGGAGAAGCCACCCATATCGGGAAATTCAGATTTCAGATCGACAGAAATTTGTTCCATTAGTTTACTGCCCCAAACTTTTTCTTTTTTCGAAATCATTTTGCCCAAATTCCAATACAACAAAATAAGCTCTTGGTTTACTGCCAATGCAGCTTTTGCTTGTGCCGAACGGATTTTTCCTTTCAGTTCAATTATCCAATCTTTATATTGCTCGTTACTCATATTCATAATTTAATAACAAAAATCACAGTTCAGACATTTTCGGAAACAACACCTACATCAATATTTTTTTATGCTCCATCAATGGTGCTATTTTCTGTTTGGTAAGCCAAATGGTTTCGTTCTGCAAATATATTTCTACTTTCACTTTTCCGTTGGGTGTGGTGTAAAGCAGTATTTCATTAAATCCCTCTGTGGTTATTTTCTTTTTAGCCATAGTGTTACAAATTACAGTATTTTTTTTATTTCTATTACTGATAATTTGCCAAACTCACCACTATGAATGGGGTGACTAAATGGTAAATAAGATAGAATGGAACGAGTAAATAGAGGTGCGAAAGTTGTATACGGGAGTTGAGGAGGTAAGTAACGAAGGTGCTAGGAAGTTAGATAACATTTCTATTAAGGAAGAGAAATTTATTTATAATGTTTAAACCCAGTTTAGAACTTTTTTGAATATGCCTCTCACTTGGAATTTAATAATTTCATCTTCGGATAAAACAATGTCTTTAAAAGAATCATCGTAGCTTAATGGTTTTAGAACGATAGATTCATGGCGAAAACTATCTTCATTAAAACTTTTGATGCTCCTATATTGTTTAATGGTATATCCTGAGCCATAATCACCATCTTGTATATTTGAACATTCGGCAAGTACAATCTCTCCATTTCTGCTGCCTGCAGTGTACTCTTCAAAAAGACAAAATGATCCGTTAGGTATTTTCTTATTCATTGATTCTCCAATTACTTGTGCAATAAAATAACCTTTTTTAGGACTAACTTGCATTGGCAATTCTGCCCAACTAAATTCTTCATAAAATTGGGGATCAGTAAAATTAGTTGCGGCAACTTTGATGTCGTATAAGGGAATAGCGTTCACAAATGGCTTCACTGATTCAAAAGGAATTATTCTAGGGCTATTAATTTTGTTTTCACTATTTAAATTTATTTCTTGAGTAGTATTTAGAATTTCTTTTAAATATTTTTTTAAATTATTATTACAAGCATAAATGTAAACGCCTTTAATGCCTCTGTAAAGAACAGTTTTGTATATATTTACAATATATGCTTTAAGGTCATAAATATCAGTAACACCATTTTTCCCATTCTTATCAAAATATTTAGTTTTATCTATCACAATAGTATTTAGTATAGGATCATAATCTATTTCTAGTCCAAATATTACCGCAGCGTAATTTAAATCATAGCCTTGAGTGGTGTGAATACAGCCAATCTGTTCAAAAGAGTTTTCTGATGTAATCCAATCTTTATCAGTTTTGTTCCATTGGAATTGCAAACCTTCTATCTCAATATCTTTTGCTTCTAAATTTGGTTGTTTCTTTTTTGGATCTGATTTCCATTCCCATGAATATCCTGCTATCAATCTACAAAGTCCATTTTCCTTTTCTTTATTTTTTAATTTTTTATGGAGAGTTATAAAAGAATCAAAATACTCTAATTCAAAATCTTCAGATAATTCAGGTCTTTTAACAACCCTGCAATTTAACAAATCATCAATAAAAGATATATAGTCATTACCACCTTTTGCTCTCATTTGAGAATTTAGGCTTAGTTTTAAGGTATTCTCCTTGTTTAGTACTGCTATAAATTTACCCTCATCAATGTCCGACGGTTTCACAGACTGAGATGAATCGTAAAAAAAAATTTGATTTCGACTATTTGCAATAATCCAATCCAATTCATTGCCATCATCTCCAAGTCCTAATAGATTATTTTTTCTTCTAAATTCACCCATCCAACTAATGTTTCTATATTGTCTAAGTCTATGAGCTTCATCAACAATTAATAAATCATATTTTGAACCCAATCTAAATGTTTCCGAAGGAGACATAACCATTTTTTTATTAAGTCCAGGAACACTGCTGAATACTTTTTTGATGGTTTCTCTTAAAGGAGTCATCGCAATCACAAATCCAATTTTAGCTTTAGGGTATTTTTTTTGAAATTCTTTGATTAAACTAATTTCATAAATATCATCCTCTTTTATATCAGAATCCTCAATGTTGTTTACATCACTTACCAATAATTTCATAAGGTAAGTTGCCAAAATTGTTTTTCCTGTACCTGCACTTCCACTTACAAAGATTGAATTCCCTTGTGAGTTGTTAATGTTAGTGAGTATTTCTAAAACTGACTTGTATTGATCATCATTTAGTGACTTGTAAGGAGAGTATTTGAATAATTCAGAATTCTCAATTTCCGCAAGCGATTTAGAAACAATTTTTTTTTCAATTAACTTCTGCCAAACTGTATAAAATAAATTTTTATATAAATCTTGTTGATAATAGTTGTGATTTTGATGCCCTAGATTTAAATTTTCTGTTGTAAACGTTCCTTCTGCGTTAATATACTGTATAAGCCTAGACTCTAAGTCTAACGTAGCTGATTTATTAAATTTATCACTACCAATAATATTAACTGTTTGAAAAAGATCTGCTTTTTTTGGATTTGCTAAGTGATTCTTTAATCTTAGAGATGCATTATTTGATTCACCAATATACGCTTTGTTTTTTCCTTCATTTTTCAGAAAATAAACTAGAGGCCATTGATTCTTGACCCATTGATTTCTTTCTATTGTCTTTAATGATTCAAGATTAAATGGATAAGGCTCCGACACTTGAATTGATAATTCAAAATCTTTATAATTCATCATACTTTTTTGCTGTTCCTTTTGCTTTTTCTATTGGATATTTTTTATCATTTTCAATTGCCTTATTGACTATGGCATCAAATAAATTAATTTTAAAATTATCGGCTAAATACAAGCAATAAGTTACAATATCAGCTAATTCATTTCCGATTTTTTTCTCGTCAACATTTTTATCTCTGTCCCAAACAAATAAATCTAAAATTTCACCTGCTTCTGAACTAATTGCCATTGATAAGTCTTTGGAAGTATGAAATTTTTTCCAATCTCTTGCATTTCTAAAATAATCTAGAAATTTTAGCATTTCGTCTAGTTGATTAACTAAAACAGGCTGTTCGTATATTAATACTATTTGATCGTGTCCTAATAAATTTTTATAAAAAGAAAAATTACCTTCTTCATATACTTTATCATTTTCAAATGCATCGAGTGGTAAACTTATTTTAAAGCCTTGGTCATTTAAAAAAGTATTTATCAAGCTTATTTGTTCCTCGATTGAATCGGCTGTGAAAATTCTTTTAAAATATTTCCCTTCAGACCAACCATTATGAAGTTCCGCCAATTTAGGAGTGAAAGGATAAACATCCGATAATAATGGTAGTTTCATATTTACTTATTTGATGAATGCATTGTCAATGCTAATTTATATTCTTCATCATATGGCAATTGTAGTTGTGAAAGCATTTCAGGAATTGCTAATACCCAGCTAACATAATAATATGCTAGTATGTGATAACCTGAAAAAGTCTTCCCTGAAATTGAACCTATTCTATAATCATCTTTGTCGGGTCTATAGCCCTGCGTTCCTTGCATTGCTATTTCAAAAGCAATTATTTTAATTTCTTCTTTTGATTTTTTTTCAAAAAACTGTAAAGCATCTACCATAAACATGACGACTGCCATATTTGTACCAATGCTTTCTTCAGACTTTTGAAATTTGTCCATTTCCCTTTCTTTATAAGGGTCTTTGGATTCTAGGTCGTATGGGTCTTTTTCTATTGAAGAAAGAAGATTGTCAATATCTGTTCTTTTTGTTCTGTATTCAACTTCGCTAACCAATTCAAAATTCTTATCAAGTTTTAAATCTTCTGCCCAATGAAGCACCATTTCATACTCTTCAGCAGGTTCTTTATCTTCTTTGTATTGCAAATACTCTTGATAAAATTCATTTGCCTGTTTTAATTCTATAGGGGATGCCAGATAATCTTTAATAAAATCTATGCCAAATAATTCTTTGAATTGTATAGCATTAACCAAGTTATATATTTTACTTTTTGAAACAATTTCTTTAGGCGTTAGTTCTGTACTGCGTTTATCTATAACTGCCTTTAATCCCTCTTGAATTAAAGTGAATAAGGAAATAAATTGATAAGGTCGTAACTCCGAATATTCATTGAATAAAAAATTCTCAATAAGTAAATCTATAGGTGTGTTAAAAATTTGACTATTAATTCCCTCAAATAAACTTGAACAATATTTTGCTATAGCTTCTTCAGAAATCCCCATCTTAGTAAATTTCTTTATCGTTGAATCAAGGCCTCTAATAAATGCTGATTTCTGTTGTTGAGTAGAAACAAAGAGTTGATTTAATTCCTTATTTCTTGCCTCTATTACAAAATCTAAGTGAACCAGTTCATGCATTATCAAATGTTCTACCGCTATATATTTTGGTTTGTATTTTACTATATGTTTTGGTCTATCATAATTTTCGGCAAATTCTATTTTAGCGGCTGTTGGTATTGCAGCATCTTCTACAATTTCTATTTCTTTACCACCTTCAAATTCCAGTTTGTGTCTGTATTCCCTAAAAATTTTTTTGCCTTCATCTTTTTCAATAATTCTCTTTGCAATATCAAATGCCTGTTTTAGAGAATTTTGATATAGTACATCTTTGTTTTTATTGAGTTTAATTGCTTGTATTGTGCTGTAAAAAGAGGAATGTAAGTCATTCTCCATTTCTGCTATCATCCCCAACGCAAAATGTGTATTTGGATATTGGTTATTAATTTTTATTGCTTCCCAAAAATATTTTTTTGCTTCCTCAAGTTTCCCTTGTTGCATGAGATTGGCTCCAATGTTATTTATGGCAATGTTATCATTGGGATTGGCAATTAAAGCCTGGTCATAATACTTCATTGCAGTAGGCACGTCATTTTTGAATTTTGCAAAAATGTTGCCCATCATTAATAATGCCCAGCCATTTTTAGAATCCCATCTAAGTGAGTCAATTAAACAATTGATTGCCTCTTCCTGATCTCCTTCATCTGAAAGTATTTGTCCCATAATTCGATGGTATTCAGAATTGGTTGGGTTTTTTTGTATTAAATCTTTAAGTATTGGTTTTGCTTCTGCAAACTTTCCTTTTTCGCAAAGAGATACGGTTTTTCTGTAGTCTGCTTCTTGTGAGAGTATTGTTGGAGTGTCTATTTGTATGGTTACCCATTCATTTTCAATTGTTACTTTTGGCTTGTAGGGGCCATAAGTATAATATTTTTCTAATTCATTGATTATAAATAAATTACCCCCCCCCATTTTTATTTTAGGAAATATAGTAAATAAGAAATCGTCAATTTTATGAATAATTTGCATTTAAATTAAAATTGGTTTGGGTTCATCGCAAATCTAAATTGCTATTATTACAAAATAAATTAGTTGCAAATATATATGCAGTTTTTCAATGCTTCTAATGAAAATATAGTTGCCAATCATTACAGTAGAACACCACCATGTAATTTTAGTGAGGAAATTTTATCTATTACTTCTAAAGATTAGTACCAAAACAACATCATTTACTTATTTAGCTTACTAGTATTTATACAATTTAATTCCTCAAATCCATTGCCCCACAAATCTCCGCTTCTATAAAAGCTCATTAAAGATTTTCCGCCCACTGGCTCCCGACAAAATTGTACGGGACACGTGCGGTGGACCGACCGATGTGCAAGCAAGCATGCATGACAGCCGTAGGCTGACATATGCATGCTTGCTTGTACGGAACAGGGAGGGGGACCGAACCCCTGCCCACCCCCACCAAACCGCCCACAGCCCCAAACTACCCCCAAATCCCAAAAAAATTCCGTCGGAATTTTTATTTACAAGCCTCAAACCCTACCTTTGCGGCAAATTTTGAAACCTCAATTATTTTAATACATAGATATGGCTAATACAGGCAAAGTAAAATCGATCATTGGTGCCGTTGTGGACGTGCAGTTCGACAACGATTCTAAACTTCCAGAAATCTTAAATGCACTTGAACTTATACGTGAAAACGGCGACATTTTGGTGCTAGAAGTACAACAGCATTTAGGAGAAGACAGCGTACGTACCATTGCAATGGACGGTACAGAAGGATTGGTTCGTGGTACAAAAGTAACCGATACGGGCAGACCGATTACGATGCCAATTGGCGAGAATATTAAAGGCCGCTTGTTTAACGTAACCGGCGATGCTATTGATGGATTACCACAAGTAAGCAAAGAAGGTGGTCGCCCTATTCATGCTAAGCCGCCATTATTTGAAGACCTAAGTACGGCAAACGAAATTTTGTTTACTGGTATTAAAGTTATCGATTTGATAGAGCCTTATGCAAAAGGTGGTAAAATTGGATTGTTTGGTGGTGCCGGTGTGGGTAAAACGGTATTGATTCAAGAATTGATTAATAATATTGCAAAAGCATATAGTGGTATATCGGTATTTGCGGGTGTGGGAGAGCGTACACGTGAGGGTAATGACTTGATGCGTGAGATGATAGAAGCAGGTATTATGAACTATGGCGAGAAATTTAAACATAGCATGGAAGAAGGTGGATGGGATCTGGCTTCTGTAGATATGGAAGGGTTGAAAGATTCGAAAGCTACTTTCGTATTCGGACAAATGAACGAACCTCCTGGAGCACGTGCTCGTGTGGCATTGAGTGGTCTTACCCTTGCGGAGTATTTCCGTGATGGTGAAGGCGACGGACAAGGAAAAGACATTTTGTTTTTCGTAGATAATATATTCCGTTTTACACAGGCTGGTTCCGAGGTATCGGCATTGCTTGGTCGTATGCCAAGTGCGGTGGGTTACCAACCTACATTGGCTACGGAAATGGGATTGATGCAAGAGCGTATTACTTCAACAAAAAATGGTTCTATCACATCTGTACAAGCGGTTTATGTACCAGCAGATGATTTAACCGATCCAGCTCCGGCTACAACTTTTGCGCATTTGGATGCTACAACGGTATTGAGTCGTAAAATTGCGGATTTGGGTATTTACCCAGCGGTAGATCCTTTGGATAGTACCTCTAGAATATTAACAGTAGCTATTGTAGGTGCAGAGCATTACAATACAGCGGATAGGGTAAAATTAATTTTACAACGTTACAAAGAATTGCAAGATATCATCGCTATCCTTGGTTTGGATGAATTGAGCGACGAAGATAAATTGGTGGTAAGCCGTGCACGTAAAGTACAACGTTTCTTATCTCAACCATTCTTTGTGGCAGAGCAGTTTACCGGTTTGAAAGGGGTATTGGTACCAATAGAAGATACCATACGTGGTTTTAATGCAATTATGGATGGTGAGGTAGATGAATATCCTGAAGCAGCGTTTAACTTGGTAGGTACATTGGAAGATGCAATAGAAAAAGGTAAGAAATTGATGGCGGCGGCGCTAGCGTAGTACTGCAGAGTACTTAGTATTCAGTATTGAGTACTAAGACTGCGTCTCATCGATGGAAGATTCTTTTAAGAGTACTTAATATTGAGTTTTCAGACTATGCTGCAAGAGTTTGAGCTTCTTTTCTTTTATTACTTGCTTTACTAGGATGTTAATAGATTAATAGGGTAAAAAGTATTACAAATTAGTCTAAATACTGAATACTCAATACTAAATACTGCACTATGGGGATGCACAATTTTAGAGAACTTAAAATTTGGCAGAGAGCAATGGATTTGGCGGTAAAAGTTTACAAGATAGTAGATGAATTTTTTCCAAAAGAAGAAAAGTATGGTTTATCTGCTCAAGTAAAGAAAAGTGTAGTTTCAGTGCCGAGTAATATTTCAGAAGGTGCAGGCAGAGCAACAAATAATCAGTTTAGATATTTTCTAGAAATTTCAATGGGTTCTAACAACGAATTACAAACCCAACTCGAACTTGCAAGAAGATTTAATTATATAACACAAGAAACAACAGACAAGATTTTAGACGAGGCTATACAAGTTTATAAAATGACATTATCTTTTTATAATACACTCATTCCAAATTAGAACTAGTTTTAGTTGTAAAATAAAAAATAAAGAAGTTTATCTATTCATAATAAACTTTAATTTTAAAAGAGCTAGTCTAAATACTAAGTACTCAATACTAAATACTATGACTTTAGAAATATTAACACCAGAAAGAAAAATTTTTAGCGGCGAAGTGTACGGCGTACAATTGCCAGGCATTACAGGTTTGTTTGAAGTATTAGACAAACATGCCCCACTAGTAAGTGCGCTAAAAAATGGTAAGCTTAAAATTTTGAAAGATAAAACCAATACTGAATCATACACTATAAAGAGTGGATTTGTAGAAGTGTTGAACAATAAGACAACGGTGTTGGTGGAAGGTGCTGTGGAGTTGTAATTATTGCATACAAGAATTTTGAAAGCCTGCATGTGAATGCGGGCTTTTTATATAGGATAAGAACGATAAAATGTAAGTGGTCGTTACTTGATTATTGTAAAAATGTTTCATAGTTATCTATATCAATAAAAGATGAAGATGCTATGCTGTAATTTGCCGACAATGACGCAGGTACTTTTTGGCGGTTGGTATTAACTATTCTTTCTATTATATTCATCTTCAAATACACCTAATATTCTTATTTAACTAAGAAAATTAAGCCTAATATCTAAACTGTAATCGTATTATTAGGCATACTTTTTATATTTTGTTAATTGGAAAGAGCTGTAAATATTTTATGTATCTGATTGTAAAACTGCATAATAACAACGTTTTATAAAAAAGGGCCAATTCAAATAAATGAACGGCCCTTTTATCGATTTTAATAAAAATTATTTAAATGTCCTCATATAATTTACAACAGCCCATATATCATTTGCATCTGGAATTTTCTTTTTGTAAGATGGCATGTCTTTGCGGCCTTCGGAGGTCTTATAAAAAATAGATCCATCTGTTTGCGCCTTAAAAGCAGCACTTGTAAAGTCGCCACACTCTGTATCTAATGTTGCAGCTTTGGTACCGTCGCCTTTACCTTTTGTGCCATGGCAGGATTTACAATGCTGGTTGTACAATGCTTTTCCTGTAGCTATGGATGCTGCATTGCTAGCTACTGGGTTAGCTTTGTTTTTACTGGCATCTGGTACTGGCCAAGGTTTTGGTTGGTGGCTATTTACAAATGATAATAACAGTATGAAAGAACAACTGAATAGAATTAATGATAGTTTTTTCATGTTTTTGATTGTTTATGTTTGAGTATAAAGTTACACGTTCTTGTATCTAATGGTTAGTTAAATTTATGCTTGATGGGGTTCTTCTTTTCTGAGTCGAAATAATTCGAAGACAATTACAATATAATGACCCCATACAACTAACATTAAAATAATAAAAGTAATAAGCATCCACATAGGTGGGTGCGTACTCCACAATGCTCGCTGTTGAGATTCCATTTTATCTGAAAGCGGAATACCCCATTTTTGTGTAACGGTAGCTTCTAAATTCCCGTAGGTTTCATTTTCATCTAGCTTTGCCAATAGAGTAATATTACCTTTTTCGTCGCCAGTGAGATTGCTTGGTATTTCTATAGAAGCTTCCCCATTTTCGTCTGTAGTTCCTTCCCCAATTTTTAGGGGATTAAACAATCTGTGCATAAATATTCCTAACACCGTTTCTGGTACTGGTTTTTCTGTTCCTGTACCTATATCGATTAATTTTACTTGCACTGTTAGCAAGGAATCATCTTTTATGGGTGTAATTTCTAATCTTGCTCTTTTAATGGTCATTTCTCCTTCTGCAGCATCCATTTGTTTGTTGCCTGCAAATACTGCTTTAAAGTGTAATTTTCCTTCGTCATCCGTTTTTAAAGAATCGGCTTTAATGTTGAAATCTGCTTTGCCATTTTTATCGGTTATCCTAAACCCAAGTGCTGTTTCTGTTGTTCCGTTTATATGAAAAAAGCTAACTTTTAATAACGGAAGTTTAATGAAACTGCCCTTTATTTTAGATTTCAAAGCTGTTTTTAAATCAATGGTATTATCTCCTTTTTGCACAGTTATAAATTCAATGGACGGAGCTATTAAAGAGGTCCCTGTCTCTTCAGCAGGTTCTTCTTTTTTGGCACTATCTGTTTGAGCATAAGCAGTATTAGAAGTTAATAACAGCAACACAAAAGTTGGCACGAGGATTTTTTGTATTATCGCTTTATAATTTACTATTTTAAATACTTGTTTCATACATACAGTTTTATTGTTTTCAACCTCCTATTATTTGCTGATGAACATGTTTGTTGTGGCAAATGTTTTTAAGCTTGTACAAGTTTTGTTTCCATTTTTGGTTCGCCTACTGGTGCATTTCGGTTTTCTTTATCTTCAAATTCAGATACTGGTATTATTGGAATAAATTTTGAAAAGAGGGTAAAAAATAAAAAGAAACTGGCAATCCCCGCAAATGTTAATGCCCATTCTACCCAAGTAGCTGAATATTTTACATATTCCATTCTGGTATCTTGCATAGGTAACAATGGAGTTTCAAGGGTAGGTACAATGATAAGGTATCGTTTTACCCAAAGTGCTATTACCATAAAAAAAGATGCAAGGGCAATCCAATTTGGTTTTCTAGTTTTAGGAAAAGCAACGATGAATATGGGTAATATAATACCTGCAACGTTAGCAAATAAAAACCACCAGCCATATTTTGCAGGATTAAATAATTTTTCGATAACCTCGCTATTCCATCTTTCTGAGCTAAACCAATCTGTTAAATATTCGGAAAATGTAAAGTAACCGTATCCTGCACCCAGGGCCATCATAATGTATCCTAAATAAACAAAATGTTTGTCGGTAAGCAGGCTATCTAGTTTATACATTTTACGATACACCCACATAGCCATTATTAGTACACCGGTACCAGAGTAAATGGCTGCCAGTACAAAATAGGGCCCAAAAATGGTACTATGCCAGCCGGGTCTAAGGGTCATTCCAAAAATCCAAGAAAGCACGGAGTGAACAATGATTGCAAGTGGTACAATCATAATTGCCATTAAATTGGTGGAGATTTTTATATGTCTTTTTTGACTTGGCGTACCCCTGTACCCAATGGCTAATACCTTATACATTTTTTGTTTCCATTTTGGAATATGGAGCAGTGCATCTCGATATATAGCAAAATCTTTTATTAATGCGAGATAAAGAAAAATAACACTTCCTGTAAAATAAGTAGCAATGGCAAAAACATCCCAAGTAATAGGAGATTGTAATCTTGGATACAAAAAAAGATGATGCAACCTATCTAATCTGCCAACACACAGTAGAATATAAATGGGTCCAATAATGGTAGAAATTACTGTTATCATTTCGGCAATTCTAATAATAGGTTTACGCCACTCTACTTTTAAAATATGTAATATGCCAGATATAACGGCACCTGCATAACTAATGCCAATAAAGAAAATAAAATTGGCTATGTAAAGCCCCCATACTACATTGTCCCTCATGCCGGTTACGGTATGCCCTTCGGCAATTTGCAAATACAGAGCATAACCACCAACCAAAATCCATAATAGAAAAAAGAAAGTCCAACCCCAAGTTCTTTTACCAAATTTTTCAATTACGGGTCGTTGCAAATCGAAAATTTCTTGTTGATATTTATTGAGTTCCATAATAAAAATAATTAGTTGTTAATCTGTAATGAATGGTTCTTTTCTATTTGCTATTATTTTCCATTACATCTTTAAATCTATCTTTTAATTTATCTGAAAGATTTTCATAACCTCTTTCTACAGGAAATTGTCTGTCTTTTGGTGGTAGGTAATACACCCTTGGCTTTGTTCCAAGATCTTCCATAAATCTGTATGCTGCTCTATCTTTTATTAATTGGCTAAAGCTTACTGTTTCATCTCCATTGGTTACGGTATCTTCATTTTCATCACCAAAATAAAATACACCATTAGGGCAAGCTTCTACACATGGGGGTAGTAAACCTTCTCTGGTTCTATCTGGGCAGAAATCGCATTTTTCTACGGTGCCCACTTTTGCAGGTACGCCTGTTTCGGCATTATATGCCAAGCTTTTTATATCAAATGGCATATCTGGCTCGTCCCAATTAAATACCCTGGTAGAGTATGGGCAAGCGGCCATACAAAATTTGCAACCTATGCATCTTTCATTGTCTATAAGTACCAATCCATCATCTCTTTTAAAAGTAGCATCTACCGGGCATACTTTTACACAAGGTGGATTGTCGCAATGAAAGCATTGTTTGGGAAACCAATAAGGAGCAGCTTTGTCGCTGTCCTTCATTAATTTTACGGTAAGCCATTCTGTTTCTTCGGGCCTGTAATGGTGTTTTTGGCAAGCTGTTACACATTTACGAGCATTCTTACAACGAGATAAATCCACCACCATTACAAACTTTTTTCCTGGTATGCCTATCCGTTGTTCGTGCTGCGATAAAACAGCCATGGTTTCATGATGGTTTAAATAAGTAGAATCAATTTCTACAATTTCACCATCGGGGGAGAGCAGTTTTATTTTTTCGGGGGCAGCGGCTTTTTTTGAGGAACATGAGCAAGCTAAACTGCCACAAGTGGCGGTAATAGCTGTTGCAATTGCGGCGGTTTTTAAAAATCCCCGCCTGCCACTATCTTGTATTTCTTCTAGCTTATCCATACGTTAGTTTTGAAAGTTTCTTTTGTCATTTAGATGGGTTATTCATCCAGTCAAAAATTTCTTTATTACTCGATTTTTGTTTTTTGGTAGCAGCTTCTAAAACTGATTTTTCTATTTCTACTAATTTCCCATCGGCGGTAAGCATTTTTACCATTTCAGGTTTGGTTTCTTTCTTATTAATTGCTGTAAATAATGATAAAAACCAGCGACGTGATTTATCATTTGAATTATTATTGTCTCCCATTTTTATCATTTTTTTTTTGGTAAAATCTACTTGCAATTTATCCAAACGATTTTTACTCATTCATGACCGTTATTACGAAAAAAAGTGATTTGAATCACAAAAGAGACAATCAAATGTCATAAAACTGTAAAATAGGCTTAAGTATTTTTGACTTTGAAACTCATATAAAGAGTTTTAATAGAAACAACTTTCAACCTGAAAATAATTTTTATGAAAAAAATATCATTAATAAAAGCAATTACCCTTTTTCTTCTTGTGATGTTTGTATCTGCTTCTTTAATGCAGTGTAAAAAAGAAGGAGACTTTATAAAAAAACTCGACAGATCGTTTAAGAATACTGCCGACTCCACCATTTATGCTTCATTTTATGAAAACAATACAATTACGCCTGCTGATGCAGTACCCGATGTAAATGACCAAATAAAATTTAGAGGGGTACAAACCATTTTGCATGAATATTGTGCCACTTCAAACTGTCATGGAGGACCAATAAAACCTAAGTTTGATACCTATCCAGAGGTTATGAATTATGTGAGTGCAGGTAACCCAGAAAATAGTAAACTATGGGAGTATCTTACTACCAATGACTTTAATAAAGCCATGCCACCAGTAAACTCTAACCATGAAATGGGAATTACGGATAAATCCATTATTTATAACTGGATAAAAAATGGGGCTAAAGAAAGACCGGACTACAATGATTTTAGACCCGCAGCAATCGCATTAATCATTTCAGGTTGTGGCTCTGCTAATTGTCACAATCAAGCTACTGCTACAGGCGGATGGGCAAGAAAAGGATTAATTGCTGGCTTAACTTCTGCAGATACGTCTACATATATTTACCTCAATCCAATTACAGGATTGGCAACGGTGTATTGCCAGCTTTCTAATGAAACATTGCGCAACCAGGTTTGGACAGCATATAAGGATAGCGTGAAAAAGTTTTATACAGATACACTAGCCAATGCTAGTTTCAGGCCATGGAAAACATTGACAACACCACGTTCTGCACTAAGCACAAGAGGTCCGTTAAATAGTTACGACGATATTTTGATGGACATTATGTATCCAAAAAGTGCAAGGAGTAATACAAGTGTACAGTATACAAATCCAACTACATTAATAGCCTATTATGCCAAAGGAAATTATTTGAATGTTACAAGCTCATTGGTTTCAAGAATAGACTCTACAATTTTATTGGCTAATCCTTTTACGGGTGTTTATGCAACAACCCATCAAGGCGATATGGCTTATGGTGATGGCGGTCTTAAACCCAATGAAGTAGCCTTAATAAAAGCTTGGTATTTTGGCGATCCTAATATACCTACAATTTGGAAATATGGAACTGCCAATGCGGGTATTTTTAAATACAGAAAAACGGGAACTATCATTAAACAATAATTGATAAAATCATACTAAAATTTAAGCAACATGAAAAAGATAGTAATAACAATGGCCATGATGACATCAATGCTTGTTTATCTCTTGTCATCCTGTTATAAAAATAAAGAAGATATTCTTACAGAGCCTAAAACCTCTTTTAGGGGAGATGTAGTGCCAATAATGGTTGCTGGAGGTTGTGGTTGTCACAATAACGGTATAGCTAATAGGGCAGTTCAGTTTTCTCATGCAGATACCATTTTTTATGATGTAATTCTGGGAAGGGTGGGGTTATTTAATGCTTGGGTAAATGGAGGAACACATCCTGGAGCTGGATCAATAGATTTAACAAACAACCAAAAAGCCATCATTAAAAAATGGATAGATGAAGGTGCAAAAGATGATGGAGGTGGGTGTACGGTTACTGGTACAATAACCTATACCTCTAAAATTTTACCACTTTACACATCAACATGCAAAGGGTCTACTTGTCATGGTGGTATAGCCGCAAACATAGATTACAGTAAAATGGTTGCAAAAAAAGACGTATTAACTACCATGGTAAATAGTAGTGGCAACAGTGGCCACCCAGGTGGCACGTTGAGCTTAAGTAGTTGTACGGTTAATCTTTTCAAAGAATGGATTGCTCAAGGACAACCACAGTAATAAACCAGAGATTAAAAATTAAGATTACACGTTACTAAAAATTAAACATTATGAAAAAGATATTATCGCTTCTTATTTTTTGCCTTGGCTTTGTGTTTACTACCATTGCGCAAGATAGTACAGCAACTGAAACCAAAGAAGCACCAAAACAAAAATTTACCAGAGCTACTTTTAACTCTACAAAAATAATTAATATGCAGAGTACAGAATTGACCAGCCCTGGCGCCATACAGTTTTTGATATCTCACCATTTTAGCAATATTTGGAACAAAGGAGAAGGCAAGCAAAACCTTGCTCAATTGTTTGGCCTTAATTCTGGTGTTGCCAATACTTATTTATCTTTTGATTATTCACCCATCAGTTATTTAAACATAGGTGTTGCTGCTGCTGGTCGTTCAAGATATGAAGCGTTTACAAAAATAAAATTATTACGCCAGCAAACGGGTGTAAAAAATATCCCTGTTTCTGTAGCATTGTATTCTATGATAAATATGAATACCGCCAAAGATCCCGACAATGAATTTACCGGTAATAAGATTGCATTTTTAAATCAGTTGTTAATAGCACGTAAGTTATCTGATAAGCTGTCACTTGAGCTTATTCCAACTTGGATACACTTTAATATAGTACCCTATGGTATCAACAACAGCAACGAAGTATTTTCTTTAGGCCTTGCAGGAAAGTATAAAGTAAAAAGTACTTTAAACCTAACTTTTGAATATACTCGCCAATTGAATATGCATGAAAATCTTATTACCAAAAATGGTTCAATCCTTAATTATAATCCCGATCTTTTATCGGTAGGTATCGAAATAAATACAGGTGGCCACCAATTTCAATTCTTTATAGGTAGTACAACAGATGCTTCTAATATTGATCAATTGGCAAGAAACAACAGTAGTATAAAAGATGGCAATTTTGCAATGGGATTTACCATTAACAGAAGTTTAAATATAAAAAAATAGGAAAGGGTATAAGGTAGAAAAAATAGAGCCAACCTCAATTAGTTGGCTCTATTTTTTTGCGTTTGAATATTTGCCAGTTATTAAAAAGGCCCATTAAAAGATGAAATAATTTAGTATTGCCTTTTTATTTGTACATAACTCCATGCCGTAAATGGTATCAATATAAAAACACTTGACCACCACCAACCACCCATAAGAAAATAAACAATGATTGCTATGAGCAGCAAGTAAAAAGGGTATAGCAAAAACAATAAACCTACTACCACAGAATCATAGTGATCTATTTTTCCAAATTTTTTAAAAGCAAATTTTTGTATAGGTAGGTACAAGGGCGCATGTAGTATGTAACCACCAAGTGCAAGAACGAAAAGTGATATTTTTTTAATGAAGGAAACTTTTATTTCAAAAGCTTGCTTGATTTTATTTTCATCGACTGGCTTTATTTGTATAACCAATTTTTCCAATTGAGATTTTAAAACAGTATTAAATGTTTGAATTTTTGTACCAAATACATCGTCGTTTTTGAAACCAATATTTTCTAGCGAAATATTTTCTCCAAAATTTAATTGTACGTTTTTCCCAAAGTTGGTAAACGAGTGATAGTTTATGCCAGTAGGAATTATTTTTAATGGTATGCCCTGTTCCCACGCTGTAATAGCCAAACGAGCGGTACCTTTTTTAAGTTGCCGAAGGTTCCATTCATTTATACATTTCCCTTCACTAAAAATAAGTACAATACCATTCTTCTTAAATATTTTGATACAATCATCAAAGGTTTTATAGTTTTCTTCTAAGTTTTCTACACCCTCGCTTACACGATACACAGGAAACATATTTAAACCACGCAATATTTTTGCAACAAAATTATTCTTAAAAGCATCGCCTCTTGCAAGCGAATAAATGGGTTGTTTAAAAATGCTGCATAGTAAAATGGCATCTAAAAAAGAATTGGGATGATTAGCAGCAATCAATAATGGGCCATCTGCATTAGATATATATTTTGAATTTATACGCAAATGCCTACACCAAATGAGTAAGGCAATTTTAGCAGGAAAATGAAGCAGTTTGTAAAGCAAATTATAAAAGTATAAAAGTGAAACTGTAAATTACTATAAGTAATTAAAAACTTTAAAGTCCCTCCTGTGGAGGGATTTAGGGAGGCTGGGCTCCTCAATTCAACTGTGGATCTGTTGGAAAATGAATCATCATTTTATATTTTCCTCCCAGTTGTGTAAGGCAAGCGTTCCAGATATTGTCTGCATGGGTATCAAAAATTATCTCTTTAGATGATAAGGTTGTTATCCAACTGTTTTCTTCCATTTCTGTTTTTAATTGATTTTCGCTCCAGCCACTATATCCTAAAAAGAATTTTATTTTATTAGTGTCCAACGTTCCATCTTTTATAAGTGTTTTCATTTTCTCAAAATCACCGCCCCAGTATACATTATCTGCAATTTTTAATGCATCATCAAAATATTCTGGGTACTGGTGTATGTAGTGCAATGTATCCGTATGCACTGGCCCGCCCAAAAAAACGGCCAATCCCCAGTTTTCCATGTCTTCAATTATTTCATCCAATGTTGTATCTAATCTTTTGGTAAGGCTGAAACCAAAAGTGCCTTCCTCATTGTTGTGTTTACAAATAAGTACTACACTTCGCTTAAAAGAGGGGTCTTTTAAGAATGGTTCTGCAATAAGTAATATGCCATTTGCTGGTTCTATCATATATTCTAAATTAATACATTTTATTTGAATTACAATATAAGCCAGTAATTTATTAGGTAAGGCCATTAAAGGGTGCATTTAAAAATTTAGCAAGGGTTGTCATCCTTTATTGGTAAGTTCAAAATGAATGTATCTTAGCAAGCTTGACAACCCTGTTTGCAAACTTCGCAAGGGTTGTCAACCTTTATTGGAAAGTTCAAAATGAATGTATCGTAGGAAGGTTGACAACCCTCTTTGCAAAGTAAAATGCCATATTTTATGTGTAAAGTCCACTTTTTATAACAAACATTTATTTTGCAAAAATTGTAATAACCCTACATTTGTAAATCATTTGACATTGCTATAGTCGAAATTCTAATAAATGAAGAAAACTTTCCCCATTATTACTATTCTTATTACCATTAGTTTGCTTGGGCTTATTTTTTTTCAAGTATTGTGGTTAAGCAGTGTAAAAAACTACCGTGAACAGCGGTTAAAGGATAATGTTACACATGCAGTAGGTGCTGCGGGTTTTAGGTTAATGGAAGAAAATAAAGCGTTGGCCTTCCCCAAAAAAAATGATTTGCTTTTTACAGATAAATTACAATTCGATTTTAGAAGACATTCTGTGATGCAGCGATTTAATAAAGACGAAATAAGGAATATTGTAAAAGAATCATTACTAAACGAAGGCTTAAAGAATGTTCCCTTCGAGTTTGCTGTTACCGATAACAATATAGCAGGTGATCAAATAAGTACAGAAAATTTTGCCAAGTATTATGCAGATACAGTAAACAACGTGAGTCAAACTTTTTTCTTGCAGGCGGAAAGTGGTACCGATATGGAAAATCTCAGTCCCCAAGAGTTTTTGGTTGTAATTGTACCTCACCAAAATGCCATTATATTAAAAGAGCTTACTTGGTTTATCGTAGGGGCAGTCATTTTTTCTTTAATAATCATAACCGCTTTTTTTCTAACCCTTCGCACTTTATTTGTTCAAAAAAAATTGGGAGAAATCAAATCCGATTTTATCAACAATATGACGCATGAATTTAAAACGCCGCTGGCTACCATTTCTTTAGCAGTAGATGCTTTAAAAAATGTAAAAGTTATAGGAGATAAAGAAAAGACTGATTATTTTACCGGCGTTATAAAGGAAGAAAACAAACGCATGAACAAGCAAGTAGAAACTATTTTACAAGCTGCATTATTGGATAGGCAAGAAGTTCAGTTAGATCTAAAAAAGCAATCAGCCCATGAGTTAATAAACAATGCAGTAAAAAATATTACCTTACCATTGAACGAAAAAGGCGGGGATTTAGTGATTCAGCTTGATGCAACCAATGATATGGTAATGGCAAATGAAGTTCATTTTACAAACTTTATAAACAATCTTTTAGACAATGCATTGAAATATTCCAAAGAAAAACCCCAAATCAAACTTTCCACTTCCAACATAAACAACCAGTTTCGCATCAAAATTGAAGACAATGGTATTGGTATGAATAAAGAAACCCTCTCTAGAATCTTCGAAAAATTTTACCGGGCTCATACTGGTAATGTACACAATGTAAAAGGTTTTGGGCTTGGTTTGAGCTACGTAAAAACCATGGTAGATGCACACAAAGGCTCTATCAAAGCCGAAAGTACCCTTGGAAAAGGCAGTACTTTTATCATTCAATTCCCACTAGCTAAATAACTACATTTTTTAGCTATTCACATTATATCCACAGCTATTCACATCTAAACTGCCATTTTTTGCCTAAAAATTGGCTCTAACCCACAACTGTATTGGTTTTCACCATTGTGGAAAAATAGATTTTGCCTAAAACGTGTTCAAGAGTGGGAAAAAGTGTTAATTTGTGTAGATTAATTACTATTTACAACTTATTTCCTCACAATGATCAGCTTTTTAGGCGAATATGAATCTACCATCGATACAAAAGGACGTTTCCTTTTGCCGGCAGCGTTTAAAAAACAACTGCCTAAAGATGATGGAACAAATTTCGTTATAAATCGTGGATTTGAGAAATGTCTTACCCTTTATCCACAACAAAGCTGGAACCCCATTTTTACAAACATAAGTAAACTGAACGATTTCGATCCTAAAGTGAGGGCATTTCGTCGCTATTTTCTAAATGGCGCATCGCCAGTTGAATTGGATGGTGCAGGTAGGTTATTGCTTCCCAAAAATTTATTGAGTCATGCTTCGCTTGATAAAGATATTGTACTGGTATCTGCTTTGAATAAAATAGAAATATGGGACAAGAAATTATACGAACAGTTCTTTGATACGATGACAGATAAGAGTTTTAGTGATTTGGCAAATGAGGTAATGAATAAGAATGGAGAGGGATAGGGGAGCTTGGGATTAGGAATGAGGAATTAGGAATTAGGGGTTTGCGATGCGTGATGTTTTTAAATGTTGAAAAGTAAAAAGATGCAAGATGAATGAAGACTTAAAACCTAATTCCCAACAACCAATTACAAATTACCATACCGCCGTGTTGCTTAAAGAAGCAGTAGAGGCATTGAATATAAAAGAAGAGGGTGTTTATGTGGATTGCACATTTGGAGGAGGGGGACACAGCCGAGAAATTTTGAAATTGTTGGGCGAAAATGGAAAGCTTATTGTATTTGATCAGGATGAAGAAGCAAAAAAAAACTTGCCTGTAGGAAAGGAAGGGGAACCAGATGAGCGAGTGATTTTTGTGCCTCAAAACTTCCGTCACTTGCAACGATTTTTGAGATTATATAAGTATTTGCAAGTAGATGGAATACTAGCGGATCTTGGGGTATCTAGCCACCAGTTTGACACGGCAGAAAGGGGTTTCTCTACCAGGTTTGATGCGCAACTAGATATGCGGATGGACAGTAGGCAAACTGTAACTGCAGCTTCGGTACTCAATACATTTTCCGAATTGCAATTGCATAAAATGTTTGAAAAGTATGGAGAAGTTACCAATGCCAAAACACTTGCAAAAACGATTATTGATCAAAGAGCAATAAAACCATTTACAACCATCAATGCATTTAAACAATCTATTGCATCGGTAGTAAAAGGAAATCCAAATAAATATTTGGCGCAGGTTTTTCAAGCATTGCGCATAGAGGTAAATGAAGAAATGAAAGTGTTGGAAGAAATGTTACAACAAGCATTGAGTGTATTAAAGAAGGATGGACGAATAGCTGTTATTACCTTTCATTCATTAGAAGATAGGATAGTAAAGAATTTCTTTAAAAATGGATCTATTGAGGAGCAAGAAGTGGATGATGTGTATGGTACTAAATTGGAAAACCCCTTTTTGATTATTACAAAAAAGCCAACTGTGCCATCGGCAAATGAACAGAAAATAAATAATAGAAGTAGAAGCGCAAAATTAAGGGTAGCACAAAAAAAATAAATGATTGCAGAAAAAGTAAATAAGGAACCAAAAGTTGCCAAGGCAGAATGGAAACAGGTTTTTAACTACAATAGGATAGTTAAAAATATTCCTTTCTTCTTTTTTTTGGCACTACTTGCCATCATTTACATATACAATGGTCACTATGCAGATAAATTAATTAGAAAGATTGCAACAACCGAAAAAAATATTAATGAGCTAGAGTACGAATACAAAACGGTAAAAAGCGATTTGATTTTTAGAAGCAAAGCAAGCGAATTGATAAAAGTGGTGGAGCCAATGGGATTGAAAGAATCAAAAGTACCACCCATCGTGCTAAGTGATACAATGAAAGTATTAAAAGTAGATACGGTGAAAAGTAGATAAAGTAGATAAAGTAGATAAAGTAAAAAGTAAAGTATAGGATACACAAATGGATATAAAAAAGGACATATTATGGCGAGTTTATTTGTGCTTTCTATGCATGATAGTGCTTTGTGTATTTGTACTAGGTAGAGCTGTTTATATTCAGCAGGCAGAAGGTAAATATTGGAAAGGCATGAGCGATAGTTTGCACATAAGAACACAACCAATAATAGCAGAAAGAGGTACCATATATAGCGAAGATGGAAATATGCTTAGCACTTCTGTACCAATATTTGATGTATATGTAGATTTGGGAGCAGATGGGCTGAGAGAAAAAAATGGTAAACGATTTTATGACAACATTGATTCTTTAAGTTATTCGTTGGCGAATTTATTTAAAGAGAAAAATACGGCAGAATACAAACAAGAATTGCAACAAGCTTTTAAGGATAAGGACAGGTATTATCTCTTAAAAAAGAAAATGACTTTTGATCAATATTTGTTGCTAAGAGATTTTCCGTTGGTAAGGCTTGGTCGCAACAAAAGTGGTTTTATAATAGATGCAAAAGATAAAAGAATAAATCCTTATGTTTTGCTAGCCAATAGAACGATTGGTCTTTCTCGTCAAAACTTATCTAAAAATGTTGGATTAGAATTAACCTATGATAGTTTGCTTAGGGGCAATAATGGGCAACGTTTTATGCGTTATGTAGCAGGTGCATATATGCCTTTGGAAGGTTCTGAACTAGATCCGGTAAATGGAAAGGATATTGTAACAACGCTTGATACATACATACAAGATGTAGCAGAGAATGCGCTCATGAAAATGATGGTGAATAATAATTCTTTGCATGGTACTGCTATTGTAATGGAAACGGCTACGGGCAAAATAAAAGCGATAGCTAATTTAGGAAAACAAATAAATGGAACTTATATAGAAGATTTTAATTATGGTATTGGTAAAACTACCGAGCCTGGTTCTATTTTTAAACTCGCTACTTTAATGAGTTTGTTGGAAGATGGATATGTAGATACAAATACCGTGGTTAATTGTGAAGGGGGCGTAAAATCTTTTCATGGTTTGAGAATCAAAGATTCGCATTTGGGTACTTATGAAATTACGGTAAAAGAAGCTTTTGCAGCAAGTAGCAATGTAGCATTTGCAAAATTGGCTGATCAATATTATCAAAGCCAGCCCCAAAAATTTTATGATCATCTGCATAAAATGAGGCTGGATACTTACACGGGTGTAGATATTGTTGCTTCATCTGGTTTTCCACTTATAAAAAAAGTTAAAAAGTGGGGTGCCACAACCATTCCTTACATGGCACATGGTTACGAAGAATTGGTAACACCATTGCATATGCTCACGCTTTATAATGCAGTAGCCAACAATGGCAAATTGATGAGACCCTATTTGGTAAACGAAATAAAAGACTTTGGGGTAATACTCAAAAATATTGAACCACAAGTTTTAGATGCTCAAATATGCAGCAAAGAAACAATTGCCAAGTTGAAAGACTGCTTGCTAGCTGTTGTGCAAGAAAAACATGGCACGGGTCATAAAATATTAATGGATAGTACGTATTCAATTGCAGGTAAAACGGGCACGGCAGTTACAGCGCTGGATAATAAAGGATACAACAAAGGGGCTAAAATTTATCAAGCATCTTTTATCGGCTATTTTCCTGCGGAGGCTCCCAAATTTACTATAGCAGTGGTTATACAAAACAGTAGGGAGTCGAAGTTGATATATGGAGCAGATGTTTCTGGAACCGTATTTAAAGAAATAAGCGATAAACTTTTTGCACGTTATTTAACCACCGCAAATTACAATACTGCAATGGTAAAAGATACCCTTTTGAATAATGCAGTGGGAATGAAAAACGACATGCAATCGATTTTTGGATTTTTACAAATTCCTTTTTTCGATTCGTCTAATGCAGGCGCTTGGAGAAATGTAACACTTACACAACACAGTGCTGCTATGAAAAGTTCTACCGCCTCTTCTACTTACATTATGCCAGATGTTATAGGCATGGGTTTAAAAGACGCAGTATATCTGTTAGAAAATAAAGGATTAAAAATAGGCCTGCAAGGCAAAGGGAAAGTAATAAATCAAAGTGTAGTGGCAGGTACAAATTTCACAAAAGGACAAAAAATAAACTTGTTTTTAAATTAAATGCTAAAAGACCTTTTATATAAAGTAAAATTATTGGCAGTACAAGGTAGTACAGATGTAGAGATAAATTCTTTGCATATAGACTCTCGTGCTGTATTGCCCAATAGCTGCTTTATAGCTATAAAAGGAGCTTCGGTAGATGGGCACGAATTTATAAATGTAGCATTAGAAAATGGTGCAATAGCAATTGTGGCTGAGCAAATGCCCAAACAATTGGAAGAAGGAATTGTTTATATACAAGTAGCCAACACAGCAATAGCAGCGGGTTTTATGGCACACAATTTTTATGGTGAGCCTACAAATGCAATGAAACTTGTGGGCATTACAGGTACCAATGGAAAAACCACTGTAGCTACTATTTTATTTAAATTATTTGTAAAACTTGGTTATAAATGCGGGTTAGTAAGTACGGTAGAAAATATAATTAATCAAGCAATTATTCCATCTACTCATACTACGCCAGATGCAATAAGTTTAAACGCATTGTTGAGGAAAATGGATGATGAAGGCTGTGAATATGTATTTATGGAATGCAGCAGCCATGCAATAGATCAACATCGGATAGCTGGATTAAATTTTACAGGAGCTTTGTTTACAAATATTACGCACGATCATTTAGATTATCACAAAACATTTGATGAATATATTAGGGTAAAAAAATCTTGGTTTGACCAACTTCCATCTGCTGCCTTTGCCATATCAAATGCAGATGACAAACGAGGAGCAGTGATGTTTCAAAATACGGCCGCAAAAAAATACTATTATAGCCTTAGGACCATAGCAGATTTTAAAGGAAAGATTTTAGAAAATAGTTTGAGCGGCCTACACATGATGGTAAATGATGTAGAAGTTCATTTTAAATTGATTGGAGAATTTAATGCCTACAATTTATTGGCCGTGTACGGAGCTGCTGTTTGCTTAGGGTTAGAAAAAGTAGATGTACTACTTGCACTGAGTGACCTTGATGGAGCAGAAGGACGTTTTGATTATGAAGTAAGCCACAACGATAAAGTAATTGGAATAATAGATTATGCGCATACGCCAGATGCATTGTTGAATGTATTGGCAACGATAAAAAATTTACGAAAGGGCTATGAAAAAATTATAACTGTAGTGGGATGCGGAGGTAATAGGGATAAAGAGAAAAGACCCATCATGGCGGAAGTGGCTTGCGAATACAGCGATAGGGTTATACTTACTTCAGATAACCCACGCAATGAAAACCCCGAAGATATTTTGAGAGATATGGAGGCAGGAATAAATGTAGTTGCAAAAAGAAAATATATAACAATTACAGACAGGAGGGAAGCAATAAAAACGGCGGTAAGCTTAAGCAACAATGAAGATATTGTTTTAATAGCAGGAAAAGGGCATGAGAAATACCAGGAGATAAATGGGGTAAAATACGAATTTGATGATAAGAAAGTGTTGAAGGAAATGTTTGAGCTGCTGGGTAAATGAGACAATAAAGTAAATAGAGTGTAAAAGTAAATAGAGTATAAAAGTAGATAGAATATAAAAGCAAATAGAGTATAAAAGTAAATAAAGTATAAAAGTAAATAAAGTATAAAAGTAAATAAAGTATAAAAAGTAAAAAAAGCTAACCATAAGTAATGATGTAACAAATTGAAAACATTATTAATTATTCATTATAAAATTATTCATTAATGCTATATCATTTATTTGATTGGATTACACAACACTGGTCTAAGGCATCCTTTCCGGGAAGTGGGCTATTTCAGTTCATCAGTTTCCGTGTAATTATGGCACTCATACTCTCGTTGATTATTACAACTGTTTATGGCAAAAAACTCATTTTGTTTTTGCAAAGAAAGCAGTTGGGCGAAACAGTGCGTGATCTTGGATTGGCTGGCGAACAACAAAAAAAAGGAACACCTACCATGGGTGGAATCATCATTTTGTTGGCTATTCTTATACCTACTTTGTTGTTGGCCAATTTAGATAAGGTATATATCCGCTTGATGATGTTGTGTACGGTTTGGCTTGGTGCTATTGGTTTTATTGATGATTATCTTAAAATAAAAAGCAAGCGTGATGCAAAAGCCAAAGGGGCTGATTACAAAAAAAGTGATAGCGATGGCTTAGCAGCAAAGTTTAAACTTTTTGGGCAAGTAGTTATTGGGATTATTATTGGAGTTACATTGGTATTTAGCCCAAGTGTTACTGTAAAAAGAGAAGTTACCAGTGCAAATGTAGAAGAGGTATTACAAAAAGGGGAGAAGTTATTGAAAATGGACACAGTTGTTATTGATGGCAAGAAACTTGTTTTTGCAAATGTAAAATCGCAAGGAACTACTATTCCTTTTAAGAAAAATCATGAGTTTAACTATGCTGATCTTTTGCCAAAAAGTTTGGAAGATTATGCCTATTTAATTTATATAGCTATTGTAATTTTTATTGTAACGGCTGTTTCCAATGCGGCAAATATTACAGATGGGTTAGACGGGTTGGCTACAGGCATAAGTGCCATCATAGGTATTTGCTTGGGCATATTTGCATATGTAAGTGGCAATATAAAATTTGCGGAGTATCTCAATATTATGTACATACCAAATCTTGGTGAGCTCTCTATTTTTATTGCTGCGTTTGTAGGAGCGTGTATCGGATTTCTCTGGTACAACTCGTATCCTGCGCAAGTTTTTATGGGCGATACAGGTAGCCTTGCATTGGGAGGAATTATTGCGGCGCTTGCCATCATTGTAAGAAAAGAATTATTAATACCAATATTTTGTTTGGCATTCTTTGTAGAACTGTGTAGTGTAATGATACAAGTCACCTATTTTAAATATACAAAAAGAAAATATGGAGAAGGAAGAAGGGTTTTCTTAATGAGTCCATTGCATCACCATTACCAAAAGCTCGGGTACCACGAAAGTAAAATAGCCGTTCGCTTTTGGATATTGACTATCCTTTGTGTGGCCATTGCCATTGTTACATTAAAGCTGAGATAAAATTTAAAAAACTGAATAAAAGTATAGTCATATTAGGAGCGGGAGAAAGTGGCATAGGTACAGCCATATTAGCTAAGCAACAAGGTTACAATGTATTTGTGAGCGATGGTGGGGTAATAAAAGAAAATTATAAAGCAGATCTTTTACAACATGAAATAGCGTTTGAAGAAGGGTTTCATACAGAAGAAAAAATACTGTTGGCAGACCTTGTAATGAAAAGCCCTGGAATACCGGAGAAGAATGAATTGGTAAAAAAGATACGTACAAAAAATATAGAAATAATTAGTGAAATAGAATTTGCATACTGGTACAAAGGAGATAGTAAAATAATTGCGATAACTGGTAGTAATGGAAAGACAACTACTACTGCAATGGTTTATCATTTATGCAAATTGGATGCTGATGACTGTGCGATGGTTGGGAATATTGGTTTTTCATTTGCCAGACAAGTTGCGGAGGATCCAAAAAAATTGTATGTGGTGGAAGTGAGCTCTTTTCAGTTAGATGATATTAAAAAGTTTAGATCAGATGTGGCAATATTGACAAACATCACCGAAGATCATTTAGATAGATACGAATACGAAATAAACAATTATATAAAAAGCAAATTTAGGATAGTAGAGAATCAAACAGAAGACGATGTATTCATTTATAATCTGGATGACGAAGTAACCATAAATAATTTAAGTAAATATTCTATTAGATCAATTAAAGCACCAATCACTATGAGTAAAGAATTACCGGAAGGGGCATATCTAACCAATGCACAAATGCATATAAAATGGAAAGGGGAGGAAATGCAAATGAACATATTAGATTTTGCAGTAAAAGGAAAACACAATCAATACAACAGCATGGCAGCAAGTATGGCGGGCACGGCAATTGGCATTCGCAAAGAGAAGATAAGAGAAGCCTTACAAACTTTCGAAAGCTTAGAGCATAGAATGGAACCCGTAATTACATTGCGTGGCGTAGAGTTTATTAATGACAGCAAAGCAACAAATATTAACAGTACTTGGTATGCACTAGAAAGTATGACCAAACCAGTAATCCTTATTTTGGGAGGAGTAGATAAAGGCAATGATTATAATATCCTAAAAGAATTGGTTACAGAAAAAGTAAAGGCAATTGTTTGTATGGGAACAGATAATATGAAAATTCACGAAGCATTTGGCGATATCGTTTCACTTATTGTAAATACCGAAAATGCAAAAGATGCAGTACAATCTGCCTTTCATTTTGCAGATAAAGGTGACGTTGTTTTGTTAAGCCCTGCTTGTGCAAGTTTCGATTTATTTACGAATTATGAAGACAGAGGGAATCAATTTAAGCAAGCGGTAAAAGATTTATAAAGGCCTCCCTAAATCAGCCTGCGGTAGGCAGGTCCCTACGAAGGATAAATAACAAATAAAAAGATTATAGTAATAAAAATAGATGCTAGACCCAAATAACATAAGAGATTTTTTTAAGCCAGATATAGCAAATATGGGGGGCAACTTGGTAAGTAAAACCAAGGGCGACCGTGTTATTTGGGCAATCGTGGTAATACTTACGTTGGCTAGTTTGTTGTTGGTGTATAGTAGCACAGGTTCTTTGGCTTATAGAATGAGTAAGAGTACAGAAAGTTATCTATTCAAGCAATTTGCTTTTATCATCCTTGGTATAATGGTAATTTATTTTGCACATAGAATCAATTATACCATTTATTCGAGGGTTGCGTTGATATTGTTTTTAATCTCTGTACCATTATTGATTTATACTTTATTATTTGGAGTACAATTAAATGCAGGTAGCCGGTGGATAAAGTTGCCTGTAATAAATATGACGTTTCAAACATCTGATCTGGCCAAGCTTGCACTCTTTATGTATTTGAGTAGGCAGCTTAGTAAAAAGCAGCTCGTAATTAAAGATTTTAAAAAAGGATTTTTGCCCATCGTTATTCCAGTTGCAATAATATGTTTGCTCATTGCACCAGCAAATTTATCTACAGCAATATTGGTAGCTGGCACCAGTTTATTGTTGATGTTTATAGGCCGGGTAAGTACCAAGCATATTTTAGTTACTATAGGAGTAGCTATGATACCTGTTGTGTTTTTAATATCCATTGCGGTTTCTACTTACGATAAAGAAAAAGGCGAGTCTAAAAAGCTTCCAACCATATTATCGGGAGGAAGAATACCAACATGGATAAGCAGAATTCAAACATTTGTGTACAGCAAAAAAGAAGATGGCAATGAAAAATTGTATCAGATAAACCAGGCAAAAATTGCAATTGCAAAAGGTGGATGGCTTGGCAAAGGGCCAGGTAATAGTGAGCAAAGAAATTTTTTGCCACACAGTTACAGCGATTTTATTTATGCAATAATTATTGAAGAGTATGGCATTTTTGGAGCTGCAATCATTTGCCTTATTTATTTAATGTTTTTGTATCGATGTATTCGAATTTATAAAAAATGTCCCTATGCATTTGGAGCATTTCTGGCACTGGCTCTCAGTTTTACCTTGGTTATACAAGCCATTGCAAATATGGGTGTAAATGTAAATTTATTTCCAAATACGGGTGTTACGTTGCCATTGGTAAGTATGGGTGGCAGTAGTTTTTTGTTTACTTGTTTGTCTATAGGCATCATATTAAGTGTAGCACGAAACGTAGAGCAGCAAGAGGGAAAATTGGCAGCACAAGCTTTAAAAGATATTAAAAAAGAAGAAGAAATTATAGGAGCATAATTGGAAAATAAAGTAAACATAGCTAATAAAGATTTACGCATCATCATTGCTGGTGGTGGCACAGGCGGCCATATATTTCCGGCAATAGCTATTGCGAATGCTATAAAAAAAGTATTACCCACTGCAGTATTTTTATTTATTGGCGCCAAGGGGAAAATGGAAATGGAAAAAGTGCCACAAGCAGGTTATGAAATTAAAGGGTTGGATATAGCAGGATTCAACAGAAGTTCTTTGATAAAAAATATTGGGTTGCCCTATAAGCTTGTAAAAAGTTTTTTTCAAGTATCCAGCATTTTCAAATCGTTTAAGCCATCTGCCGTTATTGGAGTTGGAGGCTATTCGAGTTTTCCGGTTTTAAGATTTGCACAAGGAAAAAGCATACCTACTTTTATACACGAAAGCAATTCTTTTGCTGGAAAAAGTAATATCCTATTGGGCAAAAAAGCCAGTAAAATTTTTACTGCTTCAGATAGTATGGATCAGTTTTTTCCAGCAGCAAAAACCTTGCTCACCGGTAATCCTGTAAGGCAAGCAATAAGCCATAGCCATGTTACCAGAGCAGAAGGTTTACAGTATTTTGGATTGAATGAAACGAAGAAAACCATTTTGGTTATTGGAGGAAGCCTTGGTGCAAGAACCATCAACGAAGCCATTGACCATAATCTGGATATTTTTGACAAAAACAATTTACAGTTGATTTGGCAAACGGGTAAGCCATATTTCGAAAAAGCAACTGCAAGCGTGGAAGGCCATGGTAATGTTGCGATGAATGATTTTATTACCAAAATGGAATATGCTTATGCAGCGGCAGATGTAATTATTAGCAGGAGTGGTGCAATGGCTGTTGCAGAAATTTGTTTGGTTCAAAAGCCGGTGATATTTGTGCCATACCCTTTTGCAGCAGAAGACCATCAAACAGCAAATGCAAAAGCCTTGGTAAATAAAAATGCGGCAATGATGGTAGCAGATTCGGATGCAGCAGAAAAGCTAATTCCAAGTTTATTGGAATTAATGGGAGACGAACAAAGGCAACTTACCATGCAAAGCAATATTGGCTTGCTAGCCATAAAAAATGCAGATGAAATAATTGCAAATGAAATTTTAAAAATGATTAACAAAGGGTGATAGACATACAAAAAATATCGAACATTTATTTTGCAGGCATAGGCGGTATAGGCATGAGTGCGCTTGCTCGATATTTTAATGAGAAGGGTGTAAAAGTGAGTGGGTATGATAAAACAGAAACAGAACTTACCAAAAAATTGAAGCAAGAAGGTATAGCCATTCATTTTGAAGATGACGTTGCATTGCTAGATAAAAATGCAGAAGTAGTTGTGTATACACCAGCCATTCCTGAATTGCACAGTGAGTTGACCTATTATAGAGATAACAATTATGTGTTATTAAAGCGCAGCGATATTCTTGGATTGCTTACAAAAGATGGGTTTAATATTTGTATAGCTGGCACGCATGGTAAAACCACCACTAGTGCAATGGTAGCTCATATTTTAAAAGACAGTGGGTATGGTTGCAATGCTTTTTTGGGTGGAATAGCAGCAAACTATGATACGAATTTTTGGCCTGCTCCAATACATTCAGATGGGAGCAAAAACAATGTTTCGGTTGTAGAGGCAGATGAATATGATAGAAGCTTTTTGAAATTAAATCCGGATGTGGCGGTTATAACTTCTATGGATGCAGATCATTTAGATATCTATGGCACAGAGACAAACATGCAAGATGCATTCATAGAATTTTCTACAAAAATTAAAGCCAACGGTACGCTTATTGTGAAAGATTCTTTAAAAAGAGTGAATGAGTTTGTAGCTGACAATAAAATGAGTTATAATGCTATAAATAAAGCAGCAGCAGTGCATACTGAAAATCTAACAATAGAAAATGGTAGCTATGTTTTTGATGTTGTAATAAATGAGTTGCGCATAGAGGATGTTGTTCTAAATATGGGCGGCATGCACAATATAGAAAATGCTACTGCAGCCATAACAGTTGCAACTATTTTGAAAATAGATGAAGCAAAAATAAAACATGCCATCGCATCTTTTACAGGAGTAAAAAGGCGATTTGAATATATTGTAAAAACAGCGGATGTAGTTATGATTGATGACTATGCACATCATCCCGAAGAGTTAAGGGCGCTGATAACTGGGGCGAAAGAGTTGTTTCCCAGTAAAAAATGTACGGTGATTTTTCAGCCACATTTGTTTAGTAGAACAAAAGATTTGGCAGATGGATTTGCAGAAGTACTGGATTTAGCAGACGAAACAATTCTATTGCCTATTTATCCGGCAAGAGAATTGCCCATGCCAGGCGTAACAAGTGAATTGATAGTCTCTAAAATGAAAAAAAGTAGTGTAAGGATTTTGGAGAAAAATGAGTTGGTTGAATATATGGCAAGTTTTAAAGGCCATTCTTTAGAGGGAAGTAGAGAGGCGCTTATTATAACTGCTGGTGCAGGAGATATAGATACATTGATAGAACCATTAAAAAATATTTTAAAACATTAATGCCCATTACCGTAAAACATATTAAAAGGATTGTAGCAAGTGTACTTTGGGTGCTTGTAGCGGCGGGTTGTATAACGCTGCTTGCAGCTGCTGTAAAAAACAAAGAAACGAAGTATTGCAATGGGGTTGATATTATTATTACAGGTGTAAACAATATTTTTTTTATAGATAAAAGCGATGTGTATGCGATTATTAAAAATTATGGAGGAGACAGCACAGAAAAAAAATCGCTTGCAGCAATAGATTTGAAGCTCATTGAAAAAGAACTTAAAAAAGATGTTTGGGTAAAAAATGCAGAGTTGTATTTTGACAACAACAATATTTTAAAAGTATTTGTTGAAGAAAGAGAACCTATCGCAAGAATATTTACCATAGGGGGAAATTCATTTTATATAGACAGTAGTTGTATGGTTTTGCCATTAAGCGCTAAGTTTTCTGCACGCTTACCTATAGTTACAAGTTATGTCTCAGAAAATAAAGTGGCTTCAAAAGCAGATAGTGCCGTTTTGAATGACATAAAAAACATTAGTATAAAAATAGCTGCTGATACTTTTTTAATGGCCATGATAGAGCAAATAGATATTTTACCAAACAGGAATTTTGAAATGACACCAAAAATAGGAAAACAGGTAATTATTTTTGGAGATGCTACAGACATAGATTTAAAATTGTCTAAATTGAAAATGTTTTATAAAAATATAATGACATTATCTGGTTGGAATAAATACAGCAAAATAAACCTGCAATATAAAAACCAGGTAGTGGCGAGTATAAGAGGAGCAGAAGACATTGCATCGGACTCATTACGTACCTTGTTGCTCATTAAAGCTATTGCAGAAAATGCCGCTGCAGCATCTGCAGATTCGTTGCAGGTTTTTCAGTCGGATGCGTCAAAAAATAATGCTGATAGTTCAATGATAAATCAATCGGTAGAACGAGAAGATGAAGGCATTAATCCAACTTCTGGCACACAAAAACCGCCAGTTGTTTTGCCTACTACAACACTACCCGCAGCAGATACAAAACAGGAAAGTATAAAACCTGTTGCAGTAAAACCTACTGTGGTAAAGCAAGCGGTAAATAAACCAACAATGGTGATGCCGAAAAAAATTGTTGTTCCGGCAAAGCCACCAGCAAAAAAACCAGCAAAGAAACCTATTCCAAAAGAGATGAACGAATATTAAACAAACAAACAAACAGCAAACGGCAAATAGCAAACAGCAAATAGCAAACAGCAAAAAGCAAAAAGCAAACAGCAAATAGCAAAAAGCAAACAGCAAACAGCAAACAGCAAAAAGCAAACAACAAACACCAAACACCAAACAACAAACAACAAACAAAAAATTAAATAAACACACATAAATATCATTACCATGAATCAGGAACAACCAGTAATCGTAGGATTAGACATTGGCACCACAAAAATTGCAGCAATTGCCGGGCGCAAAAACGAATTTGGTAAGCTAGAAATATTAGGTTTTGGTAGGGCCAATAGCAACGGCGTGCAACATGGCATGGTATTAAATATCGATCAAACTATAAAAGCCATACAAACTGCGTTAGAAAATTGCTATGCGTCCAATCCCAATTTAGCAATAAGCGAAGTGTATGTTGGTATTGCTGGCCATCATATCAAAAGTTTGCAAACAAGGGGCGATATTGTTCGCATGCACAACGAAGAAGAAATTCGTCAGGATGAAATAGATCGACTTATTGCAGACCAGTACCGTACATATATCCCTGCAGGCGATCAAATTATTGATGTGATTCCGCAAGAATTTACAGTAGATAATTTTCAGAATATTCCAAACCCTATTGGATATTCTGGCGTAAAGGTGGGCGCTAATTTTCATATTATAACGGGTGATAAAAATGCCATTAGAAACATCAATCGCAGTGTAGAAAAATCTGGATTAAAAACGCAGGATTTGGTTTTGCAACCACTTGCCTCGGCAGCCGCAGTAATGTGCGATCAAGATTTGGAAGCAGGCGTAGCCATTGTAGATATTGGAGGTGGTACTACAGACTTAGCTGTTTTTTACGAAGGTATTTTAAAACATACTGCCGTAATCCCTTTTGGTGGAGAGAACATTACCAATGATATTAAAACGGGATTAGGGGTGCTAAAAACACAAGCGGAGCAAATGAAAATTCAGTTTGGTAGTGCACTTGCAGACGAAACAAAAACCAATGCATTCATTACCATTCCTGGTTTAAGAGGTATGGCCCCAAAAGAAATTTCGGTGAAAAACCTTGCGAGCATCATACAAGCACGCATGAGCGAAATCATGGATTTCGTAACCTATCACTTAAAGCAAGTAGGGTTGGATAATAGAATGTTAAATGGTGGAATTATTCTTACTGGCGGCGGTTCTCAGTTAAAACATTTGTTGCAACTCACAGAATATATTACAGGCCTTAATGCGA
Organism: Ferruginibacter sp.; assembly: GCA_031430735.1. Lineage (GTDB taxonomy): Bacteria > Bacteroidota > Bacteroidia > Chitinophagales > Chitinophagaceae > Ferruginibacter. The sequence goes on along the minus strand of JANPCB010000074.1, from coordinate 39,126 downwards.
GAATCGGTTTTCCAAACGAGCATTTATCTGGAGGGCATATAGATGAATTGTCTAAGCCGATGTATAGTACTTGTATTGGACTTATTTTAAAAGGATACAACGATTATGAAAATAAGAACAAACAGTTCGATAAAAATTTTATAAAAGTTTCTGGAACAGGTATCATGCAAGAAACAGCAGTAGTAGAGGAAGAAGTAGCAGTAGCATCCGAAGAAAAAGAAACAGAAATAGTAAAACGTAAAAAAACCATTAAAGGTTTCATGGATAGCTTTAAAACAAATTTAATAGAAATGTTTAAAGAAGAAGAAGACGGAGAGCTTTGATAATTAATAATTAAAAATGAATAATTAATAATGAATGTTGATGTTAAGGTTATTATCTCAATACTAACATCTCAATACCCAATACTAATATCTTAATACTAAAATAGAACAATATGATACATTTTGATTTGCCAAAAGACCAGTCCTCTATCATAAAAGTGATAGGCATAGGCGGTGGCGGAAGCAATGCTGTAAACCACATGTTTGCACAAAATATAGAAGGTGTAGACTTTATTATTTGCAATACAGATGCGCAAGCAATTGCACAAAGCAAAGTGCCCAATAAAATACAATTAGGCCCGCATCTTACGCAAGGCCTTGGCGCTGGCGCAAATCCATTAATTGGTAAACAAGCAACAGAAGAAAGCTTAGAAGAAATAAAACGGATATTGGAAGTGAATACCAAAATGGCTTTCATTACAGCAGGAATGGGAGGTGGTACAGGCACAGGCGGTGCACCCATTATTGCCGCTATTTGTAAAAGTCTAGGTATTCTTACAGTGGGTATTGTAACTACACCGTTTGCATACGAAGGTAAAAAACGAGTAGCACAGGCAGAAGAAGGTATTATGCTTTTAAAAGGACATGTAGATACCTTGCTGGTTATAAGCAACGATAAATTGCGGCACCAGTTTGGTAATCTAAAAATGAAAGAAGCTTTTAACAAAGCCGATGATATTTTAGCTACTGCTGCAAAATGTATAACCGATGTTATAAATAGTACGGGACAAATAAATGTAGATTTTGCCGATGTGTGTACCGTAATGAGCAATGGAGGAGTTGCTATACTTGGTAGTGCAACAGCAGAAGGCGAAAACAGGGCACATGCAGCTATTGAACATGCACTTACATCACCATTGTTGAACGACAATGATATTCGTGGTGCAAAATGGATTTTGATTAATATCAATTCTGCCGAAGGCGAGCATGAGTTTACAATGGATGAGGTAGAAATAATACAAAATTATATTCTTACACAAGCTGGGGAAGAAACAGATGTTATACTGGGCCTTGGTTACGACAGCACCCTAGGTGCACAAATTGGTATAACACTTATTGCAACAGGGTTTGAGCACAAAGATCCTTTTCCTAGAAAGAATGTAGAAGAAACGATAGCGCCAAAAGATGAAAAAATTGTAATGCAATTGGATATGACTGTGGTAACAAATGCACATCCAATTGCTACCCAACCAACCTTACAATTTGAAGATAAAAGGGTAGACATTGATATAGAAGAACCTGCAGTAGAGGCAGTTGTTGAAGATCCTTTTATGCCTACATTGGTAGTAGAAAACATAGTAGATGTACCAAGTAATATTACTGTGGATAAAACTTCTGAAGCTCCAATATTTTTTGAAATATCTTCGAGCCAAGATCAATTGCCTATAGTGCAATTTGATACAGATTTTATAGCGCCATTACCAAAACAACAAGTTGTAAAAGAAGAACTTACTCAGGAAAATAACACAACAAAAGAAGCTAGCAATACAAGTCACCTTTCGTCGGGGGGCTTTCTGGCAAAGCCAACGCAAATTTACGCTGCGGAACAACCAGAACAAAAATCCAAATCGCATGAGGAACCACTGCCACAGCAGAGCTCAGTACAGGACGACGAACCTGTATTTGAAATGCAGTTGGTAGTTAAAGAAACCCTAGAAACGGCGGAGGATAAGCCTTTGGTTACCGAAACGACTCAGCCTTTTATAAGCAAACTTGTTGAGGAACCTGCGATGCAGGACGAAACAGAAGAGCTTAGGCGCCGGGCATCAGATAGGATTGCTAAGTTGAGAAATCTTTCTTTCAACATCAATGCATCCGATCCGAACAACGAGTTTGAATCAGTACCAGCATACCTCCGTCGTAATATGGAAATACACAATCAAATTGCCGATGTAGAAAGCTTCTACAGCAATTATACCGTCAAGTCCGACGACAAAAATCAAGCAGAAATAAATACCATCAATAATTTTTTAGACGGGAAAAAACCCGACTAATACCTTTTTTTACCTTGGAAAACCCTGAGCGATTTAAATGTGCGTTTGAAAACCCCTTTCATCAATGAAAGGGGTTTGTGTTTTCAACCCCTGACAGCGGCTTTCAGCCCTGTCAGCGGGTAAACAAAAAAAGCCTGTCTCAGCGGGGTTTTCACCAGTAGAGACTTCAAACATGACAAACTACAATTAGTAAAACCCTGTCAGCCCACAGGCAGGCCCGATGAAGAAAAGAACGATAATTGTATTTAGACCAAAACCTGCAATAAAAATATAGTCATTGGCCAACGTATGAAGCATGGCTTTATTGCCAAGCTTACATGTACCAAAATATTAATTGATACTATTTTACATACTTATTTTTAGGATTTCTTTTATGATGATATACAGAAATGATTGTTATCAAACGTATATCTTCATCAATAACATAAACAATTGTAAAAGGAAATTTCTTTAAGTTTAATTCTCTAAAATTTTTATAAATGTTACGCCATCTTTTTGGATGGTTACATATTAACGCAAGTGTATCTTCCATAGCTAGAATAAAATTACTAGCTGCTTTTTCGCTACCAGATAAATACCACAGCAAAGATTTTTCATACTCATGTTGTGCAGCTTCATGAAACTGATATTGGTAGCTCATCTTTTACTTGCGATTAGCTTTAATAATTTTTTGTATGCGCTTTTTACTTTCTTGGGCTGTAATCATTTTTGCAGAACCATTTTTATAACCCTCATTACGGCAATCTAATTCAGCTTTAAATTCATCGGAATAATCTACAGCACTTCCCTTTATACTTTCTTGCATCATGGTATAAATTGCTTTCACTTTTTTATCTTCTGCTACTTCTAAATAATTGTGTAGTTCTTGTCGTATGGCTGTTGTATTCATTTTTTCTATTTTTACAAATTTACATTTTTTCTTTATTCAAAAGTTGAATGTATAATGTACATAAGAAATCTTATTAATAGCTATCCGCTATTAGGTGCAAGGAATATAAAATGGTAGAAAATTAAATAGAAAATGTATAAAAATTCATTCTTCACTTAAAGAATTTACCTCTATAAATTTACCCATGTTATCTGTAATCTATTTGTGTAATAGTTAAAAGATCATATACAAAACAGCTTTTCTGTGAATCTGTGGCAATATTTTTGCCACAGATTCACAGAAAAAAACAGAAGTATCATTTTAATCTACCCCTTTAAAAATCATAAATTGCGTATTTCATAAATAAAATTCTTTTGCACCCAATAACGGATTGTCATTAACTTATTATAATATTATAAACTATTTGAGTATAGCTGCACAGACAACTAAGTCACATTATCTGCGTCTCAAGTCTGCCATAGTGAACGCTGTGCTAGATGTGGTTTCTATTTTAATCTTTTAAAAAAGACAACAGTTTACACTTTATTCATTTACAATTATTACTACACCCAACCCCATTTACCCCATCTCAATAATAAATTGTATTTTACCTTTCTAAACACCCTACTCATGTCAAAACGAATTATTCTATCACTCATTTTTGTTGTAGTCATTTTTACTGCTGCAATTTCACAAAGAGTTACCCCTTGTGGTTACATCATACCTCCACGCTCTTTAAAAAATTCATTCAAGTCGGTGTACGAAGCAAAGCAAATAGTAAGTACCATGCTAGATGCAATACAGTGGAAAGAAAATTTTTATTTAAAAGAGCAAAACGGCATACAAAATGCGTATGCTACCATCAGTGGTGGCCAGCGTTGGATTGTGTATGACAATAATTTTTTGGAAGATATAGATGCGTATGCAAAAACCAAGTGGGCAAGCATCAGCATAATGGCGCACGAAATGGGACATCATTATTACAACCATGTAGTAAGTGGCAGGGGCAGCAATGTTCCTTCAGAAATAGAAGCGGATGCTTTTTCAGGTTACATGATACAAAAGCAAGGCGGTACGTTAGAGCAGGCTTTGGCAGCTATGGCAGCTATTGGTACCGAAAGGCAGACAGCCACACATCCTGCAAAAGCAGATAGGCTTACCGCCATTACCAGAGGATGGAATGCTGCAAAGGCAGACACACCCGCAACAGGTGCAAATACCGGTTCACCCAACAACACAGGTACTACACAAACAGGACAAACAGATCCGCAAACAGATCCTTCTTGGATTGAGCTTACAATACAAAGCAACAAAGATGAAACCGTACAACTAAGCGACGATGGAAAAACCTATCAACCCGCTACCATAAAAGCAGGTCAAGCCTTTACATTTAAATTTGAAATATATCAGTGGGGTTGGCTCAAACTGCCATACTATAATGGTTTCCGCACATTCAAATTGTTACATGGTAAAGATTATATGATTATATACAATAGGAGAAATAAAAATTGGACGGTAGCAGAAATTCCAAATTGACATAAAACACCACACAATACAAAAGCGTATTCAATAAAAATGAATACGCTTTTTGTATTACTACCCTATATACTTTACATACTTTATATACTTTTACTCCTCTATATACTTTTTCTCCTCTACATCCTTTTCCTACTTCGCACCCCCTTCCCTCAATTTATCCTCCAACTGCACTTTAACCCCATTTTCCCACTCTTCCTTTAAAATACTCAACACAATGCTATTTCTCCTTATGCCTGTATAGGTAGCTACATGGCTGCGCAATACGCCTTCTTCCACACAACCGATGCTCTTCATGGCGGCTTTACTTTTTTCGTTATTATTATCTGCCCTAAATTCTACTCTTTCCATGTCCAATGTTTCAAAGGCAAATTGTAATAACAAAAGTTTGCAGTTTTTATTCAACCCCGTTCCCTGAAAATCTTTGCCATACCAAGTATAACCAAGTTGCAATGAATTATTGAGCACTTGAATATCATAAAACCGGGTGCTGCCAGCGTATCGTTGCGTACGTTTATCAAAAACAATAAAAGGGTATTCTACAGCTTTTCCCCTTGCCTCTATTGCTGTAGTTATATAGTTTTTCATGCCATCGATTCCACTTGCGGGCACCAACGAAAATTTCCAAAGCTCAGGTTCGTTTACAGCAAAATGTAATAAATGATCAAAATCTTGTGCTACCATTGGTCGTAGCAGTACCCTATCATTTTCCAATATATAGTCTTCTTTTGGCTCAAACTGGCTCATTTTTTCAGATTTATTATCCTGCTAATTTACCGCTCATTTTGTTTAAAAGCCGTGTAATACTTTCTGCTTATTTATAATTCTTTTCATTTTACATTTGCAATGGTTTTTTTGAGCCCAATTTTGGCAACCATAAAAACTTTCATTTAAATTTTATTTCGTGTCCAAACATGTCAACAAAGCTTCAGCAGCAGGTATTCTTATTGCGCTAGGTATTATTTACGGGGATATTGGTACTTCTCCTCTGTATGTTTTTAGTGAGATAATTAATGGTAAAGTAATTGAAGAATTACTCATTATTGGTGGGCTATCCTGTATAATATGGACGCTTACACTGCAAACAACCATAAAATACGTAATACTTACTTTAAAGGCCGATAACAAAGGCGAAGGAGGAATATTTGCACTGTACACATTGGTGAGGCGACAAAAGAAATGGTTGGTAGTACCAGCAATGCTAGGAGGAGCTGCATTATTGGCCGATGGTATGATAACACCACCTATTTCTGTTACCTCCGCAGTAGAAGGGCTAAGCAATATCCCTGTATTCAAAGATATTACCACAAGTACAATTGTAATAATTGTGTTGTGTATTCTTACATTGTTGTTTTTTATGCAACAATTTGGAACTAACTCTATTGGTAAAATGTTTGGACCAATCATGATTGTTTGGTTTGGTATGCTTGCAGTTTTAGGCATGTCGCATATAGCAGATTATTGGCAAATTTTTAAAGCATTTAATCCCTATTGGGCTATAAAATTATTAACAGTTTATCCAAAAGGTTTTTGGTTATTGGGAGCCGTTTTTTTATGTACAACTGGTGCAGAAGCGCTTTACAGCGATTTAGGACATTGTGGTAGGGCAAACATCAGGTATAGCTGGATTGCAGTTAAAATTTGTTTAGTCATCAATTATTTAGGTCAAGGTGCTTACTTATTAAGTCATAATAATAAAATGATTTTTGCTACCAAAGAGCTATTGGAATCTCATGGGGGGGCATTTGCAAAAGCAAATCCATTGGCACAAGTAATGCAAAACCCATTTTATAGTTTAATGCCGCATTGGTTTTTAATAGCAGGCGTTATCATTGCAACACTTGCGGCTATTATTGCTAGCCAGGCTTTAATAAGTGGATCTTTTACTTTAATAAGTGAAGCCATTCGACTAAATCTTTGGCCTCGAATGAAAATTAATTACCCATCCGAAGCAAAAGGCCAATTGTATATCCCTGGCATCAACACGTTATTATTTATAGGTTGTTGTACCATCGTTTTATATTTTAAAACATCTGGTGCCATGGGTGCAGCTTATGGCTTGGCCATTACTTTGTGTATGCTTGCTACTACCATTTTGGTTTCCAATTTTATGGTATCTAGGCGTATTAATCCAATATTAATTTATTTATTCTTAGCAGTTTTCCTTACCATCGAAATTGCATTTTTAATAGCCAATTTAGATAAATTTCCGCATGGTGGTTATGTGGCATTGATAGTAGGCGGATTGCTTTTTGTAGTAATGTATATATGGTATAGGGCAAGAAAAATTAAGAACCGTTATGTGGAATTTGTACGGGTAGAGGAGTATGTACCTAAAATTGAAGAATTAAGCAATGATACTTCCGTACCTAAGTATGCTACTCATCTTGTATACCTTACCAGTGCAGATAACCCCAAGGAGATAGAACATAAAATTTTATACAGTATGCTTAGCGGTAAACCAAAGCGTGCAGATATTTATTGGTTTGTACATGTAGACACCCTCGATGATCCATACACATGCGACTACTCCGTAACGCACATAATACCAAATGATATCATTCGAGTAGAATTTAGATTAGGCTTTAGAATAGCACCTAGGATAAACCTTATGTTTAAAAGAGTAGTAGAAGATTTGGTGGCAAACCGTGAAGTAAATATAACCAGCAGATATGATAGCCAACAAAGGAATAATGTAGTGGGCGATTTCCAATTCATTGTAATGGAAAAATTCCTTAGCCAAGATAATGAATTACCGTTCTTTGAGCGGCTAATAATGAGAGGCTACTTCTGGATTAAAGAAATATCGTTGAGCGAAGAAAAAGGATTTGGGCTAGAGCAAAGCAATGTAATGGTAGAAAAATTCCCATTGGTAGTAGCACCCATCGGCAAACTAAAATTGAACAGGGTTTTTCACAATGAGGAGGAAGGGTATTAGATACTAGATTTGAGATATAAGATTTTAGATTTTAGAAAACAACTCTTTATTGCTTTATACAATTTAATAGAGCTTGTAGAACCCCGATGGCGGCTTTCATCCCCATAGGCGGGTAAAAGAGAAATATAAAAAAAATAAAATTTTCCAGCCCCATCAGAGGTTAGAAACAACATTTGTATAGAAACAAATTTTCACTAAATAAAAATTGAAATACAAATGCTTTCCATAACAGCATCAGAACTAAAAGAAAAACTACAGCTGGCAGATAGTATTGTTTTAATAGATGTAAGAGAATCCTTCGAGCACAATGATTTTAATATCGGAGGCACCCTCATACCCATGAATACCGTATTCGAACAAATAGAAAAAATTCCTACAAATAAAACGGTTGTGTTATATTGTGCAAAAGGAATTCGCAGTGCTATTGTTATACAGCGTTTAGAAGAAAAATATGGGTATACCAACCTTATAAATCTTAGTGGCGGTATGGGTGCATGGCGAAAGCTTACGGGCGAATAATTTTGTAACCATCAATTGCTTTTGTTGAATACTACATTAATCTATATCATCATTGGCTATTTTGTTTTGCTGGCGCTGGTATACATAATACAAGAGCGATTTATTTTTAAGCCAGAAAAACTCAAACAAAATTTTGCCTATAAATACGATACACCTTTTGAAGAATTGTTTTTTGATGTGGAACCTGGTGTTCGAATAAATGGCTTACACTTTACCGTAAAAAATCCCTTGGGATTGGTACTTTATTTTCATGGTAATTCCAGAAGCATAAAGGGCTGGGCTAAATATTCAAAAGATTTTTTGCGGTATAAATATGATGTGGTGCTGGTAGATTATAGGGGCTTTGGCAAAAGTACAGGAAAGCGCAACGAAGAAGATATGCTTACCGATATGCAATTTGTGTATGAAACACTTACCAAAAAATTTGAAGAGCAGCATTTAATTGTATATGGTCGTAGCCTTGGTAGCGGTTTTGCCGCCAAAATAGCCAGCGATAACAGCCCTCGGTATCTAATTTTAGATGCACCTTATTTTAATTTTGCAAAAGCCATGGAGCGCTTTATTCCAATAATGCCTATACGCTACATCATACGCTACAAGTTGCAAACAAATAAATGGATAAATAATGTAAAATGCCATACCTATATTTTGCATGGCACCAAAGATTGGTTGATACCCATTAGCAATAGCGAAAAATTACAGGCACTTAGTCCAAAAAAAATAACCTTACTACGTATTGTAGGAGGTGGTCACAATAACCTACCTTCTTTTAATGAATACCATAATTTTTTAAGAGATATTTTACAATACTAATTCTTCGCAATGACTATCAATAAAACAAAAATAATTCGTTGGCTAAAAATAATAATCCTATTATATGCTGCTATAGGTATTGCCTTGTATTATTTGCAGGATAAATTTATTTTTCACCCAAAAAAATTAGATAGTAGTTACCAGTATAAATTTGATGGGCGTTTTGAAGAAATGAATATCCCTTTTAACGAAACAGATACGATGAATTTGGTCAAGTTTTTTCCTGCAGATTCAATGAGTAGGGGAGTGATTATTTATTATCATGGTAATAAAAATAACATAGATCATTATGCAGCATTTACAAAACCTTTTACCAAGCTAGGCTACGAAGTATGGATGGAAGATTACCCGGGTTTTGGAAAAAGTACCGGCGAAATAACAGAAAGGAAATTATACGACCAAGCAATGCAAGTACAAAAAATGGCATCTGCAAAATTTGGTACCGATAGCATTGTTATTTACGGAAAATCTTTAGGTACGGGCATTGCAGCTTATGTGGCAGCCAATTCAAAAGCAAAAATGCTGTTATTGGAAACACCATATTACAGCATTCCATCTTTATTCAATGGCTATGCATTCATTTACCCAACAACAACCATGTCTAATTATAAAATACCTACCAACGAATATTTGCAAGAGGTAAAATATCCGGTTCTAATATTTCATGGTACAAACGATGGGGTGACTCCTTATCGTACATCCGTAAAATTGAAAGCGGTTTTGAAGCCAACTGATAAATATATTACGATCCAAGACGCTACGCACCACAATGTAAATGCTTCCGAAACTTATTTTAAGGTTTTGGATTCTTTATTGAAAAAATGAGCACTGTTTTACCAATGAAGCTGTATTGAAAAGAGTACAAGAATTTGCCGTTTTTTATTTGATTCTTGTGCCCTATGTGTTCTTGTGGTGAAAAAATGCTTTACCACAAGGTCCACAAGGTCCACAAGGTAAAAACCACAAAGTTGTAAATGTGTCAACAGCTTTTGTAATGAAAAGGGTACAAGAATTTGCCGTTTTTTATTTGGTTCTTGTGACCTGAGTGTTCTTGTGGTGAAAAAATGCTTTACCACAAGGAACACAAGGTAATAACCACAAAGTTGTAAATGTGTCAGTCAGCTTTTGTAATGAAAAGAGTACAAGAATTTGCCGTTTTTTATTTGGTTCTTGTTACCTAAGTGTTCTTGTGGTGAAAAATGCAATTTGTTTTCCATTAACCCACCCCCATCTTTATCTACCACTAAACTATATTTCACCCCAACTTTTAGCGCCTCATTTTCATTGCCGTTTTTTATTTGGTTCTTGTTACCTAAGTGTTCTTGTGGTGAAAAATGCTATTTGTTTTCCATTAACCTACCCCCATCCTTATCCACCACCAAACTATATTTCACCCCAACTTTTAGTGCCACATTTTCATTGCCGTTTTTTATTTGGTTCTTGTGACCTAAGTGTTCTTGTGGTGAAAGTGTTCTTGTGTTGAAAAATGCTATTTGTTTTCTATTAGCCTACCCCCATCTTTATCCACTACCAAACTATATTTCACCCCAACTTTTAGCGCTACATTTTCGTTGCCATGTCCTACTGGAAAATCATAACAAACAGGATAGTCATACTCGGCAACGATATCTTGAATGATTTCGTACATGTTTTTACCAAAAGGCCTATCGGTATCTTTCATATCTGTAAAATCGCCCACCAAAAGTCCTGCAAGTTTTGCCAGTTTGCCGCTGCGTTTTAGTTGGTACAACATTCTATCTATGCTGTACAATAATTCTCCAATGTCTTCTATAAAAAGAATACAGCCTTTGGTATTAATATCTGATGCTGTTCCTATGGCATTTGCAAGTAACGCAATATTACCGCCTACCAATTTACCCTTAGCAGTTCCCTTCTTGTTAAATGAACTTGCTTTGGTAGTATAATTATTTTGTTCTCCTTTTAATGCTTTTAAAAGCGAAACAACATTTTGAGGGTTATGTGCTTCGTTTGCAAATGCAGCAGCCATGGGCGCATGTAGCGTAGCAATGTTGAAGTTGGTAAAAATATGCGAATGCAACAAAGTGATATCACTAAAACCAATAATCCATTTTGGGTTCTTTATAAATTTTGTAAAATTAAGTTTGTCTATAATGTGTACCGTACCATACCCTCCCCGCCCACAAAGAATGGCTTTTACTTTTTTATCATCTAAAAATTGTTGCATTTCTGTTAATCTTTCTTCGGCTGTACCGCTAAAATAATTGGAAGAATTGCCAGCAACTGTATTGCTTACAACTACATTATAACCCTCTTTTTCTAAAGCTTTTACACAAGTTTCGGTGTTTTTTGCGAGCATAAATCCCGCTGGGCAAGTAATGGCAATGGTATCGCCTTTTTTTAGGTATGATGGAGTTGTCATTTTTTGCGTATTTTTATGGTACTAATGAATAAATATATGCGTTTTTTGTTTTTTATATTTTTTTTAATTCCTTTTTTTGCTAAAGCACAACCGCCTTGCTCTGGTCCTGGAAGAACACCAGAAACTGCTTTTGTTGTATGTGCTTTAACATCACAGCCTACTCCACAACCTCCTGCCCCTGCTTGCACTGGTGTAGTTTTACCCACAGGTGGCGTATGTGCTGGTTTTCCTGTTAACTCAAGCAATTCTGTTTGGTATAGGTTTAACTGTTACCAATCAGGCACTTTAGGGTTTGTTATTAATCCTGTACCAGGGGATGATTTTGACTGGGCTTTATTTAACGTAACTGGCCGCCCAGCAACGGATGTTTATACAAATAATTTAATGGTATCCCTTAATTTAAGTTCACAAACTGGGCAAACGGGTTGTACTGCTGCAGGTACAGTCGATATTAATTGTACAGGTGCAGTAACAAGATTCAATCGTTTGTTACCCGTAGTAGCTGGTGGAGAGTATTTGTTATTGGTTATTAATTCGGGTAATTCTGGAAACCCGTATTCAATAAATTTCACTGGAGGAACAGCAGTGTTGGATAACAATGCACTTCCTGTTGTTTCTAATGTTACTACCGTTGGTTGCAATACTGGCTTGATAAAAGTAACATTTAGCGAAGGTATTTTGTGTACCTCTTTAACTTTGCCACCAACTCCAGCTACTACAGAATTTACCATAACAAATGGCACACATGTAATTACAGGAATTACGTCTAATTGTACTGCCGGATCAAATTCTATAACTGAGCTTACCTTAGCTTTACAAACTCCTTTACCTGCAGGTAATTATAATTTAATTGTAAACAATGGTGGAGATGTTAATACTTTATTAGATGTCTGTGGTAATCAAATGCTGGCAGGCGTCTCAGTCCCTTTTACCATTAATGCACAAGTTGCACCGGTTGTAACTTCGGTAACAAGATCAGGTTGTTCGCCCAATACTTTAAAAGTGGCATTTAATAAACTGCTCACTTGTAGTTCAATTGACCCAGCTAGGTTTTCTGTAACACCTGGAAGTAACCCAATAACATCTTTGCAAACTGTTTGCAGTGGCACTGTTACAAGCACAGATACGGTACTCATTGTCTTGCAAAACCCAATAGCTGCAGGCAATTATTTTTTAAATATCCTTCCCGATGTAGTGTTTGGCAATAACTTAACAGATGTTTGTAATTTACAAGTAGCGGTAAATATCCCTACTCCATTTACTATTGCTCCTTTGCCCCTTGCACCCATTGCTCCATCATTAAGCTATTGTCTAGGATCTACGGCGGTACCACTTACTGCTACAGGCTCCAATTTACTCTGGTACACCGTGCCTACTGGTGGTATAGGAACTTCGGTAGCACCAACGCCTAGTACCGCCGCTCCCAGTACGTTTTACGTAAGCCAAACAGTTGGCGGTTGTGAAAGCCCAAGAACGGCTGTGTTGGTAAATATTGATCCCGTACCCGGAGACCCAGGCATAACAACACCTGTAACCTATTGTCAAGGAGCTACCGCAACACAGCTTGCAGCAACTGGTACTGGCATATTATGGTTTGCCAATGCTACGGGTGGAGTGGGAAGTCCTATTGCACCAATACCTTCTACCGCAACTGTGGGCAGCACCAATTATTATGTAAGCCAGACATTGGGCAATTGCGTAGGCAATAGAATTCCACTAACAGTGGTTGTAAATCCACCTGCTGCTTTACCTACAGTAACAAGCCCTGTGAGCTATTGCCAAAATGCAACAGCGGTTCCATTAACAGCAACGGGTACAAATTTATTATGGTACACAACTGCTACAGGTGGTGTTGGTACCGCAACAGCTCCCACACCTATTACAACTACTATTGGTAGCACCAATTATTATGTAAGCCAAACTACCAATAACTGTGTAGGACCAAGAGCATTGATAGTAGTAAATGTAGGCACAACGCCGCTTGCTCCCACCGTAACTTCACCAATTGCCTATTGCCAAAATGCGTTATCTACGGCACTTACCGCTACTGGCTCTAATTTACTTTGGTACACTACTGCAACGGGTGGCACAGGTACAGCTATAGCCCCAATACCTTCTACCGCTGTTGTAGGTAGCACAACATATTATGTAAGTCAATCTACTGGTACCTGCGAAGGACCAAGAGTAGCTATTGTAGTAAATGTGAATTCAACACCGGCTGCACCAGTTGTAGGTCCTACTATAAATTACTGTGTAGGGCAAACGGCTACTGCACTTACAGCCACTGGCACCAATTTACTTTGGTACACAGTAGCTACAGGCGGTGTTGGTAGTGCAACTGCTCCCACACCATCTACAGCAATTGCAGGAAGCACCAATTATTATGTAAGCCAAACATTGGGCCTTTGCGAAAGCAACAGAACGCAGCTAACAGTAATTGTAAATCCGCTTGCTACTGCACCTACCGTAATAAGTCCTGTAAGTTATTGTCAAAATACCACTGCTGTTCCACTTACTGCAACGGGTACCGTTTTATTATGGTACACAACAGCTACAGGTGGTGTAGGTACAAGTACTGCACCCACACCATCTACAACAACCATTGGTAGTACCAATTATTATGTGAGCCAAACAACCAATAATTGCGAAGGACCCAGGGCATTGATTGTGGTAAACGTTGCTGCAACATTACCTGCACCAAATGTGACCACGCCAATTACTTATTGCCAAAACGCAGCTTCTACTGCACTTACTGCAGTTGGTAGCAATTTACTGTGGTACAGTGCTGCCACAGGTGGAACGGGTAGTGCAGTTGCTCCAATACCTTCTACTGCTACTGTAGGCAGTACAACATTTTATGTGAGTCAAACTACAGGTACCTGCGAAGGTCCAAGGGCAGCCATTGTAGTAAATGTAAATGCAACTCCCGCAGCACCAGTTGTAGGGCCTACTATAAATTATTGTGTAGGGCAAACGGCTACTGCACTTACTGCCACCGGGATAAATTTACTTTGGTACACAGTCCCTACGGGTGGTGTAGGTAGCGCAACAGCACCTACGCCTTCTACTGCTACAGCAAGTTCTGTTACGTATTATGTAAGTTCAAGTACAGGTACATGCGAAGGCCCAAGGTCTTCTATTCTTGTAATTGTAACTGCCATACCAACTGCACCAACGCTTACAACAACAACCTATTTATATTGTCAAGGGTTTGCCGCCCCTGCTTTATCTACTGCTGGCGCAGGCACTGCTAATTTGCTTTGGTACACTGCTGCAACGGGTGGTATAGGTAATGCTTCTGTACCGATACCATCTACAACTTCCGTAGGTGCTACTACATATTATGTAAGCCAAATAGTAGGTACTTGCGAAGGACCAATATTACCAATAGTAGTAACAGTGGCTACTACACCAGGCGCACCAACAGTAACAACGCCCATAGCCTATTGTGAAAATGCGCCTACAAATCCACTTACGGCAACAGGTACCAATTTACTTTGGTACACAACAGCTACAGGTGGTGTGGGTAGCAATATTGCTCCTATTATTTCATCTGCAACTGCTGGTACAACCACTTATTATGTAAGCCAGTCGGTAGGATTATGCGAAGGACCAAGAGCAGCTATTGTGGTAGATATAGTAGCATATCCAGCAGCACCGCTTGTTACCCCAAAAATTTATTGCCCCAACGATGTTGCTGTACCTGTAACGGCTGTAGGCACCAATTTACTTTGGTATACAACAGCCACTGGCGGTGTAGGAACATCTGTAGCACCTACTCCAAATACCGTTTTATTTCCTGCTACTTATAATTATTATGTGAGCCAATCTACTGGTGCATGCGAAGGCCCAAGGGCATTGTTGGTTATTACCGTAGACAATCCATTGGCAGTAAATATTGGAATAGATACAACCATTTGTGAAGGCGATAGCGTAAAGTTTAGCCCAATAGTAACACCCGCTGGTGCTGGTTATGAGTGGCGTGCAATAGGCGTACCACTTAGTACGATACAAAATAGATTTGTGTTAGATGCTACCGTAAGGCCGGTAGATAATGCAGACTATATTTTAAAAGCTACATTGGGAGGTTGCACAAGAGAAGACACGGTAACTGTAAATGTGCGTTGGAAACCGATGGTAGATGTAGGTTTGCCACAAGCCATTTGTTTAAAAGATTCTGCATTGTTGGTAGGAGTAGTTACGCATACCACTGGTCCCATATCTACCTATAGATGGACACCTACAGATAGTTTAAGAACAGATACATTGATACAAACATGGGCGTATCCTACAAAAACGACTAACTATAAATTAACGGTGGCCACCACACTGGCAGATTATGGTTGTGTATTTACTGCATACGATTCGGTAAAATTAATTGTACAACCCATTGTTCGGGCATTTGCCGGCAATGATACGATAGCGGTAAAAGGGGCACCACATAAGCTTCTTGGCTCAGGTGGTGTAAATTATACTTGGTCATCGCCAACAGCTTTACTCATTAATCCATTTAGCCAATATCCCACAACAATATTAACCAACGAAGCCAATTTTTATGTAGAAGTAAAAGATGCCATTGGTTGTGTAGGTTATGATACCGTATTTGTAAAAGTGTACAATGGGCCTACTTATTATGTGCCCAATACATTTACACCCAATGGAGATGGGTTAAACGATATTTTTAGAGCTATTCCGGTAGGCATGGCCAACACAACTTATTTTAGAATATTTAACCGCAGCGGTTTATTGGTATTTGAAACAAACCAATATTTAAAAGGCTGGGATGGTACTTACAATGGTAAACCACAGCCCAATGGGGTTTATGTATGGATGGTAGGTGGAACCAATAAAGATAATAAAAAGATAGAGCTGAAGGGAACGGTGAATATCATTCGATAAAATGAAATTGGGCATACTAATTAATCATGTAAAAGACTTCAACTTATGTTGGGGTCTTTTTTTGCCATAATTGCAGTATATTCACGGCAAATTTGACTGCATGAGTTTGAGAAAATTTCTTTATTTATTGGTACTATTAATTGTTTCTCAAAAGCAATATGCGCAATACACATTAAATAATAACGCTGCACAAATTGCCTGTAACGAATACAGGTTAACCAATGCTGTAAATGGGCAATCCGGCTCTGTATGGAATAATACAAAGATTAATCTTACACAATCTTTTGATTTTAACTTTAGTGTTTTTTTAGGCAACAATGATAGCCCAGGCGCAGATGGTTTGGCATTTGTGCTGCAGCCCATAAGTACCAGTGTTGGCACCAGTGGCGGTGGAATGGGGTTTCAAGGTATAACCCCATCGGTGGGTGTAACAATAGATACTTACCAAAACGGTACTGATAATGATCCTACATTCGATCATATTGCCATTCAATTAAATGGAAATATTAATCATAGCTCAATAAACAATATTGCAGGTCCAGTTACAGCTATCAGCGGTATCAATAATATAGAAGATGGCGCATGGCATTCTTTTCGGGTTGTGTGGGATGCCCCTACCAAAACGTATACCGCTTATATAGATGGAGTGTTAAGGGTAACAGCCATAAAAGATTTTGTTCCAGATGTATTTTTTGGAGATCCGTTGGTTTATTGGGGTTTTACTGCAAGTACAGGAGGAGAAAATAATTACCAAGCTTTTAGAACCGTTTTGGCGCCTTCTTATACATTTAGCCCTACCCAAAAAAGATGTGTAAATGAGCCAATTTCTTTCATCAATACATCTATTACATTTTCGCCTATTGTAAATGTATTTTGGAATTTTGGAGATGGTAGTCCAATAGTTCAAGCAATAAATCCGGTACATACCTATTTGATTGCAGGGGATTATACTGTTTTACAAAGAGTAGTGGCATTGGATGGCTGCGAAATAACCAATGTGCAGCCTATCAGGATTGGTACCAAACCGATAGCAGGGTTTTCTAATACGAACAATTGCAATTTGGGTGTGGTAAGTTTTACGGATACTTCTTCTACAGTGGTGGGTACCATCAATAATTGGTATTGGGATTTTGATAATGCGGGTATTACATCTACATTACAAAATCCAACTACAACATACCCTGCTGCTGGCCCGAGAAATATTAAGTTTGTTGTAAAATCTGTTGAAGGCTGTGTGTCTGATACTTTATTTAAAACGATTCAAATATATACCGCACCCAGCGCACCTGTAGTTGCTGCTACTCCAATTGCCTATTGCCAAAATGCAACAGCAGTGGCACTTACAGCCACAGGTACCAATTTACTTTGGTACACAGCAGCTACTGGTGGTGTAGGTAGTGCTACAGCGCCCATACCTATTACAACAGTTGCAGGTACTACCACCTATTATGTAAGCCAATCTTTAAATGGATGTGAAAGTGTACGAGCAGCTATTGATGTAATTGTTACTAATACGCCTACTGCACCTACCACTGCTCCTATTTCTTATTGCCAAAGCAGTACGGCCATACCACTTACCGCTACTGGAAGCAATTTACTTTGGTACACAACTGCTACAGGAGGTGTAGGTAGTGCTACTGCCCCAACACCCATAACCATAACCGCTGGCAGTACTACTTATTATGTAACCCAAACTTTAAATGGATGTGAAAGTCCACGTGCAGCTATTATAGTAGATATTACTGCAACGCCTGCTGTGCCGGTTGTTGTTAGTCCCATTGGTTATTGCCAAGGTATTGCGGCCGCTGTACTTACTGCAGGTGGCACCAATTTATTGTGGTACAGCAATGCAACAGGCGGTGTAGGAAGTAGTACTGCTCCCACGCCTTCAACAGCAGTAATTGGAAGCACAACCTATTATGTGAGCCAGACGGTGAATAACTGTGAGGGGCCAAGGGCTGCTATTGTAGTAAATATTGGCAATGGTCCTGTTCCACCAAGCGTTGTTACGCCACTAAATTATTGTGAAGGCGCAACTGCATCTGCCCTAACGGCTACTGGTACAAATTTACTTTGGTACAGTACAGCTACTGGTGGTACAGTTAGTTCATCAGCACCAATTCCAATTACAACTGTAGCTGGTACTACTGTTTATTATGTAAGTCAAACCATCAGTGGATGCGAAAGTCCAAGAGTAGCCATAACGATTATTGTAAGTACGGCTCCCTTAGCACCAGTTGTTGTTTCGCCCGTTGTTTTTTGTCAAGGAACAACTCCGACAATCCTATCCGCTACTGGTACAAATTTACTTTGGTACAATACCATTACAGGTGGTGTAGGAAGTGCAACTGCACCTACACCGTCAACCAGTACAACAGGAAATTTTTACCATTATGTAAGCCAAACAACGGGCACTTGCGAAGGGCCAAGAGCAGAAATAAATGTATTTATTCCTCCAACACCGGCTACGGCGCCAATTGTGAGTACACCTATTTTTTATTGCCAAGGCGAAGTTGCTACTGCAATACCCGGTACTGGTGTAAGTTTTAATTGGTCAAATAGTCCAACATTATTAACTCCTGGGGGGAATTTGCCAGTAGTGCCGTCTACAAGTACGGTGGGGAGTACAACTTATTATGTTTTTTATAATAATAGTTGGACTACAGGTGGCCTTTCAGGAAATTGTTTAGGACCAAGAACTCCGCTAGATGTCATTATAAACCCAACACCTAGCGCACCTACAGTTACTTCACCAATTACTTATTGTGAAAATGCGCCAACCATTCCTTTGGTAGCTACTGGTACCAATTTACTTTGGTACACAACAGCAACCGGTGGAGTAGGAAGCGCAACAGCACCTGCGCCAGCATCTACAAGTGTAGGCACTATTTCTTATTATGTATCTCAAACTACAGGCATTTGTGAAGGACCAAGGGCTGCAATAGATGTAAGTATTATAGCGCCGCCGGCAGCACCCATCGTTGTAGCAAAAACCTATTGCCCCAATGATGTAGCTACAGCAGTTACAGCTATTGGTACAAATTTACTTTGGTATACAACTGCCACAGGAGGAGTAGGTACTTCTGTAGCACCTATACCTAATACAGCTATTTCCCCTGCTACTTATAATTATTATGTGAGTCAGTCTACCGGCGCTTGCGAAAGCCCAAGAGCATTGCTTGTTGTAACGGTAGACAATCCATTGACTGTAAATATTGGAATAGATACAACGATTTGCGAAGGCGATTCTGTAAAATTTAGTCCTATAGTAAATCCTACTGCTACAAGTTATGAGTGGCGTGCAATAGCTGTACCACAAAATACAATAAGCAATATCACTATTAAAGATGCAACCGTAAGGCCAATAGACAATGCTACTTATATTTTAAAAGCAACATTGGGAGGCTGCTCCAAAGAAGATACCGTAAATGTAGATGTGCGTTGGAAACCAATGGTGGATGTAGGACTAACAAAAGCTATTTGTTTAAAAGATTCTGCGTTATTGGTAGGCGTAGTATCCCACGCCACCGGACCTATATCAACGTATAGATGGACACCCACGGATAGTTTACGAACAGATACACTCATACAAACATGGGCATATCCTACAAAATCTACTTACTATAAATTAACGATAGCTACAACGCTGGCCGATTATGGTTGTGTATTTACTGCTTATGATTCGATGAAATTAATTGTACAACCCATTGTACGTGCATTTGCAGGCAGTGATACAATAGCAGTGAAAGGTGTGCCACACAAGCTGCTTGGGGCAGGTGGGGTAAATTATACATGGTCATCGCCAACAGCCTCGATCAATAATCCTTTTGTACAATATCCTATTGTAACACTTAACAACGACGCCAATTTTTATGTAGAAGTAAAAGATGCCATTGGTTGTGTAGGATATGATACGGTATTTGTAAAAGTATACAATGGGCCTACTTATTATGTGCCCAATACATTTACGCCCAATGGCGATGGACTAAACGATATTTTTAGAGCCATACCGGTAGGGATGGCCAACACAACTTATTTTAGGGTGTTCAACAGGTTTGGTGAATTGATGTTTGAAACAAACCAATATTTGAAAGGGTGGGATGGAACATTTAAAGGCAAACCACAGCCCAATGGTACGTATGTATGGGTGGTGGAAGGAACGGATAAATATAATAAGAAAGTTGTGATGAAGGGAACGGTGAATGTGATACGATAACCTCAAAATTTTTAAATAATTAGAGACTATATTGTGTCTGACATCTTATGTATAGACAAACAATTTGAATAGTACAGGCAGCTGTCTGACACATTTAACAGAGACCTCATTAAAATTTTCAATAATTGAAGATGCCTATGGATGTGTCAGACACCGTTGATACGATAGTTGAATTACTTTTCTTTTAATGTCACATCGATGGTACTTACATCTAACTGGTGCATCACCCCACACTTCAAAGCAACATTATTCTTCTGATGCCCTACCGGAAAATCGAAGCAAACGGGGTAATTGTATTCAGTAATTTTTTCTAAAACTATTTCCTCAATCGTTTTTCCAAACTCATCTCCTACATCATCGTTTTTTAATTTGAAGCCGCCAACGATAAGCCCTGCAAGGTTTGCAAGTTTGCCACTTCTTTTTAAGTTATAAAACATCCTATCTATGCTATATAATTTTTCGCTGGTATCTTCTACAAAAAGAATTTTATTTTTTGTATTGATATCACTTTTGGATGCAGACAAGCTTTCCAATGTTTTTAAATTTCCGCCTACCAAAATCCCTTTTGCTTTGCCTTGTTTGTTGTGTATGTTTAAAGGAACAGTGTAAATCATTTTTTCGCCCAATAAGCATTTTCTTATGCTATCCAATGTTTCTAATTGTATGGGTTCTGCTAGGGCAGGGGGCACAAAACTGTTGCACATTTTTGAATGCAAAGTGGCGATGCCAAAATTTTTATTGATATGGCTATGCAAAACAGTCACATCGCTAAAGCCAATAATCCATTTTGGTTTTTTTATAAATTTTTTAAAATTGAGTTTATCAATAATCCTTACCAACCCATAACCACCTCTTGCAATCAGGATGGCTTTTAAAGTATCATCGTCAAGCATTTGTTGTAAATCTGCAGTGCGTTCTTCATCCGTACCTCCAAATGTGAATGATTTTTTGCCGATTGTATTGCCAATTTGCACTATAAATCCCCAAGATTGTATCATATTGATGGCATCGTTACAATCTACAAGTGTAATAAAGCCAGCTGCACTAGTGATGCCAATAGTATCCCCTTTTTGTAGGTATGGTGGAATTTTGGCAGCTTTTTCTTCATCATCACTTGTTGTAATGCTTGTTGCCATTGCGTTTAGCGAACTTAACCCCAAAAATGCTGATGTGATGAACTTCTTTCTTTGCATACCGTAAATGTAATATATTATGTAAAAGTAAAATTGAATTTAGTCAAATTTCGGTATTGGGTTCAGTTTCGATATTTTTGCATGGAATAGCGAGGCTCGTGATAAAAGAAATTTGAAGCCATTCGTTTCGAAAATATAGAAGTCTGCTTGAACTTGAAGAAGTTGGCTTAAATCTATCGAAAGTTTATTTTAAATAGTACCAGCTTCGATAAGCTTTGCCAGACAGCTTTTAAAGTTGACAATTAAGCGGGGGAATTCATCCGCATAAATCTAGTGCATAATAAAAGCTAAGTAGATAAATGAAGATGAAATGTGTCCCGCTGAATGTGGCACCACTGAAGTTGATCCCGCCTTCGGCGGGACTATTGCTTTGCTTGGACATAAAATTTATTTTGTGTAACAAAAAATGAATTGTATTAAAAAAAGAAAATGACTGAACCAAAAAGATACTTAATTACCTCCGCCCTGCCTTATGCAAATGGGCCAAAACATATTGGACACCTTGCAGGAGCTTACTTGCCTGCAGATATATATGTACGCTACTTACGTGCGCAAAAGCGTGATGTAGTGTATGTATGCGGAAGCGATGAACATGGTGCTGCTATTACCATACAGGCCATGAAAGAAAAAACGACTCCAAAAGCCATCGTTGATAAATACCATGCCATGCTAAAAAGCAATATGGCTGATTTGGGTATTTCGTTTGATATTTATCATCGCACAACAGAGCCCATTCACCATGAAACAGCGCAGGAGTTTTTTACCATGTTGAACGATAATGGCGATTTGGAAATAAAAGAAACCGAACAGTATTTTGATGAGGAAGCCAATACTTTTTTGGCAGATAGGTACATTATTGGTACTTGCCCTGTTTGTGCAAATGAAAATGCTTATGGCGACCAATGCGAAAAATGCGGTACCGATTTAAGTCCGGAGCAATTGATAAACCCACGCAGTACATTGAGTGGAAATGCGCCCATAAAAAAAGCCACTACACATTGGTATTTACCATTAAACAAACACGAAGATTTTTTACGCAAATGGATTTTGGAAGATCACAAAGATGATTGGAAAGCCAATGTGGTAGGGCAATGCAAGGGATGGATAGAAATGGGCTTGCAGCCAAGGGCGGTTACGAGGGATTTGGATTGGGGCATAAAAGTACCGGCCCCCCTAAATCCCCCCACAGGGCGGACTTTGGAGCCTGAAACAGATGACGGTTCATTTAAATATAACTTAGCTGATCCTATAATTTACAGCTTGCTCAAAGAATTTGTAGCAAAGCATAGAAATAGCCCTACAGAAGCAGAGGATTTTATGTGGCAAATTTTGAGAGGTAAAAAAATTGGCGGATTTAAATTTAGACGACAACATATTATAGGAAGTTATATTGCAGATTTTGTTTGTTTATCTCAACAAATCATTATTGAAATAGATGGTTTAATTCATCAGGTTCCTGAAAACATTACAAGTGATGAAGAAAGAACTTTAGAATTGAATAGATTGGGTTTTGATGTTATAAGATTTACAAATGACGAAGTTTTTAATGATACTGATAATGTAATAAAAAATATTACTCATGAATTAACACTAAAAAGTTTTAAAGTATCGCAATCTAAAGTTCTTTCGGTAGATGAATTAAGTAATTCTGATATAGAAAGAGAAAAGAACATCAAATTATTGGAGTCTAAAGTCCCTCCTGTGGAGGGATTTAGGGAGGCAGGAAAAGTACTTTATGTATGGTTTGATGCACCGATTGGTTATATAAGTGCTACTAAGCAATGGGCTTTGGATAATGACAAAGATTGGAGGCCATATTGGTATAATTCTGAAAACGAAAAGGGCGATACAAAACTGGTACATTTTATTGGGAAAGATAATATTGTTTTTCATGCTATCATTTTTCCAGTAATGCTAAAATTGCATGGCAATATTCTGCCTGATAATGTGCCAAGCAATGAGTTTATGAACTTGGAAGGCGATAAGATGAGCACAAGCCGTGGGTGGAGCATAGAAATGGATGATTATATAAATGATTTTGTAAAGGCGCCCGCAGGATCCAGTGGAGAAAATGGTGGTGACCAAATGGTGGATGCGCTTCGGTATTATTTGAATGCCATTGCACCCGAAACAAAAGACAGTGAATTTACCTGGAAGGGGTTTCAAGATGCAGTAAAAGGAGAACTGGTAGATGTATTTGGGAATTTTGTAAACAGGGCATTTGTATTGATGCATAAATTATGTAAAGGCAAAGTTCCAAAGTTTCACAACGATATTATTGATGAAGCAGACAAGCAGTTGCTAGAAGAAATAAAAATTACAAAAGAACTGGTAGAAAAAAATATAGAAGGATATAAATTTAGGGATGCGCAAGCCGCAGTAATTGATCTTGCTCGAAAAGGTAATAAATACATGCAAGACAAAGAGCCATGGATTATAGCAAAGCAGATAGCCCCCCTAAATCCCCCCGAAGGGGGGACTTTGCAAACCCTAAACGAAAATGCAAATGCTCAAAATATTGGAGACTCACAAATCCCCCCTGTGAGGGGTGGGGGGGCTTCTCCACAACAACAGATTGACAACTGTATGCACATTTGCCTTCAACTTGTAGCCAACCTCGCCATTTTCATTAATCCGTTTTTGCCTTATGCTGCAAAAAGAATGTGTACCATGATGAAGACAGTTGATAAAATGCTTGATTGGGAAAATGGGGGAAGTACAAAATTATTAAGTGTGGGCTATTCATTGAGGCCACCCCAATTATTGTTTAGAAAAATAGAAGATACAGAAGTAGCAGAACAAATTGAAAAATTAAAAATTAAAAGCGAAAAGATTAAAATGACGACAGACAAAGGACAACAGACAACAGTAGTTGGTAAAACAGAAAATAACGCTAAAGCATTAGAGACTAAAGTCCCTCCTATGGAGGGATTTAGGGAGGCTATTGTATTCGACGATTTTGCAAAAATAGATTTGAAAGTAGGCACCATTATTTCTGCAGAGAAAGTAGAGAAAGCAGATAAATTGTTGAAGCTAGAAGTTGATCTTGGCTTTGAAGTGAGAACGATTGTAAGTGGAATAGCGCTTCATTTTGAGCCTGCTGCTATTGTGGGCAAACAAGTAGTGGTAGTGGCCAATCTTGCGCCAAGAAAAATGAGGGGTATTGAAAGCAATGGGATGATATTGATGGCTGAAGATGCGGCTGGTAAATTACATTTTGTTGCACCAAACGATGCGGTGGATAATGGGAGTGGGGTGAGTTAAATGTGGATTAATATTAGGTATTAAGTAAAATATAAAATATGCTAAACAGAATTTTAGGTGAGACACTTTTATACTCTCAAGAAAACAAGTCCTTAATCGCAGTTAGAAAGACAAACGATATTGATGATACTTGGGTTGGTTATATTGTAAATTTTAATGAAAACCTTTTTGTGTTACAACATATTTCACCTTTAGGTTATGAAGATGGGTTAATAGTTGAAAAAATTGCTAATGTTGATAATTTTGAAACAAATGATGAGTATTTAAAAGGAATTGAAAGATTATACCGAAATGGTAATTTAATTTCTAAACAAGTAATTGATAACATTGAAATATCTGAAGAGGAAGATTGGCAATATGAAATATTGAAAAGTGCTTTTGATCAAGGAAGAATTATTTCTATAGAAATTAATAATAATGACTCACTTAATTATGGTTTTTTGATTGACTTTGATGATATTTCATTGAAGTTAAGAGTAGTAGATAAGCTTGGAAAAGAAGATGGAATACAGACTTATAATTTATTAGATATCACTTCACTTACAGTTGATCGAATTGAAAGTAGAAAAAGAGAAGTGCTATATGAATTAAGAAAGAGAAGTACTCGATAGTTAAAATAGAAATCCAATACCTCAACCAAAGTATCATTTAACTTTCTATGAAAAGAAAAGAATTGATCTTACTGTTTATATTGGCCCTTGTGCAGTTTACAAATATTGTAGACTTTATGATTGTGATGCCACTTGGGCCAGTGTTGAAAAAACTTTGGGGCATTGATAGCACACAGTTTAGCAGAATCGTTTCTGTATTTAGCATCGGCGCTTTTATTAGTGCCATGGCATGCTTGGCCTACGTAGATAGGTTTGATAGAAAAAAAGTATTGCTGATTGTGTATTCGGGCTTTACCATTGGTACTTTTTTATGTGGACTCTCACAAAATTATCATCAATTATTGGCAGCTCGGTTTTTAACTGGCTTGTTTGGGGGGATTGGCGGCAGTGTAATATTGAGCATGGTGGGAGATTATATACCGAATGAAAGAAGAGGACAAGCAATGGGAATTTTAATGACCGGCTTTGCATTGGCAAGTGT
Source organism: Ferruginibacter sp. (assembly GCA_031430735.1). GTDB lineage: Bacteria > Bacteroidota > Bacteroidia > Chitinophagales > Chitinophagaceae > Ferruginibacter. Next base: position 13,070 of record JANPCB010000074.1, on the reverse strand, counting down.
GCTAGGCGTGCCCGGTGGCTTGTGGCTTGCGGGCCATTACCAATGGCACACGCCATTTATTGTATTGGCATCTTTATGTACAATCGTTTTTGTATTAGCTGTTTTTATAGTTCCTTCTTTTACCGGGCATTTAAAAAATGGAGTTGTAAAAAGAACAGCTTATCAAATTATTATTACCGTATTTAGCAATCCAAATATGCGTTGGGCTTTATTGCTCAGTAGTTTTCTTATGATGAGCCATTTTAGTATTATTCCTTTTCTTACAGATTTTGCTACGTATAATTTGGGTGTAAATTATAAAACAGATGTGCCACTTGTGTATATTATAGGAGGCTTACTCACCGTGGTATGTAGCCCACAAATAGGTAAGCTCAGCGATAAATATGGGAGACTTTTAATTTTTACTATACTTAGTTTTTTATCCTTTATACCATTATTGGCATTGCCCAATTTAGCTACCAATAATCTTTGGATAGTATTGCCGGTATTTTCTACGTTTTTTGTTTTTAGTGGTAGTAGGATGGTAGTAGGTAGTGCGCAAATTACAAGTACCGCTACGAGCCAAGAGCGAGGTTCTTTTTTAATTATTAATAGTAGCATACAACAATTGAGCACGGGTATTATTGCTGCTGTAGGGGGCGCTGTTGTAAGCAATGATGAAGCTAAAAGAGTTTTGCATTATCCTATACTTGGGGTTATGGGGGTAGTGCTTGCTGTAGCCGCTTGGCTGGTTTTTAGGAAAATAAAAGCCAAAGAATAGTATGCTGCTGCTGTACAAAATATCTAGCCTTACAATAATACCATTTTAAATAAAAAAAAGTTCAACTAAAGTTTATGCGCTGTGTGCATAGTAGCAGGTGGCAGCATTTGCAAGGTCTTCCCGCATTATGGCGTAACTGTTCCGTATACATTTACATGCTTATGCCGCTTGCAGCAAACATACTCATATATACATCGCTCCCCCTGCCGGCATGCAAGGTCCACCGCACATGTCCTGCACAACTTTGTCGGGAGCTTTTCAGCAGTAAATCATTTTTCTCCAAAGGAATCCTGCGGGCAAGATTGATAGAAGCGAGAATAAAATAAGGCTACTAGATAAAAAGCGCAAATATTTAGATAAAGAATGGCAGAGGGACAGAAAAAAAAGACGTAAAAATATAATAACAAGATAATGTTATAAAATGCTTTTATGTTTTCTGATTATGCCAAAAGTTATACAAGCCTGTGCAATTAAATAGGTAATCATTATCCAAAAGGAGGAATGATATATTGGCGCATAAAATTTATTTATTGCCAATAATGAATCGGAACAAACAAATGAAATGGCTCCTGCTATTACAAAAAATTTGCTATTCCCTTCCTCACTAAAAAAATACTTTAATGCAAAATACAACATCGTAGAAATGGTTATTGCATATACTGTTACTGGTATTTTTAACGGGCCAAGTTTTGGAAATAATAGGTACAGCATTGCAACCAAATAAACCAAAATAAATAAGCTTGCAATTAAAAAGATACCCCCTTTTGGAATAGTTGTTTCTGGCTTTTGCTTATAAAACAATATGATATAAAAAATATGGCTAACTAAGAATAACAACAAACCCAGTATAAAATAGATTTCCCCTTTGTGGGCAAACATTAATACGATATCGCCCATCCAAGAGAATGCAAGTGCAGTTAGCAGGAGCTTTTTGGTAGAAAAACTTTTTGATAAAAATACATATGCAAGTAAGAAGGGCAATAGGAAAGGCTTTAAGTACCATGCAATATTATCTTGCCCCAAAAGAATAATCAATAAATAAGTAAAAGAAAATACAATAAAACTATTTATAGCGAGTGTATTTTTCATGTAAAGCGTTTATTCATTAAGCAAGCACTGGTTGTTCACTTTTAAATTCATTAGTTACAAAATAGATTGTAAACAACAATGAAGACAGGAGGTACGCAATAACCAAGTAATTCCCAAACGGGATAAGTTTATTGAGCCCAAACCAATCGCCAAAATAACCGATAATGCCTATGCCAAATAAAAGTCTCAGCCCTTCCCAAAAAAGGGAAAACTTCTTTTTATCCATTAACTCTGAATAGCTATACACCGTAATAAAAATGAAAAACCCATAAATAAAAATATTGGGTAATCCTATAGTAGCGATATTGTTAAACAGATAAGCAACAAATAGCAATGTAATCAATACTTGTGCAACCGACCAATATATTAACCTAGAAGAGTTTTCTAATCCAAACTTAGTAAAGTTAAAAACATCTGTTATTTTATTCACTGGATATTGCTCATCAAACCCTGCAGGTCTCCATCCTGTAGGTTTAAACCAGATAGTAAATTTATCTTTCCATTTTGGGGCACGCCAAGCATCCGATATCAATAACCATAAATGTTGAAAATTTATACGAATAGGATTCCAAGTCTGTGCTGGTCTAGTGATGCCGTATACTGGAGGTTCAGCCGCCAGTTCTGCTTGAAAAGTGCCAAACAATTTATCCCAAAAAATAAATATCTGTCCATGGTTTTTATCTCTGTACACCGGATTGATGGCATGGTGTACTCTGTGATGAGAAGGCGTTACAATTATTTTTTCTAGAATGCCCATTTTCTTTATATGCTTTGTATGGTACCAAAATTGCATAAATAAGTGTAAGGGTAAGGTAACTGCAATAACGCTTGCAGGTACACCTACAAAAGCTGCTGGAATAAGCAAGAAAGTAAATAAATTTACAAAGCTAGAAACTGATTGGCGCAATGCACATGCCAGATTAAACTCTTCGCTGCTATGGTGTATGGCATGCTTGTTCCAAAAGAAATTAATTTGATGAGCCAAACGATGCCCCCAATAGCCATAAAAATCTATTGCAATAAATCCAATGATGTATGACCAAACATTTGCTTCCAAATGAAAAATGGCAATTTTAGAAACCATCCATTGGTAAGAAATAAAAGTGAGGGATAACCCCAACACATCTTTTACTGCATTGGTAATGCCAGAGCTGATGCTTGAAGCTGCATCCATTAAAGGAACATTGTCCTCCCCTTTGTAAAGCCCATATAATTTTTCAATTATAATCAGTAATAAAAAAGCGGGCATTGCAATCGTTAAAATTTTACCGTATTCTTCCATTGTAGTTTTTGTTGTATTTCTTTATAGCCATACAAATTTATACTTTGTATTTCAATTATGAATGCTTTTGTACCAATGCCCTGGTCGCAAATAAATTATACCTTTTTTGGTTTTAAATCTACCTAAAATTTCATTCCCATTTTTGTCTATTAATTGAAAATGCACATGAGGGAAGGCAGTATAACCCGTATTGCCCGATAGACCAATGGGTTGGCCTTGATAAACTGTATCTCCTTCTTTTACCAATACGCCATTGTATTTTAAATGCCAATATTGTGCTATGCTTCCATCATCATGTTGTATAAAAATATGATTGCCATCAGATAAGTATTCATCTTTTAATCCACCCCTATCACTATCGTATTTTGTTTGTATTACTTTGCCAGCCCTAGCTGCACAAATTTCTGTCCCTATTTTCACTTTAAAATCATAGGCCAGTTCGCCCTTATGACTCATGTTGCTATTGGCTCCTTGTATGAATAGGTATCTACTTCCTTTTTTATAGGGCAGCCAATAAACAAAAGTTATATTGTCTTTTAAATGACCCGATTTCAAATCGTGTATTACTTTGTCTGGTAGTTGACCATAAGACGTAAAATACATACCAAAGAAAAAGAATAATAGAATGATTTTCATTTTATAGTTTTATTAAATATACATACTTACCTATAAAATAAAACAAGTACAGCGCAATTAGCAATAGAAAAATAGAGAATGAAAAAAACTTATTTTTTAGCAATGCTTTTGGTAATGCTATAACCCAAAACAAATCCTACCAATGCCCCAACTGCAGTACCAATTATCAAACTTGTAGTATCCGTAGCGTTTCTAAAATATCCAATACATAGTCCCAAAAAAGAAAAAAATACAATAGATACAATCATCAAACGGTTCGATTGTTTTGGCTTTGTATGTGCTTGCAAAGGTTTATCGTGATGTTGTGGATGTTTGAGCGGGTGTCTACCTTTTGATGCTGGCATAATTTTTTATTTGAATGTACGAGTAATTTAGATGTGTATCAATTTTAGTAATATGTAATTATTAATAAACTTACCAAAACGCTATCTACATTAAATGGTAGGCAACGGTCATCAGTTTGAAAATAACTGTTTTTGCAAAACATATCCTTTTGCAACCGTAAAACTAAATTTACTACCTTTCCCCACTTCGCTTTCTACAAATATTTCTCCACCATTTTTAATAATAAAATCTTTGCATAATGTTAATCCAAATCCTGTACCATTTTCTTCGGCTGTGCCTTTGGTAGAAAAGTAGTCGTCTTCAAATAGTTTACCAATATTTTCTGGTTTTATTCCTACGCCAGTATCTTCAATTGATATCTCTACTACATTTTTTTTAGTAGTAGCCGTTAAATAAATTTTACCATTATTATTTGTAAATTTTATTGCATTTGAAATTAAATTTCTCAAAACCAAACCAAGCACATCTTTATCAGTTAGAATAATTATATCTTCTGAAATAGAATTATAAATATCAATCTCCTTTGCTTGCGCTTGCAATTGAAGAAGATGTATCGTTTCTGTAACAAGCGGTTTAAGTTTAGTAGCCTGTAAGCTTATAGAATATCCTTGCATTTGCGTTTTTGCCCAAGTTAATAAATTGTCTATTAAGCTAGTTGTATAATTTAAATCGTTTAAAATTGCTGGAAGGTGTTTTCTTATTTCGTCTCCATCTACATTGTATTGTTGCATAGTTAAAAATAAATTTCGTAAACTATAAATTGGATTTTTTAGATCATGAGAAACGATGAAAAATATTTTATCTTTAAAGTCGTTTAATTTATTAAGAATTTCGGATTGTTCTTCCTGTATTTTTACATCTGCTTCAAGTGTTATTCGATTAATATTTAGTTCTAAATTTTTTTTATGGAGATCTATATTGGTATTTGTCAATTTTTTTTGATAATCATTGGATTCTTTTTTTATTAGTAATAACCCAAAAAAAATAAAAGATATACAAGCTATTTGATTAATTAAATATAACAATGGATTTATTTCCTCTAATACAAAAATATATTTTTCATGATAAGCGTTTACTAATAAATAGCAAAAAGTGGAAAACCCTATTGCAATTAAAATGGGTTTAAAATTGTGTAAAAAAAACACAGCAAGTACTCCATATAAAATATACAATAATTCTATGCCAAGATCTACCCCTTTAAAATAAACGATTGATGTAATGCTGGGGTATAAAATGAAATACCAAGCCAATGATAATTTATAATATTTTTTATAATTTAAAATTAAAACGACCAAACTTATAAATAATGGAGTACATGTCATTAACCAAGTTATTTTTGGAAAATGAGCATGAATGCGTATTGTTGTTAAAATCAAAATAACGCCTATAAACAAGCCTGTAAAATTAATAAGATTGAAAATACCAAGTCTGCGTTTTGCAGAAACATCTAAAGATGCATCGCATCCAATTTGCTTAATGAATGTAATGAATGGTACGAAGGATAATATTTTTTCAGATAAAAAGTTCACTTTTTTAATGAAATTCATAAAAACTGTCTGTTTTTATGAATAAGGTTTATGGTGAATAGTTAGCTTAAGAACTTTTGTTTTTACCACTACTAAGTTAAGTACTATTATGATAGCTTTTGGTTTTTTATTTTCAATTGGCTTTACCTACATTCCATTATTTACTATGTGCATAATGCCATTCACTTGTAAATGCCCCAATAATTGCCTGTCCTTTAAAAAACCGAAGTTTCTCAACATGCAGATCATCAATATCTTGTTGTAATACTTTTCTGTAAATTGGGTTCATAGTGCCAGCTTTCTCGCCAGCAGCAACCGTGGGGTCATATTGAAAGTAAGCATCTACAATGGTGCCTCTTGGGTACATAATGCCGGGTATGCCCTTACCACGAATGTCAAGCTCCTCTGGGTGCTCTAGCCCCAGCGAATGACCAAACTCATGCGCTGCTGTTGTAGAATTGTGTAAGAGGTTGTCTAATTGGAAATAACCCGTATTACTGTTTATTCCATCTACAAACGAAATGTTTCCTGCGGCATATTCCTCTATCCTAAAGAAATTTCTTCGAGGATCGTCATTTGTATTTATATCTATTTGATTTAAATGTGGGGCATACATTCCTATTGTGCGTAAAACAAATGAATAGCTTTTGCCATCAATGTTCACATATCCATTTTCAATATTCCAGTACTTATTTATGTCTTCGGCTATCTGAAAACTCAAAGCATCATTGGCTGCATTTCCATAAAAATACAGTTGTGCTGATATTGTAATTGTGTTTGCTTCATTGTTTAATTCTGCAATCCCCATAATTTCTATTTTAAATAATACTAAAATAGCATTTTATTTTTTTACCATTAGCCCTGCAATAAAATTTATGATAAAAATGATTTGCCCACATAGCAATATAATTATTGTAATGGCTAATGCGCTTGCATATTCATTAAACAGGGTGAACGATTCCCAATTACTTGCATCATAGTAACGCCTTAGCTTAAAAGGCTCAGCGACATTGGAGGGAAATAGTAAAAAGGTTAATAGGATGAATGTTATCATCGTAACAATTATATGAATCCACACCAGCTTTTTAGAATAAAGCATTTTGTTTGTAATAAGGTAGAGTAACCAGATAAGTAAAGCAACGATTGACAAAACCCAACATATATGCGTGTGGGCAATTACAAAATAAGTGTCGTGTAAATGTATATCGAATACTTGATTGCTAAAAGCAAAATAGGAAAGCACAAAAAATGAAAGACCAATAAGGGCTAATAGGTTGTAAGGCTTCTTAATAAGGTGTAAAAATAAAACTGATGTATTATTGTGCATTATATGCAGTATGTATTATTTTTATTCAAATCTAAATACTACTCCTCATAAAACTCCACTAAACTCCCAAAATAAATATCGTTCCACCCAGCTACAATTTCATCATAAGCTTCATCGGGTATATTGGTTTGGCGTACCTCGGCAGATGTTTTGTTTTTATCTGCAAATAACTTTATGGTAACAATGGAAGGTTCTTCTTGCTCACCAAAATACCATTGCTGAACGATTTTTTTATCCTTTTCAAACTCGAGGTTTTTTCCTACAATATTTCCTTCCCATAAAGAAAATTCGCTGCCGGGCTCTGTGCTCATAATAGCTTCGGCACCTGTCCATAATTGTAAAGTGGCAGGTATGGTAAGCGCCGCATACACTTCCTCTGGTGTAGCGTTTAGGATATAATATTTTTTATAATCTTTCATTTATTAATTTAAATTTTACCAAATAGCTTGATGTTCAACAATTAAACAAGCCGCCAACCGCAAGCTGCCAACTGCCAACTGCCAACTGCCAACTGAACTTCCAAACGAAATTAACATTTATTACTATACTTTCTTTGTAAATTTGAACTATAAAATCTAATAGAAATGAAAATTAAACAACTTACACTTATCCTTTGTTGTATTTGTTTTATGTGCCTGCAAAGTACCTACGCCCAACTTACATCTTTTAAAATAAGTGCCAAAGGCGATACCATTAATAAAGTGGACAAGAAAGGGTATAAGCAAGGAAAATTTGTATTACACAAAGACGAATTGCGAGGTGAGCCAGGGTACGAAGAAGAAGGCGTGTACAAAGATGATATGAAAGAAGGCATTTGGCGCAAGTACAATTTAAATGGCGACCCTATTGGTTTTGAAACATATTTGCACAATGGGAAAGACGGATTGCAACAATATTATTCACCTCTGGGCGAACTGCTGCGAGAAGAAAATTGGAAGGGCTACAACCCAGATGCGCCTTATGATACCATTGCGGTATATGGTACGGGCAGCAATGAAATTATAGATTACAAAATTGTAAAGGCAGAACAATACAGTGTGAAACATGGATTTTGGAAATACTATGAACCTGTAACAGGTAGGTTACTAAAAACAGAAGAGTGGGATAGGAATAACATTGTACTACCAAACGCACCTAAAAAAGAAGTAGCCGCTGGTAAAAGTTTGGATGGCGTAAAAAAAGTAGTGGCTAAAACGCCCGAAATGCTGGAGTGGGAAAAGAAAAACAGGGGGAAAAAGGCATTGAGGAATGGACAGACATCGTTGTAAATTTTCGTACCTGTTGGTAACCCATAGCTAACAATATTGAATGCCGAGGCTTGGCTTTGACCAGCCGACCGAGAGCGTATGAAAAATAATTGTTAGTGTAAAGCGCATTTATTTAGTGGTTAGCTTTTTTTAACTGGTTACTCTTGTTGCAAAAGTTTTGTTGCAGTAGCTGTTGCTTTTATACACATACGCCTGCTGGTATGAGACCTAGCCGGATTGAGCGTTGCGGCGATGGGTATTTGAGATGTTGAGATACCAACGGAGGCAAGGTACTTTTACTTACGTAAGTCAGAAGCCTTTACCTTCTTAATAATTCCATTTTGGGAAAAGACGAAGATGCCATTTGTCTGGCTTTTTACTTTGAGAAGTTTTTCGAATGTCATGTCTAAGCCCTTCCTTACTCTTTCTTTTATGTCAGCGTTTTCCAGTATCCTATTTTTCATAATTCATAGTTTTAATTTTCTTCCAAATTTCGTTTTCATAAATTGTTGCTGGAAGATGTAGTGCGCCTTCAGCAATGAATGTATAAGGATTCGTTGAGTTGTCAGAAGTTAGAGAAGTTTTTGCCATTTCTAAAACACCAATCGCAGCAGTTTTTGTAACTGACGGAAAGTCTGCAAGAAACATTTCAAGATCGTCACCGCCTTCCAAATAATCAAATATGGTCTGGATAGGAACTCGTGTCCCAGCAAAAACAGGAGTGCCACTCATAATTTCAGGGTCAATACTTATTTGGCCGTATAACATATTTTTAAATTTAAATAAAGTTACCATTTTTTTCTGACCCTTCCATAGTTGGAATGTAGTAGTAGCTAGCGCAGCACATTTGTATTGTACGCACGCTACAAATTTATGTAGTTTTTAAGATATCAGTAATCAATAATTTGGTAGTGTTTTTTCAATTGTTTTGAATTTTTCGCACCTGTTGGTAACCCATAGCCAACAATAGTGAATGCCGAGGCTTGGCGTTTGACCAGCCGACCGAGAGCGTATGGAAAATAATTGTTAGTGAATAGCGAATTTATATAGTGGTTAGTTTTTTTTGTTAACTGGTTTCTGTTGCTGCAAAAGTTTTGTTGGAGTAGCTGTTGCTTTTATACAAATAGACCGGCTGGGATGAGACCAAGGCGGATTAAGCGTTGCGGCGATGGGCTCGAGCGATGGTGGGATACCAAGGGATACAGAGAAGCTTTAATGAGATTTTAAGTTGTTCGGGATTTCCGAACAAGTGAAGTGGGGACACGAACCAAGGCAATTACCCTTCCTCACTCACCTTGCTGTATTTCTCCGTCGGCGAATCACTTCGTTTGTCTGCATTTCTATTCTAGTGGGTGCCCCATATTTTGTAACACGTCCTTCTTCAAAACAAATTTTAAAAATAAATCTAAGTTTTAAACTTTTTAAGCTTTTTAGTCGTTCATGATAAACGGACGTCCAAAATTATATCCACTCCTATTTAAATAACCAGCAATCTCATCTCTGTAAAGGCAACAGTATTATTCATTTTAAACAAAATAAATTATGAAAAGAAAAATTTACGCAGCAGTAATGTTGTGTGCTATGGTCGTGAACACTTTCCCGGCCCTGGCTTCAAGTCACCGGGAGGCACCCATGATTGCAGATGATCCACTAGCGGATAACACGGATGTATATGCTTTTAAAAGCCCTGCAAATCCAAACAAAATAATTTTAATTGCCAATTACATTCCTTTTCAACTACCGCAGGGCGGACCGAATTTTAGCCATTTTAGTGAAGATGTACGATACGAAATTCATATAGACAATAACATTGCTACAAAAGGTGATGATATTATTTATCGGTTTACTTTTAAAAGAACCAATCAAGATGGCAGTACTTTTTTTAATATAAGACTTGGCAAAGAAAATTTAAAGACGACTTACACCCTTGAAAGAAGTATGAATGGTGGAAATTCTTTTACTACCATTGCTACCAATGGAATTGTACCTCCTCCAAACATTGGTGAAAGATCTATCAGTTCGGGCGTGGGTTTAGGTGCACCCAATTATGAAACATTAATGACGCAGGCTATAAAAACGGCAAGCACAGGTGAGAAAGTTTTTTGTGGCCCGGTTGATGATCCATTCTTTGTAGACCTGGGTGGAATTTTTGACCTTGGAGATGCGCCACGCCAGGGTCCTACAACACCTCAGGATGGTTTAAAGTGTTTAAACGTTTCCACCATTGCATTAGAAGTAGATATCAGCACACTGCAAAAAGACCGTAAAAACTTAAACCAGGCTGCTAACATTTTAGATCCAAATTATGTAATTGGCGTGTGGGCAAATGCGAGCAGACAAAAAGTTACTACCCTTAGGGAGGTAAAAAAAGATGGTGACTTTAAAGAAGATTCACATTCAGGACCATGGATACAGGTTTCTCGTTTAGGTATGCCTTTAACCAATGAAGCAGTAATTCCCATTATGGATAAAGATGTATGGAATAGAATTACCCCTTACGATGATTTAGGTTTGATTGAAAAATTTGGTAATTATTTTTACAATCCTGAACTGGCACTTTACATGGATAATGCCCAATTTGGAGGGGCGGTTCCTGCATTTACACCGTTAAGAATTCAAAAGAATTCATTGGGTGCTTTTGGTTTTGGTAATGGCCAAAATGGTTTGTATGGTTTAAAAGGAAGTGCTGCTTTAAATGGAACAGCATTAAGTGAAGCAAATTTTGGTAGCCTACTTTTACCCGCTCCCAACAAACCAAGATCAGTAGATCTATGGCCGATCTTTCATACAGGTGTTCCAAACCTGGCGCCGTACCAACTGGCTACAGGCAAAGCTGGAAACCCGCTTGCTGTTGGAAAACCATTTATCAATAATTTTTTACCGAATGGTGGAGACATGCTTAGGTTAAATATGGCAGTACCTGCTACTCCAAGAAATTCTCCTGACTTTAGTTCAGAAGGATTGGTACAGGCTGCGGTATTGGGTTTAACAGATCCAAGATTTAATGGAAATACCAATCTTCAGTTTATTCCAAACATGGATGGTTTTCCAAATGGAAGAAGGTTGGAAGATGATGTAACAAGAATTGAATTGCAGGCGGTGAGCGGCGTTGTATTAGCTGCCATTGGATTGTGGTACGATGATTATATTCCAAGCACAAGCCCTAGCCCGGTTACCCCACAACTATTAAATGTACTAACATACAATGCAGGAATCACCTCAAATGATACCGCATTTAAACCTTCATTTCCTTTTGTGCAAACTCCTTGGGCAGGCACCTATAATTGCAATTGCGAAACGCCGCCGGCACTTAGGGAAAACGCTTTAACCAGTAAATCTGGAGTTGGGTTAATAGATAAAAGTTTTCCTTCTTTACTGTCTGCACCAGAAGTATTAATGAAGACATCCCCCAACCCTTTCGTAGATAATACGAACATTCAATATAGGGTTAAAAATCCTTCTCAAATAACCATCGGTGTTTTTGATGCTCAGGGAAAACAGCTGAAAATATTGGTGAATAAAAGAATGAATGAAGGAAACTATACAGAAACATTTAATGGAAAATCATTGAATGCGGGAATTTATTTTATTAAACTTTCAAAAGATGGAATAGTTCAACAAACGTTGAAGATTGTAAAAGGATAAGTTTAGTCTATAAAAAAGGTCGTGAATATTTTGCAATGCTTGCAAAGTTCACGGCCTTTTATTTTGCAAAAGATTATCCACTGTCGTAGAGCAAGCTTAGGCGTTTTATAAATTGAAGTGTGGGAACCAACGAAGGCAGAGTTTTTATTCTTCGCATCACTTATTTTGCAAAGACCAAAAAACCATTATATCATCTTTCTTTATCTCTGTAAAATTTAATTTCTTTAGTAGGTTGATAGAACTAACATTGTCTATTAAGCAACGTGCAGTTATTTCCTTTACAATTTGTTTTGAATGTACCCATTTTAGAAGTTCGGTCACAGCTTCTTCCGCATAACCGTTTCTTCTCTCTTCTTTTATAATACCATATCCAATGTCAATATTTTCTTCTTCACTATTAAATCCCTTAAAGCCTAAGTCGCCAATTATTTCAAATGTGTCTTTTTTAATAATCATCCACGACTCAAATCCCGTTGGTGATTCAACTTTAGATAAATTATTAATTATTTTAGGTAAAGTTTCTATAACGTCACTGTCTGGCCAACTTTTCCCTTTTTTAACCCCATTTTATATAAATCGCTAAAGTCATCATTTGTTAGGTTTTTGCAAATCTGTATTGTAAACGGAATAAGAATCAATCTTTTTGAAATGAGTCTATCTATTTGTAATGTTTGTGTCTTCAAGATGTCGATAAAAAAATTTGATATACTGTCTGAAATTTTTAGGGTGTCTGTCTAAAATTACTGCCAACGGTAGCACTTTGTGCAGGTGTGGAATTATTCCGAAATTTCGGGACTTTCGCCCGGAATCCCTACACGGGTGTAGAGACAGAACTTGCCTGCCGGCAGGCAGGTAAAGATATAAATGATAATCAAAAGAACCAAAAGCTAGGCTATGATTTTCTGCCCAAATCAAAGCCCAAGACGAAGAAAGTAAACTGACAATAGTGAACGGTTCGTGGGGTTACAAACCGAGGCAAAGCATCAATGAACTTCTTTATTTCTTAAATATAGAACATTATTTCTTGCAGCTTATACTACTATGGCACAGAAAGCTGGCACACAGGCTGGGCCTCATTTCTGCGGTGCGCCAAGAAGTAAGAGAGGAATCTTTTACGAACTATAAATAAGATGAGAGTAGGTCTCTCGTATATGATGTTGAGGCATTATTTACAAACCGCCTTATGGTGCTTTGTTCAAAAGACAAGGTATTG
>JANPCB010000073.1:0-44817 GCA_031430735.1 Ferruginibacter sp. | reverse complement strand
TTTTCAAAAAATACGCTCTGTATTTTTTTCTACCCCTTAGCCTTTATTTCAAATCCCCATAACAAATAGCCCGGGTTTCGTTCAACACAGGTTTAGCGTTGGGCATTGCATGCCACACTAAACCTTAATTGTTGTACGCCGCTTTTCTGTCAACGCCAACCATTTTCCGCTTTCTGAAATTCAACATTGTCGTTAATTTCTACAATTTGGCCTTTCTTAAAATGTTTGTATTTGGCATAGTAGATTGGATAATTGTTGCCACTTGAAGAACGCATTGGATGTGAATAAATCCATTTGTCTAACTCTTTGTCTGTTTCAAAATTTTTCAAGTCGTTTGAAAATACTGAATGAGCATTTTGTTTAAACTTAATTTTTAACGAGAATTCAAGTTTATAAATGTCTTGTCCAAATATAGATTGCTTTACGCCGTTTGTTTTTTTGAATTCTATAATTTCTATAAAATCGTTTGTTCGGTCGCCAAATTCACTTTGCTTTAATTTATTTAATGCCATCTCTTCTGTTGGAAGTCCTTCAAGTGATGAACAAGAAAGCAGGAAAAAAATTGGCAGTGACAAAAACCATTTCATAATTTATTGTTTAATAATTCAGAATACTTTTCAATCCTATATGTCATTGTGTTTAAAGTAGCATTTAAGTTTTTATATCTTTTATAATCGTCTGTCCTTGCAATAGAACGGCTTGCACTTTTTGATGGGGAAGGAAGGTTTATTTGAGTGTTACAAATTTTAGATTTAAAATTCTCAAAGTAAAAGTCATTTGTCAACTTTTGGGCTGTCTTACTGGTAAAGTAAAGTGCTAAATTAATATTGTCAGCAATGAGAGTTAATAATTTTCTGTTCGGCTCTATAATTTTAAAGTCTGTGTCAGCACAAGTTTGGTTTGTCCTTTGAATAACTTGTGCAATGTCAGCCATACCAAAATTGTAAGTAGATAGTAGTTTCTCTTTTTCTTGTCTGTCAATTACTGAGCTAGTGAAAACAGTTGAAAGAATTGTCCACAAAAGGTTTTTATTGTTGGTTGAATAAAACCAATGTCCATAATTCCTTTGAGTAAAGTCTATACAAGGAAATGTCCCAATTATTAAAGATTGAGTTTTGTCTGGAAAGAAAATTTCGTATGGATGATTTTCAGGGTGTGTCATAAAGTGGCGTACAACGTATGTATTTGCGCTAATATACGCTACTTTTTTGTTGCAACAATTTTTTTAAATCATTTGTTTTTATTGATTTAGGAAAAAAAGCGCGGAAATATTGGAGTAGCGCAAATACAACTTACTTTAATTCCAAATCATCTAATGGGCTTATGATTTTAAGCAGATCTTTATTACTTGTGTGTAGATAAAGCATCGTAGTTTTTAAATCATTATGACCTAAAAGTTTTTGTATCATCGTAACATCGGTTCCCTTTTCTATGAGATGTGTAGCAAAACTATGTCGCAAACTGTGAATACTACCAGGTCTTATTATCCCTGCCTTTTTTTTGGCTGCTTGTAATACTTCTTGTAAACTACGTGTGCTATAAGCTGTATCTTTTGTATTTCCTTCAAATAAGTATCCATTTTTATTAGGCGTATATGTTTGAGCATAATCTCTAAGCATAACCAATAAAACTGGACTAAGTGTAACTATTCTATCTTTTTTGCCTTTTCCTTCGCTTACAAGGATTGTCATTCGTTTACTATCTATATGGTAGGTTTTCAGACTCACTACTTCACTAACTCTTAGCCCTGCACTATATGCTAACATGAGCATCGTTTTGTGCTTTTTATTGGTTACAGAGTTAATGATTGCAGCTATGTCGCTTTGGCTAAAAACTTTGGGTAATTGCATTTTCTTTTTTGGTCTTGGAATTTCAAAGAAGAATTTTTCATGTCCAAGTACCTGTTCATACAAAAATTTTAAAGCATTCAATCTGCTATGTACAGTGTTTTCCGTTAATTTAAGTTCATATATACAATGGTGAATGTACTTTCGCACATCTTCTGAAGTGAGCGTATCGGCTTGTCTATTTTGTAAGGTTTGAAAAAATATACTAACTTCATTTTTATAGGTTCGTAAGGTTGAAGTGCTATAGGCCTTTAATTGCAAATGTTCTACCATACGTTGCAGTAAGCATAAATTTTGCTGACTTATGGATAACATTTGCTCACTTGTTGCTGGCTTTTTTTGTCCAATTTTTTGTTGTACAGCATTGGCTGTTTTCCTTTTTACTAAAAATTGAGCAAGTCGTTTGTTATCTATTTTTACCAACCCATTTAGTGCTAGGCACATTCCTTCATAATCTTTTTCGGTACAAGGGATATGCCAGCATTGTTGGTTTTCGCTCCACTTTACAGCAGGCAATCTTTTTACTATGCCATTTATATTGCTGTTGTTTGTTACAAATAAACCAATTCGATCTTCTTTATTTTTATTTAGAATCGGTATTAGCTCTAGCGTAGGTAAGTTGTTAAAACTGTTTTCTGTGCTTGTTTTTTCAGGTAACGAGGGCTGTTTTTCTTTAATTATTGCAGAAACAGCCTCCGGGCTTTCTGAAGTAATTGTTTCCTCACCCTCCAATGCCAACCCACATTTTATCCTATGCTCCACCGTATCGGCAATATGCCATGCACGCATCGTTTCGCTCCACTTGGCAGCGGTTTTTTTGCGCAAGGCGGTTATAAGCTTGCTGTCGTATTTAAATATTACAGCTATGCGTTTCTCGCCTTTGTGTATTACTGGTTTGTATTGTATTTCTTTCATCTTTTTCCGCCGGGGCAAGGCTTCGCCGTCCCTCAGTCCCATTCTGCTCGGACATACCTTAAAGGTATTATTGCTAAAATGAAGTTAAGTAATTGGATTCATATACATAACAATTTTTTATGTTATTTTTTTAATCGCTATCCTTTATTAGCTGCAAGGAATATAAAATGGTAGAAAATTAAATACAAACTGTATAAAAATTCATGCTTCATTTAAAGTATTTACCTCAATAAATTTACCCATATTATCTGTAAGCAATTTGTGTACTAGTTAAAAGATCATATTCAAAACAGTTTTTCTGTGAATCTGTGGCAATATTTTTGCCACAGATTTACAGAAAAAACAGAAATAGCATTTTAACCTACCTTTTTAAAAATCATACATTGTGTATTTCATACATAAAATTCTTTTGCACCCAATAACGGATAGTCATTATTTTTTGTAATGAGTATGTTTTTTGGTTTTTTACCGCAGAAAAAGAAAGTAAAGGAGTTTTCGCAGAGGGTGTTTTATGACAAGTGCTGGTATGCAGATGGATAATACCAAACATACATATTCTTTAGACCGTTACATTATACCAACGTAATTTAATATTTCACACAGCGAAACAACGATAACAAAGAACACAAAGTTTTGTGGACTTATTTTATTTTCACTTTGGGTTTTACCGCAGAGAAGAGAGGGGAAGGAGTTTTCGCAGAGGGTGTTTTATCAGTAATGCCGGTTTGTAATGGATAATAACAAACATACATTTTCTTTAGAATGTTACATTATACCAACGTAATTTAATATTTCACACAACGAAACAGCGATAACAATGAACACAAAGTTTTGTACACTTATTTTATTCATGTACAAAAAAATCCCCATTGCAGTAGGCAATGGGGATTTTTATGATCGTTTTATCGTTTACTAAAACTGCTCTAATTGGCTAAAGAAGAAACTGCCTTCAATGGCTGCATTTTCGTCGCTGTCACTTCCGTGTACGGCATTTTCGCCTATAGAAGTTGCGTATTTTTTACGGATGGTACCTTCTGCTGCTTGTGCAGGATTGGTAGCACCTATTAATGTACGAAAATCTTCTACTGCGTTTTCTTTTTCCAATATAGCGGCTGTTATTGGGCCACGGCTCATAAATTCTACCAGCTCGCCATAAAAAGGGCGCTCACTGTGTACTGCATAAAATTCGCCTGCTTTTGCAGCGCTTAAGTGTACCATTTTCATGGCTACTATGCGAAAACCTGCTGCATTAATCATTTCTAAAATACCACCAGTGCTGCCATTTAAAGTTGCATCTGGTTTTATCATGGTAAAGGTTCTGTTGGTCATTTTTGTATTTTTTTTGCAAAAGTAGGGTGTTTATTGGATAATTGGATATGGAAGAAATACTAAAATTATGTTTTGTGTTTATGGAAAAGTTAATAATAAATAAACAGCCATAGGGCAGGGGAAGGGTTGTAAGCTGCTTTGCCAGCAATAAACGAACACTTTGCAATAATAATGAGGTATCGGTTTATACATGTTGAAAGAAGATAAAATGCCCAAAACCTAGCCCTGATAGGAGCAAGTACCCCGCAGTGGGCGAGGCACGAACCCTTGAGGCGCCTGCCTGCCGTATAGGTAGGTACTGCGGATAGCAGGACCAATGATGAATAAAGGCCTAATGTTGAGCTCCAAAATCTTTTATTACTTAAAATTTATTACTTGCAACTATCAACAAACAACAAACAACAAACAACAAACAACAAACAACAAACGACTAACGACCAACAACAAACGACAAACGACAAACGACAAACGAAAAACGACAAACGACAAACGACAAACAACAAACGAGAAACGACAAACGAAAAACGACAAACGCCTAACAACAAACAACTTTTAACCTTTTACCCATTTAACCCATTTTTTTCCTTACTTTTGCGCCGATTTTATGCAGACTATAGACAATATTTTCCCGTTGCTAGCTACTCCAAAAAAAGTAGTTATTACCATGCACCAAAAGCCCGATGGCGATGCCATGGGTTCTACCTTGGGGTTGTATCATTTTTTAAAGCAATTGGGGCACGAGGCGGTGGTTATTTCGCCTACCAATTGGGCTTCGTTTATAAATTGGATGCCCGGTGTGCAAACGGTGTTGGAATATGAACGTCATACAGATGCTGCCAATGAATTGATTAGAATAGCTGATTGGATTTTTTGTTTGGATTTTAATACCCTTAGCCGCACCAAAAATATGGAAGCTGCTTTGGATGCAGCCACTGGGCAACGAATATTGATAGACCACCACAGAGAGCCTCAAGCAGAGAAATTTACATACGGTATAAGTGATGTAAATAAAAGCAGTACCTGCGAAATGGTTTTCGATTTTATAATGGCTGCAGGGCATGAAGACAAAATAAACGATGACATAGCGCAATGTTTGTATGCAGGTGTGATGACAGATACGGGGTCGTTCCGTTTTCCAAGCACCAGCTCGGGTGTACATAAAATGGTGGCAAATTTGAAAGACCGTGGTTTACTACATTCGCCCATACACGAGGCTTTGTTTGATAATAGCAGCGAAGCTCGCCTGCGTTTTATAGGCAACGTATTGCTGAACAGAATGGAGGTTTTTTATGAATACAATGCTGCTCTTATAGCTATACCTCAAGCAGATTTGATAAAGTTTGATATAAAAACGGGCGATACAGAGGGGCTGGTAAATTATCCGCTAGGTATAGAAGGCATTAAACTTGCCGCCATAATAATAGACAGAGGGGAAGAGCGCAAATGCTCTTTTAGGAGCAAAGGAGAATTTGATGTAAATAGCTTTGCCAGAAAATATTTTAATGGTGGCGGGCATTACAATGCTGCAGGAGGTGCTACTTTTGATAGTTTGGAAAAAGCCATTGCAGATTTTAAAACTGCCATGCAAGAAAACAGAGAACAGTTAACTACATATACATTTTAAAATAAACAACAAACACAATGAAGAAAATTTCTTATTTATTATTGGCAAGTTTGGTAGCATTCTCCTCATGCCAAGAGAAGTACAAAAAAGGGGAAGAAGGAATGGAATATAAAATCATTCACAGCGGATCGGGCGATTTATTGAAGAATGGCGAGTTTATGGAACTTCATTTTACTTCTGTAATAGGAGGTGGGGGAAGAAAAGATTCTGTGCTTAACAGCTCTAGGGAGCAAGGTGGACCACAAATTATGCCTTTTGATTCTACCAATATACCTCCAGCTTACTTACTTATTTTTAAGCAGTTAAAAAAAGGAGATAGTGTGGTAACAAGAACATCTACCGATAGCATTATAAAAAAACAACCGCAGGGTCAACCATTACCACCCTTCATAAAAAAAGGAATGTTTATTTATACAAACATTAAATTGGTAAATGTTTATAAAACATCTGCTGAGGCAGATTCTGCAAAAAAACTGGCTGCGGCGGCTGCAGAAGTAATGGCAAAAGCCAAAGCAGAAACGTTGGTAAAGACGGATGATAAAGCCATACAAGATTACCTGGCAAAAAATAAAATTACGGCTACCAATATTGGTAAAGGTGTTTATGTACAGACAGTTTTGGCTGGCACTGGACCCATTATAGACAGCAATGTTATTGCAAAAGTATTGTACACTGGTAAAACATTGGTTGGTGTTATGTTTGATTCTAATGTAGACCCTTCTAAAGGGCGCACAGAACCCTTAATGGTGAACCTTACAAATGATATGAGCCTTGGTAATGGCGTAATACCAGGTATGTCTGCTGCTTTAAAAACCATGCAAAAAGGTACCAAAGCTTTTATGTATATCCCATCTGGCTTGGCTTATGGCCCAAGAGCGCAAAGTGCAGATCTTCCTGCTAATGCTATTTTAGTATTTGAAGTAGAAGTATTAGATGTACTATCTAAAGCCCAGGCTACTGCAGATATGGCTGCTACAAGAGCTAAACAAATGGCAGAGCAAAAAGCGGCTCAAGCACAGCAAATGAAGGAGCAAAAGAAATATGAAGATAGTTTGCAAAAAGCTGATCCAAAAGCATACCAGCAAATGAAAGAACAAATGATGCAACAGCAAATGCAACAAATGCAACAGCAACAGGCTCCACAAGGACAACCTTAATTTATAGAATATTCATAAAAGGGGATGCCCACTTTCTAAAAGTGGGCATCCCCTTTTTTATGCTTGTTTGTACTGTTGAAGCAAAATCTGGGTTCAATAATCCGCCCAATTTTTTGAATTGTAAAATAAATAGTTCAATAAAAATTTATGCGCTGTGTGCATTTGTGCAGCTGGCAGCATTTGTCCGGTCTCCCTCGCTGTACCGTATATATGTGAATGCTTATGCCGCTTGCAGCAGCAAGCATACACATATACACATCGCTCGGTCCACCGCAGCCCTTCAGCAGTAAATCATTTTTCAACATTTATAGAAGCGAGTAATACAGTACAGATAGCAAGTTATTGTTTTTGAGCTAGCACTATTTTATATTTATAAAAAGAAATGCCATTTTTGTAAAAGTTGGCATCCCTTTTTTTATGCTTTATTATACTCCTGTAGCAGCGTAACAACTTCTTTTGCTTCTTTCACATCGTGCACCCTCAATATATTTGCCCCATTATGTATGGCCAAGCTGTTTAAAACTGTCGTTCCATTTAGGGCATCAGCCGCAGTTATACCCAGTGTTTTGTAAACGGTACTTTTTCTAGAAAGCCCTACGAGTATTGGTTTATCTAGCATTTTTAATACTGATAGGTTTTTTAGTAACGCAAAATTTTGAGCAGCATTTTTTGCAAAACCAAACCCGGGGTCTATTATCACATCATTGATACCTGCATTTTTGCATGTATGGGTTTTGGCAATAAAATATGCCAATACTTCTTTTGTAATGTCGGCATAATTGGTTTCAGTTTGCATTGTTTCGGGTGTGCCCTTCATGTGCATACACACGTAAGGTATGTTACCCATATCGGCTACTGTTTTTATCATGGCTTCATCCATTTCGCCCGCACTTATATCGTTTACCATAGAAGCGCCTGCTTGTACTGCTGCAATAGCCACTTGGCTTTGGTAGGTATCTATAGAGAGTATTACAGTAGGAAAATGGGTATGAATCATTTCTAATACAGGAATTACCCTTTCCATTTCTTCTTTAACAGATATGCGGGTACTGCCTGGTCTGGTGCTTTGGCCACCAATATCCAACACATCGGCACCATCTTTAATCATTTTAGTTGCCAATGCTAGTATACCATCCATACCCTTGTGCAAATCGCCCTCATAAAAAGAATCGGGCGTGGCATTTATGATACCCATAACCAAGGGTATTTCGGTCGTTATTAATTTTCCTTTGCAGTTTAGTGTAAACATTTAATTAAGTATCTGTATTTTTGAAGATATACAAAAATAGGACAATGATTAAACAACTCTTTTCTTTAATAATTACGCTTGCATCCTTTAGCGCTTATGCTCAAACTACAGCGGGTTATAAAATGGGTGATGATGGTATTGAATATAAGATAATCTCCAATGGTAAAAATGACCTAATGAAAACGGGCGATTTTATGGAGATACACTTCACAACGAGCATTAAAGGAGCAAACATAGACAGCGTTTTAAATAGCACAAGAGATAATGCTGTAGCACAAATAATACCTTTCGACAGCATTACCCTGCCGCTAAGCTATTATAAAATCTTTTCACAATTAAGAAATGGGGATAGCGTTTCTACGGTAACATCTACCGATAGTATCATAAGCAAGCAAAATGGTCAGCCATTGCCCTCTTTTATGGAGCGAGGCATGTTTATTTATACAAATTTTCAAATAGTAAATGTGTATAAAAATCAAGCCGAAGCTGATAGTGCCAGGCAAGAAAACATGGCTAAGCAAGAAGTTATGGATAAAAAGAGAGCCGCTTTTCAAATGGATATTGATGAAAAAATAATAGCTCAATATCTTGCGGCCAATAAAATAACAACGACCAAAACGCCAAAAGGTACTTATGTACAAATAACAAAAATAGGTACTGGTGCAAAGATTGATAAAACTAAAATTATAAAAATAAAGTACAAGGGTAAAACGTTGGATGGGAATATTTTTGATACAAACATGGACAACTCAAAAGGTCATACAGAGCCACTCTCGGTAAACCTCACCGATGATGTGAGCCTTGGTAACGGCGTAATACCCGGTATGACAGATGCATTACTTATGATGCAGAAAGGTACAAAAGCAGTGATGTATATTCCATCTACACTTGGCTACGGTGCAAGTGGAGCAGGAGCAGATATACCGCCTAATGCAAATTTGATTTTTGAAGTAGAAGTGTTAGAAGTATTATCGAAAGCGCAAGCGCTAGCGGCTAGTGCAAATAAGATGGCACCAGTAAATAAAAAAAGTACCACACCTAAAAAGCTGATAAAAAAAGTAAAGAAAAAATAAGGATGACAAATACATTGGAGCAATACGATGCTGTAATAACAGCCTGTAGAAATACATTTATAAAAAAAACAAAAGATTATGGCACTTCTTGGAGGGTTTATAGAACACTTTCGGTAGCAGACCAGATATATATAAAAGCCAAAAGAATTAGAAATATACAAGAAGGAATTACCCAAAAAATAGGCGACGATGTAAAAAGTGAATTTGAGGGTATTGTAAACTATTCCATCATTGGATTGATACAATTAGAAATAAACAACGATGAACCCGAGGAGCTAGATGTAGAAATCGTATCTACCTTGTATGATAAGAAAGTAGCCATGGCAAAGGAATTGATGGAAAATAAAAACCATGATTATGGAGAAGCCTGGAGAGAAATGAGCCAAGAAAGTTTTGTAGATTTATCGCTGGCAAAAATATTGCGTATCAAACAAATCATCGCAAACGAAGGTTCTACACTGGTAAGTGAGGGTATAGATGCTAATTTTTTTGACATACTAAATTATGCTGTGTTTGCTTTGATATTGATTGGAGAAGGAATACAGCAAAATTAAATAGGCGAAATAAGCCACAACGAATTTTTTATAGTGCCTAAAATGTGCATATGGCAATTTAGAATAACAACATTTAAAATAAAAATAAACAGATGAAAATAGCAGTTACAATTGCAAGAATTTTTACAGGCTTGTTATTTATTTTTTCGGGCTTGGTAAAAGCAATAGACCCCAAGGGCTTGGCTTTTAAGATGCAAGAGTTTTTTGAAGCTTGGAGCAATAGCGGTTTTATGCCTGGCCTTATGAAAAATTTTGATAGCCATGCGCTTGCTTTTTCTATTAGTATGATAACGCTAGAAGTAATAGTGGGTGTGGCATTGCTGCTAGGCTGGCAAAAGCGTATTACTGTTTGGATATTGCTTTTGTTGATGTTGTTTTTTACGTTTCTTACATCCTATGTATTGTTTACTGGCAAAATAAGGGCTTGTGGTTGTTTTGGCGATTGTATTCCGCTTACACCCACGCAAACATTTACAAAAGATATTATTTTGTTGTTGTTGGTATTGTTTATTTTATTTAACCTCAAATATATTACACCTATTGCCAAACCATTTTTATCTGCTATCTATATTTTGCTGGCTACAGCAATCGTATTGTATTTGCAATGGTTTGTATTGAGGAACTTACCTTTGGTAGATTGTTTGCCCTACAAACCTGGCAATAATATTTTGGAGTTACGCAAAATGCCTGCCAATGCAGTGCAAGATAAATTTGAATACAGTTTTGTATATGAAAAAGATGGCGTGAAAAAAGAGTTCCCATCTTCTGCCGATAGTACCTGGACTTTTGTAGATAGAAAGCAGACATTGGTAAAAAAAGGCAGCAACAATATTCCTATTATAAACGATTTTTCGCTTACAACAGAAGCTGGTACAGACAGTACCGAAGCTATTTTAAATACACAAGGAGATTATTATTTGATGTATATTAAAGATTTGGAGGGCTATCCTACAAATTGGGAAGGGGATATTGCTTTCATACAAAATGCGATTGCAAAAGGCAAAAAATTATACATAGTAACATCGCAAGTAGATAAAATAAAAGAGCATTTTAGAAAATCAACAACATTGAGCAATAATTTTGCTGCTTTGCAATTTCTAAGTTGCGATGCTACAGTACTTAAAACGGTGGCAAGGGTAAATCCTACTTTGTATTTAATGAACGGGCCAGTAGTTAAACAAAAATGGAGTTGGACGGCGTTTAAGGATATTAATTGAACAATCTGGATTATGTATTTAGTTCGCAAAGCATAATAAAATATACTTTTTCTTAGTATTTACTTTTTTGTTCCAGGCTAAAGAGCCGATTGTATGGACACATTTATGATATAAAAAATGGAACACGGATGACACGGACCTGCCTGCCGGTAGGCTGGTTGAACAGATCTTTATGGATATAAAATATGGATTTTATTTTTTTTGCATCGCAAAAAACCTTTTAAATCCCTAAAACCAGCCTACCGGCAGGCAGGTCGGTCTCATCGGTGTTTAGAAGAGATTGCGAAGCAAAAAAATCCTTTTTGAATCCATTTAACTTGCCTGCCGGCAGGCAGGTCCGTGTCATCCGTGTCCTAATTGCATTTGAGTTCACACGATAGGACTAAAGTTTGGGACAAGCTTGATACAAAAAAGTAATAAAAAAAATCAAGGCTTAAGATAAACGCTACAAGTAATTTTGATTCTTTATTAATTTTAATCATAAAATATTGAATGCGATTTTAAAAAAAAGTTTTTTATCCTTCACCGTGCTGCTGGGTGTGGTGGCATTGGTGTTTGTAATGTTTCAGGGTTTTGGAGACCCTGCTAGGCTTATACTTGGGCAAACGGGCGATAAAAAAACAATGGATAACATTCGCAAAGATTTGTACTTGGATCAACCAAAATGGAAACAGTTTTTATTGTATGTAAACGATGTTTCTCCCATCGCTTTTCATAGTGCAGAAGATATTAAAAAGAAAGAATTGAAAGGTTTTTTCTTTGGGGGAGAACATAAGTTTGCCATAAAAATTCCTTACCTCCGCAAAAGCTATCAAACTAAAAAAGATACAACCGCAGTATTGGCCGAAGCTTTGCCAGCCACGCTTATATTGGCACTTACAGCCATGCTCTTTGCTTGCTTTTTTGGCATTTTATTGGGCGTACTTGCTGCAATAAAAAAAGATACTTTTTTTGATACCACGGCTATGGTAGCCAGTATTGCCGGTATATCCGCACCTTCCTTTTTTATTGCCATTATTGTAGCGTATGTGTTTGGTTATTTATTGCACCCATACACTGGTTTAAATATTACAGGCAGTTTATACGAAATGGATGAAGTAACAGGGGAGCGGTACATTGTTCTCAAAAACCTTGTGCTGCCTGCTTTTACCTTGGGTATACGACCACTCGCTGTTATTGCACAGCTTACCCGTAGTGCCATGCTAGATGTGTTGCAGCAAGATTTTATACGCACAGCTTATGCAAAAGGCCTTAGCAAAAGAGCCGTTATTTTTAAACATGCATTGCGCAATGCCCTAAACCCAGTGGTAACTGCTATTACAGGTTGGTTTGCCGAGTTACTGGCGGGCTCTTTTTTTATAGAGTATATTTTTGGGTGGAAGGGTATTGGAAAAATTACCGTGAATGCATTGGAAAAATTAGATTACCCCGTTGTAATGGGAGCGGTGTTGCTAAGTGCTTTTATTTTTATTTGTATTAATATTTTGGCAGATTTTATTTATGCGGTTATAGATCCGAGGGTGAGGGGATAAAAGCATTTACATGCAAGATATTAATTTACACTATTCTAGCAGATTGACTAAGAAGCTGTTTGAATTAAATTCTTCGATTACCGTTAAGGTTCTTTATCTCATTTTCACCGTAGAGAAAATGAGAAATAAGCGCTTTCGCTGCGAAAAACGTTCTTTGCGTAACCTCTTTACACGCTAGTAAGCTGCAGTGAACAAAAGAAAATAATTAACACAAACAGCTTCTAAATACCAGAAAAAATAAAAAAAATATGTAATTTAACATTCTAAATTTTTTAATATGAAAAATATAAAATTACTGTTGTGTGTTGTTTTACTCACAGCCACTTTACAAAACTCGTTTGCACAATCGGTAGCTGTATCTGCCGATATTGCAGAAGCAGGTGATCCAGCGCAAGCCTGGAAAAATTTTATGACTCCCAATGAAAATCATAAAATGCTGGCAAGAGAAGAGGGTACATGGGAAGGCGAAGTAAGCCAATGGATGGACCCAAGTGCGCCGCCAACAAAGGCCAAAGCTACCAATGTGGTTACAATGACGATGGATGGCTTATACCAAATGGGCGAATTTAGTTGTACCATGATGGGTATGCCCATGAAGGGACAAAGTACTGTTGGCTATGATAATGCCAAAAAAATGTTTGTATCTACTTGGATAGACAATATGGGTTCGGGCATTGTAAAAATGACCGGTACTTATGATGAAAAGACAAAAACAGTTAATATGAAAGGCACACAAACGGATCCAATGACAGGAAAGGATACAGAGATAAGAGAAGAAATAATATACCATGATGAAAGATCTTATACCATGACAATGTACGGTGCTGGGATGGATGGAAAAGAAATGAAATTTATGGAAGGCACTTTTAAGAAAGTGAAATAACATTTTTAATTAAAAAATTAACGGCCACTTTTGAGTGGCTTTTTTTATGCGCTCTATTTCAGAGTTGGTTGTATTACTAACAAAATAGATAAGGTAAATACTGTTAAAAAAAATTCAAAAAAGCTAAACTTTTTGAAATTCCAAATCGTTTGTAGTGTAAAAAAACATTATGAATAAATCAAACAATTTTTACAAGCTTTTTCTATTTTCCATGATTACAATTTCAGTAGCAACATTTAGCACAAGTTGTAATAAATCTGATAATGTAATTACAGAACCAGAAGTACCCATCGTAAAGCCAGATGTTGACTTTTATGGTTTAACAGACATGAACCAATTAATCAAATACAATGCAAAAACTACTGACATGCCAAGTGCTACAATAACCATATCTGGGTTAATGGCTGCTGAAAAAATTATGAGTATTGATTTTAGGCCAGCAACTGGTCAGTTATATGGATTGGGAAGCAGCAGTAGATTGTATCAGATAAACCTTAACACAGGTGCTGCAACTGCTATAGGTGCAGCTAGTTTTACACCATCGCTAATGGGTACAGTTGCCAACATCGATTTTAATCCTACAGTAGATAGAGTGAGATTGGTAACAAGTGCTGGTCAAAATTATCGTTTACATCCAGAAACAGGCGTAGTAGTAGCTACAGATTTGGCTATTAATGGCATTGCAAATGCTGATATAAGTTCTATTGCATATACAAATTCTGTTGCTGGTGCCAGCACTACCGAATTATTTGATATTGATTTTACGAGTAAAAAATTATACAAACAAAATCCACCCAATGATGGTGCATTGGTAGAAGTAGGTTCTTTAAATTTAAATTTTACAGGCAAAGCGGGTTTTGATATTAATGGAGATAATAGCAAAGTATTGCTTACCTGCAAGGTAGACGGCGTTTCAAAATTATACAGCATAAATACAGCCACAGCAGCCAGCTCTTTTATTGCAAATATTACTGCTACCCTTATTGATATTGCAATACCTACAAATGATGTAGCTTATGCTATAAGTGATGCGGGTGCGTTTCAAATATTCAATCCTAAAAATGCGAGTACCGTAATAAATAAAACTATTACGGGATTAAATGCAGGAGAAACCATTTTGGGGATAGACTTTAGGCCAATCAATGGACAATTGTATGGTTTGGCTAGTACTGCAGTAGGAGCTGCACGTTTGGTGAGTTTTAACCTCAGCACCGGTGCCGCAACAGGCGTGGGTACTGGCTTTCTAATAAACACAGGTACAAATGCTATCGGCTTCGATTTTAACCCTACGGTAGATAGAATTAGGCTGGTAACCAACCAAGGGCAAAACGTAAGGCTTAACCCTATTGATGGTACCATTGCCGCTACAGATGCAAATTTAAACCCAGGTGTACCAATAATTACTGGTGCAGCTTATACCAATAATTTTGCAGGAGCAACTACTACCACGCTTTTTGTAATGGATGCTACAAAATTATATGTACAAAATCCACCCAATGCAGGCACTTTGGTAGAAGTTGGTAACCTCGGGGTAACGATAGATGCACAAAACGGATTTGATATTGGTGGTAAATCAAACAATGCATTTGCACTTTTAACCATCAACAATGTTACAAAAGTATACAGCATAAATACTACTACTGGTGCAGCAACAGCCGGTTCGGATTATCCAAACAAGGTTGCCGCAATGGCGGTTGGTATAGGATTTTAACATTCTTTATACTAGGGTCTACTTTACTATTTAAATACAAGTATGTTTTAATAAAAAAACCGTTCAAAATTTTTTGAACGGTTTTTCTTTAATTGCATTTAACCTCAATTATTTTAACGCTTCTATTTTTTTTACAAAATTTGCTTTAGGTTGTGCGCCCACCAATTTATCTACCACTTCGCCATTTTTAAGGAAAAGGATTGCAGGTATACTGGTAATACCATACGTTGTAGAAACCTCGGGGTTATGATCTACATTTAATTTACCAATATTTACAATACCGTCATACTCAGTAGCTAATTCTGCAATAACTGGGCCTATTGCACGGCATGGACCACACCATTCTGCCCAAAAATCTACTACGGTAAGTTTATCTGAATCTAAAACATCGGTTTTAAAGTTTGCATCTGTGAATTCAAGTGCCATAATTTTTATTTTATTTGTTATCTTAATTTATACGAAAGAGTGCAAATTTATAACCAACATTTCGATTTGCAGTTATGACATATCCACAATATGAGGATAAGCAATTTGTATGTTAATTAGTCATGTTATGCTGTCAGTACACTTACTTGTATATCAATACTGCCATTCAAATAGGCCGCCATATCATCGTTCATACTAAAACTTTTCTCTAAAGAATACAATGTTGCTTTTAAATTATCATCAAAATCCTTAATTTGAAATTTCAATGTTGTTTTGCCAGGGTAATTGCGTACATTATCTTCTACAAAATCTATAAAACCCTCATTTACTGTTTCGGGGCTCAATTCTAATTTTACTTCTTTGGTAAGGGTAGGTTTTACCGTTTCTAATAAATGGAGCTTAGAAATCTTAAATTCATAATTATCGCTGTTGTATCTATTCTTAAAACCACCTTCTAGCATTACAATGGTACCCTTTTCTAGATAGTTGCTAAATTTTACATAGTCTTCACCAAACAATGCAAAATCGGCTTTACCACTAAAATCTTCCAAATGCATTATCCCAAAATTTTTGCCTGTTTTAGTGAGCCTATGTTGTCCATCAGTTACCAATCCAGCCAATCTAAATGTTCTTGATGTAGGGGCGGTGTCTACTGCATTTTTAATATCCATGTAATCGGATAACTTACTAATACCGTAATGAGTTAATTCAAATTTGAAATCATCGAGCGGATGCCCACTCATGTACATACCCGTAACATCTTTTTCAAAATCTAGTTTTTCTACCAATTGCCATGCTGCGCATGGCGCCAATTTTGGAGGTACGATATCTGGCATTTGTAAATCGCCAAAAAGCGTATTGGCAGAACCAGCAGCCTGCGACTGAAAAACAGAACCGAATTTTACAATTTTTTCCAATGAGATTACATCGCCAGGGGCTTGAAAAAAATATTGTGCCCGATGCATGTCTTCAAAACAATCAAATGCACCACTATAAATTAAACTTTCGAGTGTTTTTTTACTCACTGCTCTTAGGTTTACCCTTCTTACCAAATCAAACACATCTTTAAATTTTCCACCCTTGGTTCTTTCTTCTACAATATTCTCAATGGCATTTTCTCCAACCCCTTTCATGCCACTAAAGCCAAATCGTATTTCTCCGTTTTCATTTACTGCAAATCCGTTTTGCGATTCATTTATATCAGGGCCATACACTTTTAAGCCCATGCGTTTGCATTCTTCCATGAAGAAAGTAATCTTATCTATACTGCCCGCATGGTTTAATACTGCAGCCATATATTCGGCAGGGTAGTGGGCTTTTAAATAGCCTGTCTGGTAAGCAACAAAAGCATAACAAACAGAGTGAGATTTATTAAAAGCATATTGGGCAAACGCTTCCCAATCGGTCCATATTTTTTCTAATATTTTTGCATCATGCCCTTTGGCAGTTGCACCGGTAATAAAATCGCCCTTCATCTTATCCAATGTTTTGCGGTCTTTTTTACCCATGGCTTTTCTTAAAATATCTGCTTGCCCCTTACTAAACCCACCCAGCTTTTGAGAGAGCAACATTACCTGCTCTTGGTATACGGTAATACCATAGGTCTCTTCCAGATATTCTTGCATTTCTGGTAAGTCATATGTAACTTCTTGCTTGCCATTTTTACGTGCAATAAAATTTGGTATGTATGCCATTGGACCAGGACGATACAAGGCATTCATGGCAACCAAATCTCCAAATTTATCTGGCTTTAATTCCCGCAAATATTTTTGCATGCCCGCACTTTCAAATTGAAAAGTAGCATTGGTTTCTGCTTGTCGATAGAGTTGATACGTCTTATCATCTTCCAAAGAAATATCGTTTATTTCAATAGATACGCCATGGTGCTGTTTGATAAGTGCCAATGCTGTTTTTAAAATGCTCAAAGTTTTTAGGCCAAGAAAATCCATTTTAATTACACCAGCTTCTTCAATAGAATTTCCTTCTATTTGTGTAAGCCACAATTCCGATTCTTTGGAAGTGGCTACAGGCAAGAGTTCTGTAAGATCTTTGGGAGCAATAATGATGGCCGATGCGTGTATGCCTGTATTCCGTACGGAGCCTTCTAGTTTTTCTGCTTCTTTTAAAACTTTTGCTAGTTCATCGTTTCCATTATAAAACTCTCTTAGTTTTTTTATTTTTTCTATATCATCAGCTTGTAGTTGTTCTTTTTCTTCTAAAGATTTTTCGCCGCCTTTTGCCGCTTCTTTTGTGGTAATGGGGGCTGTAAGCAATCTTTTTAAATTCATACCCGGCCGCTCTGGTACTAGTCCAGATAGGGCTCGGCTTTGCTGCAGAGGCAAATCCATTACACGAGCCACATCTGCAATACTACTCTTGGCAGCCATGGTACCGTAAGTAATGATTTGTGCTACTTGGTTTTTGCCATATTTTTCCACTACATAATCAATTACTTTTTGCCTTCCTTCATCATCAAAATCCGTATCAATATCGGGCATTGACTTACGTTCTGGATTTAAAAAACGCTCAAAAAGTAAATTGTATTTTATAGGATCTATATTAGTGATGCCAATGCAATAAGCCACCACACTGCCAGCAGCAGAACCACGCCCAGGCCCTACAAACACGCCAATTTCTTTACCAGCTCTTATAAAATCGCTTACAATAAGAAAGTAACCTGCAAATCCCATATCTCTAATAACGCCTAACTCAAATTGTATTCTTTCTTCTGTAGTTGGGGTTAGTATTTGGTATCTTTCTTTTGCGCCAGACCAAGTAAGGTTAGCCAAATATTCATCTTGCGTTTTAAAATTTGCTGGAACAGTAAAATGGGGGAGAAGTATGTCTCTTTTTAAATCCAACAAATCTATTTTAGAAACCACCTCATTGGTATTATCAATCGCTTCCGGCAAGTCATGAAACACTTCTGCCATTTGACTTTGAGTCTTTAAAAAAAACTGATCATTGGGAAAAGCAAAACGTTTGTTTTTGGTGGAGGCATCGTCATCGCCAAACTCCCTCATGGCGGGCGTGCTTTGTTTTTCGCCTGTGTTTATGCACAATAAAATATCGTGCGCATTAAAATCTTCTTGCTCTACATAATGGCTATCATTGCTGGCAATAACTTTTACATTGTATTTTTTTGCAAATTTTAGTAAGATATTGTTTACCTTGTCTTGCTCAGCCATACCATGGCGTTGCAACTCTACATAATAATCTTCTTGAAAAATATTTAACCACCATTTAAATTCGTTCTCACCTTCTTCTTCTCCTTTTTTAAGAATAGTTTGTGGCACAAGCGCCCCCAAACAGCAGGTAGTAGCAATAAGTCCTTCGTGGTATTTATGTATGAGTTGTTTGTCTATGCGAGGGTATTTGCTGTACATTCCTTCTATGTAACCAAGTGAAGTAAGCTTTACCAAATTTTTATAACCAATATCATTTTTTGCTAATAATATCTGGTGATTGCGAGGGTCTCTTTCTTCTTTGCTAAATGTTTTTCGGGTACGATCTGTAGTAATATAAAATTCGCAACCTACAATCGGTTTTACTTTGAGTGTACCATCTTCATTTTTATGTTTGTAGGCCTCTTTTACAAACTCAAATGCGCCAAACATGTTGCCATGATCACTAATAGCCAAAGCTGGCATACCATCTTTAATAGCTTTACTGTACAGGTTTTTTATGGAAGCGGCGCCATCTAGTAAGGAAAATTGTGTATGTACGTGTAAATGCGAGAAATTCATAATATAAAAAACTTTCTAAAAGTGAATGGCAGTATTTACAAATATCGTAATTATGTAAGTGAGTTTATGTATCGTTTTTCCACATAATTGTTTCACTTTAACAAAATCATTGTCAATTCTACATTTTAAAGAAAATAAAACCTCTAATTTCGCAACGCTATTTTAAAAACATAACAAAATCAAATGAAAAAATTATTCTTATTTATTGTTTTGATTTCCTCCTTTTCAATTGGTTCATTTGCTCAATACCCATCTTCAAAGATGGCTGTATTGATAATAGGAGGTAAATTAAAATTGGATAAGAAAGAAGTAAGTAAGGATTGGAAATTGCAAACGTTTACCGCTGTGTTAGATACATTCTCTCGAAAAAAAACAGGATCTAATAGGGTACACAGCTATGATAATGTTGGGTTAGCCCTTTTTGAACCATCTCCCCAAAAGCTACCTTCTGGTTATGTTTCGGAATTACAAATATACCTCGATGCGGTAGAGGCAAAGAGTATTGTACCAAAGGAATTTTATGAAGGAAAGCTAACGATTGAAAAAACAGATATAACCCGAAATACCAGCATTGAAGATATACGCATAAAGCTAAAAGATTACAAAGAGACAGAAAGTGATGAAAATGATAAATACCGCTTTTCTAAAGATGGAATTTATATTTACTTTGTGTACAATTCCAGCAAAAAGTTGGGGAAAGTAACTGTTGGAAAAGATAATACATTGTAGCGCATTGGTAATCAATAAATTGTATTTTAACGTTGTTTTTTCCATCATTTTTGGTTACTTTTGCGACCAGCTACTTAGGAATATTATTATTAATTGATGTAGGACAAGATTTATAGAAAGGAAAATACCATTAGACAATCAAAGATTTATAGAAGCACAAATAACAAAGGATAAAGTCTTATACGTGTAAACCCAAATTTTACGTATGAAAAACTTGCTGTTTGTTTCTGTTGCGCTAAGCGTTTTTACAGTTACTCCACTTACCATTTTGGCTCAGCCAAAAAATGATTTTTTTAAAGATAATGATGTTGCAAGTAATTTTGTGCAGTACGAAAGCATGGGTGCTACCTATTTAAAAGCACAAAAATCTATTGTAGCTTTTGCAAAGAAGGCAACACCCACCGAATTTATAGCTACTGAATTATGTAACGCCCTGCAATTTAAATTTGCTCAACTCCTCGACAGAGATGTTGAAAAAATTACCAATATTTCGCTCTATAGTTTTATAGAAGAGTGGTGGCAGGTGAGGTATAGGTTTGGAGGTACTACAAAGCGTGGTGTAGATTGTAGCAGCTTTACGGGCCAATTGATAAATACTGTTTTTGGCATCGTATTACCTCGCACTGCTAGGGCACAATATAGCGTTACTAGTAGGGTTAAGAGAGAAGATTTGGAGGAAGGCGACTTGGTATTTTTTAATACCAGAGCTGGTGTAAGTCATGTAGGTGTTTATTTGGGCGATAGTTATTTTACTCATTCAAGTTGTACTGCTGGCGTTACTATTAGCAGTTTGAATGATCCTTATTACAATAGAAAATTTATTGCAGGAGGCAGATTGCAAGGAGTAGAAAATACACCTGTAGATACAGAAACAACAGAAATAATAGGATTTAATTAGAAAAATAACATGATTTTTATAAAGCTCCAATTTTATTGGGGCTTTATTTTTTCAGTTTATACTCTATTGATTCCAATCTTGATAGTAGTTTGTAATCTAAAAAGTACCATTTTGGGTAACCAGATTTCTTTGTTGGTAGCTGTCTCCATCAACAAATAAAATACCTAATTGCTAATATTCTTATTATTGGTTTAGGTGATACAAAAACCTATAACAAAACATTTGAGGAAAGTTTACATTTCAGGATATAAATTTCTCCTTGGATTGCTTTTAAGTTATTTACACTACAAATTATTATTACTTTCAAGCATTGCGTGCTAGAAATATTGTAGATTCCAATCTGTAAAGTTTATTAAGAAATTACAAGCAAAGAATGTTTTAACCTTGGTAAAGGCGTGTTTGAGTTTAAAATGATTTAGCTATTTACATTAAAACTCTTTTCTAAGTTTTATTATTCTGAATCTGTTTAATATCAACATTATTGGATAGGTAGGATCAAACTCAAACCACTTTCTTGCAAAGTTTGCATTGTTGGGGCTTTTATGGTGGTTATTTTGAAATAGCTCTCCCATAAGTAGAAAATCTAGTGGTAAAGAATTTTTACTATGATCTTTGTTATCATAGTTGCTGTAACCATATTTATGACCACACCAGTTTACAATAGCACCGTGCAATGGACCCATAAAAAAATGGATAGGTACCAAAGCAAACATCCACCAAGCTGTTGCAAATTTTATATAAAATAATAAGTATACAACACCAAATAGTACTCTTACAAACCACATGTTTATAATCTTATCTATAAACTTCCATTCAGGGTAATTTCCACTAAAAGCTTTCTCAGGTTCAACATTGTGTGTTGCATAATTCATATAAACATCTTTTGTATGCATAGTCATTTGCCACACATCTTTAAAGAAGTGGGGCGAATGTGGGTCTTGTTCCGTATCACTGTATGCATGATGCATTTTGTGTAAGATGGCATACGCACGAGGGTTTAAAAAAGAAGATCCTTGTACAATTACAGTAAGGCCATAAAAAAACCTTTCCCAAAATTTATTCATAGTAAACATCTTGTGAGAGGCATAGCGATGAAGAAAAAATGTTTGACAAAATAAGGTAAGAAACCAATGAGAGAGAAAAAAAATAAGAATAGGCATACTGGGACAATGAATAGTTAAATCTAACGTACGAAGGTACATTGATTTTAGTTCTTAGCAATCCTTAAAATATTGAAGTCTTTTATTGGTTAATTGGTTCTATCAAATCCCATAAGTTACAATATAGATCTGCAAAAACGGCTACTTTACCCCAAGCTTCTGTTACAGGCGTTCTAATTATTTTAACGTTTTCTGATAATAAATTTTGATAATCCCTTTCGAAGTTATCTGTATATAAGAAAAGAAAAACCCTACCACCAGATTGGTTGCCAATAAATTTGTCTTGCGTTTCATTGGCTGCTCTTGCTAATAAAATTGAACATCCTACGGAACCTTTTGGGGCAATTATCACCCATCGTTTTGTTTCGGTTAAAATGCTGTCTTCTAAAACAATGAAATGTAATTTCTTCGTATAAAATTCAATGGCTTCATCATAATCTTTTACCAATAAAGCAATATGAGCAATCTTTTGTTTCATGTCGTTTTTAAAATTACTTTAATCTATTATAAGTGCGCTTTTAACATAAAAATTTTTATTTAATTCAAAAGTTTTTCCATCATAGCCTTTTTTTAGTTTGGTTTTCTTCCATTTGGTCGTTGGTTTTATCCATTGCTCGTTTCCTTCTGGTTCTCCAAAAGAAACTTTTATTGGTAACTTAATACCTTCAACTACGTTTGTCCATCTATATGAAACATATTTTTTTGTAGTCTTATATTCTAGTATAGGAACTTTAACGGTACGTAAATATTGATTAAAAATTCCAGCCAGGTCTAGTTTTAAAAAATGGGAAATATAATTTTCAATTTCAAGTGTTGTAACCGTTTTATGATAAAATTCTTTGTTTATGCTAAGCAATAGCTTCCTGAATTTTTCGTCGTTGTCTGTTAGTTGTCTTATTAAATGAATCATGTTTGATCCTTTGTAATACATATCACCACTGCCTTCTTTGTTTACACCATAAGCTCCAATAATAGGTCTGTCATTTTCAATATTCTTTTGTATTCCTTGCAAATAAGTTTCCCCTGCTTTTTTACCCCAATAAAATTCTGTAAACAACGTTTCGCTGTAGTTTGTAAATCCTTCATGTACCCACATGTCGGCAATATCGTTGGTACAAATGCTGTTTGCAAACCATTCGTGACCGCTTTCGTGTACGATAATGAAATCCCATTTCAAGCCTTCACCTGTACCAGATAAGTCAGTGCCTGCATACCCCATTTTATATCCATTGCCATACGCAATGGCGCTTTGGTGTTCCATACCCAAATGAGGCGCTTCTATCAGTTGATATCCATCTTCATAAAAAGGATAAGGGCCAAACCAATGTTCAAATGCTTTCATCATTTTTGGTGCATCGGTAAATTGTTTTTTTGCCTTTTCGAGGTTGTAATCCATTACCCAATAATTCATATCCAGGGCTCCGTTTATGCCTGCATATTTTTCAGAAAAGTTTACATATTTGCCTATATAAGGAATAATGCAATAATTATTTATGGTGTTTTTTACATTCCATGTATACATTGTTTTGCCATTATTCAGCGTTCTTTTTTCCGATAATCGTCCATTACCAATTGCTACCAAACTGTCTGGTACAATCATGCGAAGGGTAGCCCCACTGTCTGGTTTATCGCTTTGTATATCCTTGCAAGGATACCATACACTAGCACCTAGCCCTTGGCAAGCAACCGTCATCCATGGATTATTGTTTTTATCTTTTTTCCAAATCCAACCTCCGTCCCATGGTGCTCTTTTGGCTTCTTTAGGTTTTCCATGAAAATAAAATACAAGAGAGCGTATACCTGGTTTTATTTTGTACATTATATCTGGATTGGTATCTCTATATACCAACCAATAAACATTGCCTTCTCTTCTAAAACCAAAAGAATTTGTATTGTTGTCTTTTACACTATCCAGTATCATTGGTTCTTGTAAATCTATTTGCATCATTCTTGCACCTTGGTCGTAAAACTGCATTACACATTTCCCTTCAATGGTTTTTGCCAAGTAGTCTGGCTGCACCGTTATATCGTAATGCAATACATTCCATTGCTGCCTAAATGGACCGTTTGTGCCACGCAAAGTATCTGCGTGCGTAAATTCTTCCCGCTTTTCTCCTAACTGAGCTATAGAAAGATTGGTTACAAAAACAACGAAGCAAATAGTAACAATAATTTTTGAAAGCATATTTTGATTTTAATATGCTAATTTAGGTTGTTTATAGGGAGTACCTAGCAAATTTTGATGATTGGTTGTAATAAATCACATTTAGACAAAGAAAATTTTATCTATTTAGTAAACATGTTAATAAAGAAAACATTTAAACATTCAGCAAACAATAAAGTATTCATTAAATATTTAATTAAACCTTGTGCCTTTGTGTTTTTGTGGTTAGTGAGCTGCAAAGATCACTCACATGCCGATAAAAAGATATTTAGATACAACGAAATTTCTGGAATAGCTTCGTTAGATCCTGCCTTTGCAAAAAACCAGTCCATCATGTGGGCCATACACCAACTATACAATAGCTTAATAGAAGTAGATGCTGATATGCAGCTTAAACCTTCCGTAGCCAAAAGTTGGGAATTTTCTGAAGACAATAAAACAATCATTTTTCATTTGCGCAACGATGTTTTTTTTCAAGACGACGAAGCTTTTGAAGCAGGAAAGGGTAGGAAATTAGTTGCAAATGATGTTGTATTTAGTTTTAATAGGATTATTGAGAAAAGCACTGCAAGCCCCGGCGCATGGATTTTTAACAATAGGGTAGATAGTATTAGCCCTTTTATGGCAATAAATGATTCTACTTTTCAATTAAAATTGCAAAAACCTTTTCAGCCTATTTTAGGGATATTGAGCATGCAATACTGTTCTATTGTACCCAAAGAAGCTATAGAAAAGTATGGGAAAGATTTTAGAAGACACCCGGTAGGCACCGGACCATTTGGATTTGTAGCTTGGGAAGAGGGACAGGCGTTGGTATTAAAAAAGAATAAACATTATTTCGAAAAAGATATAGCGGGCAATGCGCTCCCTTATTTAGATGGAATAAAAGTTAATTTTTATGATAGCCGAGCTACGGAGTTTCTGGCATTTCGGCAAAATAAATTGGATTTTATAAATGATATAGATCCTTCCTTTAAAGATGAGATACTTACCAAAACAGGCAACTTAAAAAAGGAATGGAAAGATGTGATAGATTTACAAAAACACCCATACCTCAATATTGAATATTTTGGCATTTTAGCTGATACAACAAATAAATTGCTTAAAAATTCTCCATTAAAGTTATTGAAGATTAGGCAAGCAATAAATTATGCGATTGACAGAAAAAAGATGATGCTGTATTTGCGCAATTCAATAGGTACGGCAGCAGAAAGCGGTTTTATACCCCAGGGGTTTCCATCATTTAATAAAGAAAAAGTAAAAGGGTATTTTTATGACCCTGCCAAGGCAAAATTATTATTGGCAGAAGCAGGTTTTATAAATGGTAAAAATCTTCCAGAAATAACCTTGCTTACCATACCTGTGTACGCAAATCTTGCCAGTTATGTTGCCAATGAACTAAAACAAATTGGCATTACTGTAAAAGTAGAAGCCATTCAAAAAAGTTTATTACTAGAGCAAACATCCAAATCGCAGGCTTTGTTTTTTAGAGGCAGTTGGATAGCCGATTATCCCGATGCAGAAAATTATTTAAGTGTTTTTTATAGTAAGAACCCATCTCCTCCAAACTATACAAGATTTAAGAATAATACATTCGATGAATTGTATGAGCAAGCTTTATCAGAAACAAATGATAGTTTACGATATGGGTTGTATCAAGAAATGGATAAAATAATTATTGCCAATGCGCCTGTAGTACCCCTATGGTACGATATGGCGCTGCACCTTGTACATAAAAATATACAACATTTTGAGACCAATAGTATGAATATGCTGGAACTAAGGTGGGCAAGAAAAAATTAGCTTAGAACATAAAATTTAGAACAATGAAACAACATAAAAATTTGCTTTTTATAATTTCCATTTTAGTTATTGCTGTTACTGCATTTGCTGCTACTATTCCTTCCAAAATAGAACCACTTAAGTATAAAAATTTAAAAGTGCTTCCAAAAAATATTTCTGAAACTGCGTTGGATAAAATAATGGATAATTTTAATTTTTCGTTGGGGGTAACATGCGATTATTGCCATTCAAAAACAGATAAGCCAGACGAGCTAAAGTTTGAAAGTGATGCAAAACCCGAAAAAGATATTGCTCGTAAAATGATGTTGATGATGTATGATATCAATCTGAAATACTTTAATGGAACGAAGGACAGGCTTGCGGTTCAAACTGTAAATTGTTATACTTGTCATAGGCAAAGTCCTTACCCAATAGTGGATTCTGTGAATGTAATCGGTAAATAAAAAGCGATAACCAATATGGCTATCGCTTTATACAACTGAAACTAAACACTTACTTTTTGATAATCTTCTGTATCAATTTTTCGGTACCAGTATCAATTTCTAAAATATAAGTACCTGTAGTAATTTTTTCTAAATCTTTAAGTACAATTACATTTGCTCCTTTTTGTACAGCTACTTTTCTATTGACCACTTCTTTTCCATCAAAAGAAAGAATTCTGCATTGAATAATTGTTTCCTCTCTTATATTTAAAGCTATTTTTAAATTGCCCTCAAAAGGATTTGGAAACACACTAAAACTATTGTCATTGGTTCCTTTTAACCTTACGATAATAATTTTAGAATAACTACTTTTTCCATCAAAATCAACGATTTTTAATCTATAATAAACAACAATTGCATTGGTAAAAGTTTTATCAGTAAAATCGTAATAGTGGGTGGCTGTAGTACTGCCGTTACCAGCTACGGTTCCTACTTTTGAAAAGCGTATACCATCTTCACTTTTTTCTATGTTAAAATAATCGTTGTTTAATTCATTTTCTGTTATCCAGGTAAGGTAGGTTTCATTGTTTTTTAAAGAACCCATAAACGACAATAGTTTTACAGGCGCTGGACCACCAGATGGGCCTATCGAAGCAGTTCCGTCATCAGTCAATGTATCTCCTCCTTGTGAGTTTGTTGTTATGCGTGCTGAATTATTTACTTGACCAGGAATAGATAAAGCGTTTACTTTAAATTGCAAATTATAAGTAGCGCTTACTGGTATCTCTCCACCGGCAGTGGGAGTTGCTCCATTGCCAATATAAAATTTTACATAATTTCTTGTGCCATTCACAGCTTTAAAAGCAAAGTCATCTCCTGCTAAATCTGTT
Source organism: Ferruginibacter sp. (assembly GCA_031430735.1). GTDB lineage: Bacteria > Bacteroidota > Bacteroidia > Chitinophagales > Chitinophagaceae > Ferruginibacter. Next base: position 17,488 of record JANPCB010000073.1, on the reverse strand, counting down.
TGTGTAATTGGACCTACTACTCCCGGAGCGCTTACGATTTTTAAAGAATTAGCAACATAATTTACGTTTGTAGGCAGTGAATCTACCACAAAAGTATTATAGCCTGTACCTGGTCCAATGTTTGTGCCAGATAAAGTATAGGTTAAGGTTTCGTTTGCTTCTATAAAGCCATTGTTATTTGCATCGGCTACTGTTTTGTCAAGCGTAATCAAAGGGTCTTTCATTCGTATACTAAAACCAAAAACACTTGGAAAATAGCGATCGGCTTCTGTTCCAAACTCAATGGCAACAGTAGTAGCATTAGGTAAGATATTATATCCAGTTCCTACTTGCACCTCATCAATATCTATCCCCATTTGGTTGCCATAATGGGGGTTTTTGGTGGTTACAAAAGCGCCATTTTTTGTAATACTTCCGTTCCAAAAATTTGTAATGGGGTTCATAGCATTACTTACTGTTGTGCCATTTACTTTTACATAATCTCCAGCAGGGTTGCCAGTTGTAGCTCCTAGGTTTGCATCACCTTCCCACACCATTGTACTCATAGAGGCATCGCCTAACAACAATGGATTGTTGGGCACATTGAGCCCCGAAAGATTTACTATTTGCGTAACGGGAGAACCTGCGTTGTACACTTGAGAAAAGCCATCATAAATACGTATGCTATTGAATGGAAGGGCAGTATTTTCGTAAGCTATAATTATGCACCAACCAGCATAGTTGCCACCGCCAGTTATTGCTCCATTAGCGCATGGAACATCGGCTATTGTATATGTACCAGCCCCATTTGCCTGTATAAATGGTTTTATATCTACATATGATTGAAACGCTATGTCGTTACCTGAAATAGCAAATTGATCAACACTTGTTGCTGGTGCTAGGATGTTAAAATAAGTTCCAGAAGCACCTTTTCTAATTTTTACTTTTCGTAATGTATCTGGTGCAATTGAAACGAATGTACTACCTATCCTTCCACCCCAGTATAATCTTGCAAATTTTATCGTGTTTGTACCGCTAGGAAGTATCAAATCTGCAGCGCTGGAATTTGATGGGCCTGTGTAGGGTACTGGCGTTGCAGATAAGCTCATGTCAAAAAAACAATCTGTGCTAGTAGAAATGTTTTGGTGAATTTCTACCGCTATTACATTATTGCCAGCAACAAAAGCACTAGAAGGAATGGAGAAAGTTTCGTTCGTAGTAAAATTAATACTGGATGCTTGCGTGTTATAAGCAATAATACCTGTAGGCATATTGGAACGTCTAACTTCAACACCGTTTACATATACTACGGCCCCATCATCATAGCTGTAAGTAAAATCAAATGATGAATATAAAGCTGGGTTGGTAATATTTACTGTCTTTAAAAAGTAATTTGTCGTATTACCATCTGGAATAGTTATGGTTTCTGGAGGTGCCCCGTACCCAAATGTACCAGTACCACTTACCCAATTTACTGGAGGAGGAGCAGATAAAGTTTGCCATGCTGTTCCCTGATCGGTATTTGGATTGTTGTAATTCCAAGTAGAAGCACTGTTAAATACCGTAAGTGGAGGTACGATAAAAACTGCATCGTTGTTTATTGGCTGCATATTTTCATTGTCATTTCCATATATGCTAAAGCCAAGACCTCCCACACCATTGCCAGCATTACTGGTTTCATTCATTTTTGTAAGGTTTGGAGAGGAATTGTCTACAATATGCATCATCGTGTTTCCGAAAATGACTGTGCCCCCCTTTAGGTTCTGAGAGAAAACCTGTGTATAGGGTCTTATTTGGGCTGATGCAAAATTATAAATGCACAGGGCTAGTGCAAATACAATCGCTGATTTGTTTAATGACGTAAGCATTTTTTTTGTTTTGGTTAAAAAAAAGGCTCACAGGACTAAAAGAAAATTGGTTAATCGGATATTTGGGTATTCTTTATTGGGGAGTAAAGAGCGTTTTATTACTAATTCTGCCGCAATTAAAAGGAATACAAATATAACCAATTTTTATATTAAACAATTAAAATTATAGAGGTATTTCTATTAAAAATATATTTTTGATTTTTATGGGATCAAAATCTTAGTTGAGTTAAATGGACTTGAATATATAACAGCGGTTTTAAGTGTCTTATATATAAAAAATATTTTATTTAAATCCTAAATTTTTCAAAGTGTTTATTGAATTTTTCTACTTTAGGCCTTACTACAAATTGGCAATATGGAGCGCTGCCATTAAGATTGTAATAATTTTGATGATAATCTTCTGCTTTATAGAATTTTGTAAATGGCGCTATGATGGTAACGATTGGATTTTTAAAAGCGCCAGTTTTGTTTAGTTGCCCCTTAAAGTTTTCTGCTACGACTTTTTGTACGTCGTTTTGATAAAAAATAATACTCCTATACTGTGTGCCTACATCGTTGCCTTGTCTGTTGGGAGTGGTAGGGTCATGTGTTTCCCAAAATATTTTCAATAAATCTTCAAAAGATATGATGGATTTATCAAAACTTATTTTTAAACATTCTGCATGGTTGGTTGTGCCTGTACAAATATCTTTATAAGTAGGGTTTTCGGTGTCACCACCGCTGTAGCCACTCTCCACATTTGTTACGCCTTTTACTAATTGAAACACTGCTTCTGTGCACCAAAAGCAACCATTACCTAGGATAGCTATTTCTATATTATTTTCTATTGACATTTATTTTATTTAAATATACGAGCGTAATGAAAGAATTGTTTGCTTGCAATTAAGTCTTTTTACTTCAGCAATTAAGTTTACCTTTTAAAAACTTGGGGGATTTTCCTTATCAGGTTCTGCTCCTTTTAATTTATTGTTATCGATATTACCATTGTTATCTCTTATTGGGTTTGGTATAGACATTTTCTTTACTGGTTCTCCACCAAAAATATTGGCAGTGTAATACCATTTCCCGTTTTTCCACTTAAACCCTTCGTATTCGCCATCTGCAACCAAGGTCCATTTCTTTTTGGGCTCATTGGTTTCCGATACAAGTTCGTCAAATACAATAGCATCTAAATCTTTGTCGTAAGTGAGCCGGGGTGAAGCTTCTTTTTTAAATTCCAATATAAACCTTGCCATGCTTTTAGAGAAGTTGCTGTTGTTGCCTGTTACAAAAATTTTATTGCCAAACACAGGTTGCCCATTTACAAACTCCAGTATATCCATTATTTTTTTATCACTTCTTATATTATTTTCATCAAAGCCAAGTAAGGTGTAAAAGGTACGACCCTCATGTTTTTTCTGGATAATTTTGTAATATACGGCACCCATCCATCCCAAGTTGTTGCCAATCGTGTCCGACATGTTAGTAGTGATATCCGATTTGTCTATTAAAACAAATCTTTTAAATGAGCCATCGGTTGTTCTCATTTGAATAGCACCATGCTGCCGTATCATATTTTCGTTTATCATTAATTGCCAGGTGTAAATACGAAAGGAGCTGTCCGGAGCATACAGCTTTGAAACATTGATAATAGAGTCAAATGGAAAATAAAAAGAGTTTTTAGTTACTAGCGCTTTTACCAATAGCCTTGTAAATACGCTGTCGGCAAAAAGCCTTTCGGCTGGGGTTCGGCCTTGTACAATTTTTAAGCCTATTAACTTTAAAGAATCTTCCTTTTTTTTGAGAAATGAAAAATCGGGTGCAGTAATTCGTTGTGCCTGCGCAAAAAAACTGCTTAAAAGTATTATTATAACTAAACGAATAATTTTCATTGCATAAATATATAAAAGGATGTAGCTAAAAATATCAAAAAAGGGTGCATGTAATCATCTTTAACGAAAACTTATACTAAAGCCAGCGAAAATGCATGAAGCGAAGGGAATATTGCATCTATACTTTCATCTCCTAAATCTACCTCTGGTCTGGTTGTAGGTAGAAAAACAGTATACATAGCCAGATTGCGTCCAAATTGCATATCACTCAAAGTGTTGCCTACCATAATGGCTTTTGTGAAATCCAGTTCAATAAAATCTTTTGCTGCTTGCAAACCCATACCAGGTTGTGGTTTGCGGTTGGGGCTGTCATTATCCAAGTCGCTGCAATAATAAATGGCATCTATACGGCCATTGTGTTTTTCTATGGCGGCTTGCATGTTTTTATGAATGTTTTTTAGATTTTCTTCTGTTGTTACTCCCTTTCCTACACCTTTTTGGTTGGTTACAACAATAATTCTTTTAAAAATTCCGGCAAATATTTCAAAGGCTTCCAACACACCATCATAAAAAGAAAATTCATCCCAATGGTGAATGTAATCGTTTGCTTTTTCATGATTAATTACACCATCCCTATCTAAAAATAGTGTCCAATCTTCGTTTATCTCATTTAATGGAATCATAATATATCCTTATAAAAAATACGCATCTTCTACCAATTGACAAATAATATGACCCACCATAATATGACTTTCTTGAATGCGTGGGGTATCTGTTGATGGAATATTTATAAGTAAATCGCAGATGTCTTTCATTTTGCCGGCATTTTGTCCTGTAAAACCTATTGCTGTCATTCCTTTAAGTTTTGCTGTTTCAAGGGCTTTAACAATATTTATGCTATTGCCCGAAGTGCTGATACCAACCAATACATCACCCGCATTCCCTATTCCATCTACCATACGAGAATAAACTACATCGAAACTATAATCGTTTGCTACAGCGGTGAGGTAAGATGTATTCACATGCAGCGCTTCTGCAGGTAACGCAACCCTATCTTTATAAAACCGACCACTAAACTCGGCCGCTAAATGCTGTGCATCTGCCGCACTTCCTCCATTACCACAAAATAAAATCTTTTTGCCATCTTTAAAAGCAGTAGTAATTACTTCTACAACTTTGTAAATGGTATTGAGCATTTCTTCGTCTTTTAAAATAGCTGTTTTTGTATCTATGGAAGCCTGTATTATAGAGCGAATGGTATCTTTCATTTTAATGATTTGAATTGCAAATTTAGTCAATGTTTACTTGCGGAAAATATTGGAGTTGCTTTGGCTTTTTTATTTTAACAGGCTATTTAGCTTTTTATAATTGCCTCTGTTAGTTTCTCCCAGCTAAATTTCTTCTTTTCTTCTTTAATATTATCTATGAAATTCTGTTCATCCATTGTAAAATATTCAGTTAATTTTTTTGCAATAGCTGCTGCATTTGGTTCTGCTACCAATCCTACAATACCATTGGGTACTAAAGCAGGTAAACCTCCTACATTGGTTACTATCATAGGTATTTCAAAATGGTAGGCGAGCGGAGTTACCCCACTTTGAGTGGCATTTCTATAAGGTTGAATAACTACATCTGCCGCACAAAAATAATTGCGCACTTCACTATCTGGAATAAAATCTGTATGCAGTATGAGGCTATCTTCTAAACCAAGTCTATGTATTTGTTCATCGAAGGGTTTTCTATCTTCATAAAACTCACCTGCTATTAAAACTTTAAAGGGTAGTGAAGTATTTTGCGCTTTTAGCAATGCTAGCGCATCCAACAAAATATCTACACCCTTGTACTTTCTAATAAACCCAAAAAAAAGTACCATTTTTTCAGTTGTGTTGACCCCTATATTTTTTCTTGCTATTTCTTTGCTTATTTTTTCTCCAAAATTATCATACAACGGGTGTTGTATAAGTTGCACTGGCTTTTTATCATCAAATAATTTTAAATCTGCCAATACTTTTTCGCTCATTACGATAAAGGCATCTATTGGTTTAATAAAATATTTTGTAAATGCTTTATCGCCTTTCCTTTTTTCGTGCGGAATAATATTATCCGCTATGCACACTACTTTGGTATACTTATTTTTTTTTACCAAACGTAAAATCGTTCCTAAACAGGGGCCCATCAGTGGCAACCAAAATCGCACTACAATAATGTCTGGCTTAAGTTTTTTTAACTCAAGACCTACGCTTACCCAGTTTGTAGGCAGTATAGAGTTGATGCGTACTTTTATATCTAAATCTTTGGGTGCAGGTTCATCAGAATATTGCGTTTTGCCCGGAAAAATAAAAGAAGGGTATTGTAGGGAAAAAGTATAAATGGTTGTATCAAAACCTTGATGAATAAATTGCCTAGCCAAGCGTTCATTGAAAGTGGCCATACCGCCACCACGTAAAGGATAAGCTGGGCCTATGATTACCACTTTTTTCATGTTACAATCCCGCTTTTTCTTCTATAAGATAATGATTTCTTTCTGTAGAATTTCTTGCTATCAATTCGCCAATAAATCCTGCTAGAAAGAGTTGTACACCAATGGTCATAATAAATAATGCAAAGAAAAACAATGGGCGCTGGGTCATGCCTGTAGTATCGAAAAAGAATTTAGAAATGGTGAGGTAAGTAAAAATACTAAATCCTAGAATGAAACACAATGTACCCCACAATCCAAAAAAGTGCATGGGTCTTTTACCAAATTTGCCCACGAACATGATCGAAAATAAATCTAAGAATCCATTTACAAACCGCTCCCAACCAAATTTTGTAACACCAAATTGACGTGCTCTATGTTCAACCACTTTTTCACCAATTTTTCTAAATCCTGCCCACTTGGCTAGTATAGGAATGTAACGGTGCATTTCTCCGTATACTTCAATGCTTTTTACTACCTTTTTTTTATATGCTTTTAAACCACAATTAAAATCATTTAGTTTAATGCCACTGCTTCTTCTAGCAGCTGCATTAAACAATTTGGAAGGAATGTTTTTGGTAAAAGTATTGTCGTACCGTTTCTTTTTCCAGCCACTTACAATGTCAAAATTTTCTTCAAGAATCATATTGCGTAGAGCGGGTATTTCATCTGGAGAGTCTTGCATATCTGCATCCATGGTAATGATAACCTCGCCTTGTGCTGCTTTAAAAGCTTCGTTTAAAGCGGCGCTTTTGCCATAATTCCGTTGGAATTTTATACCCTTTATGACTTCATTTTTTGCACGCAAATTTTGTATCACATTCCATGAACTATCTGTGCTGCCATCATCTACCATAATAACTTCGTAGCTATAATTATTGGCAAGCATTACACGTTCAATCCACTCCATTAAGTGAGAGAGAGATTCGTCTTCGTTGTAGAGAGGTATTACAATTGATAAATCCATTTTTTATTTTTATTATTCAAACAAAGAAAAAGTTAGGGTCAACGTTTTTGGTCACCTTTTGCCAAGCAGGCTCACTTAAGCGGCATAGCATTGTTTATCTTTTTCTGAAATATTGCACAAATTCTTATGCACTTTTTTTCTGTGATAATAACCCTGCGCCAATCAAAGTAACCAAAGCTCCTATTATTAAATACATGATGGTATTTGTTGCCACTGTCATTGGCATAAAAATACCTCTTAATTTGTTACTATTCTCCAAAACTTCACCAGGTGTTTTGTTGCGATCTTGTGCATTGTATTTATTTATTTCAGCCAATGTATTTTCTAATATTTGCGGATTCAGTTTGTAGAAAATAAAAGTAAATAAGGACATTATTAACACCACTACCACAAATGTTTTAAAACCTTCAGAAAAATAGTTTTTAAATTCTTTTTCTTCTGTGCCATTGTCTTTAAATTTATATAAAGTATACGTTATACCAATCGTATAAATGGAATAGCACACATACTTTATCACTCCCGTATCTGGAAAATGAAATTGATAAAACAGTACCAAAGAAACTACTACCATCAACCCACCTGTTAATAATCCAATGTATTTTGCTGAAATGTTTTTCATTTATTTTTTTGCAGTTAAAATTCTTCCAAAAACCTATAAGGTCATATCAGTGTCCTCACATTATTATAGCTTGCAATAAGACCTTATAGGTTTATCATAGGCTTCAATATTCAATCCATCTTTTATTCAATCCATTTTATTCAATACCATTATATCCTTATTAATTATCCCCACAACTTTACCCTTCATCTTCGTTCCCACAAATGCACTGTTTTTAGATTTTGATAGAATCATATTTTCCTCAAACACGAATGCTGTATTAGGTTCAAATATAGTTAAACAAGCTTTACTGCCTTCCTCAATAGTAGGTTTTGCAATATCAAATATATTCCTATTGTTTTCAGTAAGCATTTTTACTGATGTATCTGTGTCGTTCATTATTCCGTTTATGGAACCAAACAGCGTTTGCAAAGTTATCATGCCACTTTTTGCATATTCAAATTCGCAGGTTTTATCGTCCCAGTTTTGTGGGCTGTGGTGGCTTGCTATGCAATCAATGTTGCCATCCCGTAAAGCCTGCTGCAGTGCTTCTACATCTGCAATTGTACGCAAAGGAGGATTTACTTTTAAATTGGTATCATAGTGACTCAAATCTTCATCATTAAATATCAAATGATAGGGGGCCACAGAACATGTTATCTGCAGACCTTCTTTCTTTGCAGCGGCTATTAGTTCTATTCCTTTTTTTGTAGAAACACCCGTTATATGTAATTTAGAATTGGTATAAGCAAGTAAAGAAATATCTCGGGCAATCATCAATTCTTCTGCAATGGCAGGTTTCCCTGGCAGCCCGAGCCTAGTGCTACTAATGCCTTCGTTCATCAACCCGCCTTCGCTGATGCTTTTATCATCTGCCAACTGAATAATAACAGCATCTTTTGCAGCCACATATTGTAGGGCTTTTAATAATATACCAGATTGCTGTATAGATTTTTTGCCATCGCCAAATGCTACAGCCCCACTTTGGTGCATATCGTACATTTCGGTAAGCGCTGTTCCCGCTGTATCCTTGGTTACTGCCCCTATTGGGTAAATATTTACGGGTAGTTCTTTTGAGCGCTGAATCAAAAATTCCACTTGCGCTTTACAATCTACAACTGGGTTGGTATCTGGCACCAGCATAATATCGGTAAATCCACCAGCGGCGGCGGCATTTGCGCCCGTTACAAGTGTTTCCCTTTGTTCATTGCCCGGTTCAGCAAAGTCTGAAAAAATATCCATCCAGCCAATGCTTACATGTAAATCGTTGCCCGTAATTACTTCTATATTTTCTTTTGAAATATTGTCTGCAATTTCATGTATAATCCCATCAATAATGAGGATATCTTTTACTTGCTTGTGAAAAGAAGTAGTAGCTGCAATGATGGTAACTTTCTTTAGTAATACATTCATTTTTTAGAGATTGAGCAAATATCTGAAAAAAATGGGAGAGTAGGAAGGGATTATTGTAATTATATAAAAGCTGGTATTAAAATAGGCCAAAAGGAAGGTTTTATTTTTTGATATACCTAGAATCTTTACACTCGCTTCGATAAAAGATGAAAAATGTATTTTGGCCGACACGATGGGGTGGACCTACCGGCCGGCAGGCAGGGGGAGCGATGTATATGGATGTATGCGTGCCGCCTCAGGTGGCATACGCATACACCCATATATGGAACAGCAACTAAGACCGAACAACTGTTGCTACTTGTTATTGGTTGAAAGCGCATCATTGCCTTTTTAGATTAAATTATTATTTTAAGGCTTGTTTTGGAGCTACCATCTTGCCCATTACAAAATCATTTTCCTTTATTTTTATTGGCTGGCAAACGGGTAGCGTTACTGAAATGCGTTTCTTTGCCGTATCTCCCAATAAAATTGGTTGTTCCTCCATAGCAGGTTCTCCCATTATTATTGTCCTTTCCACAATTTCTACATCGCCTTTTACTGTTGGTTTTTCTATAATTATTGCTTTTTTTATTATAGCTGGGGTACCCATTAGCTTTTTTGGGGTATCTATTATTGGCAGGGGAGTCGCTTTAGGTGCTTTAGTATAAACTGTATCTCCAACTATTGTTTTCGTTGTATCAATGGTATTTTTTGACATAGAAAGCAATGATTTACCTGTAGCATTACCAGCCTCGTTGCACCCACTTGTTCCTATCATAAATGCAAATAAGATTATTGCAGCCATTTTTTTTAAAGTAGATATATTGAAATAAGAAATCTGCTTTACAAAATCTTCCACCGTTGGCATTGGTTCATTTAATTGGTCTGCCGTAAACCTACCGCATACATTTTTGTTTGTATTAAAATACAGGAATATTTCTTGTGGCTGCCAATTTGTAAAGTCCACCACCGTTTTGCAGCAAGCGCTACAATTGCGTCCTTTGTCTTTTGGTATCATTAGATTCCAGTCTTCGTTACAGGGAGTTGGGATAGTTATAATATTAGCCATAAAGTAGTTTTATGTTTAGATGCATGCAGTTGCATTTTTACATAAAACCTTCTAAAATCGTTTTTCTATAATTGAAGTATATTTTTAGGGGGTTACTTTATAACTTTATGCTCAATTCCTCGCAAGTTTCATCTATTACTTTATGTTGGTAATCTTTTAGCTTAGTTTCTGCATAGGGCTTTGCTAAAATAGATTTTTTTAATCCTCTTAAAATAAAAGCAGCTGCAGATGGGCCGTATTTTTTTGTAACCTGATCATTTATGTTCTTACAAACTGTTTCCACTTTTTCTTTGGCTTCGTCTCGGTATATTTTTTTATCTACATTGATTGGTCTTTCTTTTCTTTTTATTGTGTTGCTTTTTGTATAATCAATTTCAGTTATTGCTTTAAAAAACTTTTGTTTGTTTTCTTCATCTTCGAGTAAGTTTTTGCAGAAACCTTTGGCAAATGGGTTTTGTAAAAAAACAACATTACTGTCTAGTATTTCTTCTAAAGTTGTATCTGTTGCAACATTAAATGGTGCTAAATTATAGGCTGCTGCTATTTCATTTCTAATGAGGAAAAGATTTAAAAGCACTTCTTGATAATATGGGCTGTATTTTGCGTTATGTTTAGGAGATAACTTCACCACATAATCTGTAATAACAATATCTTCGCAGGCTTTATTTTCTTCTTGTAGCATTTCAAACACATTCCTTTCGATAGCGGTTGCTAAAAATATTTCTTTTAATTGTAGCAGCCAGATAACATCATTGCTTGCATAAATTTGCTGCTCCATATCCAATGGCCTTTTTCGCCAGTTAGATCGTTGCATAGATTTATCTACCGTAATGTTAAACGAAGCAGCAACAAGGTCTAAGAATGAATTGGCATCATGGTTGCAGAGTTTTGCTGCTACTTGTAAATCAAAAATATTTTTTGTACTACAGCCATTTATTTTTAACAATTGAATATCTTCCGTGCAGGAGTAGGCCACTTTACAAATGCTGCTATCTTCAAACACATTCCACAAAGGCTGCATATTGGTTATAGGCAAGGGATCTACCAGGTAACATTTTTCACCATCATAAATTTGCAATAAAAAAAGCTTGAATCCATATTCCCTGAAAAAGCGATCAAACTCAGTATCAAAAGCGAATTCAGATTTTTGTGCTAGCTTTTTTGCAAGTGCTAAAAGTGTTTCATTCGTATCAATAATAATTATTTCAATAGCTCCATTCTTAATTTCTGCTGTACTCATTCAATAAATTTATAATTTGCAATGTTAATGCTATTAAGTTAGTTTTCCTTTTTTTTATATAAGAAAAAATTTGCTCTTACATAATTGCAAATAGGGTTGTCAACCTTTTACGATACCTTTATTTTGGAATTTCCAATAAAGGTTGACAATCCTTGCGACAAATATATTTAGTCTGTTTATCTGGCATCGTTTAAATAGTTTTTTGGTAATGTAACTTTTGTAACCTAGCACTTAGTTACTTTTATACATCTTTGCAATCTAATAAAATTGGATTTATGGAAATTTTGGGTTATTTCTTGGCAGCAATTGTTGGCATTTCATTAGGATTGATAGGAAGCGGCGGGTCTATTTTGACAGTCCCTATTTTAGTTTATATCATGGGTGTAAATCCAGTATTGGCTACAGCCTACTCTTTGTTTATTGTGGGTTCTACAGCGCTTGTAGGGGGTGTACAAAGTGCCATTCAAAAAAGAGTGGATTTCAAGACTGTTTTTATTTTTGGTATTCCTTCCATTGCCGCTGTTTATGCAACCCGTTTATGGTTGGTGCCATTTATACCTAAAGAGTTGTTTTCCATAGGTTCTTTTACCATTACCAAACCCATTGCATTAATGTTGCTATTTGCAGTAGTAATGATTTTGGCTTCTATAAGCATGATAAAACCCAGTAAGGCTAAGCAGATAGATGAAAATGCCTCCTTGGTTTATAATTATCCGATGATATTATTGGAAGGTGCAGTAGTAGGATTGCTTACAGGGCTTGTAGGTGCCGGCGGCGGGTTTTTAATTATACCAGCATTGGTTATTTTGGCTCGAATGCCCATGAAACTTGCTGTAGGCACTTCATTGTTTATTATAGCTGCAAAATCTTTAATTGGCTTTACCGGCGATTTGCAAGGGAGTGAAATTATTGATTGGAAATTATTGGGCATATTTACAGGATTCGCAGTTGTTGGTATTTTTGTAGGTATCATGTTATCTAAAAAAATATCTGGCGAAAAACTTAAATCAACATTTGGTTGGTTTGTGTTAATAATGGGCATATACATCATAGTAAAAGAATTATTTTTTCCAACTATGGGCGGACATTAAACTAGAAAAACGATTAGCGAACATACGCTTATGGTCGTAAAGCAAATCAAGTTTAACGAATGTTAAATGCAACAAAAGTTACCTTTACTATAAAAATAAAAATACAATTTTACATTTCAAAATAATAATAATATGAATATAGAACAAATTTATACAGGATGCCTAGCACAAGGTGCATACTACATAACAAGCAATGGAGAAGCAGCCATAATAGACCCATTGCGTGAGACAAAACCATATATGGAAAGGCTTCAAAAAAATGGCGTAAAATTAAAGTACATTTTTGAAACACATTTTCATGCCGATTTTGTGAGTGGGCATGTAGATTTGGCAAAAAGTACGGGTGCTGCCATAGTGTATGGCCCAAATGCAAAACCCGATTTTGAATTCATTTCGGCAAAAGATGAAGAAGAATTTAAAATAGGTAATATAACCATAAAAGTATTGCATACACCAGGCCATACGATGGAAAGTAGTACTTATTTATTAAGAGATGAAAATGGTAAAGATTATTGTATTTTCAGTGGCGATACGTTGTTTTTGGGTGATGTAGGTCGCCCAGATCTTGCACAAAAAGCTGCGCATATGACGCAGGATGAACTGGCAGGATTGTTATATGACAGTTTGATGAATAAGATAATGCCATTGGCAGATGATGTAATTGTGTACCCTGCGCATGGTGCAGGTAGTGCTTGTGGAAAAAATATGATGAAAGAAACGGTAGATACTTTGGGCAATCAAAAAAGAATGAATTATGCTTTAAACCAACCATCGAAGGAAGCTTTTGTAAAAGCAGTTACCGACGGTTTACTTCCACCTCCTGCCTATTTCGGTTTAAATGTAGCCATGAATAAACAGGGGTATGATAGTTTTGAATCTGTACTAAACAACGGAATGAGGGCTTTAACGCCTGATGAGTTTGAAGCAGATGCAGAAAATACGGATGCATTGATTTTGGATACAAGAACAAATACAGAATTTTATAAAGGCTTTATACCACAATCGGTAAGCATTGGTCTTGATGGAGATTTCGCACCATGGGTTGGAGCATTAATTGTAGATGTAAAACAACCATTGCTATTGGTTACCGAAGAAGGCAAGGAAGAAGAAACCGTAACTAGATTAAGCCGTGTTGGTTTTGATAATATCATCGGACATTTAAAAGGAGGTTTTGGTGCTTGGTTGCAGGCTGGTAAGGAAGCCGATGTGGTAGATAGAATTACAGCAACACAATTTGCAAACGAAGTAAAACCTGAAACAGATAAAGTATTAGATATAAGGAAAGAAACAGAATATGCAGCCGAACATGTAAGTGAAGCTTACAATCGCCCATTGGCAAATATCAATGAATGGATAAAAGATATTAATCCAGACGAACATTTCTTTCTGCATTGTGCCGGAGGGTATCGTAGCATGATTGCAGCATCTATTTTGCAAGCTCGAGGTTATAGGAATTTTACAGAAGTAGAAGGCGGTTTTAAAGCGATAAGTGAAACGCTAGTGCCTAGGACAGATTTTGTATGCCAGAGTAAAGTGATGAAGGCATAAATAAAAAGAGATGAAAATTTAAAGGCAGCTGAAAGGCTGCTTTTTTATAAAAGAGATGATGGCATATGCATGTTGATGACAAAATTTTGTAGCAGAATTTGCCTGGTAAGAGAAAAAAAATCTAAAGATCGGCTGCATGTAAGAAACAGAAATTTTGTTACAACAAATGGGTTTTGCCAACTTTAATCAATGGAACAACGCTTTGCCTATTTCAAAAAGTTCAATTCACTTTCTAAGGAGGCCGAAAAGGCGATAGCTGAGATAAGTAATAATATTGTTATTAAAAGAAACACAGATCTCCAATGAAGCAGGTTCAATTAGGTTTAAAAGAGAACTGGAAACAGTTTACCCTCTTGGTGATCATCAACGGGTTTGTGGGTGGTATGGTTGGTTTGGAAAGATCCATACTTCCGCAGATTGCAGAAAAAGAATTTGCCATTGCAGCTAAAACCGCCATTCTTTCCTTTATTATTGTCTTTGGCATTGTTAAAGCAATCACCAATTATTATACTGGTACATTAGCCAATACATTTGGCAGAAAAAAGCTGTTGGTTGTCGGTTGGATAATTGCTGTTCCCATTCCGTTTATGCTAATGTATGCGCCCAACTGGAGCTGGATAATTGCTGCCAATGTGTTGTTAGGTATCAGCCAAGGTTTAACCTGGTCCAGTACAGTAGTGATGAAAATTGACCTTGTGGGAGAAAAGCAAAGAGGTTTTGCCATGGGCTTAAATGAATTTGCCGGCTATATAGCTGTTGCATTGGTTGCATTTTTAACTGGCTGGGTTGCCAGTGAATACGGCATCAGGCCTTATCCTTTTTACATAGGAATTGTGTTGGTTTTTTTGGGCTTGGCAGGAAGTATCTTTTTTATTAAAGACACCCAACAGCATGTGGCAAAAGATACCATCAATAATGTTATTCCCCGGTTGAAAAATATATTTTGGGATACCACCTGGAAAAACAAAAACCTGGGTTCGGTAACACAGGCAGGGCTAATAAACAACCTGAATGATGGCATGGCTTGGGGTATCTTTCCTATCCTGCTTGCCTCAAAAGGATTTACGATTGGCGAGATAGGAATTGTTACCGCAATATATCCGGGTGTTTGGGGAATCGGGCAATTGTTTACCGGAAAAATGGCCGATAAATTCTGTAAAAAAGATTTGCTCTACACAGGTATGCTTTTACAGGCCCTTGCTTTAATTGTTTTGGTGTTTGCCAATACGATGATTCATTTTATCATACTGTCTTCCATTCTGGGATGGGGTACTGCCATGGTTTATCCAACATTTCTTGCGACGGTTGCAGAAAACACACACCCGCAGGACAGGGCTAAAAGTATTGGCATTTTCAGGTTGTGGAGAGATTTGGGTTATGCCATTGGCGCAATACTTACAGGCATTATAGCAGACCTGATCAACATCAATGCTGCTATTATTTTTATTGGCCTGCTCACATTTACGTCTTCAGTAATCATTCGTTTCAGGATGAAATGCCAATCGGGAGGCGCTGTTAAAATAGCAGACTGGATAATGAATAAACACAAACAACATGCACAAACTGATACAGCAGGCGTGCCATGCAATTAAAGATATCAAAGCGTTGTTGCAATCACCTGCATCAAATACTGTATTGTTTTTAACAAAATAATTAATTCTCTCTTATCCCCAGGTTTTAAACCTCCCTTTTATGACCAATCTCATCTCCTAACATGAAGCTCATCATAGTTGGGTATTGTGTGATATAAGTTACAATGTCGCAGTTTTTTTTGATACAATTTTGTGTTGTAATTAGATTATCAACTTAAAAAAATGTTATGGAAACCGCTTATCATTACGAAGTAAAAGTGAATTGGGAAGCCGACAGGAAAGGCTCCATGAGTTCTCCCGTTTTAAATACCAAAATAGAAGTGGCAACGCCACCCGAATTTCCAAAAGGTATGCCGGGCATCTGGTCTCCCGAGCATTTGCTGGTAGCTGCAGTAAACAGTTGCCTGATGACAACCTTTCTGGCCATTGCAGAAAATTTCAAATTCGAATTTATCCATTTTGAAAGCAATGCCATTGGTACACTTGAAAAAGTGGATGGAAAACTGATGATCTGTGAAGTGGTTTTATCTCCTGTGCTAACCATTGCACCGGATGCAGATAAAGAAAAAGCCATTCGTATTTTAGAAAAATCAGAAGCGGCTTGCTTGATCTCTAATTCAGTAAAAGCAAAAATTGTTTTTAAGCCCCAAATTAAAATAACAGAACTGGTACTACCAGTTTAAAACTAAATTATATGAAACACGTTGTAATCTTAGGAGCCGGAACAGCAGGCACCATGATGGCCAATCACCTGCATCATCAGCTAAAACATCCTGATTGGGAAATAACCATTATTGATGAAAGGGAAGAACATCATTATCAACCCGGTTATCTTTTTTTGCCTTTTGATATTTATGCTCCAGAGGATATTATCAAGACCATTGAAGAGTTTATACCAAAAGATGTAAAATTGGTTAAAAATAAAATCAACCGCATTTTACCTGATGGCAATAAAATAGAACTTACCGGTGGTAATGAAATAGCATATGATATACTGATCATTGCAACAGGCGCTAAAATTGCACCTGAAGAAACTGAAGGTATGAAAGGAGCTGAGTGGCAGAAATCTGTTTTTGATTTTTACACTTTTGAAGGATCTCTAGCTTTGCGAAATAAACTGCGGGATTGGGAAGGCGGTAAACTGGTTGTACATATTACAGAGATGCCCATCAAATGCCCGGTAGCACCGCTGGAGTTTGCTTTTTTAGCCGATTCTTTTTTCAAACACAAACACATGCGTGATAAAGTGGAGATTACCTATGTTACTCCATTAAGCGGCGCATTCACCAAACCAAAAGCTACCGAAGCGCTTGAACATTTATTGCATGAAAAAGGTATAAACATAGAGCCTGATTTTGCCATAGAAAAAGTAGATAATGAAAAGAAAGAAATGGTGGATTATGGTGGTAAAACAATTCCTTTCGATCTGCTGGTAACAGTACCAACCAATAAAGGAGATGAATTGATGGAAAGATCCGGCATGGGCGATGATCTGAATTATGTGCCTACAAATAAAGCCACGCTACAATCCAAAGACTATGCAAATATTTTTGTTTTAGGCGATGCCAGTAATATACCAGCTTCCAAAGCCGGTTCTGTGGCCCACTTTGAAGCAGAAATATTAACAGATAATATTCTGCTCTTTATTAAGGGAGAACCTTTAAAAGAAGAATTTGACGGACATGCAAACTGCTTTATAGAAACCGGTAATGGCAAAGCATTGCTGATTGATTTTAATTATACACACGAACCGGTTGAAGGAAGTTTCCCATTCCCTGGCATTGGTCCGTTGCGCTTGTTAAAAGAAAGCAGGATGAATCATATGGGAAAACTGGCTTTCAGGTGGATATACTGGAATGTATTGTTGAAAGGAAC
>JANPCB010000072.1:0-62397 GCA_031430735.1 Ferruginibacter sp. | reverse complement strand
TGTTGCTGTTGTGTACCACAATAAATTGGTACCCGTTGCAGTAAGAATTAGTGAAGGTAAATTTTGACAATATGTTAATGGTGTTACTACAACCGGTGCTGCTGCTGGTGCAGTAATATTTACCACAATGGCTGCTCTTGGGCCTTCACATATACCTGTTGATTGACTTACATAATAAGTGGTAGAACCTGCTGTCGTGGTTAAAGGTGTAGGTGCTGTTGTACTTCCTGTGCCTCCCGTTGCTGTTGTATACCACAATAAATTGGTGCCTGTTGCAGTAAGTGCTGTAGCTGTTGCATTTTGGCAATAATCAATAGGTGTAGTTACCGTAGGTGCTACGGGTGTTGCATTTATTGTTATTGTTATTGCTGCTCGTGGGCCTTCGCATGCTCCCACTGTAGAGCTCACATAATAAATCGTACTTCCTACGGTAGTAGAGGTTGGAGTTGGGGCTGTTGCTGTTCCTGTACCACCTGTTGCTGTTGTGTAATAAAGCAAACCAGTACCTGTTGCAGTTAGTGCTACTGTAGGCGCTCCTTGGCAATAAACCACGGGTGTAGTTACTGTTGGTGCTGCCGGAGTTGTATTAATGGTTACGGTTATTGCAGCTCTTGGACTTTCACATGTGCCCGATGTTTGACTAACATAATAAATCGTACTACCCACAGTGGCTGTTGATGGTGTGGGTGCTGTTGTACTTCCTGTACCGCCTGTTGCTGCTGCATACCAAAGTAAATTGGTACCTGTTGCTGTAAGTGCTGTTGATGGCAATCCTTGACAATATACAACCGGTGTAGTTACTGTGGGTGCTGCTGGTGGTGCAGTAATGGTAACTGTTATAGCAGCTCTCGGACCTTCGCAAGTGCCAGTTGTTGCACTCACATAATAAATTGTACTTCCTATTGTAGCTGTAGATGGTGTAGGTGCAGTTGCAGTTCCAGTACCACCCGTTGCTGTTGTATACCAAAGTAAATTAGTACCCGTTGCGGTTAATGGTACTGCCACATCATTTTGACAATACAATATTGGCGATGTTACCGTTGGCGCTACCGGTGTAGCATTTATATCTACAGTAATGGCAGCCCTTGGGCCTTCACAAATACCAACCGTTGAGCTTACATAATATACCGTACTTCCCACGGTTGTTGATGTGGGTGTTGGGGCTGTTGCAGTTCCTGTTCCACCTGTTGCTGTTGTGTACCAAAGCAAACCAGTACCTGTTGCTGTTAGTGCTACTGTAGGCGCTCCTTGGCAATAAACTACGGGTGTAGTTACTGTTGGTGCTGCCGGAGTTGTATTAATGGTAACGGTTATTGCTGCTCTTGGGCTTTCACATGTGCCCGATGTTTGGCTCACATAATAAATCGTACTGCCTACAGTGGCTGTTGATGGCGTAGGTGCTGTTGCGCTTCCTGTACCTCCTGTTGCTGCTGCATACCAAAGTAAATTAGTTCCTGTTGCTGTAAGAGCTGTTGATGGCAATCCTTGACAATATACAACCGGCGTAGTTACTGTGGGTGCTGCTGGTGGTGCAGTAATAGTAACTGTTATAGCAGCTCTTGGTCCTTCGCAAGTGCCAGTTGTTGCACTCACATAATAAATTGTACTTCCTATTGTTGTTGTAGATGGTGTAGGTGCTGTAGCAGTTCCTGTACCGCCTGTCGCAACTGTATACCAAAGTAAGTTTGTACCCGTTGCGGTTAATGCTACTGCCACATCATTTTGACAATACAATATTGGTGATGTTACTGTTGGTGCTACTGGTGTGGCATTTACGGTAACTGTTATTGCTGCCCTTGGGCCTTCGCAAGTTCCTACGGTTGAGCTTACATAATATATCGTACTTCCTACGGTTGTTGATGTGGGTGTTGGGGCTGTTGCAGTTCCTGTTCCACCTGTTGCTGTTGTGTACCAAAGCAAACCGGTACCTGTTGCTGTTAGTGCTATTGTAGGCGCTCCTTGGCAATATAAAACGGGTGTAGTTACAGTTGGTGCTGCTGGAGTTGTATTAATGGTAACGGTTATTGCTGCTCTTGGGCTTTCACAAGTTCCTACTGTTTGGCTCACATAATAAATCGTACTGCCTACAGTGGCTGTTGATGGCGTAGGTGCTGTTGCACTTCCTACACCGCCTGTTGCTGCTGCATACCAAAGTAAATTGGTACCTGTTGCTGTAAGTGCAGTTGATGGCAATCCTTGGCAATATACTACCGGTGTAGTTACCGTGGGTGCTGCTGGCAAAGCTACTACTGTAACAGTTAATGGAGTACGTGGTGTACTTTCTACACCGCTTATTGTTTGGGTTACATAATAAGTTGTTGCACCAACAGCAGCAGTGCTTGGTGTAGGAGCAGTGGTAGAACCAGTACCCCCAATAAGTGTAGTGTACCATTGTAAATTTGTTCCAGTACCAGTAGTTGCTGCTATAAGTGGAACTGCAGGTGCATTTAAACAATAGGTAACGGGTGTTACTGTTGGCGAACCGCAAGGTGGAACGGTAAATACTACGCTAGCACTTGCTACACAACCAGCAGCATCGGTAACTGTCACCGTATGATTAGCACCAAGTATGCAGGTAAACACACCCGTAGTATTGGTTATATTCTCTGGCATTAAGGTATAAGAAAGCGCACCAGTTGCACCAGTAACGGTAGTGGCTGTTATTTCTCCGCATAGTGTAGGACAAGTAGGTTCAGTAATGGCAACGTTGGTAATAGTTAATGGCGAAGGGCATGGGCCAGGTATTACAAATGCTTGCCTACTTCCACAAACTGTAGTAGGTGGGCAACAAGCTGCATAAATAGTATTTCCAGCAGGACAAGCTAATCCTGCAGGATCGTAAGTAAAAGGAGATCCTGAGCCGATCTGATTACCACCAATTGGAGCATCCCACCATGTAATAGTATTACCGTTGCCGCAACCTCCAGATAATGTTGCAGTATAATTTAAAGTGGGCAAACAAGTTTTTACGGGTAGAGCAGATGTAGGTGCTGGATTGTACAAAGTTGCACATGGTGATGTGCTAATACTAAAAGTAAGGCTGTTAAAAAAATCATCTCTTCTAGTCCAACAACCAGTATTACCATCAGAATCTGCCCTGAATCTAAGTAAAATACTTGATCCTGTTATTTTATTATTACATAAACGTGCCCTGAATATAAAAGTAAAATTTACACCACACCCCTTTGATCCATCTCCCCAATTATTTTGAGGTACTCCGTCATTATTAGGGTTAGTACCGCAACAAGAATTACTAGATGTGTTATCAAAATAAACTCCCGCCGGGCCAACAGTTCCGCCAGCTGCGGGTGCTGGGCAAGTACCAGTGCAAGAATTTACAAAAACATAGCCTAGATTTCCTAGTGGTGGGTTATATGGTAATAAAGAAATAGTAGCAGAATTAGGAAAATAAAATCCATGTATCCAGTTATCTTCATTTACTTGTGGGCCTGTAGCCTCTGGCATGTTTTTTTGCCACTGCAGATTCTCAAATTTCAATTCAAGAATTGTCGTATCACAAGGGTCGTCGCATATTAGTACCCCTCCCACAACCTGAGACCCAGTTCCTGAGATTCTTGTAACAGTAATTGTAGGATCAGGGCCACATACAGCCAAGCGTCCTAATCTTGAAATAGGTCCAACTAAGTTTATATTTTGAGCATAAGAACTTGTTGAAAACGTTAAACAGAATATAAGAAAAAGATAAAGTATTTTTATTTTCATTAGTCAATTAATTAACTTGAGTTATAATATTAGCCTTTATTTCTTCAATTAGGTATAAAGGAATGTATGACATAGGTTTATTGTACAATGCCATTAAATAATCAGCTGCATAGATTCTGTCTTCCTTAGACAAAGAATTATTAAATAATGGCTTTAGCAATGTTGCATTTTTTATGACAAAAAGTTCCTCATAACTATTTTTCAAAGCAAACTCTTTTAATTTTATGCTAATAGAATCAGGAAGTCTAATACCATCGCATTTACTATAGATTATTGTAAATCTATCAGAATTTGTATATGTATCCTGTTGTGCCAATACTTTATGATTTGTAATAAATAAAAAGAAAAAAAGGATGTATTTATTCATATTGATTTTATTGAAATTTTATGATACTTTAAGTTTTGTAAATTAAGGTATTTTTGGGAATTTTACAATTTGTTGACAGGTTTTACTTGTGAACAAAAAATAAACTTTATAATGAAAGATGCTATAATCAAAATTATTGCTGCTTATTTCAATAATTAAAATAAATATTCATAATTAAAATTTGATTTACAATAAATAGAAAATATTCATATTACATAATAATTACTAGAGTTAGAATAAAGAACTAAACGTTAACCCTACAAATCATGCTATTTATTTGAGCCTTTAATACTTTTGAAATATAAAATATTTGAGAAAGTAAAAAGGTTACCTCATATTTGAGGCAACCTTTTAAAATAAAAATTAAACTTGCATTGTAAACTATTTAAAATTACATTATTTCTCAGTGTTAGTATAATTCTATAAAATAAATTCATTCACAATGCAGAGTGATCTACAAATCAAAAAAATATTCACTTAATTTGTGTTTTACAGCTATATGATATAATTATTTTGAATTTTGATTGCATTATTATATATTGAATGTAATTGTTTAATATTAATTTCAAATTTTTATTAATTTATTAGAAGTCATTTGACCATCAGAACTAATAATTTCTATAAAATGCAACCCTTTTTCAAATCTTGAAATATCAATCAAGTTACCTGAATAATATTTATCAATAACAGTAACTCTATTTGATATCTTATTTTTAAAAATTATTTTAAATGGTTGTTTTGTAACTATTTTATCTTCCGATTTTATATTAATTCGTATATTTTCTGTTGATGGGTTTGGGGATATAGTTGCTGTGAGGGTTAGTTTTGGAGTTTTCAATTCTTGATATTCTGCATAAATGTTTTTTGTTGAGTTTCGATAAAAGTCAGTTTCAAGGTTTAGCTTAGTTAAAAACACATTAAAAATGCTATTATTTAACGGCATAATTTGAGTTCCAATTTGACAATTATTGATGAAGGTTCCAGCTAAATACATTGTATCATTATCATATAAATAATATAAACGACCAAATAGAGGTGTACTTAATATTTGCTTATATGTAATATTACTAGAATTACTAAGATCTAATGAATATAAAGACCATTCGGAATGTTGGTAATTAGGTAAACTTTCAACAAAAGCTCTGTTTTCAGTATATGGATTACTTGAATAACAAGGATAATATTTATCATGCAAATTAAGAATACTAACGTCTGAATATAGGTTAGTTGTAATATCAAATTTTTTAATTTGATTGCTTATAAGAAAATAAATTTCGTCAAAATCATTTATTTGTAATAAATCGCAACTATTACCTTCTATTATTTCTGGAAAAGAAATTGTTCCTGAATTTGCTAAAACAATAGATGAATTGGTGACCAAATATTTATTTATTTTTTGCATAATAAGACCGGTTGCTGGAAAATTAATCCAATCCCAGTATTTATGTAACACATATAAATAACCAGAATTACGATTATAAATTATTTTATCCGAAGATAAACTTGTAACTACATTCAAAGGTATTAGGGAGGTTGAATTCCTTAATACTAATTCAGCATCATATGGTGAAGAACTAGCCCTTATAGTTACAAAAATCCCAGAACCTATTTCTGCAACAATTCTTTCATTATTAGGTAATACATAAGTTGGATTATTATATATACCGGTAAAGCTATTTACAAAAAAATTATCTCCAAGCCCACTTGCATCCTTATAAGCAATATCACCATTTATAAGTGGAAAAGGATCCTTTATATTATTTGCAAACCAATTAGTAAATCCAGATTTTGTATAATGAAAATTAAATATACCACTTGAACCATTTGCAGGTAATGGTCCAATATGATTTAAATTTGGAACAAAAGAATAATAATAAGGGTGTTCCCACTGCATAATAATTTGTTCATTATATGTCTTAATTAAGCTCGTTGGTGCTTTACCTGGGTATACTTTTGGCCACAAGCCACTGCAGGCAGGAACATTAATCGATAGCAGTAAACTATTATTTCTACTACAGCTATTATTGGTAAGAGTAGCATTAGTAATATTAACTGATAATGTCCAATTCCCAACATTATTATTGTCTGATACATCAATTGGGATAGTTTGATTGAAATTTGCAGATATAATTTGACCAACTGGACCTGTCCAAATGAGTGCGCTATTTACTGGTGTTGCACAATAAGCGGGCAAATTTACAGAACAATTTGGGTAATTAGGGGAAACTATAGGTTCGAATATTGGTACTTTGTACAATTCGGGATAAGCAAATTTTAGTGCTGCATAGTTAAGATTTTGTGTATATTCAGGAAAAATCCAAATCATGTTAAAGTTACTGTTAGCTACAAAATTAACTACAACCTGTTGCCAATTTGGATTAGATGGATTTACTTCACAATATATAGTTTGTGATTTTTCAGGAATATTTGGTTGTACTTGGTGCGAATAAGGGTCGGGGATTGGGAAAAGCGAAAATTCATCGCAATTCATTAATACAATTTTGAAAGTTTCGTTTTGATTAAACCCATTTCTAAATATTGTAGATTTGAAGAAACTAAATAAATATTTCTGTCCCTCAGTTAAAGGTGATATTTTTTGAGCAATTCCCTCGCCATAATTGTCACCAAATTCCATAAATGCATAGTTTGTTGCAGGAGATGGAGGAAGAAATAATAAAGAATTAAATGCATCATCAATTTGCGGATTACCATGTGATGCTAGCCAATTTGGGACTAAAGAAACATTAAAAGGATTCCAATAAGTTCCATTTGTATTCCCATAAGGTGTGGATGAATAAGGAGGTATCGGTGTAAAATTATTATTTACTATATAGTTTTGACAATTTTGAATAGCAGGCAAAGATCCACAATCAAAAGGATTTTGGGCAACTGTTGTTATTGTTTGCATCAAAAGATACATAAGAGCTAACAATACAAATTTTTTCATAATAATTCATTTTACACTTCTTAAAAATAAAATCCCCTCTTTACTAAATGTTATTCTTACCATAAATCCCTAGCCTCAGTAGTCAGATAGAAATCAAATTCAAAAACCATTATTTAATTCATTATTCACTTTATGCTTTTTTAAAAGTTAATAAAAATACCATGTACTATTTAAAATTAAAATGGCTTTTTAAAATATTTAAAAAGCCATTTTAATATCCTTTATCTCAATATCGTTACATCTGTTCGCTTGTATTGTTTACTTCCATCGAATAAAGTAAACTCAATTACTGCGTAATATGTACCATCTGGTAATGGCTTGCCATTGTAGGTACCATCCCATCTATTGGTATAGTCTCTAGATTCATACACTTTGCTACCGTATCTATTAAAGACGGTTACCTTGGCTCCACCAGGATTGGTTAAACAGAAATTTTGGTCATAAACAAACCAGGTATCGTTTACTCCATCACCATTTGGTGTAAAGGCATTTCTTACATTTATACAGCTTTGTAAAACTGTTACAATTAAACTATCTGTTACAGCAGGACAAAGGTTTGTTGGATCAGAAACCCTTAAAGTATAAATAGTTGTTTGTATCGGGTTTGCAATTGGGTTAAGAATTACAGTCGATGTTAATGCAGCAGGCGTTACGTTTGCTGTCCATAAATAGGTAGCTCCAATTGATGTTGTAGTTCCCAATAACTGCGTTTGATTTCCTCTAGCAATTGTTACACTAGCACCAGCATTTACATTTAATGCTGGACTCACATTTACTACAATTGTAGAACGTGCGCCTTCACATGTCAATGCACTTTGACTTACATAATAGCTGGTACTTCCTACCAAAGTAGTAGATGGTGTTGGCGCAGCGGCTGAACCTGTTCCACCATTAGCGGTTGTATACCACAATAAATTAGAACCTGTTGCAGTAAGTACTGGAGCATTTACATTTTGACAATAGGTAAGTGGCGTTACAACTGTTGGAGCTGCTGGCCTTGGATTAACTACTACATTTATTAAAGCCCTTGGGCCTTCGCATACAACACCCGATGTAGACTGACTTACATAATAAGGCGTTGTACCAGCAGTTGCAGTTGGAGGAATAGGCGCTGTGGTGCTGCCTACACCACCAATCAAAGTTGTGTACCACAATAAATTATTACCTGTAGCTGTTAACGCTACCGACGGTACATTAGTACAATAAGTAACTGGTGTAGTAACAGTAGGTAAAGCTGGCGTAGCAGTTACATTTACAACAATAGCCGAACGTGGTCCTTCACAAACACCTTGTATAGAACTTACATAATAAGTAATAGTACCTGCTGTTGCGGTAGAAGGAGTAGGTGTGGTTGCAGATCCAGTACCACCGGTTGGTACTGTGTACCATAATAAAGTCCCACTACTTGGTACAGCCGATAATGGAATTGCTGTTGTATTTTGGCAGTAATTAACCGGGCTATTCACTGTAGGTGCATTAGGCGTTGGGTTTACATTTACTGTTATTAATGTTCTTGGTCCTTCACAAGTTCCAATAGTTGAACTTACATAATATAAAGTAGTACTAAAGGTAGCTGTAGATGGTGTAGGTGCGGTTGCACTTCCTATACCACCAGTTGCCGTTGTGTACCAAAGCAAATTTGTTCCGGTGGCTATTAAAGGTAAAGCGGTAGCTCCCTGACAGTATGTAATAGGAGTTGTAGCTGTAGGAGCTAATGGTGTAGGATTGACCGTTACCGTTATTGCTGCACGTGGGCTTACACAAATGCCGTTATTAGATTGTACATAAAAGCTGGTGCTTCCTACCGTAGCTGTTGATGGTGTTGGAGCTCCTGGTAAGGCAGTTCCTCCAGTAGGCACTGTATACCAAGTTACGCTAGTGCCCGCGGCAGTTAAAGGTACTGCCGTAGTTCCTTGGCAATAAAGTACTGGACTTATAACTATCGGTGTAGTTGGATTGCCTAATATATTTACCGTAATTGGTACCCTTAAACTAGGGCAACCATTGGTAGTTTGTGTTACATAAAATAGTGTTGTGCCCACCGTAGCAGTACTAGGTGTAGGTACAGTTGCTGATCCTGTACCACCTGTAGCCGCTGTATACCACAATAAATTGGAACCAGTTGCAGCCAAAGGCAAGGCTGTTGCATTTTGACAATAAGTAACCGGCGTTGTTACAGTTGGTGATGGTGAATATGCTGTTACATTAACAACGATAGCCGTTCTTGGCCCCTCACATGAACCCACTATCTGGCTTACATAATAAGTGGTAGATCCAGATGCGGTAGTGGAAGGCACTGGTGCTGTGGTAGAACTTGTTCCACCAGTTGCAGTAGTGTACCACAATAAAGTTGCTCCTGCAGTGGCAGTTACATTGCCCGCAAGAGAAACGGCTGTAGCACCTTGGCAGTATGTTACAGGACTAATTACCTCAACTGGAGGTGTGGTAGATACAATTATATTTACAACAATTGGTACCCTTGGCCCTTCGCATAAACCAATCCGTTGGCTTACATAATAAGTAGTAGATCCAATGGTAGCCGTAGAAGGAGTAGGTGCAGTAATACTTCCTACACCACCGACAGCAACAGTATACCAAACCAAGGTATGATTTGCTAAGGCAGTAGCGGTAAGTGCAGAAGCTGTAGCATTTTGACAATAAGTAACTGGTGAAACTACTATTGGTGCGACAGGAGTTGGTACTACAATTAAATTAGTAGAAGCAGCACAAGAAACCGAACCTGATGTAGTGGTTACATTGTAAACATAATTACCTGCAACCAATGGTGCCGTAATACCTGTAGGGTTTTGCGCAGTAGATGTAAAGCCATTTGGCCCTGTCCATGCATATGTAGTAGCACCTACAAGTGCTGTAGCTGTTAAATTAAATGTTCCACCTAAACATACGGGACCATTATTCGTTGCAGTTGTGTTACATACGATATTACAGTTTGTAGAGCCAGTACTTGCTGGGGTAGTATTAAAAGAAATTGTACCAGCACCTCCGTTAAAGTTTGTTATTAATACTACATACCATTGACCAGCTAGGGCATTTGGTATATCAACCGTTTCTATTGCGGCAGTAGAGTAGCTACAATCAATTGTAGGAACTGGGTTAGCTGCTATAGATAAACAACCAGCTGCTTGGCTGGTAAATGGCCCCCAAGCTGCAAAATCAACATCTATGCCAACACCCGCTGTATTTGTTTGGCTTATTTGAAATTGTAAATTACCAGGGCTAGATACTTGAAAGTAAAACCAAGTAGGATTTGGCGTTGTAAATAAACAAGAAATTGTTCCTAAACTCGGTTGTCCAGTTACACTTGGATAAGAAACACCTGATGTACTACAAAAAGGAACTCCCGAAGTACAAACGGCGCCGGGTCCTGGTGTACCAACACAAATACTAAAGTTTGCATCTACACCAGTAAGTTCTGTTTGAACCCTAACATAATAAGTATTACCAGGAGTAAGGGTACCTAAATTTATAACATTCGGATCTACAGTTGCACAAGCAATTTGAATCAATGCTGTACATGTACCAGCATAAACGGTAGTAAGCATATTTGTACTAAGACCCGTAACATTTAATAAACTAACCGTATGGTTATTGCTAACAGCAACAAAAGAGTACCAAACATCATCATCCCAACCATTTACTCCACTACAAGTAGGTGTAGGTGTAGTAGCTGATTGTGTAGCACCAGCAGTTGTACCAGCAGTAGTTACAGCACAAAGTTGGTTGGCATTTACTGTTAAAGAAATAGCACCCGTGCACTCATCATTTGCTGGTGGTGGTGGTGGCGTTCCTATACATAAATTAAAATTAGTTTCTTGCGCTATAGTAGCTGTAGTGGTAAAAATTCTGATATAATATGTTTGACCGATGGTAAGGCCAGTTACATTATATAAATTGGTGGTATTACAACTTATTTGTGTTAGTGCAAGGCAAGTGCCGCTATACACTATAGATGTTAATAAAGTGGTAGTACCCGAAATATTTAAAAGACTTATACGTTGAGAAGCATTTGTTGCAACAAAACTAAACCAAACATCATCATCTGCACCTGTAACACTACATGTAGGTGCAGGAACGCCTGTTGATGGAGTCGCACTGGTTGTAGTACCAGCTGTAACCACTCCACACAAATAGTTTGGATTTACAGTAGCAGGTATAGCCGCTGCACAATTATCATTAGCTGGTGGTGGTGGTGGTGTACCCACACATATATTAAAGTTAGACTCTACAAATGCAGTAGCAGAAGTTGTGTATACTCTTACAATATAAGTGGTGCTTGGCGTTAATCCAGCAAGGTTTAAAACACCTGTGGTACTACATCCTATTGTTGTAAGTGCAGCACATGTGCCACTATATGCTTGAATACCCATTGCATTTGCTGGGGTAACACCTGTAAGTGTAATTCGATGGGCGGTAGAGGTAGCTGTTGTGGTAAAACTATACCACACATCATCATTAATACCTGTAGCACCACAAGTAGGTACTGGTAAATTAGCAGATTGTGTAGCACTAATTGTAGTGCCCGCTGTAATTAAAGCACAGTTAAAATCAGGGTTTACTGGAAGTGATATGGCATTTAAACACTCATCATTTGCTGGTGCTGGTGGCGGTGTGCCCACACATATATTGAATGCAGATGTTGTACCTACAACTGCAGATGTAGTGAATACTCTAACTATGTAAGTTTCACCTATCGTTAAACCTGTTAAATTTAAAACACCCGTAATACTACAACCATTTTGTATCAAAGCAGCACAAGTACCGCTATAAGTTGCAATTCCCATTGCATTTGCTGGAGTAACACCTGTAAGCGTAATTCTATGTCCTGTAGCAGTAGCTACAAAAGAATACCAAACATCATCATTTATGCCCGTTGCACTACAAGTAGGCACTGGTAAATTGGCAGATTGTGTTGCACTTACCGTTGTGCCAGCAGTTACTACAGCGCAATTATAGTTTGGATTCACCGTAAGTGAAACAGCATTTAAACATTCATCATTGGGCGGCGGCGGTGGTGGCGTTCCTACACATATATTAAAACTTGCCGTAGCTGTAGAAGTTACATTGGTATACACCCTCACCAAATAGGTAGTACCTGCTGTAAGCCCACCTACATCTAAAGTATTTCCGTTTATACAAGCAATTGCTGTTAAAGATGCACAAGTACCACTGTATACTTGCATTACCATATTGGTAGTACCTCCAGCTACGTTTAGCAAACTCAATCTATGTGCAATACCAGTAGCAACAAAACTAAACCAAACATCATCATTCCACGCATTTGCCAAACCGCAAGTTGGATCAGGTAATGTAGAAGATTGCGTAGAGTTGTTGGTTGTACCACCTGTAACAACAGCACAAAGCAAATTTGCATTTACAGTTAGTGGCTGGGCTGTAGCACAATTATCATTTGTTGGTGGTATGTTTGCAGTTACACAAATTCCAAAGGTTCCAGTTTCTCCAGCAAAACCCCACATCCGTATGTAAATTGTAGTGCCTGCAGTTGCTGCTAATGTTAATGATGGCATTGGACTAGCTCCATTATTATCATTACAACCAATTTGCGTCATTGTAAGAGTGGGACAAGTACCTATAGCAGTGTAAGCTGCTAAAGCTCCATCTATCATTGCAGGTTGGGTAGGTCCTCCAGCTGGACCCCCTCTGGTATTTATTGTTATAGATGTAGCACCAACTGGAACAACAGTTGTAAACCAAACATCAGCATCTAAATAACCACCACAAGTTGGATCTGCTATTCCTGTAGTTGTAGAATTGCTTGCATCTACATTAGAAAAAGTAGAAAATGAACAAGCTGCAGAAGCAATTAAATTAATGGCTCCAGTTCCAGGAAAAATGGGATTAAGACAAGGATTGTCATTCAAAGGAACCTGCGCAAAAGCTTGTGCCGTAAATGTAAACAGCAAAAGAAACAATGCAACTTGTTTTTTTACTTTATTTAAAAAAGAAAAACGAGGTGTAAAAGAGGAATAAATATGCATGGTTAAAATTTTATTATTTGAAAACACTCTGTATCGAAAATCTAAATGTTGTTGCTTTTTATTAATTTATTAGCTTCTATTAACTTTTTATTTATTTTACCAGTTAAGATGTCCCAAAACATTACAAAATCTGAAGCTAGGCTGTAAAAAGGATATGTAAACGTGGCAGGCTTATTTTTCTCAATAAAAAAATGACCAACCCAAGCAAATCCATAACCTAAAACAGGTATTAATGCAAAAAACCACCATTTACCCGTAACAATTCCTGTAGCTAAAGAAAGAAGTAACAAAAAGGTACCTATGAAATGAAGTTGCCTGTTGGAACCAACAGCGTGCTCCGTTAAATAATAGGGATAAAAAGCACTAAAGGTTTTATATTTTTTTTCTGTTGCCATTATTAATTTTTGCCAAAATCGAAACGCAAACCAATTTCGTGCCCGCCAGAACCACCATCAAACTGCGAAATAGGTCCACTGTATGCATCATAGCTATAAGACACCCTAATTTTTTCTGCAACCTTAACCCCAGCTTGCAAGCTGTACAATTGATTTACTTTGTATATGATGGCCGTCCACAATTTGTCTTGGTAATCTAATTTTACACCTGCTTCAAATTCGGTAGGCGCATTTTGTATTACTCTTGCCAATGCATTTGGTATTAAATATATATTCTCTCCTGTTTGTATTTTATAATTTGCTATAAAATTATAATGCCTGTAAAGCTTGCCACCCAATGTTGAATTGGGCACATTTGCCAATTGTAATTTTGATTGTATCAACTGGCTAACAGCTACACCTGCACTCAATTTATCATTGGTATAGTATACGCCCGCACCCGCATCAAACCCAAATTTGGAAGATGCACCTGCCAATGCAGCATCGTTTACCAAAGCCGCAGCAATTTTTCCTTTATCTATGGCATATTGTAGTCCCCTTAATTCAAGGCCTAGTCCAAATTTCTGCTTCCCATCTTTGGAAATAATATGATAAGAGTATGCAAGCTGTACTCCAGTTCTACTAGTAGGTCCCGTTTCGTCCCTGTACATGTATGCACCAATACCTGCTTTAAGTTTTTCCAAATTAATGTCTCCATAAACCATAAATGTTTTAGGATTTCCGGGAAAAGAAGACCATTGGTTTCTGTAAGATATACCAACCATGTCTTGATTAGCTATACCTGCTGCTCCTGGATTAAGCATAGAATTGTGCTGCAAATACTGGCTCATAAAATGAAGTTGTTGGGCTTTTAAGCCAGCGGAAACTACCAGTAAAAAAAGAATAAGTTTAATTTTTTTCATGCATGAAGTTTTGTTTTGATTCTTAATAGTAACAATGAAAATTTGCCAAGGTCATTCAGTTTGATATAAAACTCAAATTGAGGCTAACTTCATTTCCAAAAATTATTTTATAGGCCTTAAAGTTAAAAAAAAATGTTAAATATCTGTCGAAATGCAGAAATTTCTTTTTCACATTTATAATAAACGTACTATTTCAACGTTGCGAAGGTTGTTTAACCTATGCAATACATCGTCTTTCCTTTCTATAGGAATACCAATTTTTATAATAGAAAATAATTGTTGTTCCTGAGATACTATTGTACAACCAAATTGTTTAACAATCAGTAGGATATCATTCATTTGGGTATAATCAAATTGCAAATTGTACAACTGAAGCACTGGCTTTTTCACTAAAGGAACAACCTGTAAAGCCAGTGATGCTGCAGATTTATACGCATTAATAAGCCCAGGCACCCCCAATAATGACCCTCCAAAATAACGAACGACTATTATCAACGTATCAGTTATTTCTTTACTGTCCAGTTGCCCAAGAATGGGTTTGCCAGCACTTCCTGACGGTTCTCCATCATCGCTGCTTCTAAAATTATTCCCATCGGTGCCTATGCGATAGGCAAAACAGAAATGAACCGCTTTTGGATGTTCTTTCTTTAATTTATGGATTTTTGTTTTTAGATCCTTAGGATCAGAAAAAGGAAAAACATATGCTAAAAACTTACTCCCTCTATCTTTAAACTCGGCTAGCCCTTCTTGTTCTATCGTATTATAAAAACTCATTATCCTTTTGTTTGTAGATGTCTATCCTGTCTTTGAAAATATTTTCGCTATTTATTAATAATTCATTTGTTAATATAGGTGCATTGATTCCTTTTTTAGTAAGCTGAACTGTATTTGTGATTACTCGTGCTTCATCCCAGCATCCTGCTTCTATAAAATATTGCAGCGTTTTGCTACCTCCTTCAATGATAACTGAATTTAATTGATTTTCATACAAACAATTTAAAACTCCTTCTCCTATTCCCAATTTTTCATCTACTTTATAGTAAATTAAATTCCCATTTTGTTCATTTCTGAGTCTATTAATGATAATAGTTTGAGCATCTGTTCCAAAAACTTTTGAATGGAGATTCAACTTTAAAAAAGCATCAATTACTATCCTTGTTGGATTTTTACCTTGCCAATTTCTGGTTGTTAATGTAGGATTATCTTGGAGCACAGTATTGGTTCCTACCAAAATTGCTGCTTCCTCTGAACGCCATTTATGCACCCATTTGTTAGAATAATCGTTGCTGATTTGAATGCGCTCCCCTTTTTCATGTGCAATAAAGCCATCATTGGTTTGCGCCCATTTCAATATGATATATGGTCTTCGTTTTTCATGATAGGTAAAGAAGCGTTTGTTAAGTTTCCTACAATCCATTTCTAATATACCTACTTCTACTTTTATACCTGCTGCTTGTAAGGTAGAAATACCACTCCCATTCACTTTCACGAAACTATCCCTAGAACCAATCACTACATGGGGAATTTTATTTTCGATAATTAAATTTACACAAGGGGGCGTTTTGCCAAAATGTGCACAAGGCTCTAATGAAACATACAAAATACTTTTAGAAATAAGGTCGACATTATCCTTAGAAACGCTTTTGATACAATTTACTTCAGCATGTGCCTCGCCATATTTTGCATGATAACCCTCCCCTATTATTTTATCTTCATATACAAGTACTGCTCCCACGAGTGGGTTAGGCGCTACATTACCTTCGCCCAATTGTGCTAGTTGTAAGCAGCGCTGCATATATTTAAGATGATTTGTCACCCGCCAAAAATACGCATCTAAAAATAAAGTATGTTTGCCAATATGATGATTAAAGAAATATACCAAGATTTTTTACAGCAGTTGAAAGGGCTTTACGGTACGGGAGAAGCTACTGCCATTACAAATATGGTTTTTGAAAACTTTTGCAACCTGCGCAAATCCGACATAATTACCAAAGAGAATGAACCGGTTGATGATAAAACTTTAAAAGATTTGCAGCTTGCTTTATCAAGGTTGTTAAATTACGAACCGGTGCAATACATCATTGGCAAAGCTTGGTTTTATAATTTAGCTTTTGAAGTGAATAAGGATGTACTAATACCAAGACCTGAAACAGAAGAATTGGTTTTAGAAGCTATAAATTTCCTACAAACGCATGCTACAAAAAATGTTATAGACATTGGTACAGGCAGTGGCTGTATCCCAATAAGCATAAAAAAGAATATTACGAATACAGAAGTAATTGCCATAGATGTAAGTGATGCCGCAATTGCTGTTGCCAAAAGAAATGGCATCGCAAATGAAGTGAATATTGATTTTAGAAATATTGATTTCTTAATAGAAGAAAATTACAATGCACTACCAAAATTCGATCTAATCATAAGCAATCCCCCATACATACCCGAAGAGGAGAAAACCATTTTAGACAAAAATGTAACGCTGCACGAGCCGCACATAGCCTTGTTTGTACCACAAAATGACGCATTGATTTTTTACAAAAAAATAGCTTTATTTGCCGATACTCATTTAAATGAAAATGGAAAAATAATGGTAGAAATACATGAAAATTTAGCCAAAGAAACTGCCGCAATTTTTACAGAGAAAAAATATGTGGTGGAAATAAAAAAAGACATGCAAGGGAAAGAACGCATGCTAATTATTTATCGCTACCCGTAACAGTTGCAGATGTTGTTGCGCCCAATTTTCGAGCCACTTTCATTACACGTACAATTTCTCCCCATTGTGCAACAGAGTCTGCATTGATAACAACTGCAGGTTTTATACTATCACCTTCCTTTATAAATTTTCGTAAGGCCGACTCCAACGAATCGTGTATTATTTTAGTAGAGCCAACGAATATATTTTTATCCTTATCTACACTCACCACCACCGTTTGTTTTTGTTTCGTATCGCTCTTTGCTTTGGGCACACTCATCTTTATCACATTGGGATTAGCCAACGTAGATATCATTAAAAAGAACATGAGCAATATAAAAAGGATATCAT
The DNA here is from genome assembly GCA_031430735.1 of Ferruginibacter sp. Lineage (GTDB taxonomy): Bacteria > Bacteroidota > Bacteroidia > Chitinophagales > Chitinophagaceae > Ferruginibacter. Next base: position 45,003 of record JANPCB010000072.1, on the reverse strand, counting down.
TCAATGGTCCTGTGTCCACTTCATTGTGATCTTCTCTATATTTATTTTTTCTTAAAGACATAGTAGTATCAAGTATTGAGATATTAGTATTTAGATTAGGCTTAACTGCTTTAACATTATTTATAGTTGAGAAGTATTTACAAGAAGTATTTAATATTATTTATGCTTGAGAAAGAAATGTTATACAAACATCACAAAGCTATCTTGATACTCAATACTAACATCTCAATACTACCTCGTTGGTTCTTGCAAAATATCTATAAACTCACTACTTGCAGCTTCCATTTTATTGGCACACCTATTTATTTGTGTATCCAAAAAGCTATAACCCAAGTAAGCAAGCATACCTATGATTAAACCGCTGGCAGAAGTTATCAATTTAATATACATCGCATCCGCTATTTGGCTGATGGATGGATTACTAATCGTAGCAAACTCTTTCAATAAAATAACCAATCCTACAATGGTACCTACAAACCCAAACAGAGGTGCAATACGTGCTATAACGGAAAGGATATTTAAGTTTTTTTCCATTTTATATAATTCCAACTTACCTACACTGTCCATACTTTTTTCTATGGCATCTATTGGTTTTCCTATTCGCTGAATCCCTTTGTCTATCATTCTGCTTACCGGATTATTTTTATTTTTTGCTAAGCTACGAGCTGCGGACACATTGCCTCCTGTAATTTGATCTCTTATGATACTCATAAAATTTTCATCTGCAGCATTGGCTTTTTTTATTACCAATAATCTTTCTATAAAGACATATACTGCCAGTGCAAATAAAATACCTAGCGGAATCATCAGTGGTCCACCTTTGCTTAACATGCCGAAAACGGTTTCTGCTTTTACTGATGCTGCCGTTGCAGCCGTTGCACTATCTACTTGTAAAAAGATATCAAACATATATTTTGTTGGGTTCTTTGGTTATTGCTTTAAATCAAATATCATTCTGTTTGCAATAAAACGAAAGATTATTAAAATACGCAAAAGAATTTGTTAATCTTAAAAAAGCCTCGCAAAAGCGAGGCTATTGAAAAAATCTATTTATTGTCTTGCAGCTGTTGCATAGCCATGATTTGTCGCATGGTTTTTTCCATTCCATCGCTGCTTCCATCCAGAAAAATAACATTTCCTTTTCCATATTCTGCAAAGTTTTTTATGGCTTCTACCCACATACTAAACAAAATTACATTGGTATCAAGGTTTGCTTGTTTCATTTCGGATGCTGCCGAACTCATACCACGTGCTACTTCTTCACGAAAGAGTGCCACACCTTGCCCACGCAATTGTGCCGCTTGCCTTTCCGCTTCTGCAGCAATCTTTATTGCATTACCTTCTGCTTCTGCCGCTTTTGTTTTAGTAATCAACAAAGCCTGTCCTTCATTTTCTGCAGCAGCTTTTAAGTTATTACTCGCTACTACCTTGCTCATACTGGTAATAATAGCTTCGTCGAAAGTAATATCGTTTATTTGCAAATCTTGTAAATGATAACCCCAACTTTCTAATTGAAGATCTACTTGTTCTTTTACATTCTCCACAATATCCCTTCGCACATTCAACACTTCTGCTTGTTTTTTGGTAGATACAAATGCACGAATGCTTCCCTCTACAGTGCGTATAAGTGCTTGCATCAAATCTTTGTCACTAATAAATTTAAAAGCTACATTTTTGATAGTTTCTTCGTCAATATTCAATACCGAATACAACAGCATGCTTTTAAAATACACGTTTGCCTGGTCTACCGTTACAGCCTGAAACTCCAACTCTACGGATCGATTTTGGATGCTTACTTTTTTATAAATCTGTTCTAGAAACGGTATTTTGAAATTAAGCCCTGGTCGCATTATACGACGGTATTTTCCAAACATGGTAACCACGCCAATCAAGCCTTGGTTTACGGTTACAAAACAACCTAATAAAGCAGCCGCTACAAGTATGAGCGCCCAATAATCTTTTAAGAATTGCATAATATTTTATTTGTGAAGCAAGTTAATGGTATTTTTCTATTTATACCAAATCAAAAGAATCAAAATTTTTTATTCGCTATTTATTATTCACCAGCGCTTCGTAAAACCTGTTTTGCGATAAGGCAGAAGCACTGAGTGCATGATGAATTTGGAGATAATCTTTTATTTTATCTGCCATCTGGTCATCAAATATCCTTAAGATTAATTTTACGCTAGGGTGGTGCGAACGGGCGTTCAACCCGATTTCAAGATTCAATGAGTCATTATTTATTACAGATATCAAAGCCTTTGCATTTACCACATTTACATCTTGCATCACTTTGGGCAATTTAGCGTCACCAATATAAACTTCTGCCCCTAGCTGCCTAAAATAATCGATGTGATTTGAATGTTCATTTTGCTCTACAACAATCACTTTTTCATTTTTTTGAAGCAATTCTTCTACTATAAAATAACCCAAACGGCCAAGCCCGCATACGATTACATGATTTTCGAGTGTGTATTTTTTTCTACCCAGTTCCAATTGAATTCTTGTTTTTAAATATTTATCAATCATCAGGGAAAATATCATCCATATAGAAATGGTAGAAGTGAGTATCAGAAAAATTCCTACAACTTTACTCAATGTAGATGATTCAGAAAGGTTAATATCTCCATATCCAACAGAAGCCGCAGTTACAACCACAAAATAAAATGAATCTATCCATTTTAACCCTTCGTAAAAATGAAAGAATAGTACTGCTGATAATAGTACGCATATAAATAACAATAATAATTTTTGTATTAATGTTGGTTTCCTTTTTGCTATGTGCTTTCTTTCTAATAATACTTTTGCATTTATTTCTTCTCTACTTACTTCTATGTTTAGTTGATCTACAAAACTTGGAGCGGCAATCTTTGCTGGGTTTAATATGGTTAAATTGACATGGTCTTTTTGTAAATGTGGTATCAGGTTTTCGTTAAACAAGGAAGCTGTAATCGGTATATCTGTAACCAAAGAGATAAGTGAGATGATTAATTGCAAATTGTTTTCATCTTTGTCTTCTAGCAAATAAACCATTGCCAAAGAACTAAGGTCAATTTTTTCTATATAATTACTAAGGTTTTCTATAAGGGAAACAGAATCTGTTTCTTCATTAATATCTTCAATATTGCTGTGTAGTATTTCATAGCCATGTTTAGCTAACTGCTTTTTTAACCGAAAAGCCAAATGACCTGCACCTAATATGAGTATTACGTTCTTTTTCATGATTGCTAGATACAATAAAGGTATTAACTTAGTCGTACAAAGTTTTTGATTCGCTGTATTTATTTAAAATTATGATTCAATGGATAAAAAAGAACTATGGCTCAGGCTAAAAAACTATCATTTTGATAATCTGGTTGCACCAAATTTATTGGAGAAAATCACCCAAGCATTTGGCGGTGTAGATGCATCTACAAAAGCTTTTGCCGATAAAATAGCCAGAAAACATGGAGGCAGTAAAGGCTTTGCATTAAAGGCAGTTTTGGAATATAAAAAATTTGTATTCCTAGGGATTATAAGTGACTTTCAAGTTACGCCTCCAAAATTTATAGATATAGTATGGCATGAGCATATTCTTTTTACAAGTGGCTACCGAGATTTTTGTGACAATATAATTGAATACAAATTCGAACACCATCCTGAGTTGATATCTATTGATGAAGAAACAGGCAGGTACAATGAGCAATATTTATCTACACTGGAACTGTACATCAACGAATTTGGCAAATTGCCTCCCACAGGTATTTGGAATATTACCAAATTTGACAAGGAAAAGATATTGGACAAATTGAATGCAGCCAAGCAAAAAAAAGCAACGACTGATTCCAATTACAGCTATAACAACAGTGGCTATGTACCCTTGTACGAAAGTTTTGATGCTTCCGAAACCAGCGGAGATTCCTTTCCCGAATTTGGTGGTTTTAATGGAGGAAGTGCAGAAGGAGGCGGTGCAAGTGGCGGCTGGGATGATGCTAGTAATAGCAGTAGTGAAGGTGGTAGTGAAGGTGGTAGCGATGGAGGAAGTAGTTGTAGCAGCAGTTGTGGTGGCGGTGGTGATTAATTAACGGCTTCATTATTCACCTTCATACAATGTTACTTCTATTGATTTCACCATTCGGTTATCTGTTTTAAAAACCAATTGTGTTCCTGCATCAAAATCGCTCAAGGTTATATGTTGGATTTTATCTTTTGCGTTACCCTTTTCTTTATAATACCAGTCGTTGTAGATGTTCAAACTGTATTTATCATAAGCAACCAAAATTTCGGCTTTTGTATTGTTTATGCCAATCCCACTTTTTGTTTTCAATTTTGTGTTAGAAGAACTAACAGCATAAAGTTCCCAAATTTCTGGTTCATTGCTATTTTCCTTGTATCGTTTTACAAAAGTTAACATATAATCCACCTTCTCAAAATTAACTTTAGCAGTATCTAAATAATTGTCAACAGCATGGTTAATTTTAAGTTTTTGCCCAATCAGCTTTTCTATTTCCGCCACTGTTGTTTTCAATTTAAAAATACCCATGCGCATGGTGCTGATATTATTTGCATCTTGTGCTTGTAAAGTAGCATTGCAAAATAAAAAAGCGATGAGAGCAAAGGAAAAAACTTTCATATTTTAAATTTTATTGTTCAAATTGCAAATGCCACTGACCACTGACCACTGACCACTGACCACTGACCACTGACCACTGACCACTGACCACTGACCACTGCCAACCGCTCCCGCAGAATTGCGGGACCAACTGCTAACCTTCCTCCCAAATCATACACAAATGCACCATTGTTTCTGCAGCTTTCATCATATCATTCACGCCTATCCATTCTTGCTTGCCATGTATGTTTTGCATACCAGTAAAAATATTGGGGCATGGCAAACCCATGTAGCTCAAACGGCTTCCATCTGTGCCGCCTCTTATATTTTCTTGAATAACTTTTAAACCGCTTCTTTCTATAGCTTTGGCTGCATTAGCTACCACTTGCGGATGTAGATCTAGCACTTCTTTCATGTTTCGGTACTGCTCCGTTTCTGCATATTCCATGGTAGCACCAGCATGTTTTGCCACAACTTCTTCTGCTATCTTTTTTAATCGGTTGTGATGTCTTACCAATCCATCCCTTGTATAATCCCTCACAATAAAACCAATGCTTGCTTTTTCGGAAATGCCATTTACAGATACGGGATGCACAAAGCCTTCTCGCTTTTCTGTGGTTTCGGGGCACCATTCACTTTTAGGCAATGCGTCCAATATTTCGCCTGCTATTTTTATGGCATTTACCAATTTATTTTTTGCGTAGCCAGGGTGGGCAATCACACCATTTACGGTTATGGTTGCTCCATCTGCACTAAACGATTCATCTTCTAAACTTCCAGCTTCACCCCCATCGAGCGTATAGCCAAATTGAGCCCCTACTTTTTGCATATCTATTTTGGCTACCCCTTTTCCTACTTCTTCATCTGGTGTAAATACAATTTTTATATCGCCATGTTTTACGGTTGGATTATCCATTAAATATTGAGCTGCTTGCATGATAATAGCCACACCGCTTTTATCATCTGCACCCAGCAAGGTATTGCCACTAGCAGTAATAATATCTCCACCAATATGTTCTTTTAAATAAGGCGATTTTGCTACTGATAATATTTGTGTTGCATCATCTGGCAATTGTATATAGCTGCCATCATAATTTTTATGTAGCAATGGCTTTACGTTGGTACCACTGCAATCTGGCGCAGTGTCTACATGGCTGCAAAAACATATTGAAGGAATATGTTGCTTTTCACTATTGCCGGGCACGGTGGCATACACATATCCAAATTCATCTAATTCCACATTGCTTAGCCCCATCGCTTTCAATTCTGTTTCCAACACTTTACTCAGGTCTTTTTGTTTTTCGGTTGTTGGAAAATGATTGCTCTCAGGGTCGCTCTGTGTGTCTATTTGAACATAACGCATAAATCTTTCTACGAGTGCTTCCTTATTTATATTTATCATGGAGTTTTGTTTGTAGCTGTGAAATTAAGGAATGGCTTTTGAAAATAAGAAAAATTATGCTGTGCCCGCCGAAAGGAGGATTGGGCTATACGTTACGACTAGATATTTCTTGTTGCAATTCGCCATTGGCAGATTTGGAATTCGATTGAATTCGCCACAGGCGAATTCCTACAAAAAACCCACGCTATAAAACGTGGGCATTATTCATTATTAATTATTCATTATTAATTATCCTCCTATCTCCATCAATTCTATATCAAAAACCAATTCCTTTCCTGCAAGAAAATGATTGGCGTCAAAAATAATAAAGTCTTCTGTTATTTCTTTTACAACTACGGGAAAAGGTTGTCCTTGTTCGTTCGTTAGGGTCTGGTGTTGCCCTACTTCCAATTTAATATCTGCAGGTACATTTTCTTTTGGAAATTCAATTATGGCTGTTTCATCTGTTTCGCCATAGCCATCTATTGCAGCAATATTGATTGTTTTTTTATCGCCCACTTTCATTCCAGGTAGTGCAGCATCAAAACCTGCTATCATCATACCCGCACCTACTGTAAATTCCAACGGCTCACGCCCAGTACTAGAATCGAATTGCTCGCCGTTTGCTAGCTTACCAGTGTAATGTACTTTTACAGTATCACCGCTTTTAACCTCTGCCATAATTTTAATTTTTATTGGCCCTCTAAACCCCCAAAAAGGAGACTTGCGAACCTTGTGAAAAGTTATTTTTTTAAATTACGGGTGCAATTTAATTAAATACATAATGCAGTCTTAAAAAAAAAATCGCAACTTTGAGGTTATGAATATAAAACGATTCTTAATTTTTGTCTTTTCAATAATATTTGCCGGGCCATGTTTTTCACAAGCATTTGCAAAAGAAGAGGTTATTACAGGTGCTGAAAGGATGCAAGTATGGCTTCCCTATCTAAAAAACAAAGCTGTAGCAGTATTTGCCAATCAAACTAGCATGGTAAAAAATACCCATTTGGTAGATACATTACAGAAATTAGCAATAAATGTGGTAAAAATATTTGGACCAGAACATGGTTTTAGAGGTATTGCCGATGCTGGTGAACATGTAAAAGATGGGATAGATGTAAAATCGGGACTACCAGTTGTAAGCCTTTATGGAAATCATAAAAAACCAACCAAGGATGATTTAAAAGATATAGATGTTGTTATTTTCGATATCCAAGATGTGGGTGTACGGTTTTACACTTTCATTTCATCGCTAGAATATGTGTTGGAAGCCTGTTTGGAAAATCACAAGCCTTTGCTCATTTTAGACAGACCAAACCCGAATGGCTTTTATGTAGATGGCCCCGTATTGGATATGAAATTTAAAAGCTTTGTGGGTATGCAACCCATCCCGATTGTGTATGGTATGACAATTGGTGAATATGCGCTTATGCTTACTGGGCAAAAATGGTTATCGGCTGAAGCCAATAAAATAAATGCATATAATGTAGCAACAAAACCATCGGCTGATACCCCTTTTCATGTACAAGTTATTAAATGCAAAAATTACGATCACAATACAAAATATGTTTTGCCTGTAAACCCATCTCCTAACCTTAGAGAAATGCAATCCATTTATTTGTATCCGAGCACCTGTTTTTTTGAAGGAACGGTAATGAGCGAAGGCAGGGGAACCGATAAACCATTTCAAATATTTGGCCACCCATCATTGCCAAAGACTTTTTACGCATTTACACCAATGCCAAATGAAGGCGCAAAAAGTAGCAAGTGTTTCAATCAAGTTTGCTATGGTTGGAATTTATCTGGTACAAAAGAGGAAGTATTAAAAAAAATGAATGGTAAAATACAATTGCAATATTTGATAAATGCCTACAAATTATTCCCAAAAAAAGATAGCTTTTTTCTTGCCAATAATTTCTTTAACAAGCTTGCAGGAAATGATGTATTGATGAAACAAATAAAGAAAGGCGTTTCAGAAAAAGATATTAGAAAAAGTTGGGAAAAAGAGTTGAATAAATTTAAAACCATTAGAAAAAAATATTTGTTGTACAAAGACTAGGCCCCCTCCTCTCCCCTGCCCTCTCCACTTTGTGGAGAGGGCAGGGGAGAGGAGGGGGAGGAAACCCAGAAGATTATGCACGAGATTGCCCTATTGTTTTAATTATTATAATTTAAAATCACGTATTACTTTTGAACAAATCAACATATAAAGATTTACGCATTGTTTTTATGGGTACGCCCGAATTTGCTGTAGCATCTTTGGACAAACTGGTAACTGCCGGATGCAATATTGTAGGTGTAATTACTGCACCAGATAAGCTAGCAGGTCGTGGTATGCAATTACAACAAAGTGCAGTAAAAAAATATGCATTGGAAAAAGGATTGTATGTACTTCAACCAGAAAAATTAAAAAACCCAGCATTTTTAGATGAGTTAAAATCCCTGAATGCAGCTATACAAGCCGTGGTAGCATTTCGCATGTTGCCCGAAGTTGTTTGGAATATGCCCCCCATGGGAACTATAAATGTACATGGCTCTTTATTGCCACAATACAGAGGCGCTGCACCCATTAATTGGGCAGTAATAAATGGAGAAGAATATACTGGAGTAACTACTTTCAAACTACAACAGGAAATAGATACAGGCAATATTTTATTATCGGCAAAAATAAAAATTGAGGAGAATGACACAGCCGGGTCTGTACACGATAAATTAAAAGAACTTGGTGCAGATCTTCTACTTGAAACGATAAAAAAATTGGCAGAAGGAACGCTTACTGAACAGCCACAACCTACTCCTTCAAATCCTATTATTGATGCTCAAAATTTTGAACATGCTACTTTAAAACATGCTCCTAAATTATTTACAGAAACATGCAAGATTGATTGGGATAAACCAGTTGATGAAGTGTATAATTTAATTAGAGGGCTATCGCCATACCCAGCAGCTTTTACTACATTAAATGGAAAGACATTAAAGATTTTTAAAGCTGAGAAGATAAAGGAAAATATATCTATAGAAATAGGAAATTATAAGACCGATCAAAAAAACTTTCTACAATTTGCTTGTAAAGATGGTTTCATAAATATTATGGAATTGCAATTGGAAGGAAAAAAAAGAATTGATGTAAAAGATTTTTTGAGAGGGTATCGTTTTGACAAATGAATAACCCCTACTCAATGTAAAAAGCCCTAAAAATAGTACATAGACCTTCCATTAATAATTTATTAAACATTCAAAATTATTATTGTTTACACCAATTGCATCAGCTGCCGCATTGCTAATTCTTATTACCAAATTATCATTTTGTTTTAAATCGGGCATTACATCTAGTACTTTTGCGTATACAAATTTACCGTTGGCTTTATTGGTAATTTTTACGATGGTTCCTGGTCTTGTTGCATTGTGCAAGCAATAGTATTTTCCATCTTCCCACCCACTGGTGCTTTTAAAAATACCTGCTGTTCCGTCTTCATTGGTACCAGTATTTTGATAGTCTGTTTTAAAAACGCCCCCTTTAAAATCTATGGTAGCATCTTCTTTTGTTTCTATGGGCTTTACAACAACAGCCTTTTGAACTACTTGTTCCTTTTTAGGCTTAACAACTTCAGCTACAACTGGCATTGGTTTAGGTTTTTCTTCCGCTACGCTCTTTTGTTCTTCTTTTTTTACTGAAGTAGTTGCTTTCTTCAGGTTTGCCAGCTCGCTATATCCTACAATAATTTCTGAACCTTCTTTTAATCCATCTTCAGTGAGGTTATTCCATTTCTTTATATCTGCAATCTCAATATTGAATTTTTTACTTACTGCATACAATGTTTCTTTTTTGGCAACCGTATGTTTAATAGGTGTTTTATTGGCATTTGAGCCTACCACTTCATTTACAACAGGTTTTTGTTTTTCTATTACAACTGGTGTTTGCTTAACAACTGGAACTTGCTTAACAGTTGGTACCGCTTTTGCATTTGCATTAGTAACAGGCACTTTTAATACCTGCCCAATAGCCAAGCCTTTTTCATAATCAATATTATTAAAATTGGCAAGTTCCCTTCCATTTATATTGTACAAGCGCCCAATGCTAGAAAAACTTTCTTTAGCCGATACAGTATGCTGAATTACTTTTTGCCCAAAAGCAAAGAAAGGAAATAGCAAAACCAACGTTAGTAACTTTTTCATTGTATTAATATTATAATATCAGCATTCAAATACAAAATCATGCGGAGACGGAGAGATTCGAACTCTCGATACAGTTACCCATATACACACTTTCTCCCGAAGCATCGGGACTCATTCAGCCCCTCTAACACTTACTCCAATCTTTTATTAAAGCCTTGATGTAAATCTTACTCTTCTTTCCTTTTATTTCTCTCTCTCTTTTTATCGCATCCCCCCTTGTCTCAAACTTTTCAAAATAGACCAACTTCCATGGTCGCTTTGTTGATGAATATTTCCCAAATCCATCGTTGTGCTTGCTGATTCGATGATCTAAATCATTTGTTTGCCCAATGTAGTAAGAAAAATCTTTTGAACTTTGCATAACGTATACATAGTACTTTTCTTCTTTCATGCGGAGACGGAGAGATTCGAACTCTCGATACAGTTACCCATATACACACTTTCCAGGCGTGCTCCTTCAGCCACTCGGACACGTCTCCTTTTTCAGTTGGCAAAAATACAGTTTCAAAAACTATACACCGAATATTTTTTCTGCATTGTGCGTAGTTATTCTCTCTACTTCTAGAAAGCTAATATTTTTTACCTCTGCAATTTTTTCAGCTATGTATTTTAAATTGCTGCTCTCATTTCGCTTTCCTCTCATAGGCACAGGAGATAGATAAGGTGCATCTGTTTCTAACACCACATGTTGCATATCTATTTCTTTTAATACTTCTGCAAGCCCGGCATTTTTATAGGTAACAACACCTCCAATTCCAAGGTAAAAACCAGCTTCAATAATTTGGTTTGCTTCACTAAGTGTTCCACCAAAGCAATGAAATATTCCTCTAAGTGTAGTGCCCTTATATTTTTGAATTACATCAATTGTCTCTTGTGTTGCATTGCGTGTGTGTAGTATAAGTGGCAAGCTATATTGCAATGCCAATTCTATTTGTATCTCTAAACATTCGTATTGTTCTTTTACAAATGTTTTATCCCAATAAAAATCCAGCCCAGATTCCCCTATCCCAACAAACTTCCTTTGCTGTAATAAAGATTTTACATGATTAATTTCCGATTTATAATTTTCTTTTACGTGGCAAGGGTGTAATCCAGCCATAGAAAAACAGGTAGCAGGAAATTTTTTTTCTATTGCGATCATCCTTTCTGTACAGCCCATATCAATGGCTGGTAAATAAAATTTTTTTACGCCAATATCATTTGCCCTTTTCACAACTGCTTCAATATCAACGTCAAAATCTTCGGAATACAAATGGCAATGTGTATCTATCATATTGTTAATATTTATAAATCTTTATAGTTTAGTTTAGAATATTTTACCATAAGGAAAAAATATTACATAATTAAAATTACTAATAGTAAATTGCAAACAGTTTTCATAGGGTACGGATTAAAAAAGGGCTGAAGTTTCTACTTCGGCCCATTATTTTATATAAGACAAATCGTCTATTTTTTCGAAGCAATATCCTTTTTCATGAAATTGTTGAATTACTTTTGGTAAAACAAATCTCATTTTAGTGGCGGCTTTTTCGCTATCATGAAATACAATTATGGAGCCTTTATCTGCTTTAAATAATACATTTTCCAGACATCTTTCCTTGGTAATTGTTTGATCAAAATCGCCACTCAAAACGGTCCACATTACAATTTTATAGGGATTGGTTTTATTTAGAAGCAATTTTGTTTGAAAGGCACTTATTCGCCCATAAGGTGGCCTAAACAGTTGGCTATCGATATACTTTGAAGCCTCAAGAATATCATTTAGATAAAGAGCATCATTTGTTTTCTTTCCGTTTAAATGATTAAACGTATGGTTCCCTACAGCATGCCCCTCCTCTATAATACGTGTATAAATAGCTGGGTATCGTATCACATTATTACCTATACAAAAAAAAGTAGCTTTTGCATTCACCTTCTTCAATTCATCCAATACAAATACTGTATGGTCAGGATGTGGCCCATCATCAAAAGTTAAATAAATACGTTTTTCCGTTGTATTTATTTTCCAAAGCATTTTTGGGAACATTCTTTGTATCCAACTTGGTATTTTTACAAAATAGAACATAACACAAAATAAAGTGAAAAACTGGATTAAATATTTGCTATTGTAGCAAGTTGGTGTAAACAAATTATTTGAAAGCGCTTTTTGGTTACCACACGCAAATGTACGATATGATTAAACTTAACTTTTTAAAAAACAATTGATTTGCAATATGCATAGTATTTGAACTGCTTTTGTTATTTTTGCAGCACAAAAAACTTTCCATACATGAAATTTGGCGTAGTAATGTTTCCCGGTAGCAATTGCGATAGGGATATGATTGATGCTTTGCAAAACGATTTACAACAAGAAGTAATAGCTCTTTGGCACAAAGACAGTGATATTTCTATGTTTACAACAGAAGATTGTATTGTATTGCCTGGTGGTTTTAGTTATGGCGATTACTTGCGTTGTGGCGCTATTGCCCGTTTTAGCCCTATGATGAAAAGTGTAATTGAATTTGCAAACCAAGGAGGAAAAGTATTAGGCGTATGCAATGGTTTTCAAATATTATGCGAAAGTGGTTTGTTACCTGGTGTATTACTGGCCAATGCAAGCCAACATTTTATTTGCAAAAATGTTTTTATTAAAAATACAAATAAGGCTAACGCACAGCCGCTTATGATTCCAATAGCACATGGAGAAGGCAGGTATTTTGCAGCCGATGATGTGTTAAAAAGTTTGGAGGACAACAATCAAATTATTTATAGGTATTGTGATGCTAGCGGTAATATAAGTGTAGACGCAAACCCAAATGGAACCACCAATAATATTGCTGGTATAAAAAATGCAGCAGGCAATGTTTTTGGTATGATGCCGCATCCGGAGAGAGCTAGTAATGCTGCTCTTGGAAATGTAGATGGAAAGCAAGTGTTTCAAGAATTATTAGGGGTTTCTATAACGGAAGCTGCTTTCGCTTAAGAAACTCGTAACCAATAAACCAGTAACCCGTAACTCTTTTTTTAACAAAACGCTTTAAAACAAAAATTCAACCTTTGTTGTATATATAAGCAAATATAAAAAATATGAAAAAACTTTTCCTTTCTGTTGTCGTAATATTGATGGTAGTAGCTGTGAAAGCCCAAATAGAAAACCCCGTAAAATGGGCATATAGTGCAAAAAAAGTAGCTACAGGTGTTTATGAGTTACACATGACTGCAACATTAGAACCTAAATGGCATATATATTCTCAGGATATTTCTGGAGATGGGCCTGTTCCTACCGCATTTGTTTTTGATAAAAACCCATTGGTAAAAACAGACGGTACAGTAAAAGAAGTAGGAAAGCTAGAAAAGCAATTCGATAAAAATTTTAATATGGTTTTAAAGTTTTACGGCAATAAAGTAGATTTTGTACAAAAAGTAAAATTAAAAACGCCTGTATCTACTTTAGCAAAGGGCAAAGTTACTTTTATGGTATGCAATGATCAAAAATGCTTACCACCAAAAGATGAAAGCTTTTCCATAAAAATAGATCCAAAATCTTAAATACCAAATAACTTCAAATTACATCCCGATATGCTAATCGGGATTTTTTATAAACAACATTTGCCATGAAAAGTCTAAAAAAAATAAGTTTTGTTTTGTTGGTTTTTTTATTTTGTATTAATGCCCTTCATGCACAAGACACTAAAATTATTTCTTGGAAAACCAGCACTGAAAAAACAGGAGAAGGGAACTACAAAGTAACGTTTACCGGTATAATAAAAACAGGATGGCATACTTACATTGCACCCAATGCAGAGGCTGAAATAGCTGGTATCAGCATCACAAAAGAGGATAGTGTTATTGCCCTTAAAGAATTACAATTAATTACAAAAGGTACTGTTGCAGAAAAAGATGTGCTTGCTGTAAAGAATCTTCAAGTTGCTACAGATAGTGTTGTATTCATTCAAAATATTCATGTTGATGGAAAAGTTCCTTCTTCATTTTCCCTACAAGTAAATTATGAGGTAGCCGATTTACAATCTTTTTATCCAGAATCGGATACGTTGAAAATACTAACAGGAGAAAAAGTTATTGCTGCATCTTCCAATAGAATTTTAATACCAACCATAAATTTAGAAAAACCCCTTGCAAATTGTAAAACCTCCAGCTCCTCTTCTACAGACAATGTAAAATCTAAAGGCTTGCTTTCTTTATTTGTATTAGGATTTTTGGGTGGCCTTGTTGCATTGCTTACACCATGTGTTTTTCCAATGATACCCCTTACTGTTTCTTTCTTCACCAAAAAAGCTGAAAATAAAAAAACAGGTGTCAAAAATGCCTTTTTATATGGCTTCTTTATTTTTTTAATTTATGTATTATTAAGTTTACCCTTTCATTTTTTAGATAAACTAAATCCAGAAATACTCAATAATATTTCTACCAACGTGTACCTCAATGTTGCGTTCTTTATTATTTTTATCGTATTTGCTTTGTCCTTTTTTGGATTATATGAAATAACCTTACCGTCATCCTTTACCAATAAAACCGATAGCAAAGCAGGTGTAGGAAATGTAATTGGAATATTTTTTATGGCACTTACACTTGCATTGGTTTCTTTTTCGTGCACTGGTCCTATTTTAGGTTCACTGCTTGCTGGCTCTTTAACGGCAGATGGAGGTGCCATGCAATTAACGGTGGGTATGGGCGGTTTTGGCTTAGCGCTGGCATTACCATTTGCTTTGTTTGCATTGTTCCCTGGTATGTTAAAATCGTTGCCAAAATCTGGTGGCTGGCTCACAACTGTAAAGGTAGTACTTGGCTTTTTAGAACTTGGTTTGGCGTTTAAATTTTTATCCAACGCAGACCTGGTTATGCACTGGGGGCTGCTCAAAAGGGAAATATTTATTGGAATATGGATTATTATCGGCATAGGCCTTTCTCTTTATTTGTGGGGTATCATAAAATTCAAACACGATTCCCCCATAAAAAAATTATCTATTTCTCGAATGGCATTTGCAACCTTTTTTACCTTATTTACGCTATACCTAGTTCCTGGAGTAACGAATACAAAATATGCAAATCTTAAATTAATAAGTGGCTTTCCTCCACCACTTTGGTATAGCCTTTATGCAAAAGACAACGAATGTGTACTCAATCTAAATTGTACACACGATTATGAAGAAGGTTTAAAAATGGCAAAAGAGCAAAATAAACTTGTATTGTTAGATTTTACAGGCTATGCTTGCGTAAACTGTCGTAGGATGGAAGAAAATGTGTGGAGCAATATAGAAGAATACAAACTACTAAGTGAAAAATTTATTATTGTTTCTTTATATGTAGATGACAAAAAGCTGCTGCCTCCAGAAAATAGGTTTACTTACACCAGCAAAGATGGCTCTACGAGAGAGATAAGAACCATTGGTGACAAATGGAGTGTTTTTGAAACAGAAAATTTTAATCAAAATGCTCAACCTTGGTACGTTATTTTAAATACAAAGGAAGAATTGGTAAATTACCCTTCTGGATATGCCGATAAAAAAGGCGATTATCTGCAATGGTTACAATGTGGGGTGGAAACTGTAAAATAACTCATTTATGTTAAGTGATAAAAAAGAGATGACAAATTTTAAAAAGTTGGCATCTCTTTTTTTATTAATGCGATTTGATCTTTTCTATTTGTAATTCCTCCCAAGGCGTGCTGCCATCCTTTTCTCTTTTAAAAATAAGTTGAGGGCTACTTTGTAAAACAATTTCGGCAGTAGTAAAAACAGTGCAACCTTGCAGCAAATGCCCGCCTATTGTGTGCCCGGTGCTATCGCTTACGCTTACATGTATATGAGAGCCATTGGTAGATACTGTACCTGAAAGGCTCACAATTTCGAAGTGCCCGTCAGCCGTGCTGCCATTTTGTTGGTTTGCAAAGCGAATATTGTATTTAGTAAGGCTGCCTACACAAGTACCAATCCAGCCTGCAGCAATATTGTTTTCCTTTACAAAAGTCTCTATTTCTTTACGCAAATCTTGCCCTGGCTTTAGTCTAAAAGCGTGCGTTACTGTATTGGGTGTAGCAGACATTGTTTGTACATTTTTACAAGAAAGAGAAAATAATGCAATAAAAAATACAATCGAAAATTTATTCATGGCTTTTTTTAAATCTTTTGTAATAATAAGCAAAGAATTCTTGGCAATTCCGTTTTATTATCATTATCAAAAAATTCATCTATCATTACGATATTAAATTTGTACTTTTTGGCTATGTATACAAATTCGGAAATATGGTGAATATAGCAGTCTAAAAAATTCGTTCCTTCTTCAGTTTCAAACCTGGCTTTACTTCCTGCATATTGTTTAAATGGATGGAGTTCTCCTATATAAATAAAACCGCCCTGCTTTAAAACCGCAGCAGCATTTTTTAAAATAGTATCAATATCGCAAATATGCTCTAATACCAGGCTAAAGCTCACTAAATTGTAATAATCATTTTTAAATGACCAAGGCCCTGTTATATCTGTTTGAATAAATGTTACCTTACTAGAATTGATTTTCTCTTTTGCCTTAGCGAGCATTTCTTTAGAAAAATCAACTGCTGTTATTTCCTTGGCTTGCTCTACAAGCCAAGTTGTGTTTTTACCTGTACCACAACCAATTTCCAAACAGGTATCAAAAGTAATATTGTGAAGTGTCTTACGGAGGGCAATCGCTTCTACATCTCTGGTAGCATTAGAATTGGTATCGTATTGGGATGCCCATAAGTTGTATGCTTGTTGAATACTCATACTACAAAAATAAAGAATGTATTCAAAAATATGGAGACTATAAACCGATGTTACTAAAATGTAAAATCCCCGCCCATGGAGGAGGCGAGGATTTTATTTATTTAATCAATCAATCAATCATAAAACTATAAAGCAATTTGTTTTTCGGTCATCATTTTGCGTAGGTTTAGTAACCCATAACGCATTCTTCCCAAAGAAGTGTTAATACTACAGTTGGAAAGTTGTGCAATTTCTTTGAAACTTAAATCAGCATAATGGCGCAAAATGATTACTTCTCTTTGATCTTCGGGAAGTAAATCTATCATACGACGTACTTTATCTGAGGTTTGCTCATTCATTATGCGGTTATCTATTCCTGCTTCAGAAAAATTAAGCACATCAAAAATATCTCTATCGTCGCTTGTTTTTATAGTAGGATTGCGCTTTACTTTTCTAAAATGATCTACACATAAGTTATGTGCTATACGCATTGCCCAAGGAAGAAATTTTCCTTCTTCAGTATAACGGCCACCTCTTAATGTGTCTATTATACGAATAAAAACATCCTGAAAAATATCTTCGGCTAAGTACTTATCTTTTACCAATAAGTAGATAGAGGTGAAAATTTTGTCTTTGTAACGAGTAACTAAGGTAGTAAGCGCATTTGCATCTCCAGCTATGTACATGTTTACAATTTGCTGGTCTGTTAATTCAATGTGGTTTCTCATAAGTTCTAATTTTTTGTTTTAGAAATTTGGTTTTGATTATTTTCCAAGAGAAGAGAAACCTTTGGGTATCTAGTAAGGAGGCCATGTGGTTATTCAATCAATTGGATATTGGAAGACAAATGTATTACCCTTTCATAAATTTTATTGTACGTCTTTTTGTTATTTATATGTAGAATTAATTCGATAGGATTTTTACTTAAAAAATGCTCGTACTTTTACTTAGGCAATTTTTCTATATTTATCATATTATTCCATCATCAAGACGAATGGTAAATTAAAAGGGTTGCTATAACTTTGATGAAAATTATGCTGAAGACAATTAGGAAACATAAAGAGAAAACAATACCATCTAATACCGATATTTTCATTCAAGGAGCAAGGGTACATAACTTAAAAAATGTTACGGTAACAATACCAAGAAATAAATTGGTAGTAGTTACAGGCGTTTCAGGTTCAGGAAAATCATCTCTTACCATAGATACATTGTTTGCAGAAGGGCAAAGAAGGTATGCAGAAAGTTTGAGTGCCTATGCACGCCAATTTATGCAACGCATGAATAAGCCCGATGTAGATTTTATAAAAGGATTATGCCCAGCCATTGCAATAGAGCAAAAAGTAATTACCCGCACCCCTCGTAGTACAGTAGGTAGCATGACAGAAATTTATGATTACTTGCGTTTGTTTTTTGCACGGATAGGTAAAACAATTTCGCCAGTAAGTGGTAGGGTTGTAAAAAAAGATGATGTGCCAGATGTGATAGAAGCCATTAATAAAACAAAGGATGGAGATAAAATAATGTTGCTTGCTACTTTTAAAAGCCATGCCAATAGAGCTGAAAAAGAAGAACTAAATATATTATTACAAAAAGGGTTTTCTCGTTTATTTATTAATAATGAAATTGTAAATATCGAAGACCTTTTAGAAGAGAAGCCAACAAAAAAAGCAAAACGAGAAATTTTTATTTTAATAGACCGGTTACTAAAAAAAGATTTTGATGAGGACGATCTTCATAGAATAGCTGATAGTACGGGTACCGCTTTTTATGAAGGTGAGGGGACCATGTTTGTACAAATAAATGAAAAGCCCCCATTAAAGTTCAGTAATAAGTTTGAATTGGATGGAATAGTGTTTGAAGAACCTGTACCCAATTTATTTTCTTTTAATAATCCATTTGGTGCATGCCCTGTATGTGAGGGATTTTCTCAAATACTTGGCTTAGATAAAGATTTAATTATACCCGATAAAAGATTGAGTGTATTTGAAGGAGCCGTTGCTTGCTGGAAAGGAGAAAAATTAAGTTCATGGAAAGATGCGTTTGTAAAAGCTGCAAAACAATTCGATTTTCCGGTGCATAAACCAGTGATGGACTTAACAGATGCACAATTAAAAGATTTGTGGGAAGGCAATATATATGTAGACGGAATAAATGCATTTTTTAAAGAAGTAGAACAAAATTTGTACAAAGTGCAATACCGAGTTTTACAAAGCAGGTTTAGAGGAAGAACGGCTTGTACGGAATGTGGTGGATATCGATTACGCAAAGAAGCCTTGTACGTGCAGGTGAGTGGCAAGCATATTGGGCAATTGTGTGAACTACCAGTAAAGGATTTGAAAACATGGTTTGAAAAATTAAAACTAAGTGAATACGATGAACAAGTTGCCAAAAGAATTTTAATAGAAGTAAAACATCGTTTAAAAACATTGATAGATGTGGGTCTTGGATACCTTACTTTAAATAGATTGGCAAATTCGCTCAGTGGAGGAGAAAGCCAACGCATACAGCTTACTCGTAGCCTAGGCAGCAATCTTACCAACTCTTTATATATTTTAGATGAGCCATCTATTGGTTTACATAGCAGGGATACACAAAATTTAATAGTAGTTTTAAAAGAGCTTAGAGACCTTGGCAATACAGTTGTGGTGGTAGAGCATGATGAGATGATGATGCGAGAGGCTGATCATATAATAGATATGGGACCATTGGCTAGTCACTTAGGTGGAGAGGTAATTGCCGTTGGCGATTATGATGAATTGATTGCAAATGAAAAAAGTTTAACAGGTAAATATCTTAGTGGCAAACTCACGATTGATGCCCCAAAAAATATACGCAAGTGGAATAGAAGCATAAAAATAGAAGGCGCCAAACAAAATAATTTAAAAGATGTTTCGGCTGAATTTCCGCTAAATGTATTGTGTGCAGTAAGTGGAGTGAGCGGCAGCGGCAAAACTACTTTGGTAAAACAAATACTTTATCCTGCTTTACAAAAAATAAAGGGAGAAGTATCTGACAAGCCAGGTTTGTATAGAAAAATAAGTGGCGACATAGACTATATTAGTCGAATAGAAATGGTAGATCAAAACCCTATTGGTAAAAGCAGCAGAAGCAACCCTGTAACTTATATAAAAGCATATGATGAAATAAGAGAACTTTTTTCTAAACAGCCACTCTCAAAGATTCGTGGTTTTATGCCAAAGCATTTTTCGTTTAATGTAGATGCAGGCAGGTGTGATGCCTGCAAAGGGGAAGGCGAACAATTGGTAGAAATGCAGTTTCTTGCAGATGTGCACCTTGTATGCGATGTATGTAATGGAAAACGATTTAAAGAAGAAGTGCTAGAAGTTACCTACAAAGAAAAAAGTATTCATGATGTATTGGAGATGAGTGTGGATGAGGCTATTGGATTTTTCGCTGACAGTAATGATACAAGTAAAAGTAAAAAGACTTCCGAGGGGGACGATGTTGCAAAAAAAATACAACCCCTAAGTGATGTAGGTTTAGGGTATGTTAAATTGGGGCAATCATCAAACACCCTTAGCGGTGGCGAAGCACAACGTGTAAAACTTGCATCGTTTTTAGGCAAAGGAAAAGCACAAGGGCATATATTATTTATTTTTGACGAACCTACAACAGGGCTTCATTTTCATGATATAAAAAAATTATTGACTTCTTTTAATGCATTGGTAGAGCAAGGACACTCCATTATTGTAATAGAACACAATACCGATGTTATAAAAAGTTGCGATTGGGTAATAGACCTTGGCCCTGAGGCAGGAGACATGGGCGGCAACTTGGTTTTTGCAGGAAAACCAATGGATTTGAAGAAGGTAAAGGAGAGTTATACAGGGAAGTATTTGTAAGGGTTTTTAAGAAAAAGATTAAATTTGTCCATAAAAAATATCAATCATGGGTATTATAAGAATTCCTTTACGGTTTGAGGGCTCAGTTGGTGAGAAAAATGTGTACGCACTATTTGATAGCGGCGCTACTTTTAGTTGCCTAAGAGATGATATTGCTAATGAAATAGAAGTGCCAAATAAATTGCGCAGACCATTGGAAGTAGCTACAGCATCTGAAGGGCATTACATAAAAATAAAAGAAGCTATGAGAGCTGATTTTTATTACGACGATATTAGACTAAGCGATGAATTTATGATAGTGCCAGGCTTAAGTGAAGAAGCCATTATTGGCGTAAATACGTTGCAAAAATGGCGTATAAAATTAGATTTTGAAAATGATACGGTTGTTATTGACCCAAAAGTTGCAAAGCTAATTTTGAAACAATTAAAATAGTCTAAAAATTAAACCCCCAAGTATTTCTAAATTGTTGTAATATTTCGGAAGAAATTTCGATTGATGCTTTTAAAACAGGATGCCCATAATTACTTTTTGTAGCGTATAAAAAACCGTGCTTCAAATTATTTCTATTGCATATTTCAACACAATCTATTAAAAAACTACTTTTTACATTTCCCATTATCTTTTTAGGCATACCATCATTAATTTCTATTATTAGCAATGGAGCGTCTATAATTCTTAATAAAAACAACCTCATTTTTATGAAGAGAGCGTGCATAAAATTTATCTAAGTCTGTTACTTTCTTTTATCAATTTTTCATCTTTACTAATGCCATTTGCAGCAAGCAACAGAAAAACAATTACAGCTACATGAAGCAATGCGGTAATAGCAAATGCACCAATGCCAACCAATGCATCTATTTCTTTATAATAAAAAAATAATAAAACCAGCTCTATTAAAACAGCCAGCAAAGTAATACGTATTTGCAATTTTCTATTCTTAAATAAAAAAAGTGCAATGATAGAAACTACGCCAACCATAGAAGTAGTAATTACTAAAAAAGTATTGGTTGTTCCTTTTATTAAATGCATCATTCCCTGCGCATCTGCTCCCGCATAAGTAGAAAATTGCATCGTTAAAAAAATACATATTGTTGCTAGCAAAAACCAAATAGATTGAATACGTTGTATCATTGTTTAGTATTGAGTATTGAGATAATAGTATTGAGATGTTAGTATTGAGTATTGAGATGTTAGTATTGAGATTAAGTTACATTTATTGAAGCCTGTCTCAATACTCAATACTCTATACTATATACTATGGTAATGGAAAGCCCTTCATCATTTCATGTACTTCAGCTTTTACAGCCATCACTGTTTCTTCGTTATCTATATCCATCATTATTCTATCTATCAAAACCACCACTTTTTCCATATCTGCTTCTTTCATTCCTCTTGTGGTTATAGCTGGCACACCAATACGAATGCCGCTCGTTACAAAAGGACTTTTATCATCAAAAGGCACAGAATTTTTATTTAGTGTTATATGCGCTTTATCCAATGTTTCTTGTGCTTTTTTGCCCGATATATTTTTATTACGCAGGTCTATTAGCATTAAATGATTATCGGTACCACCGCTAATAATTTGATAATCTCTTGCAACCAATGCTGCTGCCATTGCCTGCGCATTTTTTTGAACTTGTTGCATATAGCTTTTAAATTCATCCGTAAGCAATTCGCCAAAAGCCACTGCCTTAGCAGCTATTACATGCATCAATGGGCCGCCTTGTGTACCCGGAAAAACAGCCATATCAATCACATTACTCATCATGCGCACATTACCTTTCAAATCTTTCAACCCCATTGGGTTTTCAAAATCCTTTTTCATTAAAATAATACCGCCCCTAGGCCCACGCAATGTTTTATGTGTAGTACTTGTTACAAAATGACAATGCTCAAAAGGCGAACTCAACAATCCAGCAGCTATCATGCCTGCAGGATGCGCCATATCACATAGCACAAATGCACCTACTTCGTCTGCTACTTTTCTTATTCTTGCATAATCAATATCACGGCTGTATGCAGATGCTCCACAAATAATTAATTTCGGTTTTTCTGCACGAGCTTTTTCTTCCAACATATCGTAATCTATAAGACCTGTTTCTTTTACCACACCATAAAAATGTGGTTTATAATATTTGCCACTAAAATTTACAGGAGATCCATGGGTAAGATGCCCGCCCATGCTAAGGTCTAAACCAAGTATAGCATCGCCTGGCTGTAAAATTCCCAACATTAAAGCAGCATTAGCTTGTGCCCCACTATGGGGTTGTACGTTTGCGTATTCGCAATCAAACACTTTTTTTATTCTATCAATAGCTAATTTCTCTACTTCATCTACCACTTCGCAACCACCATAATATCTTTTGCCAGGGTAACCCTCTGCATATTTGTTTGTGAGGCAAGTGCCCATAGCTTCCATTACTTGTGGACTTGTAAAATTTTCGCTTGCTATCAATTCTATGCCATGTTGTTGTCTATCGGCTTCTTGTTGCACCAAATCAAATAAAGCAGTATCTCTTTGCATATATTATTATTTTGAAGTGCAAATATACGCAGGCATTTTTTAAGAAATAATTTTTGAACCGCTGCGCCGAAGGAGGAGCATCGGCAATTAACCATTCATAAACATTGGTTTCTTGCTGTCTGTAGTATTGCCGCAGTAAAGTTTATTATATTTTAATGTTATTTCTTGCGGTAGGTACTATTTAGCCCACCTGTCCCTATTTTTTTCGGGTTCAAAGCTAGGTTCATCAACAAACCTTTTCTTGTCTTTACCTTACTGTAGGGATTCAGCTTTTATAGTGCAATCGGGTTTTACATTCATTTAATATAAATTCGTTAATTTCACTATCCAAAACTTATTTGCTGTAAACATTGGTGTAACTTGTTACCCCCTAAAAAGAGAAATATTAATGAAGGCAATAATTCCAGTAGCAGGTGCCGGTACCAAACTACGCCCACATACCTACACACAGCCCAAAGCACTCATTCCGCTTGCAGGCAAAACAATACTTAGCATTATTATAGACCAGTTAAAAGATACCGGCATTACCGACTTTATCTTCATTATTGGCTATTTAGGCGAAAAAATTAAAGATTATGTAAAAACAAATTACCCTGAATTAAACACACATTTTGTAACCCAAAATGAAAGACAAGGTACAGGCCATGCCATAGAAATAACGAAAGAATTGGTAGGCGACGACCAAATTTTTATTGTATTGGGCGATACGATTGCAGAGTATGATGTAAGAAAAATGATAGAGTCGCCTCATTCTATTTTGGCAGTAAAAAAGGTAGATGATCCCCGCAATTTTGGGGTAGCAGAAATTGACGAAGAAGGGATAATAACAAGGGTTGTAGAAAAACCGTCTATCCCCAAAAGCAATATGGCCTTAGTAGGTATTTACAAAATTATAGAAAGCAAAATCTTGTTTGAGTGCCTATATAAAATACAAGATAGTAAAGAACGAAGTTATGATGATTATAATCTTACAGACGCTTTGCAATGCATGATACAAAATGGTGCAATATTTCACTCTTTAAAAGTAGATAATTGGTTCGATTGCGGGCAAAAAGAATCTTTAATTGCATCGAATGCAATTTTGCTTCAGAAATTTGGAAATAGTATGGCAGCCACTTGTATCCAAAACAATACCATCATTATTCCTCCAGTAAGTATCGGCAATGGTTGTATAATAAAAAACTCTGTTATTGGTCCCAATGTAGCCATTGGTGAAAATAGTACCATCAGCAATGCACTTATAAAAGACTCTATCATAGGAGCTTATTCAAATCTTTTCGAAATAGTATTAACCAACTCTCTTATAGGCAGTGATGCTGAGGTAAAGGGCGAAAGCAGAAGTTTAAATATAGGTGACAATACTGCCATCGATTTAGGTGGAAGTGCTAGATAAAATATCCATTTTTATGAATCCTTTCTCAAATGAAATAACCAAGTTGTTTGGCATAGAAAAACCAATTATTCAAGCAGGAATGATATGGACAAGCGGGTGGCGGCTAGCTAGTGCAGTAAGCAATACAGGAGGGCTAGGAATAATTGGAAGTGGTAGCATGTATCCAGAAGCGTTAAAAGAACATATACAAAAATGCAAAAATGCAACCAATAAACCTTTTGCTGTTAATATTCCGTTGTTATATCCAGCTATAGATAAGCATATACAAATTATTATCGACGAAAAAGTGCCCATTGTATTTAGCAGTGCCGGTAACCCAAAGACATTTACCGAAATCTTAAAAAAAGAAGGTATAACAGTAGTACATGTTGTAAGTAGCAGCAAATTTGCACAAAAAGCACAAGCTGCAGGTTGCGATGCTGTTGTGGCAGAAGGGTTTGAAGCGGGCGGCCACAATGGAAGAGAAGAAACGACCAGCTTTATATTAATACCTGCCGTAAAAGAAAAGGTAACCATACCAGTAATAGCTGCAGGCGGTATAGCTACTGGCAGACAAATGTTTGCTGCTATGGCATTGGGTGCAGATGCTGTACAAGTGGGTAGTCGTTTTGTAGCTAGTAACGAGGCTTCTTGCCACACAAATTTTAAAAATGCCATTATAGCCACTGCAGAAGGAGATACCCAGCTTTCCTTGAAAGCACTTACACCTGTTCGTTTATTAAAAAACGAATTTTACCAAAAAGTAAAATTAGCAGAAGATAATGGTGCCAGCAGAGAAGAATTGGAAACATTATTGGGTCGAGCCAGAGCAAAAAAAGGTATGTTTGAAGGAGATTTAATGGAAGGGGAGTTAGAGATAGGACAAGTAAGTAGCTTAATTAAACAAATAATTCCTGCAGCTGACATTGTAAATGAGCTGTGGGCGGAGTATAACAGTTTGTGTGACAGCTATCGCAAATAACAGTATATTTGCAAATTCAAAAAATTCTAAATCAATCCTTACAGAAATGCATAGAGGATCTATACATCTTTTAACCCGTTTATTAGCAATAAGTTTTATTATACTTAATTCATTTTTTGGTTATTGTCAGCCCCCGCCAACTGGTATTCCAAATATCCCTGGCTTTCCTACCACTATTCCTACAGTGCCTACAAAAATGACCAAGGAACAACTGCAAGAAAGATTAAAAGATGAAGGTGCTGGCGAAGATTTGAATGACAAATTGTATAAAAATAATAAAATAGTTAAAGATAGTCTTACAGATAATATTAATTATGGTATTGCAAGAGGACCCAAAAGTACTTATGGTGCCAATGTTTTTTCTAAGGCTGCCGATGCCGATCTTTCAGAACTGTCTACCCCACCACTTGATTATCCAATTGGTGTAGGAGATCATATTATTGTTTCACTGTATGAAGGTGCAGAATTTCAACAGCAGTACATAGTAGGAAGAGATGGCGCTATTTTTCCGAAAGAAATGGGAAAAATTTATGTGGGTGGTCTTACATTCGAAAATGTAAGAAAAATATTATACGCAAAATTTGCAGCAGTTACCCCAGAGGGTACCAAAATTGATATAAGTCTTGGGCAACCCCGCACTATAAACATAAATGTGGTAAATGAAGTAAACAACCCAGGAATTATAACTGTTTCGGCATTTAGTAATGCCTTTACTGTAATAGCAAAAGCGGGGGGTATAACAAATAATGGTAATCTTAGAAGTATTTTAATAAAAAGAAACGGGAGAGTTATTGAGGAGTTAGATGTTTATAAATATCTACAAACAGGTGAAACGGGTAAGCGTTCTTACCTTCAAAACAACGATTTTATTATTGTACCATTTTATGAAAAGAAAGTATTAGCAACTGGACAGTTTAAACGACCTATGTTTTACCAATTAAAAAAAGATGAAGGGGTAAAAGCGTTGCTTAAATATAGTGGGGGTTTAAATGCAGATGCACTTGCTTCTTCCCTAAAAATTCTTGGAAGCGAAAATGAAGGTCAGACCATTAGAAATATAAATGCTAATGCCATATTACAATTAAATGACCAAGATGCTTTTTTAAAAGACGGAGATATTGTAAAAGCTGATCTTATTCGTTCGGGCCTTATGAATAAAGTTGAAATAAGGGGCGAAATTAAATACCCAGATTTTTATGAATTCAGAGAAGGGGATCACTTATATGACCTTATAAACAGGGCAGGTGGCGTTACAAAAAATACTTATTTACAAAGAGCATATATTTTTCGTGGTGCCGGAGATTCTTCCAATTTACAACCCGACAAGCTAGAAGTAGATCTTACTGATATTAATAACAACCAATTAAATAGTAATAATAATGTTGAATTATTTCCAAATGATATTGTTCAACTTTTTGGAAACTATGAATTTTCTGATGAAGCATTTGTAGAAATTTTTGGGGAAGTACGTAAACAAGGTAAACTTCGTAAATATGGGGGAATGACATTACAAGACCTAATCTATCTATCTGGCGGTATCAAACAATCTGCCGAATTTGGAAGACTGGAAATATCGAGTATCGTTGACATCGATTCGGCAAAACAAGGTTTAAAGCCAACAAGAACAACTGTTTTAAGCTACAGTATACCTTCTAATTTACAATTAGATTCTGTGTCAGCAAAAATCTTATTAAGACCCTATGATCAAGTATTTGTAAGAACAAACCCTACATTTGAATTACAGCAAAATATAGAATTGAGAGGGTTGATCAAATATCCCGGGTTATATCCAAGACTAGATAAATATGAAAAGCTTTCATCTTACATAGCTCGTGCTGGAAACTTTAAAGAAAATGCCGATTTATCTGGGGCAGTTTTGATACGAAGAAGTACAGAAAATTTTAGGGAAAAAGTAATCCCTAAAACTACGGTAGATAGTTTAGGAAATATTATAGCCGTTGAAAACAACTTGGATGAGCCAGTAAGTATTGATTTATATAAAGCCTTGAAAAATAAAAATTCTAAATTTGACATCATTTTACAAGCAAATGATGTTATCATTATCCCTGAAATAAATCCATTTGTAACAGTACGAGGTGTCGTACAATCTCCTCTTAAAATTTCATTCGACAAAGAGCATACCAATGTTCGTTATTATCTAGATAAATCTGGCGGACTAGGTATTAGACCATGGAGAAGTAGAATATATGTTACATACGCAAATGGAAAAAGTAGAAGAACCAAGAATTTTTTATTCTTTCACTTTTACCCACCAGTAGAACAAGGTTCTATAGTTACAGTACCACCTAGGCCACAAGGCCAAGAATTGACTGATGTTGCAAAATCAACCGTAACAGCGCTTGTACCTATTTTTATTACCGCTTTTTTATTAAAGTATATAAACTAAGAACAGTTTGACTAGCCAAATATTCATCATAAAGACAATAGAAAAATTAAGGAAATTTAGATTCTTAATATTATTGTGTGGGGTTGTTTTTGCTGCTCTACTTTATTTTTACTCAAAAAATATTGCCAAAACATATACAGTAACATCCTCGGTATTTCCACTTACATCTGGCCCAGATAAAAATTCTGCCACATCAAAAATAACTGAGCTTTTAGGAGGGGGGGGTGGAGGCACAAAAAGTCTTTCAGAAGAAGCAAATGTAAATATAGAAGAAGTTGGAAGAAGCAAGAAAACCAGGGAGGCAGTTGTTGGTGAAAAACTTCCTGAATTTAATAACAAATATATTGCCGATTTGATTATTGATGAATACAATCTACACAAAAGGTTTTACGCTTCTAAGATTAAAAAACCTGCAACTGACTCTTCTCTTATAAAGGAAGCTGCATTGTTATTAAAAGATCTTTATTCAGTTAAATTTAATAAAAACAATCTTTTAGAAATAACATACACGAGTACAAATGAAAAACTAGTAACGCCTATAAGTTATGTTTTGATTGATAAAATTTCACAGTTTTATACAGAACTAAAAGTAAAAAAAGCTCAATTTGATTTCGACTTCACTGAAAAGAAAGTAGACTCATTAGACAAGGTGCTAAATAAATACGATAAAAGTATCATCAAACAAAATAATACAACATTGTTTGTTAGGCCCAATAAATTAGAATATGTTATTCCACAAGAAAATTTGCAAACAGATAAAATACAAGTACTAGCCCAAAGAAATGGGGCAGCTTCCAATAGAGAAGAAGCACTTTGGAGAAAACAAAAAGTAACACCTATTATAGAAATACTGGATAAGCCAGATCCTCCATTTGTTGTTGGAAAGCCTTCTAAAATTATCTATATTGTTGTAGGTTTCATTTTAGGTTGTATTCTATCTTCTTTTCTATTTTTATCAGGCCTTATTTATAGATTCATAAACGATCTTACAAATGCAGCTATTAAAGAAAAGCTAGCAGAACCTCAAAATAAAATTGCTGAAGAATCCAACGTAATTAATAATATTTAAAGCAATTATTGTTTGGCTTTTGTAGTAATTGGAAACGATAGTGTTATCTCAATATTTTATTTGCAATTTCTTTTACTACCCTTTCTCCATCCATTGCAGCACTTACTATGCCACCGGCATACCCAGCGCCTTCGCCACACGGGTATAAATTCGATAGTTGAGGATGTTGTAAATTATCGGAATTACGTACAATACGAACGGGACTAGATGTTCTACTTTCTACTGCCACTACTACAGCTTCATTTGTAAAATATCCACTTTGTCCGTTTCGAGCTGACATTTTTTTACCAAAAGACTTAAACCCTTCTATTAAGGCTTCATTAATAAAAGACGGCAGAACATTTGATAGCTTAGCTGATTTTAATCCGGGTAGATATGAATTTGAAGGAAGTGTCGTAGAAAGTCTATCTTCTACAAAATCTTGCATTCGTTGAGCAGGTGCAGCAAAATTTCCTCCGCCAACTTCAAAAGCTTTTTGTTCAATTAATTGTTGAAATTTCATAAAAATCAGTGGGTCATTTTCATTAACGCCGAGTGGTTTCATTATGCTTATGGCATCTTGCAACGTTGTTTGTACTACCATACCGCTATTTGCATAAGGGTTGTTTCTTTTTGAAGGGCTCCAACCATTAACCACCAGTTCACCCGGGCTAGTAGCTGCTGGTGCAATAACACCACCAGGACACATACAAAACGAAAAAACGCCTCTTTCATTTACTTGTTGCACCAATGCATAAGCTGCCGGCGGCAGGTTAATATCTCTTTCTAAAGCGCAATGATATTGAATACGATCTATCAATGCTTGTGGATGCTCAATGCGGACTCCCATAGCAAAGGGCTTAGGCTCAATCTGTATTTTCTTTTCATTCAATAATTCAAAAATATCTCTTGCAGAGTGGCCAGTAGCTAGAATATACGCATCGCCAGAAATTGTATCCCCATCTCCCGTTTTTACTGCTTTAATTTTTTCTTTTTCAATGATAAAATCTACCACTTTTTTTTCAAACTTCACTTCACCACCACAATCAATTATTTTTTGGTGCATAGCCATAATAATTTGTGGTAGTTTGTTGGTGCCAATATGCGGGTGGGCATCCGAAGCAATGTTTTCTGTAGCCCCAAAGTGTATAAAAAGTTTTATAATTCGATCTATATCGCCCCGTTTATTGCTTCTAGTGTAAAGTTTACCATCGCTATAAGTTCCTGCCCCACCCTCTCCAAAACAGTAATTGCTTTCGGGGTTTACTATGCCCTCTTTATTGAGCACAGCCAAGTCCCTCCTTCTTGCCCTTACACCCTTTCCTCGTTCCAGCATTATAGGCTTTATCCCTTTTTCTAGCAACATAAGTGCGGCAAAGATTCCAGCTGGCCCTGCGCCTATTATAATTACTTGATGGGAAGCTTTTGTTACTTCTTTAAATTGAAAATTGTCAAAATCAAGGGGCTGAACAGGCTCGTCTATAAATGCATTAACTGTAAGATTTACGAAAATATTTTTACCCCTTGCATCAATTGATTTCTTTAATGTTTGAAACCCATTGATAGTAGATAATTTTTTTTGAGCAGATGAAGCAATGTATTTTTTTACAATTGCTTCATCTGCTGCTTCTGATGGAAGAAGCTTGAGTGTGATTTTTTGTTGCATATGATCCAGTTTGCAATTGTCAAAAAGCAGATAGCAGCTGATAAGTGACCATAGAATTGATTACATAAATTATTTTAGCTGTAATGCTTTACAAGTTTGCATTTCTGCACATTTTCAATTCATTAAAATGGCAAATCATCTGCAGCCTCTTGAGCAGTAAAATTATCGAGTGGCTCCATTGTACTGGTATCATTGTTTTGTTGTGCTTGTGCAGGATTCAATATTTGTTCAATGCGCCAAGCATCTAAATTGGTAATATAGTTGGTTCTACCATCTTTCTCCCATTTACTGCCTTTGATATTGAAATAAACTTTCACGTTATCCCCAATATTTACTTTATCAATTATCTCGGTTTTATCTTGCACACATTGAAATTTGGCATAATTTACAATAGTTCTTCCACCAATATCATCTGTCTTCTCTATTGCAAATTCCCTTGTTTTAAAGGTTTCTGTACGCTGTACAGTATCATATTTAGCAATTAATTTACCTGTTAATTCGTAACTCATAGTCGTATTTTTTAGTCCCCAAAATTAGGCGTATTTTTTAGATATATCCTCCTACAATTATACAATAAAACATTTCATCAAAAAGTTGTATAAAAATGATAATTTTTTTTGCTTATCCACAAAATAAAATAAAAATTTCTTTTTGCATTTGATATTATTTTTACAGCTCGAATTTCATTAAATAAAATGGCTATAACTCAATATCTACGGGCATTATAGGCTTAAATAACCATAAAACAAACCGCTGTTTATTGGCTAAAAAAAGCTTTTATGGTAAATTAAGAAGAATAAAAAGTTTTTTTTATCAACATTTTATTTTGATATTCGTTGTCCTTCTAAAAAAAAAGCAGCTTATTGGCTATTTTCGAGAAGCAAAAACTAACATAATAACTTAAGGATATATAAAACTGCGTACGTACTGATGGAGAAATCTTTTGATAAAATATGGGCCTCTTGTTTAGATATTATCAAAGACATCGTAGAATGGCAACATTTTAAAACTTGGTTCGAGCCAATAAAGCCAGTAAGCCTCAAAGAAAAAATACTTACGATACAAGTGCCAAGTCAATTTTTTTATGAGTACCTTGAAGAACATTATGTTTCCTTACTTGCAAAAACCCTGAAACGGGAATTAGGAAAAGAGGCAAGATTGGAATATAGAATAATGGTAGATAGTGGCAATAGTAAAAATAAGCCACTAACCATGGATGTACCTGGGCACGGTTATAAATCTTATTCAAACAACGAAATGAATTTTCCGCTAGTCATAAACAACCCTGTTAAGAACCCGTTTGTAATACCGGGTCTTAAGAAGATGCAAATAGACCCGCAGCTAAATTCAGCTTATACTTTTGACACTTTTATTGAAGGAGATTGCAACAGGGTAGCTCGCAGAGCAGGGAAAACAGTAGCAGAAAAACCAGGTGGCACTTCTTTTAATCCTTTAGTAATTTATGGTGGTGTAGGGCTTGGGAAAACCCATCTAGCGCAAGCCATTGGAAATGAAGTAAAAAACCTTAACCCAAATAAAGTTGTTTTATACGTTAGTTCCGAAAAATTCATCAACCAATTTATAGATCATGGTAGAAACAATGCTATCAATGATTTTATACACTTTTATCAATTGATAGATGTATTAATTATTGATGATATTCAGTTTTTCAACCGTGCAGAAAAATCTCAAGACGCTTTTTTCTCCATTTTCAACCATTTACATCAAAGTGGAAAGCAGTTAATTTTAACCAGCGATAAATCTCCCAAAGACTTAGAGGGTGTACAAGAAAGATTACTTAGCCGTTTCCGTTGGGGATTAAGTGCAGATTTGCAAATGCCCGATTATGAAACTAAAATTGACATTTTAGATATAAAAATGAAAAACGATGGCTTAGATATGCCTCGTGAAGTAGTAAAATACATTGCTTACAACATAAATAGCAACGTAAGGGAATTGGAAGGTGCACTAATTTCATTATTGGCACAATCTTCGCTTAACAAAAGGGAAATAGACCTAGAATTGGCAAAAAAAGTGTTAAGAAATTTTGTAAAATCATCCACGAAAGAAATTACGATAGATACTATCCAAAAGATGGTATGCGAGTATTTTGATGTAGCCTATGATAAGCTATTGCAAAAAACCCGTAAAAGAGAGATAGTACAGGCCAGACAAATAACCATGTTCCTTTCCAAAGCATTTACCAAAAATTCTTTAAAGACGATAGGAGAACATTTTGGTGGTAGAGACCACACTACCGTTATACATAGCTGCCAAACGGTAAAAGATTTGATGGATACAGACAGTTTATTTAAAGAAAGTGTATTGGAATTACAGCAAAAGGTGCAATTAGCCGCCATGTAAATTATTAATATTTTTAAGAAAGCCGTTTCATTTATTTGGAACGGCTTTTTTTAAAACTAACTTTTGGATATCTCGTACGTTAGCAATAAAATAGTTTTCAATTTTATCCTATGACATCAGCATACAACTTTATTGCATCTTGGCAATTATTTCCAGAAAAAGGCACTTATGAAAAAGGCAATAGACCAAAAAGTGGTTATTTTCAAATTACAACCATAGCAGAAAATCAATACCACTTAAGCATTAACAACAGTTGGGTAACGCTCGAAAATGTTTCTTATGCGGCAAAATATGAAATTGTAATAGATGGTTCAAAGCAAGCATTTCACGAAAAGGATTTTGCAACGCATGTAAAGGGTAATGCGATAAGTTCCATTGTACTTGAAATTTGTTTTGAAAAAAATGAAGAAATTGTACTACGGGTTATACATGAGATAGAACCTAATGGTTATTTAAAAATTACACAAACCGGAACAAATGAAGACGGTACTCCATTTACCAATGTGGAGTTTTTTCATAAACAGATGAGTGTACTCCCTTACAGCGCAAGCGTAAGTGGCGTAGCCATTAGACCCACACAAGATGGGGTAATTAGGCACAAGGTTTTGACAGCCATGGAAGAGCAAACCAATATGCAACTAGACCAAATAAGAAAACAAGTAGAACTATTGGCATTACAAGCACAGGAAATTCAATCTAGAAAAGAACTATCGATGATTGTGTACAGCGCAAAATTAAATTTCCAACCAATTATAGGACAAGTATATCATTTGTATGAAAAAGAAGATGGGGATTACATGATAAGTATGGTAAGCCCAAATGAATGGGGACGAAGTGGTAAATCGTATAAAAAGCACCTTGCTAAAATGCAATTATTAGCAGACCATACATGGAAAGAAATAGTTTAAAAAAAAAGCCGCTTCGTTTAAAGGAAGCGGATTTTTTATTTCTGAAAAAATGAATTACCGTTTATAACAATTTCGTACTGCTGATTAACAATCCTTTGGTACATTTGATTTATAAATAATTAGTATGAATATTCTTGAGCTACACAATCTACAGAAATACTTTGCCACACAAAAAGCGGTAGATGATATTAGTTTTAATATAGAAAAAGGAAGCATCTTTGGTTTGCTTGGTCCCAATGGAGCAGGTAAAACAACGTTGATAAGAATGATAACAGGGATATTTTACCCTGACGCTGGTAATATCATTTTGAATGGTAAAAAATTTGAGCCCCAAAATGATGCAAGATTTATAGGCTACATGCCCGAAGAAAGGGGCTTGTACAAGAAAATGAAAATTGGTGAGCAAGCACTCTATTTGGCGCAGCTTAAAGGGCTAAGCAAAAAAGAGGCCACTAGTAAAATCAATTTTTGGTTTAAACGACTAGAGATGGAAAGTTGGTGGAACAAAAAAGTGGAAGACTTAAGCAAGGGCATGGGGCAAAAATTACAATTTGTAATAACAGTATTGCACGAACCAGATCTTATTATTTTAGATGAGCCTTTTAGCGGATTGGATCCAATAAATGCCAACTTAATAAAGGATGAAATTTATAGGCTGGCAAAAAATGGCACCACCATTATTTTTAGCACACATCGTATGGAGCAGGTAGAAGAAATATGCGACAAAATTGTATTGGTAAACAAAGGAAAATTGATATTAGAAGGTAGTGTAGAAAATGTGAAACAACAATTCAAAGAAAATCTATTTCAATTATCATTGTATAAAATGCCCGATGCCATTTCGGACAGTGCTTTTAATGTGGTATCTGCCGACAACAACAATTTGTATGTAAAAATAAATGAAGGCCACTATGCAAATGATGTACTCTCCTATTTTATTGCTCAAAAAATCAATATCATTTCATTTAAAGAAGTATTGCCATCCCTCAACGAAATCTTTATAAAACTGGTGGAAAATACACCTACTGCTAGGCAATTTGAAAAAATATAAAACCATCACTTTCTAACATCATTAATACAGCATACCATGCACAAAATTTGGCTCATCATTCAAAGAGAATTTTTAACAAGGGTAAGAAAAAAAACATTTATTATTGGTACCATTCTGTTTCCGCTTTTATATTTGGGGCTCATATTCGGCACTGGATATATTGCAGATAAAACAAGGGAAGATTTAAAAATAGCCGTAATAGATAAATCAAATTTATTTACAGAAGAATTGGTAGAGCAGCAAAATATAGCTGATACCAATAATAGGATAACACTTACAACAAACGAAGCAGAAATAATAACAACCTTTGACTCATTGGGTTTTGACGGATATGTAGTAATTCCTCAAAATTTCAATTGGAAGATAGGTGTTGATAGCCTTCTTATAAATACAAAAAAAACCTATGGGGTGGGTACATTAAACCCAATAGAAAAAAAGCTAAACAATATTTGGGCGGCTATTAGAAATGATAGTCTAGGAATTGGTGTAGCTCAAAAAACGATATTGGCAAAAGAAATAAATATTAAAGTAACCAATAAAAATGATAGAACTGCCAATGCAGGTGTAGCCACCATTATTGGATATGTTTGTGGTTTTTTAATGTACCTTATTCTACTACTTTATGGCTCACAAGTAATGATGGGCGTAACAGAAGAAAAAACAAACAGGATAGCAGAAGTGGTGGTTTCCTCCGTAAAACCCTTTCAGCTGATGATAGGTAAAATTATTGGTATTGGTATGGTAGCACTTACCCAGTTTTTAATTTGGATAGCTTTTATTTTTCTCATTTACAATTTGGGTAAAGGATCGGGAGGCACTGGAGGAATTTCTCAAATGGTGGGGCAAATACAGCAGGTATTTACCAGTGTAAATATTCCTTTAACGATTGGCTGTTTTATATTTTATTTATTGGGTGGCTTTTTCTTTTACTCTTCCTTATATGCAGCTATAGGCAGCGCTATAAATGAGGATATGAGAGAGGCACAATCACTCAGTTTCCCCATAACCATGCTCATCATTTTCTCTATAGCATTGATGACACCTGCTATTGCCAATCCAAGTAGCCCTGTGGCAGTTTGGGCAAGCATTATACCATTTACTTCTCCTATTGTAATGATGGCTCGCATACCATTTGGTGTGCCCAATACAGTGCCTTGGTGGCAGCTAGGTTTGTCTATGGCATTTTTAATAATGGGCTTTATGCTTACTACCTGGTTTGCTGCAAGAATATACCGCATCGGAATATTAATGTATGGTAAAAAACCTAGTTGGAAAGAAATGCTTAAATGGGCTTTTAGAAAGGGTTGAAAGTTGTTGAATATAGTTTAAGGGTTGAAAAGAAAGTTTAGGAGTTTAGGGGGTTAGGAGTTTAGGGGGTTAGGGGTTTAGACATACTTAAACATTGGCGGGCTTTCATAAAACATCTATAAAGCTGATAAAAGAAAAAATGCTGACGGGCTGCGCTGCTTAGCCGAAAATACTTGTCTGCCGACAGGCAGGCTTTTGTGAGGAACGTAACAAAAGACCTGCCTTTGCCGGTAGGTTGTAAGCCGGCAGCTGACAATTGTTGGACATTGCTCTTCCCCACAAAGCACCAAACAATATTTTAAAAAGTAAAGCCGTTTCAATTAATGAAACGGCCTTACTTTATTTACTTTTCTACACTATATACTTTATCTACTTTTTACTTACTTATTACTTCTTACTTATTACTTCTAACTACAACTTCCCTACCATCTCTGCCGGCACTACCCATTTGTCAAAATCTTCTGCCGTTACATACCCAAGCTTTACTGCCATTTCTTTTAGTGTGGTGCCTTCTTTGTGTGCTGTTTGCGCTATTTCTGCTGCTTTATAATAACCAATTTTTGTGTTTAAAGATGTTACCAACATCAATGAATTATCTACATGCTTTTTAATATTTGCTTCTATCGGCGCCAAACCTATTGCACATTTATCATTGAATGAAACGCAGCCATCGCCTATCAATCTAGCACTGTGCAAGAAATTATAAATCATTACAGGTTTAAAAACATTTAATTCGAAATGCCCATTGCTGCCACCAATACCAATGGTAACATCGTTGCCCATTACCTGAGCCGCTATCATGGTGAGCGCTTCGCATTGAGTAGGATTTACTTTGCCCGGCATAATAGAAGAGCCTGGCTCATTGTCTGGAATGAATATTTCGCCTATGCCGCTTCTTGGTCCACTGCTAAGCATACGGATGTCGTTTGCAATTTTCATTAAACTTACGGCTACCATTTTTAAAGCTCCGTGCATTTCTACAATGGCATCGTGTGCTGCCAAAGCTTCAAATTTATTTTCGGCAGTTACAAATGGTAACCCTGTAAGTGTGGCAATATGTTTTGCTACATTTTCCGAATAATTTTCGGGCGTATTGATACCTGTACCTACGGCGGTACCACCAAGTGCTAACTCACTTAGGTGGGGCAATGCATTGTTTATAGCACGTAGCCCATGGTCTAACTGAGAAACATACCCACTAAACTCCTGCCCTACCGTAAGCGGTGTGGCATCCATAAAATGTGTACGGCCAATTTTTACTACATGCATGTATTGCGTTGCCTTTGCATGAAGCGTATCCCTCAATTTCTTAATACCTGGAATGGTAACATCATTCAATATTTTGTATGCCGCTATATGCATGGCGGTGGGGAAAGTATCGTTGCTACTTTGGCTCTTGTTTACATCATCATTTGGGTGAAGAAACTTTTCTTTATCTGCCAAATGACCGCCATTTAAAACATGCCCACGGTATGCCACCACTTCGTTTACATTCATATTACTTTGTGTGCCGCTGCCCGTTTGCCATACTACCAATGGAAAATAATCATCCAACTTGCCTTCCAATATTTCATCGCACACTTTACCTATTAAATCACATTTTTCTTGTGGCAATACCCCCGCATCTTTATTGGTGAGTGCGGCCGCTTTTTTTAGGTAAGCAAATGCCTTTATAATTTCTTTGGGCATTTTATTT
Source organism: Ferruginibacter sp. (assembly GCA_031430735.1). Taxonomy (GTDB): domain Bacteria; phylum Bacteroidota; class Bacteroidia; order Chitinophagales; family Chitinophagaceae; genus Ferruginibacter. Next base: position 6,940 of record JANPCB010000072.1, on the reverse strand, counting down.
ATATCCTGTGCTATCTTAAAATTATCGATGCTCCGTTGGGTTTGTGCGCCAAAATAGGCATCTACAGGCACATGCACTTCGCCCATGGTATCTTTTTCTATTCTGTATTCCATTTTGTTTAGTTTATATTTTTAGGTGATGCAAAGATAAGCAATGATTTTTTACGCAAACCTGTCTGCCGATAGGCAGGGAACCAAAGATTATAAAGTTCTGCATCAGCATTTTTCGGCATAATAGTCCCAAATAATTTGTGTAAATTTGAGTATCTAAATTTTTTAATTATGGACACAGGTGTAATAAATATAGACCCCGAAATTTTAGGTGGCACTCCAGTTTTTTCTGGAACAAGAGTGCCAATTAAAAACCTTTTCGATTATTTAGAAACCGGTGAAACAATCGAAATTTTCCTTGAAGACTTTGAAGGAGTAAGTAGGAATCAGGTTATAAAAGTTCTCGAAATGTCACAAAAATTAATTGAAACATCATCAAATATTCTCAATGAAAATATTGCTTGACGAATGCATTACTAAACGGTTAAAAAAGTCCTTTAAATCGCAAGTTGGTACATTACAAAAACATACAGCTTATATCATTGACAAATAGGACGGCCAAAGTTAAAATCCTGTACGTTCGCTAAGTATATTTGTGCTACTAAAACCATTTCTATTCCACTGTGAAATCCAATCATTCCTTTTCCTATTTGCTTGCAGCAACGCTGTTTGTTTTTGCGTCTTGCAGCTCAACAAAAAAAGCCAGCAAAAATGAAGCTCCCACTAAAACCGTTACAAATAATAGAGCAAAAACTTTTACCAAGCCATTAAAAATAGACAGAAACGAATTTGTAAAATATGCTAAAACATTTTTAGGTAAGCCTTACAAATACGGTTCTTCTACCCCAGCAAATGGGCTAGATTGCTCAGGATTTATACTAGTTGTATTTGCTCATTTCGATGTAAAAGCCCCCCGAACTTCTAAAGACTTTACCAATGAAGGGTTGGATATAGATTTGAAAAATGCCAAAGCTGGCGATATCATTTTATTTACAGGGTCGGATAATAGTACAGGCATTGTAGGGCATATGGGAATCATTACTGTAAACAACAGCAACGGCACACAATTTATCAGTTCTACATCGGGCAAAAATATTGGCGTGGTAGAAAGTAAATTAATTGGTTATTGGAAAACACATTTTGTGAAAGTGATACGATTGTTGGCCCCTTAAATCTGCCGTTAGGATTTAGGTTAGCCCCCTAATTCCCCAAACAAACCTCACCCCCGCCTCTCCAAAGGAGAGAAGCCACTCTCCTATTCTATAAAATCCTTTCAAAATATCACAACCTAAAGTCCCTCCCTGGAGGGACCTGCCAGCCGGCAGGCTGGTTTAGGGAGGCCCCCTACTTCCCCACAAAAACCGCCTTTCTTTTCTCCAAAAATGCTGCTGTGCCCTCTTTCATATCATCGGTCATAAAGCATTGCGAAAAAGCTTCTATCTCTTTATCATAACCGCTCTTGCCATTGGTGTAGGCACTATCACTCACCACGGCTACATTTACACATTCTATAATTTTTCCAACAGCAATGGGCGCTTTGCTCTGTATAATTTGTAAAATATCTTTGGTGCGTTGCAATAAACTTTCGGCAGAAGTTACATGATTTACCAAGCCAAGTTGTAAGGCTTCGTTTGCATCTACCATATGGGCCGTCATTTGCAATTCCATACTTTTGCCTTTGCCTACCAATTGTGTAAGCCTTTGCGTACCGCCATAGCCAGGTATAAGTCCTAGGTTTACTTCGGGCTGGCCAAACTTTGCATTTTCGCTGCACAACCTAAAATGACAAGCCATTGCAAGCTCGCAACCACCGCCAAGCGCAAAACCATTTACGGCCGCTACTACCGGTTTATTGCTATTTTCAATTTTAAAAAACACATCCTGCCCTCTTTTGGATAATGCCATTGCTTCGGCCAGGTCCAACCCTCCAAACTCTGTAATATCAGCCCCTGCCACAAATGCCTTGGCACCAGCGCCTGTGATGATGGCCGATTTTATTTCATCATTGTTTAGCACTTCTGTCATGGCATCGTCCAAGTCTGTAAACACATCTTTGTTTAATGCATTTAATTTATCGGGTCTGTTGATGGTAATGATGGCAGTGCCGTTTTCTATTTCAAAAAGAATGGTTTCAAAATTCATGATGGTAATTTTTATAATTTCGAAGATAAGACAATCTATACCTTTACAGCATGACTTTATTAAACATTATTAGCTACACGGGCATATTTGTATTTGCGCTCACAGGGGCGTTAAAGGCAAGAAAATTTAAGATGGATATTTTTGGAGGCTTGGTGGTGGCATTTGCTACTGCTTATGGAGGTGGTACCATCAGGGATTTGCTTATTGGTATAAAGCCGGTAAATTGGATAAACGATTACTTTGCTTTGGGATTGGTTTTTGCCGGTGCAGTCATCACATTTTTGGTAAAAGAAGGCGTAAACAAATTTAGCAAAACCATTTTTTTTAGCGATGCGTTGGGCATAGGGCTGTTTACAGCGGCAGGTATAGAAGTAGCGCTTCGCAATGGCGTAAATGATGTTTACTCTCTTATCATGGGCGTTATTTCTGCTACATTTGGAGGACTCATTGCAGATATTTTTTGTAATGATGTACCCAGTCTTTTCAAAAAAGGAGAGCTGTATGCTACGGCTTGCGCCATTGGTGGGGGTATATATTTGTTGTTGAAAAACACAGCAATACATCAAGATGCAAACCTGATTATTTGTGTATTGTTGGTGTTGTTAATAAGGATTTTTTCTAAAAGGAATAGTTTGAAGCTGCCTAATATTTGATAGATTAAACTTGTCATTTTTTTACTTTCTTATTATGTGTCAGACAGCTATGGAAGTTTATCTAAATTGTAAAGTCTTGAAAAAGCTGTCAAACACATGGTGCAGCTATAAAATAATGGAAGAAATATTGCAGGTTTTTTGGGGCTGTAGGCAGCATACAATAATTAAGATTCAGTTGCAGCTGTCTGCACTTACCTGCCTGAACGGCCGGCGAGCTCCTCGTAGCTCGTTCCTCGCTCCTGTGGGGTAGTGCTGCCCATCTGGCACCGTGTCCCGTACAATTTTGTCGGGAGCCCATGAGCAGTAGTTCGCTGGGCAACAATATTGCAACTCTTTGGTTTAATTCTAAAACATTATTAATTCAAAACTAGGATCAACACCTAGTCTAGTATAATTTACTACAAATGCAACCAGCAAAAAAGATAAACTGAATAACTTTAGTTTAAAACTATAAAACCAAAATGCAACCATTATAATAATTAATACATTTAATGGGTAATAATGACTTTCATAGTTTATCCCTATCATTATCAGGTTTACAGAAAATAATAATTTACAGACCCACTCTACAAATTTATTATCGTAGAAAATTATTTTTCTCATAAATCATTTATTTGTTTCTAAGTTTTTCCAATTGCGAAATATCCATTAAATCTTCAGTCCTTATTGAGCGTAGTTTTATGTCTTTTAGAAACTCGTAAGAAACCAATTTATACTGTAGGCCGAATAAAAATGTGCATTCATTCAAACCAATCATTGCAAATTTTTATGCGGTGCAGCGTATAGCATTCGCTTTCAGAAAATTTTTATTTCATTTGCCTTCGGCAAATTGCCCTAGAATTCGCCACAGGCGAATTCCTACAGCTACCCAATTTATCCGTAACCTCTTTTCGGTACGTGGGTAGATTTTTTTTAACGGTAAAAAAATCGTTAAGTTGGTATTATTTTAATATTATGCTTGTTCATTGTGTCTTTCAGTTAAACTACAGCTTCACAGTTCCCTTGTCCATACGTTTGCATGACATATGGCATACTGCTCATCAAGTTTGTATAACGCTCGTAGGAATTCGCCTCTGGCGAATTCTTTTCCTAATACGCCGCAGGCGAATTCAATAGATGTTCAATATCCATACTAAAATTGCTTTTTTATAATAACCTTTTTGGGTGAAGGTTGAAGAAAATTTTTATTATTCTTTTTTTTGTAAATCTGATAAAGCTTTTAACCGATATGAGGGCGTTTGTGCAAAAAAGTATTCCAAGAAATAATTTTCTTGCTCCTCAAACGATTTAAATATCTTTAACCGCTTTTCCATCATTCAAATCACTAATATTTCATAGGTAGAAAATAAGGATTGCATTAAAAATCCCTATGCTCCGCTACCCAATTTTTTATATAACCAGTTATCTCATCAAAAGTAGCTCCGGGTGCAAATAGTTTTCCAGCGCCCATTTCGTTGAGCGCTTTTATATCATCTTCTGGAATGATGCCTCCGCCGGTAAGCAATACATCGTTCATTCCTTTTTCTTTTAACAACTTCATTATTTTAGGGAAGATGGTCATGTGCGCACCGCTGAGGATGCTAATGCCTATCGCATCTACATCTTCTTGCAACGCAGCATTTACAACCATTTCGGGCGTTTGGCGTAGCCCGGTGTAAATAACTTCCATACCTGCATCCCGCAGGGCCGATGCAATTACTTTTGCGCCACGGTCGTGCCCATCTAAACCAACTTTGGCTACCAATACTCTTACGGGTCTATTTAATGTTTTGCTCAATGTTTACCATTTTGAAAGTGTAAATGTAATTGAAATTACTGTTTTATGTTTTAACATTTCTGTTTTTTAGGGTTGGGTTACTTTTTTATGAAAAACTGTATTCAACTAAGTCTGACACCAACTATTTCTTTTACCATATTTAAAACAACCTACATGAGAAATTACTTATTGCTCACGGCCATTCTATGCGGTTTACTAGGCTGCCAACAATACCAGCAAAATGAAAAAAGCATAGACCAACAAGTACAAAGATCTCCCCTTTCTTCCTCCGCCGCAGTAGAAAACAACAAAGAACCCCACCGAAAATTTGTACGCACTGCCGATGTAAAGTTTAAAGTAAAAGATGTGATAACTGCCAGCTATGATATTGAAAACATTTGTACAGCGCATGATGGTTTTGTAACTTTTACAAACTTAACCAGCAATATAGATGAACATACCGAAACAGCAGTAAGTACCGACTCCTTACTGGAAACTACTTTTTACACCGTTACCAATTCTATTATTTTGCGGGTACCCAATACAAAACTGGATACCACTTTAAAAGATATTGCAAAAAATATAGACTATTTAGATTACAGAATTATAAAGGCAGATGATGTAGGGTTGCAAATACTGGCAAACGACTTTACAAAAGCAAGGGCTACCAAAAAAGCCCATAGGATTACCAATGATATAGACAACAATAATAAAAAAATAGACGAGGTAGTACTAGCCGAAAATGAAGCATTGAGCAAACAAGAACAAGCAGACAATGCAACAATTGCCAATCTATCCTTGAATGATCAAATAAAATTTAGCACCGTTAATTTATCTATTTACCAACGCCAAGGCGTAAAAAGAGCCATCGTTTTCAATGACAAGAATGTGAACAAATACAAACTTGGCTTTGGTTATAGAATAGCAGAGGCATTGGGATTTGGGTGGGATATTTTGGCTTTTATCATTGTATCACTTTCTAAACTGTGGGGCTTGGTTTTATTGGCGGTTTTGGGCTATGTGGGATTTAAGTGGTATGGTAAAAGAAAAAAATAATTAAAATAAAAGACCACAGAAATGCTTTGGTCTTTTTTTAATTTCTAATTAGGAGGAGTCATCAATTAGCCGACGTTAATTTGTCGAGCCACAATTGCCACAAAACTTTTTGTTGTACTGTGCCATACTATTGGTCAAAGTTGGAACCTGGAGGTATTTGGTGAGAAAATTTATTTTTCTTTAATAGCGAATTTAGAAATTTACGAAATGATGTACTCATTCCATGTGCATCATTTCCTTCAGTAGGCCTGCTTTGTGCAGGTAGTTTAAAATTTGGTGACAATATATTGCACGATACACAAATTGTAATATACCCGACGATTTTTTTGCCTTTGTAGTAGACAAAACCTAAATGAGGATCAAAGCAAGCCGCTGTGCCCCAGTTAAAAGATTTATTATCGCCTAACTTTTTATTTAACTGATTTATTGTCGAGCTATCTAATTTTACTTGCTTAGAGATTAACTGAGTTAGAAGTCCATTAGACTCTACGATAGAACCTCCTTTATCGCCACTAGGCTCAAAGTCGTACATCACTACTTTGTCAAATTTAAGATTTGCATAGGGATTTGTCTTTTGACCATAAGACAAAATGCACAATAAAGCGAAGGGTATGACTAGTGCAATTTTCATTTTGTATCTGACGGAGGTAACTTACTGCGGCCAGGTATTGCCGATGGTGTGGAATTTTATATTCGCCCGCCGAAACTGCAGCCTCGCTTTTTGTTAAAGTTAAATATTAAGGATTTGTCTAGTCCTAAAAAAAGCTGTTTGGTTAAGTTAAAAAATCATGTTATTGTTTTACTAAGATAAAGCATACTGAAATAGGTTGGTTAAAAAAGTTTTTCGTAGTGTGTTGGCAAAAATTTATTTTTTTTGTCATAGAAATCCTTGGCGTCTCATGAGTGGATATGATGGGCACTCACGAGGAGCGAGGTGACCAACGAAGGCAAGGGAACGGGTGCGGCATGCGTAAAGAAATTATTTATTTGCCGGGAACCTGCCTGCCGGCAAAGGCAGGGGCGAGAAGGCGTTTTTAGGAGAAGGGGTCGGGAAGGGAAATGCTCCGCCTTCGGCGGACAGGTACGCATTTTATAACCCTAAACACAGCCCACAACCCCAAACAAAAAAGCACTGATAAAAATGAGGGCACTGAAAAACTGGCTGTTTATCAAAAGAGGCTGTTTTCTAAATTGAAAACAGCCTCTTTTCTTTAAAGTATTCGAGTCGGGGTCCATCACCAATTTCATATAGGCGATTCTCAGAGCTTATAATTTACTTTTAG
>JANPCB010000071.1:0-2786 GCA_031430735.1 Ferruginibacter sp. | reverse complement strand
CTTTCTACTAATATGTCGCTCCTCTGGAGCTATTATTTGAAAGTATTTAGCCTCGTTAGAGGCGACATGCCAGTAGAAATGAACAATAAAACATAATAAGAGCTCCGTAGGAGCGACATATTTTTTCTTCCGAACAGTTTTGGTGAAGACACGAACCGAGGGCCATACTTGCACAAAACGCAGTATTGCTAGCAGTGCATTTTGTCAACCGAGCGTTTTTAAAATCTCCATTCCTTCTTCCCAATTTGTATGTCCCGAAACTGCATTGATATGTCCTGCGTTACCGATATTTATAAATTCACTTCCCCAACTGTCTGCAAAAAATTTGGCTCTGTCCAAGGAAACCCAATTGTCGTCTGCACTTGCTACAACGATTGTCTTAAAATTTATTTTGTCAAGAGGAATTGGTGTAAAACCTGTTGCTGGAAAAGTATATTGTGGTGCTTCAAGGTCGCTTGGTGCAACAAGCAATGCTCCTTTTATTTGTCTTTTGTACTTTGTCGCCCAATGTGCAATTGTAGAGCAACCTAAACTGTGTCCAATAAGCACAACAGTTGAAAGGTCAAACGCTGAAATTTTCTTGTCAATGGTTCTTATCCATTCTTCACAAGTTGGTGCGTCCCATTCTTGTTGCTCAATTCTATAAAAGTTATCGCCCGAATTTTGAAAGTAAGTCTGCCAATGTTCTGGTCCTGAATTTCCAAGTCCTGGCACAAGTAAATAATTTGTCATTTATTCTAAATGTTTTTTGTCGATTTAAATTTTAGGGTGTCGTCATTATACATTGATACTAACGTTTAGAAATTTGTACAGATGTGACATAAGTATTCCTTCCACCCACAGCCGCTACTGATTGAAAAACTGATGTTGAAGTTAAGTACTAAAGCTCAAAGTTGTTTGTCCAGTCCGAACCACAGCCAGGATTTGCAACCTGCCTTCCGGTAGGCAGCTTGCAAATGTTTTTTTGTCAAGCCACACTTGCTCTTAGTTAAAAGTTAGCGGTTCGTACTTTTTAAACAATCGATTTTTCTTGTTTGAGCGGTTACTTTATTATTATCTATTTCAAACTTCCATAAATAATGTTTGTGATTTTGTCTACATAATCATAGTGAGAATTGGGGTTTTGCTGCGTCATAATTAAGCAAATCAGTTTTTCTTTTGGATCGCCCCAATAGGTTGTACCATAGTATCCTCCCCAGGCAAATGAACCTTCATTCAGCATTTTTAAATTAGCTGATTTTTTGGATGTTAATGCAAACCCAAGACAAAAATTGTCATCTCCCAAAAAGTTATCAGGCAATTGGGGGCTTAACATCAATTCAACGGTTCGTCTTCCCAAAATTTGTTTGCCATTGTAACTGCCTTTATTTAAAAGCATTTGAAGAAAAATGGCATAATCAAATGCTGTGGAAGACAAACCTGCACCACCCGAAAAATAGCTTTTGGGCATGAGCGGATACCTTGGGTCTATATTTCTAAAAGAGGGCGACCATTCAATAATTTTTTGATTTGCATCTTCAGTATAAACGGTTGCAAGCCTAGCAGCTTTTGTTGCCGGAACATTAAAATAGGTATCCTTCATGCCAAGGGGCTCAAAAATATTTTTACGGCAATAGGTTTCTAGCGACTCTCCACTTATTATTTCAATAAGACATCCTAATAAGTCAGTATTTAAACCATAAGTAAATCTTTCACCAGGATTATGGAGAAGTGGTAACGTTCCTAGTGCGTTCATTTTAGATAATAAATTTTCATTAAAATATCCTAATCCGGATGGGATATTATTTTTTGCATAAACAGCTTGCATGGTATCAGTACCAATGGCGGGATAGTCTATACCTGATGTGTGCGTTAATAAATCCCGAATAGTAATTTCACGTTTAGCTGGGGTAGTGGTAAAGCTTGAATCTAACCTATTAAAACTTTTGATCAGTTTTGGGTTTTTGAACGCTGGTATAAAATCGGAAATATTCTGGTCAAGCCCCAACTGCCCCCGCTCAAATAACTGCATTACTCCCAAACTTATAATTGCTTTGGTTTGGCTCATGATTCTGAAAATAGCATCTGCCTGCATTCGTTTTTTAATAGAAAGATTTGAATATCCATGTCCTTTGTAATACACTACCTGGTTATCTTTTACAATAATTACAACATCGCCAACCAACCAGTTTTTATCTTCATAGTGTTTCAATATGGTATCAATTTGGGCCAGGCGTTCATAATTAAAGCTGCTGTGCTTTACTATGGTTGGCGAAAGGGTTTGTGCATTTGCAGTTAGTAAAGTAAAAAAGACAAGAATGATGCTGAGTATTTTTTTCATGTTTTAGACTATTTATTATTAATTGAATATAGCTATAGGCGGTTTAATTGCTCGCAATGATCGAGTTTTTGTTCAACTTTCTTGCCTTTGTAGGTACTTCAAATCTAACAAAATCTTTCTACATTTCTTTTGCAGCATTCCTTTCCATCAATGAAGTATAATCTATCTCGCATTCGCCCATGGTCTCTGACCAGCCGGTGCGGTATTAAATACTTTTATTTTTTTAAAATAGGTTTTAATAATTTGGTCGGCTGGTAAGAGACCACGCCTAAGCTCTCACGGGTGGGTGGGATGGGAGCGGGCGACCAACGGAGGCTAGGATATTCGTCCTTTAGCTTTGCCTTCAATTAATTTGATTAAATATACTACTATTATTAGTTTTCTTTTTTTGTTACTTTTTTTCTTTTACAATTCACATTAAATTGTTGATAAACCTAACCACTGGCAGTGGCTCATTATTCTTTCG
>JANPCB010000070.1:0-2508 GCA_031430735.1 Ferruginibacter sp. | reverse complement strand
GCTTCCGTCCGCCCAGCTTTTGCAAATACCAATGTTGTAGGCAGTTTTGTTACGTCAATTAAAAAGCTCGCATGTTTTGTCTAACATAGCTTCACCCATTGAGTCAGGTACAATGTCGTCCCATTCTTGTTCATAATCTTTCAGTGTCCAACTGTCAACCACTTTACCTTGTGAATTATAGACAATTGTTGAAACAATCTTCATCTTTTTTTCGCCACAGTCTATAACAAGAAGTTGAAGTTCCTTAGCATTAAGATATGTAAGGGTCTTGCCGTTTTTTTTAACTGTAGCTTTTTTCTTTTCTTTTTTTGTCCAAACTTTTATACCGCCTTCGTAATTGTCTTTTGAGACATAGGTAGATTTTACGTAGTACTTGGTTTCTTCATTATCTGAGCCAGCATAAACCCAATCTTGAGCAAGCCCTTTGTGTCCAATGAACAAAGCTGAGAGTAAAATGAATAGTGCTTTCATAATTAATTAAAAATTTTTTTGTACCAACCTGAAACATCTTTTTGAATATCCTTGTAATATCTGCAAATTGTCAATGCAAGTTTAAAATCTGCTCTTTTACTATTTATGTCGTTTGCAGTCAAGTAACCATAAAAATTGCCGTCTTTGTCAACAATTGCCGGTGGATAAGAAGCAAGCGAATTGAATGGCGAATAATTACTAATATCACTACCATAAGTGCCAATGTCATTCCAAATAGATTTGCTACTAATATTGGAGCCATAAGTTCCGATGTCATTCCAAATTGAATTTTGGTCAATGTCATTGCAATTTAGGCAACCTAAATATACATCATGGTTTTGTCCGCCATAGAGATGAAGAGTTTTTTGCCCGAAAACAATTTGAGTAAAAAACAGTGTCGTGATAATGAGTATTAGTTTCATTTTGCTGGTAGTGTTTTTTAAAATTGCCTACAACGGTAGCGCTTGGCGATGTGGTGGAATTTGAAATTCTTCAGCCCGGAACCGCTGCTTGGCTTTGTATTAAAGATAAATACAACTTACCAATGTTTAGCGATGTTTGTCAAGCCGAAACAAAAGCCCAATAGCGAACTAAATGCTCATTGGGCTTCCGTCTGCCACCATATTGCCAAACGCAATGTTGTATGCTGTACATCTATATGTAATTCTAGTATGCTCCACCTAAAGTAACATATTTATTGTTACCTCCATTATCAATAACATTAGTAACATTTGTTCCATTTATATTTGCAGAGTAAAGGTCTGTGCCGAATTGTCCTGCAACTGTTGATTCTACTCCAAAGAAAACTTTCAAGCCATCAGGAGATAATTTTGGTGCTATATCCTCTGAAATCGTATTATTAGCTGGCAATGTAATATTTATTTTTGTCTGAGAAGTTCCATCGTAATTTGCTGTCCAAATCTCATCAGGTATTCCACCTGTATTATCCGATCTTAAATAAACAAGTTTTCCTAATTGTTGAATACCATTAGTGCTATTAGTCGATAATGTTCCATTGCTTGATATTGCTAAGCCATTCCCTATAATTACTCCGCCTAAAGTTGAGCTTGTCGCAATTGGTAAAGTATAATTTGTACCGCCTGGTTGGGCTGTTGCGTCTTTTTTGCAACTCATTTGAAAAATGATAATCGAAATTGAAAATAATGTCAACGCTACCGAACCCATTAGTAATTTTTTCATAAACTTGTTTTTTGATTTTTTGCCTACTCTTTCATTATGCAGTTTTCGGCTTCCCTGTTTTTGTGTTATTAAATGAACTTGTGCGGAAATAAAAAGCCGTCTTTTAATTCGATAAAATTGAATTCTTCAAGTATATGATATTCAAATTTTCTTGATTGATTTATTTTATTCCATTTGCCCTCAACTAAAAATGAGTTTCCTAAATAAATTTCAAAAGATGGTGGAACGTGTTTCATATCAAGAATTTGATAAACTCTCTGCACACATTGCTCGGTCAATAAGTAAGGTGCAATATATTTCGTATTTCTTTCTTTTAGTTTTGGTTCGCCTAATTTTTCATTTATGTAAATTGTCTCACCGTGGAATAAATCATTTTTAAATTCGTCTGTTTCTGGTACTACAATAACTGTAATCATATTTTAATATTTAGTTTTGAATAAATGTCCGCAGTAATATTTGTCTGAAAATCTGATGCTTGAAAAGTGACGACTTTGTCAAATCGTATAGCATACAACGTTCGGGGCTTTGTGCAGTTGGGGAATTGACCAACTGTCTGCCCAGAACTGAAGCTAAATTTATAACTAAAAGCCGAAGTTTAGAACTACTGCCCGGCAGAATTCCGTCTGCCGAAACCAAAGCTTGGATTTGCACAGCCGATGATTGCTTCAACGTCATGCCCCAATTGCACAAAACCTTTTGTTGAACAAAACCCTACGGGTAAACTACCTTAGCGTTTCATTAAAATAAAATTAACCATTATGCATCAAAAAAAAGTAATTTAATTTCGGAAGCCTGCGACCATGTGGCAGGATTTAAGACAGCTTATCAGAAGCTAGA
>JANPCB010000069.1:0-23251 GCA_031430735.1 Ferruginibacter sp. | reverse complement strand
ATTTCTACTGGCATGTCGCCTCTAACGAGGCTAAATACTTTCAAATAATAGCTCCAGAGGAGCGACATATTAGTAGAAAGGTATTAATAGTAGGGAGTTAAAGCTCCAGGGGAGCGCCATGTAAAGCTATTTGCATAATCTTCCGAACAGTTGTGCTGTCCCCACCAAACGGAACTAAATTAAGATGGGCAGTGCCCGTTTTTTCATGTGCATACCAGATAGATTTTGTACTTTAATGCACTATGGTAATATGGTAGAAGCGTGTTTCGGTTGGAGGGGGCTGCACCCCATAGTGCAACCCATACGTTTACAAAATTATTACTACTAAGCGCAGTATGTAACTTAAACTTTACAATAACGTCACATCAATTGTTATCTTTTTAAGTTCTTTGTTCAAAACACACAGTTTATAATTACCTGCTGCCAATTTGTTAGGTAGTTCAACTACTATTTTATTGCCATTGTTGTTGCTATAAAGAATTTTGCTGCTCCATATCTGTTGGCCCGAAGTATTTATTAATAACAATTGGTATTTTCCTTCCAATTGTTTGCCCATATCCAAATTCAGTATTCTTCCTGTAGTAGGATTTGGAAATACACTAACGTCGACTGTATTTTTTAAAGGCCCCACTTTTACAACTTCGCTGTATTTCGTTGTGGCATTAGCGAAGTTGATCTTAATGCGGTAGAAATTATTCTCGATATAGGGAGCGGTATCTTTAAAAACATAACTTGCATCAGCACCATTGTTCCTATCGGCCATAATATTTGCGATGGTATTAAAAGAAATTCCGTTTGCACTTTTTTCTACCCAATAGTTTGCTACATTAGTTTCTGCAATTGTTTTCCAGCTTATCGCAATGTTGTTATCTACAGTGCGTATTGCACGCAAGGTTGTGGCAGTAAGGGCCAATATAGTTTGTGGTGAAAACAGCATCATAAACCTGTCTGTTCTTGCTGATGCAGCATCTATAGTAACAACAAAACTTATATAACTGGTGTCACTCAATGATACCTGTGTTTGTGTGTGCAAAAAATTATCTACCAACCATGCTTGCTTGGTTAGGTCCATATTTTCTGGTACTATTAAAAAACGATAGGGCTGCTGCAATAAATTACTTGTATAATAAAATAGTGTATCGCTTGATACAATCATAGATCTGCCTTCCACGGCCAAAATACTGCTGCCTCTTTTCAACCCCATGTTTTCACCCCCGTTCATTAATTTAGGTGCATCATCTCCATCCACATTGTTGCTTAAGTCTGTATCAAATGCTGCGGCATTACCACCAGCAATAATACCAGTATTAGTCAAAAGCGTACAGCGTATAAATCCTCTTGTACTTGAACTTGCAGGGCTTTCCGTACGATTTACTAAATTGCTGCCACCGGTTTTTACCGCTTCTCCAAAACCTAGGGTGCCGGCAGTTGTAGTGCTCTGTATAAAAAATGCTTGGCCAGATTCTATGGTTGTATGAGTACCGGCATAGTTACCACCTCCGGGCACCGGCACCCAGGCGTTGGTGGCCGTAATTGTTTGATAGCCGCCTACACCATATAGCCCACCCAACATTGGATCCCAGGTATAGAATTTATTATCTACACCACCAGTCCTTGTAAGCATAGTAAAATCTATCTGGCTTGCATAAGGGTTACCTACAGATTCGTATTTGCCCGCATTTACAGCAATTACAGCTGGAGGTTCGGCAAAAGTAAATAACGTGCCTCTTATTCTTAATTTGGTACCGGTAGTGCCGGAACCGGTAGCCACCGTTCTATCGCCACGTACAAAAAGCATATACCCTTTTGGGTTGTCTATAATGGCAGATGTATTTACCGGTCCTGCATCATAAAGACTTGTTGCACTTACAAAGGTTTTTATAGAAGTACTGGGCGTGTACAAATCGTAGCCTGCGGCAGTGCCAAGTGGGTTTGTTATCTGTGTACCATAGCCAGCATTTGCAACGCCGGCTTCCTGCCAGCAATCTTTTATGGTTTGCCCATTGGCAGGTACTGCCAGCAACTGCCAGCTTTTGCCATGTCCGCCGCTTCCTGTATTTATATATCGTTCTACCACAAATCTCCCCGTGCCATAGCTTATTCCTGCACCTGCACCCATGGCAGAAACGGCAGCCGTTTGCGTAGCGGTAGATTGTATGGTCACGTCGTAATTACCCAAGGCCAGATTCCCACTTGTAAGTTTTAATTCCTTTGCAATTGGTAAGGCACTGTTAAGCGAAACGCCAGCCCCGGTATTATTAACTTCCAACACATTCATTAACGGTATACTGCCTCCGGCACCCGGAAAATCCTGTACAGTATTGCCGTTTAAAATAATACTCCCCGCATTTTTTAAAGTGCCTTTGTTATCAATATTGCTGTTGGTAACAAGCGTTGCGTTTTTACCAATGTTTAAATATGCACCCGGTTTTATAGTCAATATGCCATGCGGATTTTGAGCAAACATATTTGTTGTAACAAATAATATCGGCAAGCAACAGGCAATGTTGTTTTTCTTAAAAAGTTTAAATATTTTCATGATAAGTTAATCGTTTGGCAATCGTATTTTAATTCTAACCTGCGATGAAGAAATTCAATATATGTACTTCAACAGCCCGTAAGTTTGTTTGTTATGCCTCAGCTTCGTACAAGCAACAATTCAGTTTATATAAAAAGCCTCAAGGATCATTTTTATATTAATCGGTAATTCTAAACTGCATTTCCTCAACCGTAAGAGTGTTGGTATTGCTATTATTACTTTTTATAAAAACTTCTACATAATCGTTGGTAGAAAGATCAAGCTCGGTAATAAAACTTATTTGAAAGCTCAGGTTGTTAGTGGCTGATGCCATAGATGCCAATGGAGCGGCAATTACTACCCCGTTTTTTGCAATCACTATAGAGAAATCACTGTTATTGGCTGGCGCTTTTGCACCTATAATAACATATACTTTTCCTACAATATCCCTTTTACCCACGTAGGTTACTTTGTTGGAGGTTGATGTAAACTTTTTAGCATTTACTGTAGTGCCTGTACCTGCAATTTTATAATACGTATTAGCAACAGGCAAAGAAGTGGCAGTGGCATTAGCAGTCATATACTGAAAAGCGAAAGATCTTGAGTTTGGAATGAAAGTGTTTGATAACATTTCCCAGCCAGGGGTGTAAGAATCAAATCCGTTTAAATAAGTTGTTACACCTCTAAACATATTGGTCGTCATTCTGCCACGGTCTATCGTTGCACCACTATTAACTTTAACGCCCGTTTGTCCAGTGTAAATAAAATAATTGTTGGCTAAGTCAATATCATCTATAACAGAAGCCGCTAAAAACTCTATCCCCGATCCGGCAGTTATACCTGTAAAGAAACACAGGCTTGCGCAAAACTTTCCTAAAGTTCCTGTTACTTTTAAGCCATCTGTACAATTCCAATAATTTTGTTTAAGGGTTACTGCTTTAAACCCACTTATTTGCCCCACTCCTAAGCTTGGTACACCTATTTCCACTACAGAACTGCCTGCAAAAATATTGCAGAATTTAGTACCGGTGGCATCTGCAAAATCGTAAGCTTTGGTACTTCCAGTTAAGGGAATTACTGCAAGGTTTGCCATATAAACGCTTTCGCCGGTGCTGCGCAATATGCCTCCACTTACAGACGACATAACGCCATCTTTTGCAGGATCAATTCCACTTATACTTGCAGCATTTAAATTAAGGTAGTATGGTGAAATATTTACAATACCAGAAAATATATACATCTTGGTGGCATCAAGTGTTATGCTGCTTCCAACAGGCGTAGGCAAGTCGCTCAGTGAAGAAACATTTACAATATTCGTAGATGCTCTTGTAGATGGTATGGCTTCCCACCTGTTGTTGTTGTAAATATTCAATGCCTTTGTAGTAGTATTAAACAGTTGCAACGCATTTGCTGGTAATAGGATCGAGTCCCGCTGTGCGGTAGTCATCCTTGGAATGAGCAAGCCACTATTGGTAGATGTTATATCGAGCATGCTGGAAGTATCTGGCGCTGCGCCATTTGCATTAATAGATATGTTTTGTGCCGAAGCGGTAATGCCAAGCAAGAAGCAGAGCGCTAAAAGTAAATTATTTTTCATATGTTATTTTTTAGAGATGCGCATGTGGTGATTAGCTGCGCAGATAATAAGCAAAGGACAGCTAACTATTTACCAAACTTTGTAGAACAACAGCATAAAACTTGTAGCGTGTGGGTGTAGAAGGAATTTGAACAGCTAACGAGAACTGCCTTTGCTGGAAGGAAGTGTTGGTAAGAAGCTTATCGCACAAACAACTCTTGCATGGGTTGGCATAAAACCAAAAGAAGTCCTTACAAATGTGGTTGGTATGCGTACCGCACTTTGCTTACTCTAGGGTGCCAACATGGGCTTAGACCAATTCTGCAAAAGGAAAAGCAATTGCCCCAACGAAGGCCAATACACAAAATCTTTGCCTGATTTCTTATGTGTCTCGGCGGAGTTTTCACAAGCATAATAATTAAAGTATAACAAAACCAACCGTGAAACCCTGCCTACAGCCAAGCTAGCCCGACGCATAAAAGAACTTAGCATTATAATTAAGTCATCCTACGATGCTTTAAAATGTCTGCATCCGCTGGTACTTCACCAACGTCTACTCTCCAATCTTCACCGCTGCTTGTTCTGTGATCTGCAAGTATACAAATGGAAGGCTCCTCCTGACAGCATTCTTTGCAAGCTTTTTTACAAAATGCCAATATCTTACATTTGTTTTATACCCACAGTGTGCTTTAATATAATACCAGTGCAGTTCTGGCTACTTTATGAGGGACGACTATCTACTTAGCTACATTGAAATTATACACTACAAAATAAAAATTGTATATTCAAAGTATGATTTTTCAGCATACAGTTAATATTGTCTCTTTTTTTACAACACTTGTGCAGGGTTTGCAAACTTTAGCAAAGAAAAAAAATATCAAGTTTGAATTTACAGCAAGTAAAAAAGAAATACGCCTTCATTATTCTGAAAGTGATCTTCGTACTGGCTTTACTAAATTAATCTATTCTATTCTTGATTACATGCCAGATGATAATACCATTTATTTAAACGCAAGTGTTTTTAAAAGAGAAGGCGTTGAATTTGTTTCCTTTAAAATTCGAAATACAGGAATTAATCTTAAAATAGTAACGGCTATAATAAAAAATAACAGTTTACCCGTTACATTATTTTCATCTAAAGCAAATGAAACTGTTTTTGAAGTATGCTGTTCCTTAAACCCTTCAAAAAGTAATGGAAGTGTTGTAAATGGAAATGCAATCAATTATACTTCAGTTGTGAAGGGTATCCAATCACATTTTGCAAAACTAAATAACCCTGTTGCTAGGCTATCAGAATCAAAACCTAAAGAAGCTGCTTTTCTTACCAATATTAATAAATGTATTTTAGATAATATGGAAGATGAACGATTTGATGCCAATGCGCTGAGTAATGCAATGGCCATGAGCCGTGCACAGTTATTAAGGAGATTAAAATCATTAACCGGCAATTCGCCGGGTTTTCATATTAAAACGATGAGGTTAGAAAAGGCAAAGGAGTTATTGGAAACATCAGATTTGTCTGTTAGCGAAGCTGCATTTAAAACGGGTTTTGGTACACTCAGTAATTTTTCAAAAGTATTTTCCGAAAAATATGGTATAACCCCTTCGCAAATTCGGCAGATCAATTCAAATGCAACAAACAAATAAACAATTGCAACAAAAGCGATAACATATTAGCTATAAATGCATTTACCTTTATAAAATTATAAGAGAGGCATTTAAATACGCTTTTTTTAAAACACGATCAAATAAAGGCTTTCGGAAGTTTAGATCTTAAAATGTTATCCTGTAGAAGCTGAAAATATAATTTATTTTTTATAACTTATTGTAAAACAAATTTTATCTCATTAACTAATGAGGTAGCTAAAAGCCTACTTCTAAAAAAATTATTTTATGGAACAGCAACAAAAAAACAAGGAGTTTATCATTAACTATTTAAACGATTTAGGTGGCGGACCCAAAACTAGGGCGATGCTGGAAAAGTATATGACCGATGAAGCTTTGATTGGCCATATTGAATTTTTTGAGGCAGCGTTTCCCCTTTATGAAGTTTATATTGACGAAATGACTGCAGAAGGAAATCGGGTAATACTACAGGCCCGGTTGAAAGGTACACACCAGGGCGATTTTGCAGGCATACCTGCAACATATAAAACCGTTGACTTCCCTTTTGTAGTCAAATATGAAATTGAAGACAATAAAATAGTAAGCCACTGGATGCTGGCCGACCAAATGGCCTTAATGC
This sequence comes from Ferruginibacter sp., assembly GCA_031430735.1. Lineage (GTDB taxonomy): Bacteria > Bacteroidota > Bacteroidia > Chitinophagales > Chitinophagaceae > Ferruginibacter. The sequence goes on along the minus strand of JANPCB010000069.1, from coordinate 16,912 downwards.
AACAACTCGGGGTTGTACCCGCTGCTGAGGCTGTACACTAGCACTTATTACATACAATTTGACTAATCATTAAAAGTAAAATTTTATGAAACAGCATTCTATTGCCATAACTATGTTCCTTATAATACAGATACTTTAAATTTTTAAATTTTAACTTTTACATTATGAAAACATTCTTTCTTATTATCGGAGTACTTCTTTTTTGTGCTCCATCATTTTCGCAAACTGCAGACGAGGAAGCCATCAAAAAAGTTTGCATTGCAGAAACCAAAGCCTTTAACGACTTTGATTTTGATGTAATGGCCTCTTACCATGTACAAAGTGCAAATGATCAATTAGCCTTAAATAAACCGGACGGGTCTTTTAGCTCCAAGTCAGGGTGGGAAGCAATCGGTAAAGCGTTGAAAAATTACTTTCAGTCAAATAAAAAGGAAACCGTAAAATTGGCAAGCGAGAATTTTAGCTTTGTAATACACGATGATATGGCTTTTGCCTGTTATAACGCCAGCTCCCAAAACCCCGAAGGAAAAACTTCCCAATCAAAAGAATTCAGAACCCTGCTGAAAATTAAAGGGGAATGGAAAATACTGGCGGTACAAGCCTATAGTAACTATCTCTCAGGAAAATAAAGGGAATAGGTTTTTATGGATTTGAAAATCAGCATTGGCTGAAGGAAAGGATCTGTTAACTCATTAAAAATACGTTTATGAAAAAAGTAATTATTATACTTGCTTCATGCCCTTTTTGGGCTTTTACGTCTGTATCGGCACAGTGTGGCACTAACATACTTGTAAACGCTGGGTTTGAAGCGCCAATACAACCTTCAATTGGTAACAACATAACGGGTTTGTTTATTTTTAATGGCTGGGCAATAACCGGCTCATCCTTTAATGTGATAAGAACAAATGGCAGCAGCTATCCCAGTGGTCCGGATAATGCCAAAGATGGTACACAATGTGCTGATATTTTAAATGCCGGGGGAACAATATATCAGGATTTTACAATCGAAAGCAACAGTTCCATTTCATTTGGAGGGTATTTTTCCAGCAGGGAACAACATGTAACATACGTTGATTGGGTTGCAAGTATTCAAATTTTCTCAATGCCTTCCAACACATTGGTAAGCACCTCCAATACAAGACAATTTACGAATGCTGATGGAGTATTTCCTTTACAAGAAACCTGGCATTATATTTTTGGTACAGTTACACTGCCAGCTGGTAATTACCGGTATCTTGCTAACCTTGGTGATTTTGGAAATTTTGATGCTTCGTTTTTGTATGTAAATTGTATATTGCCAATAAAACTGCTCTCTTTTAATGCGTCGCTTCAAAATAACAACAATGCCAACTTGCAATGGCAAATAGCAACTGCTGATGATGGCGGTAAATATGAGTTGCAACGCAGTGCCAATGGGCGCAGCTTTTTACCCATCAATTTGCAAACAGGAAATGCTGCGCTCACCCAATTTGGATACACAGACAATGCATTGCCCAACGGCACTTATTATTATCGTTTAAAAATGACAGATAAAGACGGCAAGATCACTTACAGTAATGTTGCAATTGTAAAAGTTGGCAGTAAAGAACAATTGGTTTCTGTTTATCCTAACCCGGTAAAAAGAGGCGAAAGTCTGCAGATAAATCTTCAAAATATTACGGTCAGTAACATACAGATAATAAACTCTACTGGGCAAGTTGTTTACCGCAACTCCCGAAAGCAAACTGGCAGCATGGGTATTCCGGTTTCATTTTCGTGGAAGCCGGGGCTTTATTTTGTGAAAACAGGTGAGAATGTTCGAAAAATATTTATCCAGTAACCTCCGTATGCGATGGTACTTTACCAACATCTACTCACCAATCTTCGCCGCTGCTTAGTGTGTGATATGCAAGTATACAAATGTTACCTGCAAGCCTATGGCGAACAGCATGAATAATCGATATATACAAAGAATGGCATAATTAACAATAAATAAAACAAACAACATGAACAATTCAAACAACTCTTCAGCAGTACTTGTAGCAGGCGCTACAGGCTATTTAGGCAGTGAAATTTGTCGTCAATTAATTCTCAAAAATAAGAACGTCAAAGGTTTGGTGCGTGCCACATCAGATTCAAATAAAGTAGCTCATTTAAAAGAATTAGGTGTTGAAATAGTTGAAGGTGATTTAAAGAATAAAGACTCATTAGAAAATGCTTTGCAAGGAGTGTCCGCAGTTATTACAACAGTTTCCTCTACTTTATCAAGGCAGGAAGGTGATTCCATTCAAACTGTAGATGATGAAGGACAAATTAACCTTATTGATGCTGCTATAAATGCAGGCGTAAGCCACTTTATATATATTTCCTTCTGTGAACTGGGTGAATGTCCCCTGCAAACTGCTAAACGAAAGGTGGAAAAACATCTTACAGAAAGTGGTTTGAATTATACTATTCTACAACCAACCTATTTTATGGAAGTTTGGCTAAGCCCCGTATTGGGTTTTGATTATCCGAATGCCAAAGCCAGCATTTTTGGTGAAGGAAAGAACAAGGTTTCCTGGATAGCAATAAAAGACGTAGCATCATTTGCCGTAGACTCGTTAGACAATCCTGCGGCTAAGAATCGAATAATTGAGTTGGGTGGACCAGAGGCCTTAAGTCCGCTTGAAGTAGTGAATATTTTTGAGACAGCAAAAGGTAAAAAGTTTGAACTTCAATTTGTACCAGAAGAAGCATTAAAAGCTCAAAGAGATGGAGCGCAAGACCCATTAAGCGAATCATTTTCTACATTGACATTGGGAGTGGTGAATGGGAGTGAAATTGATATGACAAGCATCCTAAATGATTTTCAAATTCGACTGACTACAGTAATTGATTATGCAAACAGTTGAATGAATAAATTTATTTGACTGTTGCTTAGACCAAAACATAAGGCTATGAAGGTAACATTGGTATTGCTGCAAGTTGGGCTAGACGTTGAAACTTCGGCTGTTTCCATTGTTGTGCCTTAGTTCGGGCAGACGAATATCTACCTGCCGGCAGGCAGGTTTGGCTTTTTGTTATTAGCTTCAACTTTATATTTTCAATCTGCCGGCAGGCAGGTTGGGCAGCGGTTCCGGGCTGGACATTATAAAATATCCCTCCTGCAGCAATACCTACCCGGTAGGCTCATCCTGACAGCATTCTTTATTGGGCGGCGTATTATTTATAAGCGGTATGACTCGCTGGCTGTCTCGGTGGGGTTTTCACAAGCATAATATTTTAAGTATAACAAAACCATCCGTTAACCCTTGCCGGGACAAAATTAAATCAAGCGGAATTTTAAGTGTTCCAGTACAGAAAAATAGGACTACTTTTTATCCTATTAGTTTTTTAGCTGTTTCCATATCAATCTCTTTTTCCCATTTGGCTACAACTATGGTAGCAACTGTATTGCCGATGATATTGGTTATGGCCCTTCCTTCGCTCATAAAACGATCGATACCAAAAATTAAGGCAATGGCTGCTACAGGTATATGACCCACGGTGGGCAAGGTTGCAGCCAATACAATAAAGCCGCTGCCCGTTACCCCTGCCGCACCTTTGGAAGTGAGTAATAAAACCAACAGCAAAGTAATTTGCTGACCAATATCTAGCGGGGTATTGGTAGCTTGTGCTAAAAAAACAGCAGCCATAGTCAAATAAATAGAAGTACCATCGAGGTTAAATGAATAACCAGTTGGAACAACAAGACCCACTACCGGTTCGGAGCAACCCACTTTCTCTAGTTTATTGATAAGGCTTGGCAAAGCAGCTTCCGATGAAGAAGTACCCAATACGATGAGCAGCTCTTCTTTTATAAAGGCAATTAAACGAAACAGATTAAACCCCATCAATTTTAAAATACCCCCTAGAATAACCACAATAAATAAAATACAGGTAATATAAAACGAACCCATGAGTTGCCCCAATTGCGCAAGAGAACCAAGGCCATATTTACCAATGGTGAAAGCCATGGCACCCAATGCACCCAACGGTGCTACTTTCATAATTATTTTAATGATGGCAAACAATGCATCTTCAATAGACTGAATACCTTTTAAAAGCGGCGTTGCTTTTACACCAATTTTAGACAAAGCAAACCCAAGCAATACAGAAAAAAACAATACTTGCAGAATATTACTGGTAGACAATGCATTCACAATATTCTCAGGAATGATGTGCAAGAAAAAATCTGTCACAGACTGGTTCTTGCTTTCTGAAATATAATTTTCTACAGATTTTGTATCGAGTGTTGCCGGGTCAATATTCATTCCTACTCCTGGCTTAAGCACATTTATTACAACCAATCCAATGATCAATGCCAACGTTGTAACCACTTCAAAATAAAGAATGGCTTTTAAACCTACCCGCCCTACTTTTTTTGTGTTTTGCATGCCCGCAATACCGGTAACAATGGTACAGAAAATGATGGGGGCAATCATCATTTTAATGAGCTTTATAAAACCATCGCCGAATGGTTTTAATTGAACTGCAAAAGAAGGATAGAAATGACCAACCACTATACCAATTACAATGGCAATGATTACTTGTACGTAAAGGACTTTCAGGTATTTCATCAGTTGATTATTTTGTTTACCAGTTAAAAAACAGTTATTCAATCAACTGGTTTTATTTTTTGTAGAAATTGTGCTCCGCCAACCATACCAAAGCTTGTGGCATCCAGTATGTATCTTCTTCTTTATTGTACAACGCAAAACCATGACCGCCCTTTTCATATAGCAAAAGTTTTGCTGCAACTTTATTTGCTATTAGCCCATCATAATAAGCCATGCTGTTTCCTACTAGAGAAGTTTTATCATCTTTTGCATGTAAGATAAAAGCAGGGGGTGTAGCATGGCTTATATGAAGTTCAGGGGAATACTTTATTTTATCTTCAAGGGAAATATTTTTGCCCAGCAAATTGCTACGGGAGTTGGATGTTTTTGAAGTGAGCGAATCTAAGAAACTGATAACAGGGTATGCCAGTATTGTAAAAGCGGGCTTACGAATTTCAAAAGTTGTTGCTGCCATAGCAGTAAGGTGACCACCTGCAGAAAATCCCAATATGCCTACATGCGAGCTGTCAATATTCCATTTTGCTGCATTGCCGTAAACAATATCCATTGCCCTCTTTAAATCCAATAGTGGAACCTTGCTATAATCTGTATAAGCCAACTCCTGATTGGTTCGGTATTTTAAAACAAATGCAGCTATTCCTGCTTCTGCCAATACAGTAGCTGCTTCATACCCGCCATCTTCTATAGATAGCCTGTTGTATCCACCACCCGGACAAATAATTACAGCCGTTCGCAATGGATTTATTTTTTTAGGTAAATAAACCGTTAATGTTGGCCTTGTTACATTGGTTACAAAAACCCTCCCATTTCCACCTTTAGATTTTGAAGAAGTTTCATTATCTTCTACAGGCAAAGAACCTGGTGCAATGCCTGTGTACAAAGGAATTACTTCCTGTGCTTTACATGGCAGGCTCAAAATAACCATTAAAAAAAACATCAACTTTTTCAGCAACATACAAAATCGTTTTACCATAAAGAACAAAAAATTTCCCTCCTCTATACAACAGCTTTCCCTTTCAAAATCCCGTTATTGATTAACGGGTGTTCGAACAAACAAACCTGGAATCGGGCTTGGTGTAGATGAATTCCTGTCAATTTCGCTTTGAGGATACAAGAACCTTTGTGGAATTTGTGTGCCAGTATTTGGTAGTACGGGAACCTTTACAAGCGTTTCGTCCTGCGTTCTTCTCATATCATTGTAGCCTTCTATCTGTCCAAAAAAACTAACATAACGCTCTTCTAAAATTTCTCTCAATAAAGCTTGGTCTGCAGTAAGCGAAGACGCTGGCGGTATGGTAGATAAGGTGAAGAAAGTACTGCCGACATTTGCTGAAGCAAAATTTCCAACAGATGCAAATTTTCTCCAAATAATGAGCCTTACAGAAAACCTGTTGCTTGTCATTGGCACAGCAGCAGTTAATCCTACTGAAAGTGGAACCGTGCTGCTCATTACTTCTCCGCCACTGCCAGATGGAGTAAGATAAGTAAATGTGGTCCAATTATCTGTTGAGTAAGCCACTGCTGCATTTAACGACCCAGCACCTGTTACGGTTACAGGTAGAGAAATATTTTGCATGGCAAAAGTAGAACCTGCGGTTGTTGTTATATCGTATTGAACGTACCGAGTTGTGTTATTAAAAGTAATACCAGAAAAAGTTGCATTCACGGTTGTGGCTACTCCTTCGGCAGCCCAGTTTGGGTTGATTGTTGTACTGTCGCCAGTGGCATTGCCCGTTAATTTCATCCCTATGCTTCTATATACTGGTACCGAATACCCGGTAGTTGTAACATTAGCCGGTGTAATGGAAGTTGCTCCTGGGCCTGCAACGACTCCTGTAGCATTGGTAGTAAGTGGATAAGTAACAAAAGGATTATTTGAGTTTTCTACTCCGCCTGTTGCAAAATCTGTAGCAATAAAGGGATCATATCTAAACGTGCCAGCCACTGCATAGGTGCTGCTCAAATGTGCGCCTGTATTGAGCCAAGCCCTAAGCGTGTTCAACCGGTTAAGACCTGCTGTAAATCCATTGACCCTATAATCTGATTCTGCTAGTATGAGCAGATTTTCGGCAAAGCTAATTAAAGGGTATGGCGTTGTTTTGTGAAAAGCCCCTCCTACGTTATTGTAATTTATATCGGTGCCGCTTCTGTATAAATACCTATACCTTCCTGTTTCGTTGGTTTTGCTGTTACCCCTGTATTTTGCACCTGCAGGATTGATGATGGAAACGGCATAAGTACCTGCAGCAGTCATAAATCCTGGTCTTTCATCAATCATAAATTGTGAATACAAGTTTGAGCCATTTGCATTATCAATATGCGTCATTACCATACTGTTTGCATTTGTGCTAATGCCATTTTGTGCGGCGGTAAGTGCTAAACCATATTGTTTTGTTTGCAAGTAATACCGGGCTTTTAAAGTAAATGCTGCTTGTCTCCATTTAATGTTGTCGCCTTGGTAAATAATATCCTGTGCAGCAAAATTGATAAAGGATGTGGAATTAAGATTTACGATTGCCCTATCCAACAATGCTTGCAAAGAATCATATAGTTTGGCTTGTGGTTCAAAAGCGGGATTCGGGAAATTATCATTGAAAACTTGTGTGTATGGAATATCGCCCCACAAAGCCAATGCAGTTCCGGCAGCATGTGCTTCTATTACTTGCGCCACACCTGCCAATCGGAGGTTATTTATTTCAAAAGACTTTTGCCTCATTACACGACAATTTTTTATAGTAGCCGCAAAAACTTGGCTCCAAGTGTCGTTGTAATCATTGGCAATTACATTATAAAGCTGGTAGCTATTATATTGAAAAAGTTGCCCGGAAAAATATCCGCTCCACATGCCAGCTCTTCTTGCTAGTTCGCCTTCTTGTACAATTACATTGGAAAGTTCTACTCCCGTAAGCATCGTTGCGGCAGTTGCATCTTGTGCGTTGTTTGGGTCAATATTGATTCCATCCACTATTTTTTTACAGGAAAAAAAAGACAATGAAATTAATAAGATGAGTATTGAAATTTTATTCTTCATATACATGCAGATTAGAAAATTAAAAATTAAGTTTTATTGAAAACAAATAAGACCTAGAGCCGGGATTATTGAAATATACTATACCCCTGCCAGATCCCGAACCCTCCACATTGCTATCGGGATCAATTGTTTTAAGCTTGCTATCAAGCCAAAGATTTCTACCGCTCATTTCTACATTTACAGAACTTAAGCCAGTAAATTTTGGAAGATATTTTCTTTTGATACGATAAGACAAGGTTACTTCACGAAGCCTGGTCCAGGTAGCATCTGTAATAAATGGCTCCAGCACATTTCCAAAAAAACCACCAAGGCCATTGTACCAACTTTGATCTAAGGCTACATTGCCACCGCCAAAATTTCCGATATTCCCTCTAAAAGTAGCACCAGACAAAATAGTTGCACCGCTGGCTGTTTTAAGATTTGAACTAGCCAATGTTTCATTACCCGTTGTTTTGCTCACACCATAATCGAGGAGCACCGCCTCTGTTGCATCCACAATATCTCCACCCTGGGAATGTTCAAACAACGCATATAACTTAAAGTTTTTGTACTCTACGTTAAAGCCCAATCCACTTCTCCAGTCAGGATTAGGGTCGCCCAACACTTTTTGTGCAACTTCGGAAATTGGAAATCCGTTGCTGTTCAATATATAACCTCCTTTGCTGTCTTTTTGAAAACCAATTCCCCAAAGTGCTCCCAAAGGATACCCTTCTACTGCTCTTGAAGAAACGCCATTTAAACCACCTAACAGAATAGAAGCAGACCCGTTTAAATCGGTTACTTTATTCCTGTTTCTTGTCCAATTCCAATCTACACTTACCAACCAATTTTTCTTTTTCAAAACTTCGTATGTAAGGTCAAGCTCTATTCCCCTGTTTTGAATAGACCCTGCATTGGCATACAAAGTAGTAAATCCGGTTGAAGGCGCTTGTGGTATATCTAATAAAGCATCGGTTGTTTTATTGAAATAAACGGTTGTGTTTAATGACAATTTATTATTAAAAAACCGCAAGTCCGATCCTATTTCAAATTCCTGTTTCTTTTCTGGTCGCAAAAACGGATTGCCTTTTGAACGGCTTTGTACATAAGTGCCGGTGCCAAAAAGACTGCCATCTAAGTTTGGATCTAACACTTCTGCCCAATTGGGTACAAAAAAGTTTGTAGCCGTTCTATAAGCAGAAGGCTGAATACCTACCATTCCAAATGAAGCCCTTAATTTACCAAATGAAAATAGTTTCGATTTATTGAATACAGGTAATTGTGAAAATTGCCAAGCTATATCGGCAGAGGGATAAAAGAAGCGATTGTTGGATAGATCACCAAAAGTGGATGCCGCTTCTAACCTGCCAGTAAGATTAATAAAAAGCTGGTTGTACAATTCAGTACCTATTGTTGCATAAGCAGCATTTGTTCTTGTTTTTTCAAAACGGTCTGACATCAGCCTGTTGGCAATAAGTGAATTATCAATATCTCTTGGTCCGTCTGGAATAATGAAACTTGTACCGGTGGCACTTAACAGACCTTCGTTTGAGCTATTGTAATTAAATCCTGCTAAAAAATTTGTTTTTAGATTATCGCCAAAATCTTTTCTGGCCCTTACAATAAAGTCAATATTAAATTGTGTTTGGCTAAACTCATCCCTGCTATAAAGGCCCGATGCGGCGTTGATGGTGTAATACGGCAAATAGGTTATTTCTCTTTCGGTAAAATTATCAAGCCCTGCTCTTAATGTTACATCCAACCATTTATTGGGCGTAATGAACATTTCGGCACTATTGATAAAACGGTTTACATTGTTACTATTGTCTTGCTTATACATTGTCCACAATGGGTTACTGAAGCCGGGGGTTGCCGTTCCTAGGTAACTTCTATACGCTCTTTGCCTGTTAGGAACAAAAGCGGCTGTAGGTGAAGCGTAATAGCTGCCAATATAATCTGTGTTATCAAAATCGGAAGGAGTACGTAATAAACCGAGCATTACCCCGCCACTGCTGGCTCCTCTTCTTACCCTGTCCGAATTGGTTAAAACATAAGAAGCTTTGTTAGAAACTTTCAACCATTTATTCATTTGCCTCGAAGCATTGATACGGAAACTTGTTCTACGATAATTGCTGTTGTTCCTAATAATTCCTTGCTGGTTCATATCACCAAAGCTCATAAAATAGTTAGACTTTGCATCTCCGCCGCTTACAGATAAAGATGAATTAACGTAGTTCCCTCTACGGAAAGCACTGTTATAATTTTTATCTAAAAATGTTTCTGTGTTGTTTTTTGCTGTTACGGGATAATATACTGTGCCGGTAGGATATCCCACAAAATAATCTGCAGCCGTATTTACTGCATCGGCACCACCTGCTCGGTTTGCAATTTTATCGCCCCAGCTTCTTGCATTGTTGGCAGCCCACACACCACCTGTTCCTTGGCCATATGTAGATTGTAAGGGGTAATTTAAATTTATCTCGTCTATAGAGTACGTAGTTTTAAATGTCACATTCAGTTTACCGTTGCTTGCTCCTTTCTTTGTAGTAATAATTACAACCCCATTTGCTGCTTTGGTACCCCAGAGCGCCGCCGCTGATGCTCCTTTTAAAACTTGCATTGATGCTATATCATCTGGGTTAATGTCATTTAACCTGCTTTGCTGGGTTACACCTTGGCTGGATTCGCCACGGCTATCGCTGCTAATGGGAATACCATCCAATACGATAAGCGGGTCTGTACCTCTTGTAATGGTACTTTGGCCACGTATCAAAATTTGTGAAGCGGACCCCGGGTCTGACCCTGAGGAACGAGAAATCCTTACGCCGGAAGCTTTACCACCCATGCCATCTATTAGGTTGGCTTCTCCAGAATTGGCCACCTGATCACCATTTATTTTAGCTGATGAATAGCCTAGTTTATCTCTTTGTGTTTCAAATCCCAATGCAGTAACTACCACCGACTGCATCATAACGGTAGAATCTTCCATTTCTGCATCTACAACAGTTCTTCCACGTAGCGGTACTTCTATCGTTTTATAACCAACCAAACTGAAAACCAATACTGCTTTTTGTGGATTATTAACTTTTATAAGGTATCTACCAGTATTATTAGTAGTGGTGCCGGCATTTTCACTTTTCACAGTAACATTTACTCCTTCTAGTTGCTTTCCTGAAGTTTTTTCTGTTATTAAACCACTAATTTGGGCGGATACCTGTTTGGTTGGAAAAACCAACAACCCTAATAGTGAGAGAATGGCGACAATTACTTTGTTTTTTGGGAAACAGTAAATTGCTGCATGTAGTAATTTTTTCATACGCATAAGTTTTAGCAATCGTTTTTAATCTAAATCTTTTTCAATGTACATCGGATTTTATTCCTAATGCAAATCTTACACTTTCTGAATTATTTCAAAATGATTAACTCGGTTTCCGAAAAGGATTAAATCGATTCCGAAATTTTATAAAGATACTGTTTTACAGAATGTTATGTAGCTTGTTTGGGCTCAGGGAGAGCCTGCTATATTGTTCGCTTAGCAAGAGAATGGCGATCAACTAAAGTAATTTTATACCCTTCCGGCAATTTCAAATCGTAAATAGGAGAAGCTAGAATTAGGTATTTTTATAAACTGAAATTCAAATAACCCAACAACTTTATGGAATAGTAGACTAGATTTGGCTAACTTATGCCTACAATCAACAATTAACTTAATGACTGGTTGAAACGGGAGTCACAGCCATTAAGGTAAAGTAGAGAAGGAAAACAAGGTTTATTTTCCCTACTGTCTTCTCACACCAGTGCAGGTACAGTTCGGCATACGGCGGCTTGTTATAATAATGCTGTCTGCAACATTCCTTTGCATAACTTAAGGTTTACTATCATTTAACTAAGCTTAAATCCTCTTACTTTTTGTTGATGGCTTTTACTTCTTATACAGCATCACCAACATTGCAACACCTTATATATTAGTTTCTGCTGCAAAGAGCGAATATTGGACGGCTGCTTTTTCAGATTCCAATTCACATTGAACACCCACCAATCTTTCTTACGGCGCAGGATTTGCGCTTGACAAACGATGAGCACTACAATGCTCGTTTGGTACTTGCAGCTTTAGCTTTTGAACATGCTTGACAAAAAAAAGAGAATGTCTCTATTTTATTTTGAGACATCCTCTAAGTAAAGTATTGGCTAATCAAATTTTCCTTTCAGACACAAAAAGTCATCTTGTGTTTTCATTGGATCGGATATTGGATTTTCATAGGTAAACGGTAAAATTTCTTTTTGTATTTGATATTGCTGTTTACTTTACTCATGTAAAAATAATCTGGTCGCAGTTATAATCATTTTTTTCCTCCTGAAAATTTTTATTTTACGTATTTCCTCTACTGCGGAGTAAGTATTAATACTTACTACTTTTTAAAGCGTAACATTTTACCATTATCTGCAAATAAGAACAGTATTTTCTGGGAAATAAATATCTTATTAATGAAACAATAACAGGCAAATTAAACAGTTATTTTGATGGGGATTTGTAAGAGATACTTTGGTTGGCTTTGGTGAAACCATCGGCGTAATGATCATATGCTAAACAATTAAGACCAGCAATAGCACGCTACTTCTGATGAACCATACAAAAAATATTATTCCTGTTATAGCATTGCCTTTAAAATAGAAATAAGGGCATAATAAAAATTACCTATTCTTGCAATGTAAACAACCATTAGTTGATTCTTTCTATCTCGTACTGGAAAATACGCCTGCAACCAGCCTGTATGCAGCGTTAGGCATACTTTGATAAATTATAATCCTTCAGCGTTTGATCCCTATTGCCAGGCTCAAGCATTAATTAAAACTTAAATCGGTCGTACTAATAAAATTAATCATAGAAGCCGTGTTTTTAAACTTAAGTTTTTTAAGAATATTATGCCTGTGCACTTCCACCGTGCGGGTTGACAAATGTAATTCGGACGCTATTTCATTAGACAACATACCTCCTTTAATAAATTTTATTATTTCAATCTCCCGCAGAGATAAACTCCTGATATCGGGCGTATCCGTTTCAATCTGCATCATTTGTTCAGCAATGGTATCTTTTATTTCGGTACAGATATAGGTTTTTCCTGAAAGCACATTTTCAATGGCTTCAAATACCTCTTGGTGCGATGAGTTTTTTGTAACAAACCCTTTTGCGCCAAGCTGTATCATCTTTTTGGCATAAGCGGGTTCGTTGTGCATAGAAATCACAATGATCTTTGTGCCAGGCGACACCTTCCTGATTGGCGGCACAATACTCATACCCGATGTGTCTTGCAAATTAATGTCCAGCAATACAATGTCGGGCCTTTTTACTGTTACCATTTCAAGACCGTCTTCAATGGTGCCGCTGGTTCCAGTAAGTTCATACGTTGCATGATTGGCAAATAAAAGCTGCCACATTTCCCTTATAAACTTGTGGTCATCAATAGCCACTATGGTTATTTTTTTCATACTTCTCAAACTTTTTTCAATTAAATAATAGATCCCCCTTTTGTAATTCCAACAGCATAAACGAAAACAGCATATTCCGGAGTAAATCTTTTTTAGCTATTTCTTAATCTGATACTTTTCCAATGTTTTACAACTGGTATAAAAAATACAATGTTAACTTTCAATTTTATTTATGTTGACCAGATTCGTCCCCTAGCGGTATCTCCACAATTATTTCACATCCTTTGCCCGGCGCCGAATGTAGCATGAACTTACCCGATAATGATTGCGCTCTTTTTTTAATATTGCTCAATCCTATCCCCGTTTTTTTAGCCTTGGTATCAAATCCTTTGCCATTGTCAAATATTCTTAGCATTACAGCATTGTCAATGCTTTTAACGGTTATTTCAATGGTACTTGCTTGTGCATACTTTAAAATATTTTTTGTTTGCTCCTGCAATATTCTGAATAAGTTTATTTTGATATTTTTCGGGATAACAACATCATTTGATTCATCAAAATCAAGCTTGACTGTAAACAGGTTCTCTAAATTTATAGTTATCAGCAGGTTTTCAAACAATTCCATTAACGAGTATTCTTCAAAGCCTGCAGGTGCCAAACTATGCGATAGTTTTCTGGTTTCATTAATGGCATCTGTTATATACCCCATTGCAGCATCTATTAAACCAGCCCACTGGGGAGCATTCGCTTCTTTTGTTTTTGCCACACCAAGGGTTAGCAAAGTTCCCGCCAAAATCTGGTTGATATTATCGTGCAGTTCCGCCCCGAGGTAGCTACGTAGCTGTTCTTGTGCATCTAAAGTAGCTTTTATGATTCGTATTTCTTCCTCTGACTGGTACGTTACATCCTGCATGGCACCAATCATTCGTACTGGCTCTCCTTTTTCATCAAAAATTACAACTGCCCTGTCAAAAATATACTTATAGTTACCATCGGCACAACGAAACCGGTAGTGTAACTTTACCGTTTGCAACCCTTTTTCGAAAGCATCTTCTAATAAAGTTGTTACTTTTTCAAAATCATCTGGGTGCAGTTTATCATCCCACCAGTCAATAATATTTTCAACCTGTGTTGCATTGTATCCAAACATTTTATTTATGCCATCATTGTACATCATCGTATTATTTACAATATCCCAATCCCAAATGGTATCGCTGGTGGCCTGTGAAAGAATGTCATATCTTTTAATGGCATTGCTCATGTTGGTTTCTGCTATTTTCCTTTTTGTTATATCCCGCTGGATGGCTACATATTGAAAAGGCTTTCCTTTTTCATTAAGAAAGGGTACAATGGTCATATCTACCCAAAACAAACTGCCTTCTTTTGCTTTGTTACATATTTCGCCCTGCCATATATTGCCGCTACCAATGGTTGCCCATAATTGTTTAAAAAAAGATTTGGGATGATAACCGGAATTAACAATACGATGATCTTTACCAATCAACTCTTCTGCACTATATTGAGAAATATTGCAAAAGTTTTCGTTTACATTTGTGTTAGTACCTTTTTGGTCTGTAATTGACAGTATGGAAGATTGGTCAAGAGCATTCTTATAATCAGCCGATTCTTTGGATGACTTTTTTAAATGGCTGATATCGGTATGCGTCATTACCACTTTGCTTGAATCGCCAACGAATTGTGTAATCACCAACTGAAACCAGCGTTCTTCCTGTGGCGAATGACAGGGATACTGCATTTCAAAGAATGGAATTTCTTTTTTAGACACCTGCAGAAATCCATGTATAACTTTTTCTGCATTTGCATCACCAGTGGCTGCTGCGCTGCGACAAATATCTAAATAGTTTCTTCCTTTCCCGGTTCTTTCCAATGCCGGCTCCAAGTTATCTATTGAAAAATCAGTCCAGGCTTCATTCACTTCCAAGATGAAACCATTTTCATCTACCACGGCAATATGCGAGCTGATGGATGCTAAAATACTTTTTTTAAATAATTCACTCTGCCTTATGGCCCGCTCTGCCATTTTACGTTCCGTTATATCTTCACAATTAATACAGGTACCGGTTATATTTCCTTCGGAAGTAATTATTGGGTCCATATTTATCTGAAAGAATATTTTTTTGCCCCCAGCCTGAACATAGTCACTTTCATAATTAACCGCTTCTCCGTTTAATACCGCCGCAAATTTATCAGCAAATTCCTGCTTTCTGAATCCCGGGATAACTGTGAGTAAATTATCCATTTTCTTTGGTTGCTTACCAAATGCAATATTTGTAAAATAATTTATTTGATTGTTCAGTTCAACTATATTACCATCCCTATCTAATAATAGCATGCCCATTACTGAATTATCAAAAATACTCCTGAGGTTTGCTTCTGACTGCTGCAGCTCCCTACGTATAGCTTTTATTTTTTCTTCGTTGGCCCTTTTTGCAAATGCATTGGTAATTGCCCCCGGCAGCCGTTGAAGGTTCGTTTTAGGCAGATAATCATCCATCCCATTTTTTATCATCTCTACGGCAAACTCGTCTGATACCGTTCCGGTAACCAATAAAAAAGGAATATCTGGATACTTTTCTTTGGCAATAACAAATGCCATTTTTGAATTAAACGACGACAGGGTATGATCGCTCAGTATCATATCGGGCTTAAATTCTTCAAGCCCCTTTATAAATTCCTCTTTATTATCGGCTAAATAAAAATTACACTTAACGCCAGCATTTGTTATGATCCTTTTTACCAGGTCGGCATCCGTTTCTGAATCTTCGAGGTGAAGGATATTGTAGGTTTTCATCATTTTATTTTAGGGGGTTGATTCACCATTAGCCAATATTGGCCCAGCTCCGATACTGCTTTTACAAATTCATCATATAGCACCGGTTTTACTACATAACTATTGGCGCCTAACCGGTAACTTTCTGCTATATCCGAATCTTCTTTTGAAGAGGTTAGTACCACTACGGGTATTTTTTTTGTGCGTTCATCCGATTTCAACTTCTGTAGCACAACAAGCCCATTTACTTTGGGCATTTTTAAATCGAGTAAAATAACACGTGATGTTTGTTTAAATGCATCCTCATCAGCCAGTTGCTTTTCAAAATATTCCAATGCTTCATGTCCGTCATTTATATGGGTGATTGTATTTACCAGTTTATTTTTTATTAATACACGCCTTATTAAATCTGCATCGCTGATATTGTCTTCTATTAAAATAATTTCTATTTCGTTGTTCATGTTGCCGGTTTTAATTAAGCGTAAAATAAAAAGTAGCTCCTTCATTTTCTTTTGCCTCGGCCCATACTTTACCCCCAAATTTTGTAACAATACGTTGTACGATGGCCAGGCCTACGCCGTTGCCTTCAAACTGCTTTTCGGAATGCAGCCGTTGAAATACGCCGAATAATTTATCGGCATACTGCATATCAAAACCAGCCCCATTATCCTTTATCACAAAAACCGCTTTGTTATTTTTTTCCACTGTAAAAACTTCAATAACTGGGTGTTCTTTTTTGGATGAATATTTAACAGCGTTGGAGAGCAGGTTATACAATACCAGGTACAACATGGTATTGTCGGCCTGTACAACAGGTAATGGGCTTATTTTTATTGCTGCATGTATGGAATAATGCTCTCCCAGATCGATCATTACTCTTTTAATCAGCTCATCCAGATTTACTGTTTCCAGTTGGGGTTTTTTGCGGCCCAGTTTTGAAAAAGACAACAGTTCATCAATAAGGAGGGCACTGAAAAAGCCCTCCTTTTAAGAATAGAACTTTTAAAGCGATTAAGTTAAAATCAATTTTTAGCTTAATCGCTTTTTAGTTTTCACTTTTTGGGGAGGAGTTATGGGGGCGGCTATTGAGCTCTATTTGTAAAA
>JANPCB010000068.1:0-1886 GCA_031430735.1 Ferruginibacter sp. | reverse complement strand
TTTATAGCTTTGATGTATATTATTAGCGGTAGATGGGTATGTCAAGCGGTTGTAGCGATGGTTTTAAAGCATGGTAATGATGCATCGTAAACAGGTTCCTTCCTTTTTTACTTTTAATTCAAGTCAATATTTTGGGGATATAGGTTTTTAAATTCAGCCAAATAAATAAAGAAAGGAACTTTGGGGTAGCGTATAGCGAGCAGAGATTACTGCAGGTGTGGAATTCATCGCTCTTCCTACCCGGAACCGCTTCTGATTAAAGATATAAAAGTACAGGTTAACAAACATAAGCCCGGTAATGTTTGTTCAGCCCAGATGAAGCACAACAGCGATTACAAAACTATGAAGATTTATTCGCCAGCCAGCATAGCAGCAAACCATTTGTTGTATGTTCGTGTTTTAGTTTTGTAGTTATAATCCCAATGATTAAAAATTGGAGCGATTAATTTTACTGAAATTCATCAGAGCTCGCTCCAATAAAATGACTCAGTGATTTCATCTTCCTGTTTGTATTTGTTTTCGCCATCTGTGTCACCTCCAATGAAGTAACCAAGAACTGTTGAATGAATAATTTTATATTGGTCAGTAAGAATGTTACTAATGAGTTCAATAGCTTCGTCAATTTCTTCGTCTGGATTAACTGCACCAAACATATTCATATGTGTATGCCAACCAAATTTTGTGTCATCCGCAAAGCCGATAGTTATTTCGTTGTCTTGTGTTGTCAACCATAATGTAAGTTTCCCTAGTGGACTTTTATAGTCAATATTAATAATTTCGTCTGACTTTAATACGACGCAATTTTTTAATTCGGGAAACCGGTCAATAATTTTTGGAATAACATAGTCGGTAAATTGTTTCTGTTTCATATGAAGGTCAGTCTGCCATGACGCATTACGGTAGCGCTTTGTCCAGGTGTAGAATTTGAATTCCTTCCGCCCGGAACCGCCGCTTGGCTTTTTTTTAAAGATAAATATTAAGAACGAATGCCGCAGCTTTTTTCGTCTGCCAGAACCACCGCCCGGCTACGCCGCCGATTGAGCTTCCGTCAGCCCAGCTTTTGCCAATACTTTTGTTACCTGCTGGCTTTTTTCAATAGTTAAGTTAAACATAATTTTCCAAATTCAGTAGTCGCTTTTGCACTTGCTCCCGTGATTTGGTTTATTTTTTTAAATTATTATTGTGTTAGATTATTTGTATTTGCTAATCGTATGAAAACAAATAAAAAGAATGCGAAAAAGATCCAGTCATTTATGCCATAAATAGCATAATATATTCCAGCCATTTTGTCTTTTTCTAATACATCTGTAAGGTTATTGTTTGTTATCCATTTTGTCCAATGCGTTGCATATATCAATTTTTCGATTGTAAATACTGCAATTAGCCATTTTACTTTATGAAAACTTTTAGAGACAGCTATAAAGACAAAACCCCAAAGTACTATCATTAATAATCCAAAATTTGACATTGCTTGGTTGTCAAATTCTGGAATGAAAGCATTACTGAAAATTCTGGAGAAAATTAATACGCCAAGTATATTCATCAATCCAGATAAAATAAATCCTTTAGTTATGTGTTCGTTTTTTATTTTCATTTTTAGTAAACCTATTTTAGGACGAGGTAATTAGTAAAATTGTCGCTAACGGTAGCGCTTTCTCTTGCCTTTGTTGGTACTTCAAATCTAACAAAATCTTTCTACATTTCTTTTGAAGCATTCCTTTCCATCAATGAAGTATAATCTATCTCGCATTCGCCTAGGATTTCTATGACAAAAAAAAATAAATTTTACCATGGTCTAAGCAACTTTTTTCACATATTCTTGCTGCTTATTCACACAAGCTACTACCCTTGCTAACAATTTATTTTTTACGGCATTTAACACACTC
>JANPCB010000067.1:0-21095 GCA_031430735.1 Ferruginibacter sp. | reverse complement strand
TAAAATGAGTGTGTTAAATGCCGTAAAAAATAAATTGTTAGCAAGGGTAGTAGCTTGTGTGAATAAGCAGCAAGAATATGTGAAAAAAGTTGCTTAGACCATGGTAAAATTTATTTTTTTTTGTCATAGAAATCCTAGGCGTTTTGTGTTTGTTGGAGGTATGGGCACCTTTGTATGATGGAAGCAACTTAATGAGGGAAAAGTACCATAAATTATTCGTTTCGGCTCAGTCGTTCTTCGCTAAGTTCTTCACCACCGCTTGCTCTCCCTCTTGCTTGTACAAACATGCGCAGCCTCAACTAGTACATGAGGGCGTACCTGTGTGTATGTCTCTACGCACGACAAATAATTACATTTGAATAATTTACTTTTCTTACAACATTAAAACAAATTGTTCCTTGGGTAGGGCAAAATAGCTAGGCTACAAACCAACAACCGCAAAAAAAAGGATTGTAAAACATCAAATAAACAATGAAATATTGCAAAAGTTAAAACTTACAATTAGCCCGTTTTGAAGTTTTTTTCCTCTATCAAATTTAGATAATCTTTGTTTTCAAAATTTTCTACAGCAGTTTGTTTTTCTTGTAGGTTTAACAATAAGGCGCCATTGTTTAATAAATCCCAATAAAGTCTATCACATATTTCTGTAAATAATTTCCAATAAAAAATATTTGACTTGGATTCTTTCAGTTGATGAAATATGGATGTTTTGTTGTAGTTGATGGCTTCTATATCGGAGTAAAATGGGATGTAATTTTTTAAAATATTATTGAAATCGTAGTCTTTTGAGTTGATATAATTTCGATGCAGTGTTTTTTTTGCTTCTACCATATTAAAAAAACTAAGTACTTTATTTTTTGTTTTAATATTCGTATTGAGATCTTGCATAAATAACCCAGTGCAATAAACAGAAAGAGGGGTAGGGGTATTTGGTATTAAAATAAGATTGGCGGCGTTAAAAATATTGTCATGCAACAAAAACCTGCCTGGCGAACAGTCTATAATACACACATCATAATCGTCATTTACTTCTTTTAAAGTATTGTCAATTAAATCGTGGTTTATAAAATCAAGTGTTGTAATACGTGATGCTTTATTGAGAAATTGATCTGAAAATCTCGAATCATTGCTTATAACATCTATTTGATAATTATCTGTAGATTGAATAACATCATAAATGGTTATATACCTATCAAATAGTTTGGCATGTGTATTGTCATTTTTATTTTCTAAATCAAAAAAATAACTGCTTCCTCCCTGTGGATCTAGATCCCATAGCAATACAGATAGTCCCTGTTTGGCCAACAAGCAAGCTAGATTTACAGTAGTAGTGGTTTTGCCAACTCCGCCTTTAATATTATATAAAGCGATTTTTTTCAGAAAATAAATTTAATAAATAATAAATTGGTTTCAAATTATGTTAATATTAATTTTTTAAAATGATAATTACCCCCTTTCTATCCGCAGCTTTAAGCGAAGCGTCTTTACGGATTTATAGTAGGGAGCGACTTTGCCTCGGTAAACCTTCGCCACCGTTTGCTGCGTGACCTTCCTCTTAAAATATTAGATACATAGTTTCTATATTCCTTCAATCTATAACGTAGAAGAAGTCCCAAATATTGTTCGCCTGGGTTGATGCCAACCTATTACATATCAACCGAAGCTTGTAATTTTTGATGGGGAATAAAGGGTTGTATAACAATTGTAATTAAAAGCGGTGGTTTAAGCGAACCTTTCGTTGGGACACAAACTGATGCTGCGGAATTAATTAACATGCCCCAAAATGAATATATTTGTTGTCTATCTTTTAAAATAAAAAACATCAAAAAAATAATTATAATAATTACAGTTTTCTTTATTCTTTGCTCATGCAAAAAAGATAAACCTTATGAGCCATTTGTAATTCCATGTACATTAACAGAGGACAGTAGTCTTGCTAAAATATTTATTAAGGGCACTTGGGAATGGATTGAAGAAAAACGCATTGTAAGGGGGCAAGATGGATTTTCTTACTTGACTCCAAAAACTGAAGGGTACACATTAAGAATGATAATTGGAGATAGTACCTTGCGTATTTTAAAAAATAATGAATCAACAGATTATAAATACAAAATTCAGTTGCTTGGTGAAATTTCAGGCACTACTTTTCCAGAAGATAGTTTACCTGTATTTGTAAGATATAGGTTATCGGATGGCGTAAGAGAAGCTCATGTACCAATTAAAATTTGTAATGAATATCTTCTGCAGCAATACCAATTTGTGTCAAGTATTTTAGGAGAAAGGATTTGGAGAAAACTTTAAAACTAAGTAAAATGACCAGTATCAGTTTATTCTTAACACCCTTGGCAGAAATGAGGCCCAGCTTGTTTCGCCTGCGTTTTATTAAACATGTAAAGTCCGACAATTTTGGTAAAAAAGCCATCAACGATGATAAACGTTGTTGGCTTTTTCATGGCCGTGATAGACGTATTGCTTATCACCTCAATTGGATTGTAATTCCTAGTGTCTTATGTTGCCATATTGTTTAATAAAATAAAGCAGTTCGATTTTTATGAAGACCTGAATGCCACCGGGTGGTGTAGTTTTTTATGTGGTCCTAAAAAGATGCGCAATAAAATACGAAAGGCGGACAGCTCGATGAATATAAAACATACGGCCATCAAAATAACCAATGCCATCTGGTCGCTGTGAACGTAGGTAAACAACACATCAATACCAATAAATGCGGCTGTTAGCGGGAATCCCAACATCCCCATGGCGGATAATAAAAACAAGAACCCGGTAGTTTCCTGCTCATATACATAACCATGAAACCGATTGAGCAATATATCGTTGTCAATGGCTTTTATTTTTTGCAGGCAATAAAACCCCAACAAAAAAGCCATTAAAATACCACTCACGTAAAATACAATTTCTATCAGACTGATGTGGGTTGCATTCACCAATACAGCCGCAATGATAAACAGGTGCGCCGTAAATAAATAAATCCATGCTTTTATAGCAGATTGTCTGTAAGAAAAAGCAAAAAGGATAATTGCCAACGCAATGCTCATGAAAACAAATGGTAAGCTGCCACCTAAATCTGGTAAGCTATTTTGATTGGTATAACCTAAAAGCAAAAAGCTAATTCCTGCCAGCGTAACGACAGCAATGATAGCGTTGGATTGTAGAAACTGCAATTTTTTTCCTATCCATTTAAAAGGACTCCATAAATATTTAAACAATAGGGCATCTACATTCCATTCCTTTAAACCCAGCACATACAGTGATGCTTTAAATCTGGATACTACTTTTTGCGTGGGTGCTATGTAATGAAAATATTGGTGATGCACCAGGTAGTTTAACACCGAAGGAGAAACCAGCAACTGGTAGGTTCTTAAAAAAGCATTGCCAGCAAAATGTATCAGCACCAGCCAGTGAAGTCCAACTGCTATTTCAATAAACATCAAACCAATTTGTGCAGCAGATGAATAAGCAATCTGGGTTTTAACGGTTGATTGTACCCTTGCAATTAAGGTAGCAACAATTGCTGTAAAGGCACCAAAAACGATGATCGCAATTTTTGCCCACAGCATATCTTCCCAAAACGGATGTGTGCGCAGCAATAAAAAAACACCAATATGTACACTCAGCGATCCGTAAAAAATGGCCGAGGATGCAGTAGGGCCTTCCATGGCCCTTGGCAGCCAGGTTGTAAAAGGAAACTGTGCCGATTTGATAGACGCAGCCAATATGATCATGCAAACAATGAAAATGGCCATACCCGATTGGCCAGAAGATACCGCCAATTCTTTTGCCTCTCCCAACATTGGGAATGAGATATTCTGATGGGTGAGATGGTGCATCATCCACATAGCAAGCATCAATGCCACATCGCTGATGCGGTAGTAGGATACTGCTTTGAAAGCATTTTTTATGGGTAAATAACGGTTGCGGTAAAAAGAGATGAGTATGAAGGAGCAAATGCCTTTTATTTCCCAGCCAATAAACAAGGTTTCAAAATTGCCCGCCATAATGATGAAATTATAGGCAGTGGCAAATAAGAGGATGGTATTGAAAAAGCGTTTGTAGCCCTGGTCACGGTGCATATAATATTTACTGAAAGTGGCTACCAAAAAGAACAACAATGCACCAACAATGCTGAATACGGCTGTTACTTCATCGTAAAAAAAATGAATGGCAAATACAAAATGCTCCGTTTGGTAGAGGGTTGCAAAATTATGGCTAACAGGTTTAAAGCCATTCAACATCCACCATCCAGCAAATACAACGGCTATAGCAATGTTAAGCACTTTGGTAAATCGCACGATACTGGCAATGGGTCTTTCACTTTTATTTTTCCACAGCAGTGTGGCAAAAAAAGCTACCATTGGTATGGCGATAAATAAAATAAGAAATTGCTCCATTTATTACGTTGTTTTTTAACTGTTCGGCAATGAGCTACTGTTGAAGGGTGCGACGCCACCGCAGTTTAATAGTAGTACCAAGGCCCGGCTCATAAAAAAATATATCCCATTATTTCCTTTCGGGGAAATAAACTTAATCCAGCAAATACACCGGTAAATTTTCTTCGGTGGCATGTACAATATGATTGGTTTCCATTTCCTTTGCCCCTTCAATAAATTGCTCCATGTTGTGAATGGTTTTTATTTCGCTGGCTTCGGTAATGGGATCATACTTTTCAAATACCCCGTTTTTAAAATAATAAAATTGTTGTTCCTCCGGATCTAAGGCTACAATATGCACCCACTCATTTTTATACCATTCAAACACTTCGGGTGTAGATTGGATTGCTTTTAAAACGATATCGGGCTTGTGTTCCACTATCACCAGCAAACGAACGGGGTCGTGTACTTCAATCATTTGCCAGGGTAGGCCGGGCCGTAAATCGCCATCGCTGCTATTGGCTACACCAAATAAACCCATCACATTGTGCGGTAGTTTAGTACCAGCACCCAACTTCAAATTATCTACCCTTGAAAAATAATATTCCAAGTTTATGCCACCACATACTAACCCGATAGGGCGCATTACTGCCGACAGAATGCTGCCGTCTGCATCGGTGGTATGATCATAACTGTTGAGAAAAGCCCGGCGGTCTAAAAACAACCCTTTGGTTGTTTGCCTGCGGCCAATGATGGCGAGGGTATTGGTGCCATGTCCCAGTTCGGGCCTTGGTTCAAACAAAGAAACCGAACGGCTGTGAATGGCTTTACGCACCTGCTCCAATTCCTGTTTGGTATTGATGGATGCAAAACGTCGGCTGCGTTCTTTTGCATTTAGGTTTAACGCTGTTTCAAAATTTTGCAGGTTGATAATATGTGCGGTTGCATTTTGAGGACTCAATATCGCTTCGTCATAATACCCCATTACATCGGCGGCAGTATCATGCATGCAGCCAACAAACTGGGTTGTATCTGGAATGGCAATTCCTTTGCCGGCAAGTATGGCCCTTACTTTTGGATGGTTTAAAATAAACGCCTGCACCCGTGCATTGGTAGAGCCGGGCCTTCCGCTACAGGCGCCACAATCATGTGCACCGTGATGCGGATTATTGGCGCTGCTGCTGCCATGTGCTACAATATAAATAATGGGTGCAAAAGTTTTAACCAGACCAATGCCCCGTAAAAAACCTTCTGCCCTTGCAACCATTTCATCTAAGCTGTAACCAATCTGCAATCCGTTTTCAATATCATCGGGACTTTTATTTTCGATAGTGAGCGATGACAAAAGATCCATGTGCCCATAAGCGTTGGAAATGGCAGGGCTCATTTTGGGACGAAACAACATTTGTATTTTTTTGGCAAATGCCCAAAAGCCAAATGTCATGCTTAGTAAAAAACCAGATAAAATACCATGGGTTAGTTTGGTATAAATCAGGTCATCTTCCCTTACTGATGTAGCATTGTACTCCTTAATCAAATATTTGGGTGTTACAGGAGCCGGACAAAGTTTATCATAAAACTTGCTACCCTGCTGCAAAAAATAAAACTCAACTCCAAAGAAGCCAGGAGCTCCAAATGTTTCAGCTTTTTTATCAACTGCCTCTATATGCCTGCGGATGGAATCTTCTCTTTCATCGATGCAGAAGATGGCTTGGAGGGAGGCCTCCCCAAACCCCTCCGCAGGAGGGGCTTTAGACTCTGATATTTTAAGCGACTTTTCGAGTTCGCTGGTTTCTAAAATCCCCCCTTCGGGTGGGTGGGCTTTTGGGGCTGCCAACAATATCCCCTTCAACACCGAATCATAATAACTCCATTCAAAAGCCTCCTGCCATAATTCTATTATTTCTGCAAATTCTGTTTTGGGAACATCGGCCAACAAATCTAAAGGCGGTTCGGTAACATGATGAGTTAATGGCTTCCACTTTTTTCCTAACTCGTCATTGAGTGTATCCAGTTCGAGCAATAGTTCAAACGCTATCAGTTCTTTTAGCGTTATCACTTTTCTGTCTAATAAGGTCTGCGGATTGTCTTCCACCGCTGATACAAAACCACTCCAGCCGGGATGGGCAAACTGCTGATCAAATAAATATTGTTCAAAGTATTCCTCCTTACCAACAATCGTTTTTAATAATTCAGTGATGGAGTAATTACCAGATAAGAACTGCTGTCTTATTGCCTTGGTTTTAAAAAAGCTAAAGAGGCTTTTTTGTTCCAGTTCTTTTACACTTTCTATAAAATTTTTATTCACTACCGGAAACCCCTGTACCGCTACTCCCTGGTCTAAATAACCGCACAAAATGCGGAATAACAACGGATGCACTTTATTATCGAGATCAAATGCTATAACATTTTTCCAGCATTTGCGCAACTGCCCAATGCGTGGATGGTTGATGCTGTCGTATTGCTTGTTTAAAAGCTTGTCCTTCCATTCATCAACAGTAGAATTTTTACTTTTAATCAGCTTTTCAACAATATCCTTTCTTATTCTTCCCGTGGCATACATTTCCCTGTATTCAGACAATTCCAAATGTACCTGAAAGCCAAATATTTTTGAAGCTTTAAATATGGCATCATAAAACTTCATGTGCTGAAAGGCATGTAGAGAGTTATGGTGAATAAAGTCTCTTAATGCCTGTTGGGCTGGCAGGTAATGCTTTAATTCGTGTACTATTTCGTCTTCATTAAAGCTTTTTGATGCCATTAGTAGTTGCTAAATTTTAAATAGATTAATCTGAATTGCCTTTCTTAATGGCAGAAATGACAAGTTATAAATCATCAAACTCATACAATGGGTCAATATGGTCTTCATGCCCCATTTCGCAAATTGGATGTATAATGCCATCATCTAAGCCATATACCCAGCCGTGTAGGTAAGGGCGCTGTTCTTCCTTCCATGCTCTTTGTACAATGCTTGTTTTAGCAAGATTCATCACCTGTTCCTGTACGTTTAGTTCAATAAGACGATTCAACTGTTCAGACTCTTTTGTTTGATAATTTATTTCATCTCGATGAATTCTGTAAACATCTTTAATATTACGCACCCATTTGTTAATGATGCCGAGATCGTGTCTTGTCATGGCAGCCTTTACACCTCCACATCCATAATGACCACACACAATTATGTGTTTAACTTTAAGGTGATTTACGGCATACTCCAATACACTCAGTAAATTTAAATCGGTATGCACCACCATATTGGCAATATTGCGGTGTACAAAAATTTCACCGGGTTGAGTCCCCGTTATCCTGTCTGCCGGCACCCGGCTATCGCTACAGCCAATCCATAAAAATTCTGGATGCTGTACATTGGCAAGCCGGTGAAAAAATTCAGGGTCTTTAGATAAAACATCTTCCGCCCATTCCCGGTTATTTTTAAGCAGGATTTCATAAGATTTCAAAATTTCTTTTGGCGCTTTTTTGGTTACAATTTTCTTAGGCGCTACAGTCCTAGTTTTTAGAGATCCTTTGGCTATAATTTTCTTTTTCATTTAGCTAATTTGTATTTTTTGAAAATAAATTAATAAACTGTTTCAATTGTTACATTTATGATTAGTGCCCAGATTGTACCTTCATTTGATTTTCTATTTCATATTTTTCATGAAAGCCTTCCAATTTGGCATCTATATTTTTAATGGGTGCTTTAATATCCCTGAATTCTTTTATCAGTTCCAGCACGTCAAAATCGATGTATTCGGTTTTGGAAGCATCAATGATAACTTTAGAATTTTCAGGGATATGATCCAAGGTTTCACGAATAGAACCTTTGTTTAAGAAAGATACTTCCTCAGCAAGGCGAATGTTGATCATATCTCCATCATGGTATTTTTCTTTATGAAAATAGTAGGAATTTTTTAGGTTGCCATGTAAAATTGCAATAGAAGCAACAATGATACCTGCAATAACACCTGCTAGTAAACCTTCTCCTTTTAAAGGGGGATAAATACCCATTAAATCAATACCAATAATTACCAAAACGGTAACAATAAATGGGAGAAACTGGTATTTGCCATTTTTATACATTTTAGAAAATACAGATAGTTTACACAATTTGTAACCCGTTATCAATAAAATGGCTGCCAGCGATGACAACGGAATTAAATTAAGCAGACGTGGAATAAGAATCACACAAATGAGTAGTAAAAGACCGTGAAAAATGGTGGATAATTTGGTTTTGGCTCCGGAATTTAAATTGGCGCTACTCCTTACTATTACACTTGTAATTGGTAAGCCACCTATTAAGCCAGAAATGGTGTTTCCTATTCCCTGTGCCAATAATTCCGTATTGGTATTGGTTACCCTTCTTTCGGGATCTAGGTTATCAACTGCTTCTACACTAAGCAATGTTTCTAAAGTGGCTATGATGGCAATCATAATACCCGAAACAATTACCTTGCTATTTAAGAAACCCCTGAAGTCGGGAAATGTAAAAAAGCTTAGAAATTCCGAAGCGCTGCCCGCTGCTTTTATTTGCACGAGGTGTTCCTGTTGCACCATCAAAGGGCTATTGGTAGCTTTGAAAAATTCATTGATTAAAATAGAGACTACAACAGCAACCAAGGCACCGGGTATAAATTTCATCCTGTTTTTTATGAAAGGCTTTTCCCACACGAGCATTATTACAATGGATATGATGCAGATGATGAATACGCCCACATCGATATGTTGAAAGGGTTGTAATAATTCATGCCAGTCTTCATTGCCATATTCAATTAACTCTGTTAAATTGCCTTTTTCGTCTTTATCGTAGCCAAATGCATGTGGAATCTGTTTGGCGATGATGAGTATTCCAATGCTGGTCAACATCCCTTTGATTACACTCGATGGAAAATAATTGGCAATTCCACCAAGCCGGGCAATCCCCATTAGTATCTGTAAAATACCTGCAATTAATACAGCACAAAGAAAGAGCTCAAATGATCCAATATTGGTAATGGCGGCTAACACCAATGCGGCCAAACCTGCTGCAGGGCCGCTTACACTAAGTTTTGAAGTACTCAATGACCCAATAACAACACCACCAATAATACCAGAAATTAAACCACTAAAAAAAGGTGCTCCAGATGCCAAAGAGATACCCAAACAGAGCGGAAGGGCTACTAAAAACACTACCAATCCGGATGGTAAATCGTTTTTTAAATATTTAAAAGTAAAACCTTTTGGACTTTTCATAACTGAGAAAATTAAATACATGAGATATTAACAGGAAATAATGCAATGTCATGGAACACATCGTACAATGTAAATTGCTTATTAGTATAACTACTTTTTAAATAAATGAAGTACTTAACAATAGCAAAACGCAATAGCAATGATTAAGTTAAATATTTAAAATGTTCCTTAAAGTATAAATAGTAAGCTAAGAAATTGGGGGCTTCTCTATCACATCTAATGAATGATTAGATGGAATTTTATCAGAAGAATGTAGATAAGCAACTACTTTGCTTTCTATAATAAAACAGGCGTTATAATGATCTGTTTGTGGGTATAAAATTGGAATTACACTGCCTATAACTTTACCTTCGCTATCATCTGCATTTTGAGGTAACTCCACCAGCAGCTGATTGGAGTCTATTGATTGACTTATCTCCAATAATGGCAACATTTGCATAAGCATCAAAATGCTAAAAAAAAATGCTATGATCTTTAATCTTATCATTGTATCAATACAAATATAGTATTTATAGCTTTTACAAATAAAAGAATAAAATTTGATAATTGATTTGTAACTACATTAATAAATTGATGCTGTTTAAAGAAAGAATATTACTATTTTTCATCTTGTGCTTTTTAAAATAGCGATTAATGGTTTGGCAGCATTTTAACCTTTCAAAGTCTGTAAATTTTTGGCAACCTATTATTTTAATAAAAGTAGTTAAACACTTCTCGTTTTTAAAAAATCGCCATACAAGAATATGGACAAAATCCTTTTAAAGCTTTAAATATAAACGCTTAAGATATAATGACTTTTCATATTTAAACTTGTCTAAAAAAGCAAGCCACTCAACCGCATTACCTAGTAAAGCTACTGTTTATTACAATTTGTGCTTGATTTTATTAAAGCAGTTGTACATGTCCGCAGGTGGCACTCTATGTAATAAATGCTGCCAGCTATTTAGTTTAACTAAAAGCAAAATGCCAGGGATAAATAAATTTTGTGATACGGCGAAATGAAAATATTGCACCATAAGCAAGTTTTTTGGAAAGTAGGTCGTTAAGAATCGAATTAGGGCGGTACCATGTGCTCGTTCTTAAAATTTGAATGTTGATTTAAAAGATAGATAGGTAATGTTCTTACCATTACCTGTTGCTTTAGGATAGCTTCCTCCTTTAAAATAAGATGCATCAATTGCGAATGATAGATTTTTTGTTTGTTGATAGTTTGTTTCTATCACATACAATTCGCCCAACGATTTTTTTTTGGTGCCAAAAGCCATAGCTGGTTTTGGTCTATTCTCGAGCATACCTGGCGAATACGTTCCGTCCTGATCACTATTTCTTGACAGGAAGAATACCTGCGCCAGTATATGAGGGTAGAGGCCTTTTTGAAAAGTTCTATTTTGCAGTAAATAGCAAACCTTTCTATTGCAAAACATTCATCACTTTTACCGACCCGCCAGGCAATGTTATTAAGTTAGGAAATGAAGTTGTCAGGTTGAGGCACTCATGCACAGCATCCTGTGGATAAAAGTTTTTTAAGATCTTTCCTACTAAAATAGGACAGGTTGCAAATGACAAAGTTCGATATTTAAGGATTGTCAGGGTGAGCTTGTCGAACCCGTTGATATAAACGAAACCGCCTTCGACATCCGCCTTTGGCGGAGACTTTCTAATAATTTGAAAGTAAGCGATTTGAAATATGTGTCATTAGCAGCTTGTCTGCCGACAAAGGCAGGCAAAGCAAATAAAAAATGAAACACTTATCATTTGGGGGAAAGATGATAAATTATTTTCTGTTGAATATGGTGAAGGAGCAGCTAAAATTATCCCAAATGCAAAGCTTCATTTAATTCAAGATGCCGGGCATTTACCATTAATGGATCAACCCGAAATTTTTAATATAATTCTTGATGATTTTTTAAAAAGCGAATAAAAAACGGCAGCCAATTAATAACTCAATTTAATTTCCAGGAATTTTAACCGGTGGTCACTTTGTAACAGAAGGATCAATACAAGCTGTATTATTTTTTTAACTACCGCAATTATTATAATCGGGCAACATAACAAACAAAACGAAATGCTAAAGCCTTGTCAGAACAGCCATTAACTTTATATTATCAGTTAATCTTATCTCCTCTTTTAGTACTTAGCCCTTCAGTAATGATAATCTTATTAATGACCCCATTTTCATTTTGAAAAGACACCCTGATATCATCATCTTTTTGAAAGAATGTATTTGCTTTATAAGCAAACAACTCAACCCCCGGCAGGTCATTTCTTTGTATAAATAACTGATCACCGGTACGGGTAATTTTTACCTTGTAACTGGCATTTACTTCATATTCGCCAACAAATTTTTCCAATTCCTCTTGCGTAATTTTTATTTCGTCAAAATACGAATAAGGTTTATTGTAAAGAATAGCGAAAATAGAAAGGCCGATCGTTTCAATCTGGTGATTGAAAATATTATTCAGGATGATAACACATGCATCATCTTCCTGTATCCTTCCAAAATAACCGGTAAACCCAAGGATATTTCCACCATGTGAAACTATTTTCTTTTGATACAAAGTATCAATCCAGCAGCCAAGCCCGTATCCCGCCAGGTATGGAGTTGTTGCAGTTTCCAGGCTTGCTTTACTGTAAACTTTGTAATTCAGTAAACCCTTGTGCCATAAATAAAGATCACCAACCGTGCTGTATAGTGAGCCTGCCGAAAAAGTAGCAGTTGAATCCCAAGGTACAGATTCCTCCTTTATTTTTTGGGTGTACTTAGTATAGCCCATTGCTTTATAAGATTTTTTTAGCCCGGCAAAATCAAACCCAGTATGCTCCATTTTTAAAGGCTTCAGAATAAAATTCCTAACTACAATCTGGTATGGTTTTCCGGTCACTTTTTCAATAATTAAACCGAGAAGAATGTATCCCGAATTACAGTAGGAATATTGCGTGCCGGGATCAAAATCAAGTGGTTTATCAATAAAATATGAAAGCGTTTTTTTTATACTTCTTGGCTTCGTATTCTCATTAAACGCTGTATGATTCCGTAGAATTTCGTAAATACCAGACGTATGTGTAAGCAAATGTTTGATGGTTATTTCATTCCCTCTTTTATAATACGGGAAATATTTACTGAGTTTGTCTTCGAGGCTTAGTTTACCTTTTTCTGCCAGCTTTAAGATAACGGCTGCCGTAAATTCTTTGGTGGTTGAACCTATCTGGTAGATGGTATTCGATGTGTTAAGGATATGCTTATCTGCATCCTGATATCCATAAGCCTTTTCATAAACTATCTTACCAGCTTTACACACCAGTACTGAGCCATTAAACCGGTTTATTTTTACTGCTTTTTCTATAAGGGAGTCTATTCTTTTACCTAAATCCTGTGCATTGGAAGCAAGCGCACCAAGCATAATTACAAACGCAGCTATTATATGTTTTTTCATAACTTAAATATCTTACTTTATTTCAGGTTTACAGGAGTTAATATGCCAACAGATAAAATTTGTCTGCGAAATGAGGTTTTAACGCTGGCTAAAATTTGAATGTTGATTTAAAAGATAGATATGTAATGTTCTTACCATTACCTGTTGCTTTAGGATAGCTTCCTCCTTTAAAATAAGATGCATCAATAGCGAATGATAGATTTTTTGTTTGTTGATAGTTTGTTTCTATCACATACAATTCCCCCAACGATTTTTTTTGGGTGCTAAAAGTCATAGCTGGTTTTGGCCTGTTCTCGAGCATACCTGGCGAATACGTTCCGTCCTGATCACTATTTCTTGACAAGAAGAATACCTGCGCAAGTATATTCAGCTTTTGTATAGGGTTTATTTTTATGTACGGATTTAAGCTGGTGATATTGGATGCTCCTATTGGAACTGCGAGGCCATAAGCAGGTTTAGCATACAATAAGTTGTAGGTATTTAATTTGTTGTCGCTTCTATTTTTATCTCCTGAAGCTGCATTGGCCGCAAAGCCAATGATGCCTTTTTTGCTAGGCAGTATCATCATATTTATATCTGCTAAAACATTGTAAGCACAAATAATTAATTCATTGAATTTACCCGATTGATAAGCGCCTTCGGCTTCAACATTAATTTTGTGCAAGTTTGAAAATAAACGTAACCCATAAGTCTGCCTGTTTTCAAACCCAGTTTGATAGTTGTATTTTCTCAATTTGGATTGAAAATTAACTGCATAATAATCTAACCCGATTCTACGATTATAAAAATATTGTGTGCCATACATACCAACCAAGCCTTCTTTGAAACTTTGGTCATCAAAAACGTATTGTTTGGACATAACTTTTGAAACTGCGAAAAAGTCAATTCTTCCGTTTTTAAATGTTTGTTTTATTACTAGGCCGTCAAAAGCCTGTCTGGTGTTTGGCCCTTCTCTTACCGTAAGTAATCTATGGTTGCCATAGAATAGTTCCTGTCTTCCCAACCTGAATTTCCAATGGTTTGATTTTATCTCAGCAAAAGCTTGGTGCAGGCTTAATTGGTTTTCGTCAATTTCCGGTACAACGGGATTGTTATTCAAAAAGCGAAGGGTATTGTTTAGTTGAATAAATACCCTCACGTGATCTCCCAATTCAATATTTGAATGCAGCATTAACCGATGCCAAAGCTGGTTGGCTGAAATGTTTTTAAAAGTTGCTGGGGCATCACCAAAGTTTATATTTTTATAAACCTGAAATTGTTCCCGTAATTCTCCACCAAAAGAAATGTAATTTTTATTTCCTAAAGGGATATATTTCAAATGCCCAAGGCCTTTTTTCAGGCTATCATTTTTTAATTGAGAAAAATCATCATCATAACGCAAAAGACTGATCTTGTTTTGTGCTGTAGCAGATGAGGTTGCCATTGTAAAGGCAATCGTCATTGTGTACATTAAATAATTTAGGTTCTTCATAAATATTGTGATCTGTTATTGTTAACCAATGTTTGATTTAAGTTTAGTTTCTTAGATTGATAACCGTAGGTCAAAATCATTAGGGACAATGACCTACGGATACAATCGCTTTCAGGAATAAAAATTAATAAGGCTTTATTACCTGCCCGGTGTTAGCTCCGAAAACAGATTTGCGAAAACCAAATTCCAGTTGTTGCATGGTTACAGGAATATCGCCTGGGAAGAACGGGAAATAATGGGGTGAATTTTCAATAACAGTAGGGCTTACCGCATTGATGCGGATACCATTTTCTAGTTCAATGGCTGCTGCTCTTACAAAACCTTCTACGGCGCAGTTGGCGGCAGATGCATTGGCAAAATTTTTCTGCGGATCATGCGACAATGCACCTGTAATTAATGTAAATGATCCTTTAGGGTTAATGTAGTGCTGCCCAATCAAAACGAGGTTTATTTGCCCCATCATTTTTCCCTCCACACCCTGCCTGAATGATGCATCAGTCAGTTTTTTCCAGGGACCAACATAAGTAGGGCCTGCTGTACTAATAAGCGCATCAAAAGCTCCTACCTGTTTGAACATATTTTCAATAGATTCTGTAGAAGTAATATCTACCTGTAAATCGCATCCTTCGGAAGCGGCGGTTATTACTTCATTTTCTTTTTTAAATGCACTAGTTAAATGCTTTCCCATAGTGCCTGACGCACCAACGATGATAATTTTCATTTGTTTAAATTTTATTTATACAAAAGTAATTTCACCAAGAGCTGTTGATGTAGGACTATGATGTAGTTGTATAGGACTTATCTGGGATTGTGTCGGAATGCTTCGGGTGAATACCCGGTTTGCTTTTTAAAAAACCTTATAAAATAGGAGATGTCTTCGTAGCCCAGGAGATCGGCTATATCTTTAATTTGATTGGAAGTAGCCAGCAGGTTTCTTTTTGCCTCCAGAATAATATGTTCATTTATTAGTTCCGAAGCTGTCTTGCCCATTGTTGTTTTTGTAATTTCATTCAATTGGTAGGGAGAAAGATTCATCAAATCTGTGTATTGGGAAACTTGTTTGTAGTTAATAATGTGTGTTTCCAACAATTCCAAAAATTCCTCCAGGCGTTCCTGTGTATATGGATTAATATTCGTTGATGGGCCATTTGGATTTGGACTTTGCCTTATAAATTCAATAAAAAAAATATCCAGATTTGCTTTAATGACATCTTGAAATCCATCCTCCTTGCCATTGTACTCCTGAAAAATATGCGTCAATATATTATATAATTTTTCAAACCTATTTACCTCAAGCTTACAATAGTTTTTATTGCTAGCTTTTCGTAATCGCTGACTTGATACCCTTTCTTTAGGATGGTAAAATTCGGTGTTAAATTCTATTATGTATCCTGTAGAATCTGCTTTCAATTGAAGTTGATGTACCTGACCAGGCCGCATAAAGAAAACCGAATTGTCGAAAACATTATAAGTTGTAAAGTCTATTTCATGGGTGCCATCGGCTTTTTGTAAAGCAATAATAAAAAAGAAATCATGCCGGTGCAATTCCTGAAATAAATCTTCTCTATCTAGTACATCCTCCACCTTGCGTATCTTAAAACGCTCGGAAGTTTGTAGTCCCTGTTGATTTGTACTAATCTGTCTTATGGGGATAGGCTTCATCTTGGCTTATTACAAATAATGTTAAGGACTTACTTTTGGTTACCTGATTACAATATTCCATAACTCAAATTAAAGGTAACAACTAAAACTTAAATGGAATTGGGTTAGTCCATAATAAATGATTGGCAGTATGGGGACAGCCCTTGAGAAAGCAGCCTGTAACATTGTGTTGTGGGCATAGTATCTTTTCAAATCAGTTTGACAATGCTAAGATTAATGAAAATATAGCCAACAGTATTGTTATAGGGGTAAAAAGCCTTTGTTCCAGTTTATTTTTTGAAGTTAGATTCCCCAAAGTGTTCAATAAGAATAATCCTGTCATGAGCCATAGGGTATAAGTTATTATTTTCTTTGGTATTTCAATTATAAAAAAGTGCATTTGCACCAAAATTACAATAATGAACAATGCGTTTATTACGATAGAGAAAATTTCAAATCGAACCATTTCTTTATCTGATTTTAATCTACCACCCCAAACAAGATTGTATGGAATTATTTTTAGAAGAATAATGAAATGCAATACTAAAAACAGCGAGAGTAAAATTAGAAGTCCAAATTGTGCGATGCTTATCATAAAGGCATGATTAATTAATATATTTTTCAATTTACAATGTCATTTGAGCATATTTTCTCTTCCGATATTTGACTAAATTTTAGAACGCTTCTAATATCATTTTCTTGCTTACTGCTATCCATCCGTTGTAACCAGTAACCTTTTACTTCTACTTTGTACTTTCTAATATCGTAAAGTTGAAGTTAATATTTTTTATCGGTTGAACACAGCAAATGGTTATTAAACCTTGGCAAGTCAATTATCTAATAATAGTATTCAATTTTGAAACTGCCTATGTAGGGATTTCCTTATCACTTTTATAATATCCTTACTTTAAAATATTGGTCAAAAAATATTATAGCAGTAACTGTAACTAATATTGCTAGACTTATTGAAAACTGAAATCTCCATTTGAGTTTGTACTTAACGGATGTTTTGTAAACCATATAAAATAAAATGCCACTCACTATTAAAGGCAAAGTAAAAACGCCTAGTTTAAGGTATACACTTATTCTCCCTTCATCATTAAGCATAATAAAATTCATTAGGCCTGCAAAAAAACGCATAAAAAAAGCGGTGAATAAAAATGTATAGCTGTATTTATTCCATTTCCTGAATTTTAAAAATACATAGGCAATCAATCCTTGTATGATGGTAATGATTGGCCCTGCGGCGGAAATAATATTACCATGTAATTCAGTTTGATTTTGCCCCAGAACCATTGATACCCCATTTAACCGCATTATACTTTCATATCCCAAATATTCACTGGTGAGCCAATGTGCAAATTCATGAATAATCCACGTAATAAAAACAACGATGATTAAGATCAAAATAAATTTAGGGGTTATTTTTTGGTCATTCATTTTTGATTGTTTTTTTGAGCTTTCATTAAAGAGTGTGACAAGATTATTTATAGTAAGTAGTATAATTATCTACATTGCAAATATCAATACCCCCAAATTTATGAGTATTACTCCTAAAATTCTTCAAAAATCATTTTCTTACTTACTGTTATTCCAGCGGTTGTTCCCATTGCTACCGCATTTGAAACAGTACGCATACGTGTTGCATTGTCGCCAGATGCATAAACTCCTTTAACGGTGGTTTCCAGAAAAGAATCAATCTTAATATAACCATCGTCTGTAAATTCACATCCTAAAGATGCTGGAATTATACAATGCTGCTGAAAGGGAGTAGGGGCATACATTGTTTTAATGGTCGATTTTGTTCCATTCTTGAAAATAATATTTTGAAGATACCCGTTGCTATGCTCAAATCGTTCAACTTCCTTTTCTACTATTTTTATCTTGTGCTTTTCAAGTTTTGCTGTTTGTTCAATTGTTAGTGTAGAGGTTCCATTGGTAAAAAGGGTTAAGTCATTTGTCCAGTTTGAAATAAGTCTGGCCAAATCAAAACCAGATTCGCCATTTCCCAGCAGACCTGTTATTTCATTTCTTACTTCGTAACCATGACAGTAAGGGCAGTGAAGAACCGATATACCCCAACAAGCGGCAAATCCTTCAATATCTGGCATTAGATCTCTGATACCTGTTGCGAAAATTAATTTCTTAGCAGTGAATGTTTCACCTGATGCTACTTGAATTTCAAAACCAGTAATTGTTTTAGTACCGCTTGTTGCCAAACCATCAAAGAACTTCACTGTGTCGTACCTTCTAACTTGAAGATTTGCCAATGCAGCAATTTCTGTTGGGGTGTCGCCATCATGTGTTATAAAGTTATGTGAATGGGGCGTTTGCCTATTACAAGGTTTGCCGCTATCAATAATTAAAACTTTTTTCAAAGCTCTGCCAAGTGCCATGCCAGCTGCAAGGCCTGAATAACTGCCTCCAACTATTATTACTTCAAAGCTGTTATTGTGTGTCATAAGATTGTATTTCTTAGTTTCTGTTAAAGAAAAAGGTAAAAAAAAAGAGGCAGTAACTTTTCCGCTTAGCATGATAAATTCACGTCTAGGTAATGTAGTCATGATAATTTAATGTTTCATTATTTGGTCTTGCTGGTTTTGGTTGAAAACATTCTGGTAATGGAATCAACCATTGGAACACCGGCAAATACTATCCAGGGAACGAGCGAAATGGTCAGCAAGAATGTCCTTTGATATAATGGCAAAACAGATAAGGGCTTTCCAAACAGATAAAAAAACAGTGTTATAGATGGATAGATTACAATCCAAATTTTTAAAGAGGCAATCAATTTCATTTTTGTTTTCATACTAATTATTTTTTGTGAAGTATTTATTTTTAATACCCGCAAAAGTAATATCAACTGTCATCTTCAAAATAGGACAATTATGAAGTTGTGCAGCACTATTTTAAATTGAAGCTGCATTACAGGATGCTGTAATTAGATACTTTAAAACACTGCTACATTTGTGTTGAGGGTGTTTAAAAAAATACATAGGCATGCCTAAAAATTTTAAAATGCCATTACAAGCCAATAGATTTATTGTGGCAAAGTTGTTAGACAATTTAGAAATTTTTACTAATGTGGGAATAGTACTTTAACCCTTTAAGACTATTCCAATCTTTTATAAGCAAAAAGGAAATTTGTTTGAGTACAATTTTAATTTTTTAATATCCTTTGCAATTGTCTGGCAGATTTAAAGCCACATTTAGATGCTATATACTCAATCGTATATTCAGGATTGTTTAGCATTGTATTGGCATATTCTTTTCTTAAAAGGGTTAAGTATTCCAATACAGTGGAACCTGTCTTTTCTTTAAAAACCCTGCTGAGATTTCTTGGACTCATACCAACACGTGAAGCAAGCGATTCTATATCATTTTCTTTGGAAAGATTGTCAATCAAGAAGTCTTGCACTTCATGTACTTGTGGATTAATGTGATTCCTGTAATCTAGGTAAATGCTTTGTTGCTTATGTGAGCCACTTCTCCGATGATAAACTACAAATCCTCTTGCCACTTTATGTGTGAACAGGGGCCCTTTTAAATCTTCCAGTATTGCCAAAGCCATGTCTATGCCTGCACTGATACCAGCGCTGGTATAAACATTGTTACTTTTTATGTATAAAATATCAGCTACCACTTTGGCTTGTGGAAATTGCGTCTGCAAAGCATCAACTCTTCTCCAATGGGTAGTGCATTCTGTATCTTTCAGCAAGCCAGCATGCCCTAAGGCAAAAGCGCCACTACAAATGGAACAAACCGTTATTCCTTTTTCTGAACATGCTTTTAGCCAGTTAAAGAATTCTCTTTCGGCTTTAAATGGAATACTGTTTACATAATCATTATCCATACCAGGTACTAAAACAAAATCACCTTTTTTTAGTGTAGCGTTTTTGTAATTTTCTAATTTTCCAAAACCAAGTCCGGCTGTACTTACGGGTTCATCACTGTATTGATAAAATTCAATGTCAATATTCATACCATGAATTTTTGCTTCTGTAAAAACCTGTGCGGGGCCCGAAAGGTCAAGTAATTCAACAGTGGGTGGAATTATAAAAGCTATTTTTTGCATAATGTTTATTTATAAAATTGTTTAAGTAAAGGTACACTCCACTGGTAGATCTATAACGGACAATAAGATGTCATAAACCGACAAAAAAACCGCTTCATTAAGAAGCGGCCTGGTTTTGTTTCTGCATTTGCATTAATTACTTAACTGCAACTTTTACAAGTACAATTTGAACCGCAATTGCAATTTACACAAGTACAATTAGAGTTACTGCATTTTACATTTTGAGCGCTTTGGCTCTGTGTTGTTGATTTCATAATTTTAATTTTTTAATTGTTGTTTGATAACACAAAAGTAGCATGAGAAGAGGCCCTGTACGTTACATTACTTTGGGTAAGCGTTATAAAATTTTGGCTTTACATCTTATCCATTGATGTACGCTTTTCATTGCCAATCTCTTTAAAGTATGTGGGTGTCCTATTGATGAAGTCGGGAGATGTCATAAACCGATAAAAAAAGCCGCTCCATTAAGAAGCGGCCTGGTTTTGTTTCTGCATTAATTACTTAACTACAACTTTTACAATTACAATTTGAACCGCAATTGCAATTTACACAAGTACAATTGGGTTTACTGCATTTTACATTTTGAGCGCTTTGGTTCTGTGTTGTTGATTTCATAATTTTTTCTTTTTTAATTGTTTTTGATAACACAAAAGTAGCATGAGAAGAGGCCCTGTACGTTACATTACTTTGGGTAAGCTTTATAAATTTTTGTATTTAAATATTATCCTTTGTTTTACGATTTTCTTTGCAAATATCTTTAAATTATATGGGCGTCCAATATATTATGTCTTTTGATATCATTACCAACAAAAAAAGCCGCTCCATTAAGAAGCGGCCTGGTTTTGTTTCTGCATTAATTA
>JANPCB010000066.1:0-14335 GCA_031430735.1 Ferruginibacter sp. | reverse complement strand
AAAACTAAAAAAGCTGACCAACCGTCCCTTTTTCCAAAATAAAAGGGAGGTCTACTTTTTTAAAAAATATATAACACAGTAAAACAAGTACTTTCAGACGATAAAAATTAAATTCTTAATTTTAGTCGGTTGATAGTGATAAACTGTATAAAAATTCATTCTTCATTTAAAGAATTTACCTCTACAAATTTACTCATACTATCTGTAATCTATTTGTGTAATAGTTAAAACTTCATATACAAAACAGATTCACATAAAAAAACAGAAATATCATTTTAATCTGCCACTTTAAAAATCATACATTGTGTATTTCATACATAAAATTCTTTTGCACCCAATAACGGATAGTCATTTAAATAATATTATTTCTTGGTAATTGAATAAACGAAAGCATAAAGATTAAAAGAAGCTGTTTGGCTTTCTATCTGTTTCTTTAATGTAGCCTTATCTATGTCTCGCATTCTTTCTTTTTGTATTAAATAGTAAGCTTTTTCTGCAATAAGCCAAGCTTTTTTTTCATTTGTATCAGGAGTTGATAATAACTTATCAATACCCAATTTCATGTTTTCTATACCTTCATTTTTTGATGCTATTGTCTTTATTACTTCCACTTCTTGTTTGTGATTGCTAAATGCAGGTGCCAACATCAGTTTTAAATTCTTCACAAAAGTATCTGCCCCGGGCCTATCTGCTTTATTTACAACAAACATATCTGCTATTTCCATAATGCCCGCTTTCATGGTTTGTATTTCATCGCCCGCTTCGGGTACAATGGTAACAATGGTTACATCTGCAAGGCCCGCAATTTCTATCTCACTTTGCCCTACACCTACTGTTTCTACAATTATGTAGTCAAAATCTGCGGCTTTTAACAAATCGGAGATTTCAATTATTTTAGGATGCAAGCCTCCCAATGAACCTCTTGTAGCCAACGATCTAATAAAAACATTTGGCTCTGTGTACCACCTGCTCATGCGTATTCTATCTCCCAGCAAAGCCCCCATATTAAAAGGGGAGGATGGATCTACACATAGCACAGCCACTTTCTTGTTTTCATTTACATACAGTCCTATAAGTGCATCTGTAAGTGTACTCTTGCCTGCTCCTGGAGGCCCTGTAATGCCTATTATATGGGCATTTGAAGCCGGCAAGCTTTGCATAAAATCGCTGTATCCATCTGCTTCATTTTCTACAAGCGAAATAGTGCGTGCAAGACTTTTTCTGTCACCAGATTTTATTTGTTGTAAAAGGGTGTTCCACATATACGCTAAAGTAATGTAAAGATTAAAAACTCAAACAAGATTTTTTTGATGCCAACAAAATAGTATTTTGCATCAAACCATCTAAGTATTGATAGAGAATAGAGGCATATCTGTTATTATTCCAAATTACAATGGAAGCAAATTGTTACCAGAAACACTTCCATTTTTGTATGAAGCCCTACACAATATCAAATTACCATACGAAGTTATTGTAAGCGACGATCATTCCACTGATGATTCTGTTTTGCAAATAAAACAACATTACCCCGCCATAAAACTGCTGGAAAATGAGACCAATTGCGGGTTTGCTATTACCATCAACAAAGGTATTTTTGCGGCACAATATGATTTTTTGTTATTGCTAAACAGCGATGTAAAACTTAGTATCAATTATTTTGAAACCTTATTGCCCTATTTTAATGAGCCAGATACCTTTGGTGTAATGGGGCGTATTATAGGGTGGGATGATGAGGTAATTCAAGATGGAGGCAAGTACCCTTCTTTTCATGGCGTAAAAATTAAGACTTCTGGTAATTATATCCCACTAGAGCCTAAGCCAGATCAACGGCTGTTTAGCATGTATTTGTCGGGAGCCAATGCATTTGTAAGCCGGCAAAAAATGATGGAGTTGGGCGGTTTCGATGAAATATTCTCACCTTTTTATGTAGAGGATTTCGAACTTAGCTTAAGGGCATGGCGTTTGGGTATGAAATGTTATTACAATCATTATGCGGTGTGTAGGCACCAAACATCATCCACTATAAAAAGCAAATCGGGCAAGGAATACATAAAAAAAATTTATTACCGCAATAAATTATTCGTTCATGCCATACACTTAGAAGGAGCAAAATTGTTCTTATGGTATTTACAACTACTGCCCGAATCTTTAATGCATTTGGCATTAGGAAGGTTTTGGACTTTTCAATCGATAGCATGGTTTTTAAAATCCAAAAAATCAATAAATGATTCGAGAAAAAAGTTTCAATTACTGTCAAAAAAGCAAAACAGCGCTTTATCAGTAGCAGCAGTGGTTGACAAAATTTTATTATCATTAAACAACATCCCTCTAAAACAATTTAAATAGTAAAGTGGAAACAAAAGAAAATATACCACTCGTATCAATCGCTGTCGCCACTTACAATGGAATAAAATTCCTTACGCAACAGTTGGATACACTTGTAAACCAAACGTACAAGCACTTAGAAATTGTAGTTTCAGACGATGGCTCAAGCGATGGTACTATAGAAATATTGGAAAGTTACGAAAGGCAATATCCAAACTTTTCGTTTTATAGAAATGCTGCACCTCATGGCACGAAACGAAATTTTGAAAACGCTTTAAAACATTGTAAAGGCACTTACATTGCATTTTCCGATCAAGACGATATTTGGATGTTAGATAAAATAGAAAAGCTAGTAAAGGCAATGGGCAAATATGCTTTAGTCTATCACGCTTCTATGTTTACAGATAGTGAAGGTAATCCCTTAAACAGAACCATTGCTTCTGACCTGCGTTGTTATACTGGCTATGACCCAAGAGCATTTTTAATGAGCAATTGCGTTTCTGGCCATGCATTATTGTTTCATAGGAAGTTGTTGGAAATAGCACTTCCTTTTCCACCAGAAAAATATCATGATTGGTGGCTTGCATTTAGGGCTTGCGATAATGGCGGAGTAAAATACCACAACGAAATATTAGTTAATTATAGGCAGCATCAAAATAGCCAGACTGATTTTTTAATGCTTAAAAACGAAAAGATTGACTATATAAAAGCAAAGCGTGAAGAATTGGAATGGTTTGAAGCCTGTTCAAAAGCACCTGGTAAGTATCAAAATTTTATAAGAAATTGGGTGAAAGTTTGTAAGGATAAAGACAACCATTTTTGGAATTGGAAAATGTTTTTCATGTCATTATCATGCATGCATGCATTGTTTTACATACGGAATAAAGGTAAGGCAAGCACTTTCTTTTATGTTGTTAGAAGAAGCTGGGGTGCAAAAGCTAAACAGCTTTTTCGAAATAAATCCAATAAGAAAATAATTTAAAGTATATTTGATCCATTATTAAGTATATATGGCAATATTTATAAAAATTGCATAATGGTTGTCAATAAAAAATGGCTATTATAATGTTATTAGATTTTAAATTATTCAATTAAATGGCGAAAAAATGAAAAAAAGCAAAATCGGTTTTATTTTTGGTAATATTAATTACTACTACATTTAATGCTTATTCGAGATATAGATCAATTGGTTTTTTTGATGTAGCCCACCCGTCTGAAGGTTGTCAAGGCTGGGCTTTAGATCCTGATAATGGAAATGCAAATCTTACAATACACTTTTATGCGAATGCCCCTGCAGGAAGTCCCGGGAGTGTCCTAATTGGTACAACGGTTGCGAATAGATATAGACCTGATGTTAATGCGGCAACAGGGTATTCTGGAAGTCATGGCTTTCTGTGGTATATGCCAATAACTTTTACTACACCTTGTAGGTTACTAATTTATGCTTATGCAATTGATCTTAATGGAGATGGAAATCCACTATTAACTAATGGTCCTAAATTAATGCCTCTCTTAATTGG
This sequence comes from Ferruginibacter sp., assembly GCA_031430735.1. Lineage (GTDB taxonomy): Bacteria > Bacteroidota > Bacteroidia > Chitinophagales > Chitinophagaceae > Ferruginibacter. Next base: position 10,490 of record JANPCB010000066.1, on the reverse strand, counting down.
AACCGTTTCAAATTTTGCAGGCGTTTCTAGAATTTACGTAAGTGCCAGCTCACAATATGCTGGTGCAATTAATTCTGTAACTTGGAACAACAAAGAGTTTATATATTCAGAAGATCATGGTCAAGAGCTACAATCAGCAACGAGTTTTTATTCAAGTTTAAATTCTTGGACGGCTGAATGTTATAATCCGACTGAGGCAGGTTCTCAAAGCGATGGTAATTCATCATGTACGAACAGTAGATTGTTACAATTCTCAGCTAATGGGAATGTTCTAAATACGAAAACACAAATGGCGTTTTTTGGATCCCCAACTTCTGGCACAGTCACCTGTTCGACGCCGATAAATACAGTAGTTACTTCTAATCATATTATGGAAAAAACGGTAGAAGTAGGCTTACCTGGCATGCCTCATGCCATTAAATACCATGTAACATTTTCTATACCTTCAGACGAAGTTAATCTTGCAATAGGGCAGTTTGAAGTTGTTACAGGGTATTTGAAAAGTGAGTTCTATGAAGCCTATCTTTATAACCAATTTACGCAAGGATTAGAGTATTATCCTCATGAAGAACCTGATGGGGAACAAAATAAACCGATGATTCTATCAACGATTGATGGTAATTATGCTATGGGTATATATTCCCCAGGAGTACCTAAAGTTGGAGTTTGGGGTCAAGGTTATGGGCGATTTAGATTTCCAGATCAAGGAACATATAAATGGAATTTAGTTAGGAGAATTGAGAATGTTGTAGCGGGCTCCTCCTATTCATTTGACGCTTATATTGCTGTAGGGTCATTGGAAAATGTGAGAGTTACTTTATCTCAATTAGTTGCAGCATTTCCAAATGGCTAAAGCTAAACCATATTTAATGTTGAATAATTTCTCGTTGCTTTTTTTTTCTTTTTAAAAGATAAGGATATCTTTTAAATTGTTTAATCAAAAAAAAGAAAATAGGACTGTTTAGTATCTTGTTTTTAAATTCCGAATTGCTTAAATAAAATTGAGTACAATTTGTTTGCATATATCCAACATCTAGTTTCTTGCCATATTTGCTTATAAACTCAGTTTCATATTTTGCAAGCGATGAAAGATTTCCTTTGCTTAAATGAAGCACTAAGAATTCTATAACGTAACAACTATAACCAAGAAAATTTGCAATAATACATAAATCGGTCCCGTATAAATGAAAGCCTTTTAAATCAGCTGAAATGGTAATATTCGATGAGGCTTTTATCAATAAAAAGTTTTCGTCGAGCGCCCTTACCTTCAATGGTAAGTTTTTAGTGATTTCAGTATGTGTTTCGTGTGCAATGTGTAGTACGGTTTGATGATAGTCAATAGCTCCTGCGTTGCCGCATATTGCCCATTGGCTATCTCGTTTTTCTAAATTATCGAGACAATAATGTAGCTTTTCAATATTGTCTTTCAATCTCACATCTTGGTGTACAATAATAATAAATTCTCCTTTTGCGATTTTTAAGAAGTAAGATATTGCCTCGTAAGCATCAAATTCATTGGTGACTGTATTATCCGCAATAAGATATTCACATTCCGCTAAAAATCCTTTTTCTTCAAAGCTTTTTTTCATTAATCCATATTCATCTACATTGTTTACTATTGTACAAATAGAAAACTTTAAAGGATAATAAATGGCATTCTTTTTTATTTTTATTACATCATTCATAGAGAATTTTTGAGGAAAAATATTAATCCATAATATTTACAAATCTAAATAAGTTTTTAAAGTAATTTGCATAAGTTTAATTAGCCATTATTTATACATACTTTAAAAATAATTCGTTGACAAATTTCATCCCCTTTTTTCCCTTGGGTATCGTAGTCTTTCCGGGCGAAGAGCTCAACCTACATATATTCGAACCAAGGTATAAGCAATTGGTAAATGATTGCTATAAAGCAAAGAAACCATTTGGTATTCCCACAGTAATAAATGGCCAAGTGAAAGAATACGGCACACTGGTAGAAATTGTAGAAATCTCCACTGTTTACGAAAATGGTGAGATGGATATAAAAACAAAAGCCACCCTTATTTTTAAAACTTTGGAGAAAATACAGGAATTACCAGAAAAACTTTACCATGGAGCAATTGTGACCTACCCCCAAATAAAGTATATTGGAAGTGCCCCATTAATGAAAAAAGTGATAGAAGCCATAAGGGAGTTGCATGCTTTATTAAACGTAAAAAAAGATTTTAAAAAAGCAGACGAGGCATTGCTTAGTTTTGATGTAGCACATCATGCAGGCATGACAGTAGAAGACGAATACCAATTATTAACTTTTGAGGAAGAATTACACCGGCAAGAATTTATTAAGCGGCATCTAATAAAAGTACTCTCCGTAATGACTCAAATGGATTTATTAAAGAACAAAATAAAATTAAATGGACATTTTAAGAATTTGGAAGGGTTTAATTTTTAGACAGAAGATATTAGACACAAGACAGAAGATACAAGACACAAGATACAAGATATAAGACATTAGATTTGAACCCCCTAAACCCCTAAACCCCTAAACCTCTAAACCTCTAAACCTCTAAACCTCTTAAACCTTTTCAACCCCGCACCTCCCATGACAACAATATGCTTCGATTTTGGAAACACTCGCCTAAAAGCTGCCATTTTTGTGGAAGAAGGCATGAGCGAAACCATTTATTTAGCGAATGATGATGTAGAAACAATAGAAACCATTATAGAAAAATATCATCCCCAAAAGACCATTCTTTCGTCTGTTATTAAGCACAACGAAGCTATAGAAAGTGTATTGGCTGCAAAGACCCATTTTCATAAACTCTCCGTTTCTACTAAAATAAATTTTACTACCCCCGTGGGCAAGCCAGAAACCATTGGAGCAGACCGGTTGGCATTGGTAAGTGCAGCGGTACATTTTTATCCTGGCAAAAACAACCTCATCATAGGATTGGGCAGTTGTATTACCTATAATTTTGTAAACCAGCAGCACCAATTTTTGGGTGGAGGCATTTCCCCTGGTATGAATATGCGCTTTAAATCTATGCACGATTTTACCGCATTGCTACCTTTGGAGAAAGAAACATGGAATTTCCCCCTTATTGGGTACGATACAAAAACAAATTTGCAAAGTGGTGTTTTGTTTGGCATGATTGCTGAAATAGAAGGTATTACGGAGCGTTATGGCAAAAAATATGGCAACTTTAACGTCGTTTTAACCGGCGGAAATTCAACGTATTTTGCCGGTCAACTTAAAAGCCGGATATTTGCCGACCATAATTTTTTATTTAAAGGACTGTATGCACTTAGTGAACTCAACAACAACCAGATTTAAGAAGATTACCTTATCCATTTTTGTAATATTTTCTTACACATTTGCATCGGCTCAAGAAAACTCTCCCTACTCTAGATATGGGATGGGTGATATTGTACCTGCTCAAAGTCTTACCAACCGAACAATGGGTGGCATATCTGCTGGTTTTATCGATTCATTGGGTATTGTTCAATTCTCTCACTCTATCAATATTGCTAACCCTGCTTCATTAGGTAGTGTTAGTGCTAGTACATTCGATTTGGGTATAGAAGTAGATAGAAGAACATTGAGAAGCAATACCTCACCCGATAAATTTTCTTCCAACAACGCAATCATTTCTTATTTGCAACTTGCTTTTCCCATTACACCAAAACGCATGCTAAAAAAAGGCAATTCTTGGGGTATATCAATAGGGTTAAGACCAATTACCAAAGTAAATTATAAAATACAGGCAAATCAACGATTAACTGATATAGATAGCTTAACAAGTATATTTGAAGGAACAGGAGGTATAAACCAAGCAAATTTTAGTACAGGAATAAAAATAAAGAATTTTAGTTTTGGTATAACTACCGGATACAACTTTGGCAACAAAGAAACCAATACAAAAAAGATTTTTATTAATGACACGGTAAGGTATGCACTATCTAATTCAGATGCATTTACGACTTTTGGTGGTACTTTCCTTAACGTTGGCGTACAATACGGTTTTAGGTTAAAAAATAAAGGGGTACTAAGATTGGGAGCTACTGCTAATCTGCAACAAAATCTTAAAGCAAATAGGAATAATTTAAATGAGACTTTTGTTTTTGGATCCGACGGCTCAGTAGTATCAATAGACACTGTTACATCTTCTAAAGACCAATCTGGCATTATTAAAATGCCAGCAACATATACAACTGGTTTTACTTATACAAGCCCAAAATCTAATTGGGTGTATGGCGCAGATGTAGAATATGCAGCATGGTCTTCTTTTAGATATTATGGAGAAGAAGATGCTGTAAAAAACAGCATGAAATTTCGTGCGGGAGCCCAATATTATCCTGCTACAGAATCTACACCATCTAACAAGTATTGGCGTTTTGTAAAATATCGTGGAGGCTTTTATTTTGGAAACGATTATGTAAGCCTTGGTACAAACAGACCAGACTATGGTGTTACCCTTGGAGCAGGCTTACCACTTACTTCTTTCAGCAAATTACGATTTGGTGAATTTGCCGTACTCAATACTGGAGTTGAAATTGGCCAACGAGGCAGCAAACAAAACCAAAGCTTGAGGGAAGGTATTCTTCGTGTAAACTTTGGAATTTCCATGTCTGCAAGGTGGTTTCAAAAGCGTAAATATGACTAATTGTTACCCGTACTTTTCTTAAAATGAAAAAAAAAGCAATAAACGATATTATTAAAGCAGCCCTATTTATAAGCTGCTTTTTTTTGTTTTCTTGCGAAAATGATCGAACAGTTGTAAACGCCCTTGCCACAAAGAAAGAAAACAACACAGAAGTGGCTACCGATATTAAAATGAATTATACTGTTGGAGGAAAAGCCAAAGCTATCCTTACTGCACCACTTATGATTCATGTAGAAGATACCGTTTCTTACTACGAATTTCCTAATACATTGTATGCCGAATTTTATAACTTGCAAGAGCAAAAAGAAAGTAAGCTTACGGCACTCTATGGAAAGTATAAAGATGGGAAAAATATTATTTACCTTCGGGATAGTGTAAAGATTATAAACATGCTTAAAGGGGATACCATTTATTGCGAAGATTTATATTGGGATAGAAGCCGCACAGGCGTTGAGTTTTATACAAATAAAAAAGTACGCATTCGCCAAAAAGATGGGCAATATATGAATGGAATTGGTATGGAAGCAGACCAAGCATTTAAAAATTTTCACTTACTTAATGGTAATGGTATAATCAATTCTCGTGGAGACGGTTTTCCTAAATAGAAAATGGGGAAACAAAGCTTAAATTTATAATAAGATGGTAAAAATTTATGGTATACCCAATTGCGGATCAGTAAAAAAAGCATTTGCGTGGTTAAACGAAAATGGGGTTAAATTTGAATTTCACGATTTTAAAACGGAAGGAATAAGTGCAGCAAAAATTGCCGATTGGCTCAAAGAACAACCATTGGATATTTTGCTAAATAAGCAAAGTACTGCTTGGAAAGGTTTGACAAAAGTTGCGCAAAAAAAAGCAGCAAATACAAGTGAAGCCATAAAATTGATGCAAGCACATTCAAACCTTATAAAAAGACCTGTAATAGAAACGGACAAAAAAGTGTTGGTAGGTTTTAATGAAGCTTTATACAATGATTTTTTAATAAACAAATAAATAGCAATGAAAAGAAATGCAACAGCCGTATGGAACGGAACAGGAAAAGAAGGTACTGGTCATCTTACAACCCAAAGTACCACATTGAATAAAACACAATACTCTTATCTAAGCCGATTTGAAAGCGGCGTAGGTACAAACCCAGAAGAGTTGGTAGCGGCTGCCCATGCAGGATGCTTTACCATGAAGCTAAGTTTTATATTGAATGCTGCAGGTTTTACTGCAGATGAAATTGCAACGAAATGTGATATTGATTTGGTAGATGGTACTATTATTTCTTCTCATCTTACCGTAAATGCTAGTATTCCTGCTATAGGCAAAGAGCAATTTGATGCTTTAGTAGAAGAAGCAAAAACAAATTGCCTAATATCTAAATTGTATAACACCAATATTACGGTGGAAGCTACTTTGGCTTAAAACACTGTGTAATTTAAACACTAAGAACACAAAGGATTTTAGCAAAGATCACAAAGAGTTAAAACTATAAACGCTCTGTAAACCTTGTGCTGCCCTTGTGTTCTTGTGTTCTTGTGTTTCAAAAAATTCTCCATAGATAGCTTAAAACCACTATTTAATTTAAACACTAAGAACACAAAGGGTTTTCGCAAAGAACACAAAGCATTTGAAACTTTAAACGCTTTGTGTGCCTAGTGCTGCCCTTGTGTTCTTGTGTTCTTGTGGTTCAAAAAATTCTCCATAGATAGCTTAAAACCACTATTTAATTTAAACACTAAGCACACAAAGGATTTTCGCAAAGAACACAAAGCATTTGAAACTATAAACGCTTTGTGTTCCTAGTGGTCCCCTTTTGTTCTTGTGTTTCAAAAAATTCTCCTTAAAATAGCTTAAACCTATTACCTTTAAAAAAAATATAGCTATGTCATTTACAAATAAAACCATTTTTATTACAGGAGCCAGTCGTGGTATTGGAAAAGCAATTGCACTGAGGCTAGCCAAAGAAGGAGCAAATATTGTAGTGGCTGCAAAAAGTACCACAGAAAATCCGAAGCTTGGTGGAACCATTTTTAGCGCAGCAAAAGAAATAGAAGAAGCAGGAGGCAAAGCACTTGCCGTGCAATGCGACATTAGAGACGAAGCGCAAATACAAGCTGCTGTAGATAAAGCGGTGGAAACATTTGGTGGTATAGATGTACTTATAAACAATGCATCTGCCATATCCCTCACTGGCACAGAAGCTACAGAGCCAAAGCGTTTCGACCTTATGCACAGCATAAACGTACGAGGCACTTTTTTTATGAGCAGGGCTTGTATACCACACTTAAAAAAATCTACAAACGCACATATTATTACACTTTCTCCACCGCTCAATATGGATATGAAATGGTTTAAACATCATATTGCCTATACATTGAGCAAGTACAATATGACCATGATTGCGCTTGGCCTTGCCGAAGAATTGAAACAATTTAATATTGCATCAAACGCTTTGTGGCCTCGTACTACCATTGCAACTGCGGCTGTACAAAATTTACTGGGTGGCGATGCACTTATAAATATGAGCCGCACACCCGATATTGTTGCAGATGCAGTTTTTGCTATCCTTAGCAGACCGTCAACTACCTGCACAGGCAATGCTTTTATTGATGAAAATGTATTGGCCGAAGCTGGTATTACCGATTTGGATAAATATGCAGTAGTGCCAGGCGGTAAGCTTTACAATGATTTGTTTCTATAAACTAAAATCAACACTACATTTTTCAGTGGTTTAATATACAATTATACCCATTTAAAATTATTTGCTTGTTGTATAAATAGTGTATTAACTATTTATGCAGCAGCATAACTTGTATAATAAATATTTATTTTTAGCAAAAGGTTACCCATACTTTTTTGCAAAAAGCTGTTACTACTGCTATACCTGGTTTTATACGTTTCTATACCATACCAATTGATAAAAGTAGATTGTGTGAAATTTTGGAGAAACGAATAGTATGGAAGTAGAGTAGTATATAAATTATCTAGAAAAAGTTGCCCCTCTTTTCCCTTCCAAATAATCTACATATTGAACCGAACCCAAACGAAATTTGAAAGGTATTTTGGTAATTTTTTCAAATTTTATTTCTTGCCTACAAAAAAATGCTAGGTTGCTGCAATAAAACGTAGGGGAAACCAACATGGAAGGGGCAATAATTGTATGCTTATTTTGGGCCGGTAGTAAACTAAACGAGCGCTGCTTTGCCAAGTAAAACGGGTAGTTTGTTTCCATTGCAACAGCACCAGAATTGGGCAAAATATTTTGGCTAAAACCAAAGCGGATAGCAAAAACCATGCAGAAAAATAAAAATAACAATTTTCGATTCATTTTTAATAGGTAATCATTGTAAATTTACGCAATTATAAGTGTATCCGTTTTATGGTACTTGTAATAAATTAATAAAGTTTTATTTTTTAAATCTAGATATGTCATTAAACCAAAGTCTACAACAAGGGTTGTTGCAAAGATTATCGCCGCAGCAAATACAGCTAATGAAGTTGTTGCAAGTGCCTACTGCTATATTGGACGAGCGTATAAAGGAAGAGCTGGAAGAAAACCCTGCACTAGAACAGGTAGATGAGGAGAACCACGATGATGAATTTGAGAAGGATGAATTTGCAGATGATGGAGAAGAAGAATATGAAACGGAAGGAAGCCAAGATGAATATGACAATATAGATATAAGCGATTATGTGCAAGAAGGTGATGATGATGTAGGCGATTATAAACTAAAAGATGAAAATTACCCCGAAAAGGACGATGGTAAAGTTATTCCGCACAAGGTAGAAACCAGCTTCAATGAAATAATGCTGCAACAGCTAGGTCTATTGAACCTAGATGAAAAGCAACTAAAGATTGCCGAACAATTGGTAGGTAGTTTAGATGATGATGGCTATTTGCGTAGGGAAATAAGTTCTATTATAAATGACCTGGCGTTTAGGCAAAATATAGATACAAACGAAAAGGAGATAAGCGAATTGCTTTTGCAAATCCAACAGTTTGATCCGCCTGGAGTAGGCGCACGCAACCTACAAGAGTGCTTGCTTTTGCAACTGGAAAGAAAGACATCTCTAGGCAAAATTATTGAGGTATCCATAACTGTTTTAGAAAAATTCTTTGATGAATTTACCAAAAAACATTACGAGAAAATACAACGTGCGCTCAATCTTTCGGACGAACAATTAAGAGAGGTTATTAACCAAATAATAAAACTTAACCCCAAGCCAGGTGGCAATGTAGGAGATACCGATAAGAATGCGAATTATGTAATTCCCGATTTTTTTATTGCAAATAATGTAGGCAAACTGGAACTTACCCTCAATAGTAAAAATGCCCCAGATCTTCGCATCAGCGAAGGATACAAGGATATGTTGCGGGATTATGATAAGGGAACCAAAAAAGACAAAAGCCAAAAAGATGCGGTGCTCTTTATAAAGCAAAAAATAGACAGTGCAAAATGGTTTATAGATGCCATAAAACAACGGCAAAATACGTTGCTTAATACGATGGAAGCCATTATGAATTACCAACATGAGTTTTTTCTTACTGGCGATGAAACAGAATTGCGTCCTATGATTCTTAAAGATATAGCCGAAAGAACAAACTTGGATATTTCTACGGTAAGCAGGGTTGCCAATAGCAAATTTGTGCAAACGGAATTTGGCACGTATCGCTTAAAATTCTTTTTTAGTGAGAGCTTGCAAACAGACAGTGGGGAAGAAGTAAGTACAAGAGAGGTAAAAAAAATATTGACAGATTTAATTGATGAGGAAAGTAAGAAGCATCCTTACAGCGACGAAAAATTGACAGATATGCTACAAGAAAAAGGCTACAACATTGCAAGAAGAACAGTTGCAAAGTACAGAGAGCAATTGAATATACCCGTTGCAAGACTTAGAAAAATACTATAAAATGGATTCAGCTTTTTCAGAACAAGATATTACTATAAAAAAAAATGTGCATCCTTTATTGAAGTGGCCTGCACAGTTCTTTTCTTATATTTTTCACCCCGCCTTTGTACCTATATATGTAATTGCATTTTTGGTATATGTTCACCCTTCTTATTTTTCTGGATTTTCTGCAAAGGCAAAATTGCAAACAATATTTATTGCTACATTTAACTTGGTTTTTTTTCCATTGTTAAGTGTATTGTTGCTTAAAGCGGTTGGCTTTATAGATTCCATTTTTCTTCGATCGAGAAAGGACAGGATTATACCCTACATGGCAAGCGGTATTTTTTTCTTTTGGGCATATACTGTTTTTAAAAAGCAAGAAATGTATCCGCCTATCATGGCATCATTTATCTTAGGAATATTTTTGGCTGCAAGTGCTGCGCTCATTGCAAATATTTATTTTAAGATAAGCATGCACGCCATTGGTATGGGTGGATGGTTGGGTATTTTTTGGGTAATAGCAAATGAAAACTCTATGCTTATGACTTGGCCTATTGCGCTTGCTTTGCTCCTTACAGGCATTATTTGCACTGCACGTTTAATTGTGAGCGACCACTCTCAAAAAGATATTTATATGGGGCTTTTTGTAGGATTTCTTTGTCAGCTAGTAGCATCTTGGGTTAACTAATATGATTAGGATTAGGTACTTATTTCGCAAATTATAGAGTAGGATTGGCCTTAGAAAAAAAGCGTTAAGAAAATTTGAATGTTTGTCGTTAAGAAATGAAATCAATGTTACCAATGTTGAAAAATTATTTATTGCTTGTAAGTCGCACCCCTGTTGGGCTTTATTCTACTGTTGTAACTGATTTCATTTTAGACAAATATTCAAATTTTTAGCTTTTTTTCTTAAGCCTTGATTTTTTTTGTTACTTTTTTGTATCAAGACAAAAAAGTAAA
>JANPCB010000065.1:0-15055 GCA_031430735.1 Ferruginibacter sp. | reverse complement strand
CTACTAATATGTCGCTCCTCTGGAGCTATTATTTGAAAGTATTTAGCCTCGTTAGAGGCGACATGCCAGTAGAAATGAACAATAAAACATAATAAGAGCTCCGTAGGAGCGACATATTTTTTCTTCCGAACAGTTATGGTGGAGACACGAACCGAGGCTCACAATTCTTCTCAATAAAAAGCTGTCTTTAGTTCTGTTCAAAAGACACAGTTATTTTTTATCCATTTGCATCATTTCCTGCCCAATCTTTGCATTTTCTAAAGCGGCGCTGTCAATTGTTTTTTGATAACTAGCAATGTCAGCTGTATTGCCGTTTGCCATGGCAGCATTCTTTAATGCCTCTGCCTCGTTCATTATTGCTATACATTTTAAAGATCTTTCATTAAGCGCTTTTAATGCAGCATCATTGTTGTTTGTCTGTGATTTGCACGATATAAGCATCACGCTTAGGGCAAATACGGTTGTTTTTAATTTCATTGTTTTTATTTTATAGGGTAATAATAATCTAGACTGATGCCCCATTGCGTAAGCAGGGGCGACAAAGAACCACTCATTAAACTTGCTTCGGTTACATAATCACATTTACCATCCCAGGGATCATAAATTAAATATGAATATCCATTGGCAGATTGTTTATACCTCATTGCTAGTATAAAATGCCGGCTCTGCGTGCCGGTAAAGCTAACCAACAGTGGCATATTGATTCCTTTATCTAACTGCGCCCTCATTTTGCTAAATATGGTAGGCAGGGGTTCATTTACTTCCTGCGCATAAAAGCTAACACCCAAAATAGGTGTTATCAATTCCTTTAAGGGTTCTATAATGCCGATAGATGTGCCGGTTACATCGCCTCTTGGGGTGGCTACACCACCGTATTTTTCCATTAATTGTTTTTGTTGCTGTGCCATAGGGCAGGTTGGGTCGTTGATTGCTACATCAAAATTTGCAATTTGCTTTATCTCCCAGGCATATCTGGGTGATAGATCTGAAAGAAAAGTTTGTATCATGGTAACGGAGCATGAGTACTGCCATTGTTGTATAACAGAGCGAAGGTTGGTTGCTACACAATTTTCCTGCTGATAGGCTTCCGTGTGTTGATTGAGCTGTGCAATAAATTTTTGTACCTGATCAAATCCATCTCCTGTTATCAAAGATTTTAGGGCAAAAAAACGGGCAGATGATGTGGTAGCCTGCTGTAAAAAAACGAATAATGAACGCTGTTCTTTGGCCGAAAGATCATTTAAATAGTTTCTAAACTTAGTGGCAAACAGTGTAGAAGACCAGCCCTTTTGATAGCCAAATTCACAAATATCCTGCAGTGCCTGTATGTCGGACCTGCTATTGGTTACTGTGTTTTGCCCCTGGCTGTTGTTAGATCCTGTACTTGCGTTGCTGTTGCTCGTGCTTAAAGTGAACTGGTCTCTAGTAAGCCAACTTTCAAAATCGTATCCGTCATACTTTATAAGGTATTTGTTTCCCTGCGCTTCTTTTACGATGCCAGTATAGGTGTTGCCATCTGCGCTGAGAAAACGTACGCCTTCACCTATCAAATTATTTTGTTGGCCGCCTGTACTTATAACGGTAAACTGATTGGCTTTTAGCCAATATAATGCTTTATATCCATCGTATTTAACTTGATAATTATCCCCTGTAATTTTTTTTATTACACCAGTGTACGTTTTTCCATCTGCGGCTACTACAGAAATGCTGTTGCCAATGCTTTGCGAAAAAAGAAGGTTTTGCGTAAGCAAGAAGGCTGCACAAAAGAGTAACCGGGTGGCACAAAAATAGATACGACGCATCATACAAAGAAGTTAGTGTTATTTATCGATGGGTATAAAAACGAGGGAAGGATTACTAATACCATACCCAACCGAGTAGGCTGCTATGGTCATTAACATACTTTTGCGACCCGAAGCATCGTAAGCCACCGTTCCAAACTCGCTGTTGTACTTGGTAAGCATAGAAATATTTGTACGGTAGCCGCCGAGGCCAATAAAGTCTTTTGAAAAGAACTTTTCTTTAGATGCATTGTTGGTAAGCCCCACATTTTTCCATACGCCATTGGTATAATACAATCCAAAGGCTTCGGTATTGCCTGATATACCTCCAGCTTCAAAAGTAACGGCCATGGCGCCTTTTGGGCCTTGATTAGCCTGAAACCCTGAAATTTTAATTCCTGGTTTTTGAATAGATGCCAGCACATTGGTTTCATTGGTGGTGAGGTTTATATCCCATATTTGTTCACTTTCGAGCGTTGCAGGACTCGGTCTAAAAACAAGGTGATCCTGCCCCTTTTCATCTACCAGTAATTTTGGAGGATGTTTAAAGGTATTGCCAGCATTGTACTTAGGGTAGCTGTAAACCACCCTTTGCGATTTTCCATCGTAGTACTGTATTTGCTGTACACCGTCAGGCTCTTCTTCATACACAAAACGCACAGATCCGGCATTATCTATATATCCATTCATGCTTAAGGCTCCTTCTTTTGTTGCAGGGGCACCGCCTTCGTATGCGGGCTTGGTGGGCGTATTTAAATCTACAAATTCTGAGCGATTGTTGCCGTTTAAAGTAACCGTTCGTAAAAAATCGCAATAGTACCAATAAAGCCAATGGTGTTTTACGCTCTCCCAACTTGGCTGTAACCAAAATACCTGCACATTGCCCTGAGGGGTTAAAGCGGCAAACCACGATGTTTGACAGCCTTCCACTTCATTCAATTGTACGGCTTTGCTCCATGTGCCGGCTGTTAGCACTTTGTAAAATAGGGTACCCGATGTGTAGCCGCCTGGGCCATCCAATATTACATCGGGAATAGCGTATTTGCTTGCCGTATTTCCATATCGTTTCCAGATTGCATAAATCTGTCCACTGCCATCCTGTAATATCCTTGGAAAGCCAGACCCATTTCCAGTATTGTCATTACTAATAGTTACAGGCTTGCTCCAGCTTGCGCCTTTATTGGTTGAGGTAGCATAATAGATAAAAATAGGCTTTCCTATGTCTGGGCTTTCTTGGAACACGGTATGGTAAACCCCCGACTTGTCTATTAAAAAATCACATAAACCTGCCCGTTCGAATTGAGAAATTTTTTGTTGGGCATTGGCAGTTTCAGGGTTTTGAGAACAGGAAATTAATAAGATGCAAAAGGCAATGATGTTGGTTGAATATTTCATGTTGTATCAGTTTTCTTTTTTAGTTCTTTCTCTATATATTTTATAAAAAATAATTTTAGAATAAGCAAATCATGATATTATGTTGTAAATCGTTAGAGGGGGTTTTTAGATAAAAAAAACATTTAATGTAAAGTATAAAAGTAATGGTTTTTTTAGGTTACAGAAATACAAAAAATGCTTCTCTTAGTTTATATTTCCCATATCATGCTGTTTTGTTCTAAAATTGGTTTACATAAAAAGCGTAAATATGGAAGTACAAAACCAACTCAACATCCACAAGAAAATTCTATAAAATCTGCATGAATCACTGAGTCGTTTTTCTATTATAGGTTAACCTGAGTATCGTTGGCCCTGATGTGGATTTTAATTCCATAAATTTCTCTTTTGCATTCCAAGAAATTGTATATGTTTCAGTTAATTTATCTGCACCATCTGATACCTGGGTAAGTTTGTTGCCCGATACACGGTATTTACCCATTGTAACAAAACTGTTTTGAAATTCAAATCTGCCATTTTTAAAAAAAATATACGGTGTATGTACAAAATTGTTGTCCGGGTTTGTTCCTTTATTATATATTTTAAGAACATACCAAGCTGTACCAATAATTTGGGGGATTGCTCCATTCATTTCCGGGTCTGTACCTACTATTGTATTAGGATTAATTTTTGCAGGCGTTTTTGAATTCAATGGTTTGATCCAATCACTAGGTATCCAGCCATCATAATAGTCTGTGTAACCTGTATAATGCACTTTGTATTTTTCATTGCCAATTTCCATAATCTCTGCAGGCAACCAATTGTTTACTCTATCTTTTGCAGTTATTTTATCTCCAACATTGTATCCGGTATTTTGTGTTACCGTATTTTCAAAAGAATTATTTGCTACTACAATAAACTGTGAACTCAAAAGCCAGGCCTCGAAATCAGTACCATCATACTTTACCTTGAACTTATCACCGCTTATCTCTTTGATGATACCGGAATATTCTTTACCATCTGTAGCTGTCATTTTTACTTTTGTGCCGATAGACTGGCCATATATAAAAGTTGTAACAAAACTGAAAAAGGTTATAAGCAGAATTTTCACGTTGAATGATTTAAGTTCAGATGAATGTTAATAATGAACACAATAATAGCATTTCTTGAAAAACCTGTTTTAAGTCTCCAAAAGAGAATTAATTGGTAAATAGGTAAATAGAACTGCAATCGCTGTTGCATCGTGATATTTAGCGATCACGGTTTATAGTATTTACTAAACAAAGGTTAGCCTTGAAACCAACACAATTCTCAAACAAATGTAGTTGGATTTATTTCAAAAAAAACAACTTAACCCTTTAACGGAGTTAATTTCGGCAACATTCTGTCCCGGCGGAGTTTTCGCACAAATAAACTATACAGTAGAAAGGATACTTCTTGCGAAACTTTGCCTGACGATAGGCAGGGTTTCACGGTTAGTTTTGTTATACTTCTATTATGCTTGTGAAAACCCCGCCGAGACAGCAAGTCTCTAGATTTTTTACTAAAACAATTTTAGAATAAGCAACCCATAATATTTTGCAGCAGTTCGTAAGATTTTTATTTTAAAGATAAGCAACAAAAATATTTTCTCCTCCTTTTAGAGTGGATTGTGTTTATAATCAAGTTTAATATTCTTGTCCCCTAGCTCAGATATTTTAAAAGATGATTTTGTTGTAGCTGGCAAATTGTCCCACAAATCTGTTGGTTTTCCTTTGTATATAATTTCCATAGTAGCAGTCGTTCCACTATAACGCATAGCCAAGGAGCGTACATTCTTTAATTTTTTTATGCCATCTTTAAGTTGGGTTAAATGGCTGTTGTCATAATCAATATCAGTAATTATTATAGTCATGCTATCGCTCTTGCGAACCAAAAGTTTATTAACATCTGCCCATGCAGTTTTAAGTTTTGCCAGAGACTGCTTTAAAGAATCTTGAGCGGTCATGGGAGCAGATTCTAGACCGGGTAAATTTTCCGTAGAACCCTGTTGCGCATGAACGGTATGGAAGAATAAAATTACTCCGCAAAGCATTAAGATTTGTTTCATAAAAGGCTATTAAAAAATCATCCCTAAAACGGTCCATCATTGTTTGCTTCTCATAACAAAATTACGAGAAGGTATGAATTGTAAAAAATGAATTGCTGCTGGGTTTTATTATTGCTGCACTTATAACCAATGGACAATACTGTGTATAATCCGCTATAAATTATGTCCGTAAATGCCGTTGCCTCCCACCTTTTGATAAAACTCACCGAACCATTTGTTGGGGAAAATAAATACTTGACGGGATGGTAATTCCCAAAAACCAAGCCCATATGCTGCAAGTACAGTGTAAACATGATCTAGGCAGTTGTTGGAAATACCCTGAAAACCTTTGTTTTGTACTTCTTCTGTAGCTATTTTAGCCGCTCTAATTTTAGGGTTATTTACACCCACCCATTTGTATTGTGTGTACCCAAGAGATTTCATTTTTCTAAACATATCATTTTCGTCTTGACAAAGTTCCGACCAAAAATCATTATCATAACCAGCCAATACCAAATATGTTCTGATATCCCCTTTGGCATAATTTTCTGTAGCGCCGCAATAGAATCTACCATCTGACAGCATAAATCCCCATCCAATATGTCCTGCCGAACCGAATTTAAAATTTACATTTTCTGGCTTAATAAAAATGAATGCTCTTCCCTGAGAACGAGAGCCAGTATATTTATTTCGTATAATGTTTGTAAGGTTTTCGTAGCTTGTCCAGCTACCATTGTTCCAATTATTAATGCCGCAATTATAATCTCCACCTCCATACGGGGATGGACAAACGCCCCAGATTTTATAAAAGGCATCTCCAACCCATGGGTCGGTACATGCAGCACAATCCTTTTGGTAATTTTTTTTAAAGTTACCTTTTGGTTGCTGCGAGAATAAGCTCCCTCCAGATATAAGGTTAACCAATAAAAGAATGATTAATTTTTTCATTTTTCACATTTTTAAATTAAAGGAATTGTAAATATTTATTCAGTAGTTATTGGTAATTTATTCATCAGTTGTTAATACAATACTTAGCAATAATATTTAGCATAAATTATTTACTGTTTATCAAATGTAAATTACATCGTCACAACACTATTAGTCTATAGGGATGAATGTTTAAATTGTATAGGTATAAATACCTACGAAGTAACAATGCCATTGCGGATGGCAAACTTTACAAGCCCGATGGTGCTTTTACATTTAGTTTTTTGCAGCATATTGGTGCGATGGTTATCCACTGTCTTTTTACTGATAAAAAGTTTAGCGGCTATTTCATCGCTTGTTAATTCCAGGGCTATCATTTCTAAAATTTCTTTTTCCCGCTCTGTAAGCACGGCAAGCTCTATATCCTTTTTTCTTTCGGCAATTATTTGTTTGTATAAAAAAGGAATAATTTCCTGCGAAAAATAAGTGCCGCCATTTTGTATTTTGTGAAGTGCATTTATAAATTCCTGCTTACTTGCATTTTTTAAAATAAAACCGTCTGCTTCGGCATTCAGCACTTCATCTATAGCCGCTGCACTGTTGTACATGCTCAGCATTAATACGCTTATATGAGGGTAGCTAAGTTTTATTTTTTTGCAAAGCTCTATGCCGTTCATTAATGGCATACTGATGTCTGTAATTACAATTTGCACGTCGCTGGAGTTTTCATTAAGCCATGTCCATGCCTCTTCTCCATTGGCGCATAGGGCCAAAATATTGTACCCTGCTGGTTGCAGCATGCTTTCTATTCCGTCCAGCATCATGCGGTGATCATCTACCAATAGAAGATTTACTTTGTCCATTATGGTATAGGTATTTTAATTTGTATGCTGGTACCTGCTGTTGTTTTTTCTATCTTTATCGTTCCCTTGAGCATGTTAATCCTGGTAAAAATATTCTTCCACCCTATACCCTTACTATCTTCTATTGCTTTGCTTGGTATGCCAATACCGTTATCCTTTACTTGTAAATGAAAGATATTTTGCTCCATAAAAACATAGATACCTATTTCTGTGGCTTTGCTATGCTTTACCAGGTTGGACAATATCTCTCTGAATATTCTCACAATATTGAGGGAGGTAAGCAACGATATTTTTTGAAAAGCTGCATCTTCTATTTGTGTGGTCACCTTAAAGTTGCCGGTGTTCTCTATTTTTTCAATATCGCTTTTTAAAGCATTGTGCAGCCCAAAGTTTAGCTCTTCAGGCAATAAGTTGTGGCTGATATTTCTTACCTCTTGTATCGTTTCATCCAGCAGATCCGGCGTTTTTACTGCATCGTTTTCCCGGTTGTTTAAGTACATTTTTAGTACCGATAATTTTTGGCCAATACTGTCATGCAGGTCCCTGGCTATACGTATGCGTTCCGTTTGCTCACTTTCAAAAACAGCCTTCACGTTGCTTTCGTTCTGTATTTGAATGGCTTCATTTACAGCCATCGCTTTTTTTATTTTATAATTTCTAACTAAGGCAAATATGCTGACACCCAGCAGTAGGGCTACAATACTTATAATGAGGGCAAGGTATCTTGTGTTTTGTAACGTGTTTTGCTGTGCAGTAATAAGTTGCTCTTTTTTAGAAGTTTCATATTCCACATTGTACTGTGCTATTTTTGCCTCTGTTTCTTTATTTATTAGACGCTTGTACACCTGCTGCAAAGAGTCTTTTGTTTCTGCGAGGCTTTTCCAGTTTTGGGTTTTGCTGTAGTAATTGCTTAGCCCGTCGAATATCATGTATTTACCCCTTAGGTATTGGGTACTATCGCATAGGTTGTAAGCGTATTTTGCAACCAGCCTCATGTTTTCAGGTTCGTTTTTGGCCGCATACAAATTTACCATTTGCGCATAGGTGTCGGCCATTAGTTGCAACCTGCCATTTAAGCTGTCGATAACAATACACTTTTTATAATAATGGGCGGCGCTGTCATAGTTTTTTTTGGCAATGAAGCATTGGGCCATGTTGTCGTAAAATGGCGTAAACTTTTCGGGATAGTTATATTTAGCGGCCAGCGACAGCCCTTCATAGTCTATGAGTAATGCGCTGTCGATTACGTTATTCATGCCAAAAAGATTCGCTTCCAGATGCATAAGCCTTACATAGGTACGGGTAGCATAGGGTTCATACGACTTAGCCAGCAACACATATTTTGTTGCATTTGGCAAGTCATATTTTAGCTGAAAGGTTTCTGCAAGGTTTGTATAGCAGATGGAAAATAAGTTTTTGTTGCTTGTGGTTTCTTTAGTCGGAATAGCCTTTAAGTAAATTCTGATGGCTTCATCGGCATTGCCGCTAAGCTTGTGGCAATTGCCAATGGCCACATGGGCGTAAAAAAGCAAGCTGTCGTTTTTTTCTTTCTCAAATATGGCTAGGGCATCTTTAAAACTGACCAACGCCTTGTTGTGAAGCCCGGAGGTAAGCTGGTACATACCATCGCAAAACTGCATCAGTGCATTTTCTGCAGGTATAGCCTTGTTGGCATTTTTTTGGAGTATATCGTTATAGTACTTTATAGAGTCGCTGTTTATAAGCGAAAATGATCTTACTTTATAAGCTAGGTAGGGAAGGGATTTCTCATTTTTCTGGCTCGTGTTTTTACAGGAAAATAAATAAAGCAAAAAAAACAGGGGAATTATTTTATTCACTGTATTGGTATATTGGAAAGTTTAAACTGTACAAAACCCATTCTTACACGGAAAAAGACTTGTTACAAATATGAGCGGAAATTTGTTTTAAAAAAAATAAATTTTCTAAACCTCGGTTTGTGTCCCCACTAAAAAAATTCGCTTAAATCTTTGCAATAAGTTGTTTTAATTTCCCCCTTTATTTAAAATCTAATTAAGTAAATATATTTTACAAAAATCAACAGCACTTGCCCCCGTACTTTGCTCTACTCGCAGCATTTTGCTCACAGCGCCTTACGGAAATTTTTTGGCTTAGTGTGTGTTCCCATAAAACCCAGACAGGCGCAAGATTTGTGGATTGGTTACTAAATGGGGCAGGGAAAAGCAGGATATCTTTCATATTAAATAAAATAGTTTTCTTTAAAGATTGAAGTTATATCAGCACGCCAACGCTTAATAGTTCTATTTAAAGAATCTCCTTTTTATCTTCCTGATTCAATAACTTTTCATTGCATACCTTTTACCAAACAAGAAAGCCTGCTTATGCACACAGTCGTATACATAAGCAGACCTTCCATCACTTCTATTAAAACCAGGTTGGCTAATCAGCAGGTTGTTATTTAAATATAAAGGCGCCTGCGCCTGAAGTTTTTATTCTTTGAGTACCTGCAGATAAAACAGCCCTGGGCTCAACATATTTTGCTCCCATAATGCCCATGCCGATCTGAAAATTTCCTCCACCACTTGCTACAGCATTTGCTCCTCCAGAAGCTACTGCATTACCACCACCAGCAGCCACTACATTTCCACCACCGCTTGCCACTGCGTTGCCACCACCTGCTGCTACTACCTTACCACCACTTTTAGCAGCAACCTCTACACTTCCTGCTGCTAATACTTTGCCATCATTGTTTGATAACAGATTTATACCAACAGTGGTTCCTTCTTTTTTAAATACTACCAGGTTGATAGTTTCATCTAATAATGCAGTTTCAATACTAATGTTTTGGTTCTTTAATGATTGTTGAAACTCAATAATATATTTAGAAAGCTCATCGTAAGAACCCCATGAACCATTGTTGTAATTCCGGATATTATACTCCCATGAGTTAGGCTGCCTGTTGTATTTATTTTTATAGATTTCTTTAATCCATGGGTCTCAGGAAACTTTTGCGGTAGTTTGTGCTTGGCTCATTTTTGGCTTTTTATCATCCTGGTATTTCTTAACATAACCAGTAAGTTGCTCATAACCAGACCAGGAGCCGTTGTTATAGTTTTTGATATTACATTCCTCTGAAGATGGTTGCCTGTTGTATAATTGCTTATAAATGGACACAATCCATGGATCGCAATTTTGAGCATCTGCAGAGAGGCTCATTAAAAAAACGATAAAACTGAATACACAAATTTTAATACATTTCATACTGATGTTTTTTTATGAAGAATTTATTTTATCCAACAATGATAATCATAATTTCATTATGTTCTGAGTATTAGTAATTTATGATGAATTAAAAATAGAGGAAATCTACTTTGTTTATCGTAAAACCTGCCCTATCCGCGCCTATAGTAAATCAGCATTTGTTATAAAAAATTTTCTTTTTCAGCGGGGCTTTCTTCACCCTATACTTCCATTTTAATAAAGTTTTTGGCGAAACCCCGATGCAGAATAACGTTAATGATTACTTAAGTAGAATGGCTGGTTAAATAATTTTATTGTTCCGAAGGTATTGCTGTTAAGTATCACCCTCACAAGCCCATCGCCGCTACTCGTGAGCAGCCGCTGTAGGGTATTATCAACTAAGGCGAGCTGCATATTAAAGATTTCAACTTGTTGCGAAACCACCTGCCGTCAGGCAAGCCCAACCTGTGTGAGCCTAAATACTAAGTGCCAAAGCCAACCCTAGTAAAAGATGTCAATTAAATATTAACAGCCCGCCGATACAAACTTCCTTATTACTGATGCAATAAACAAACCTTTTCAAATTGATAGTAATCATCTGCGCATTTATTTTCTGTTTTCGCCACAGCATTTAAATTGAATTCCCATACATTTTAACTTGCCTTTTCTTCATTTGGCTAAGTAAAAATTTTTAAAAAATGGATTGATTTGCACTTTTATTTTCTTAATAAAAAATCATGAATAAACTATTCTGCCTCCTCATCTGTATTTTTTTAGTATCAGTCATTAATGCACAAAATGTAGGTATAGGTACATCTTCACCTACTTATAAACTGGACGTTGCCGGCAGGTTACGTTTGCAAAACATTGGCAGTACAGCAGGTATTTGGTTTGATGGCACTACCACTGCTATCCGATCTTTTATCGGAACGATTGATAATGATCACATAGGTATTTATGGGAATGGAGGTGCCGGTTGGAAATTTGCATTTAATGTAAACAATGGGAATATTGGCATTGGCACCACAGCTCCTACTGCTGCTTTAGATGTAACGGGCGCTATTCGAATGAGGGGTACATTTCCTAAAAAAGGAAGTGTATTGACAAGTGACGATGTGAATGGAAATGCTAACTGGGCCGACCCGGTTGCCTTTAAAGCTTCTGGAAGAAATACAAGCGTTATGACTTCATTGCCATTGAGCGCCTGGACAAAATATTATTTTGAAACCACCACTGATTTTAATGTTGGTTTAGTGTATCAGCAACTTAATTCACAATTGGGAATAGTGGAAGATGGTATATATCATTTAAACACACAAATTCAATTGACTGGCTATGGCGAAGAACTTCATGTACGTTTAAGAATGAACAGGGGAGGTACTGAATACACCCTTGCACAGCAAAGTAAAGCCAGCTATAATTTAGAAAATCCTCCTACGCTTTCAGATGTAATTTTTATAGATGCGGTAAGTATTAGCACTGATGTAAAACTGCTGGCAGGCGATATTGTTTGGGTGGAAATTTTTTACAACAGTACTTATAATAATTCACCTTTCGCCATTTCAGCAATAAACGAAAAAACATGGTTCAGTGGCCATCTCGCTGCAAGACTGTAATACTAGTCGTCAATATTGTAAAATTTTTTTATGAGCTCACCCTTTACCATCACCCTTGCCACTTCCAAAGGCCATTATTTTTTCAACCCTGCCGAAATAGTAAGGCTTGAAGCCAGCAGCAACTATACAAGAATATTTTTTACCAACAATACAAAGCTCCTCTGTGCCAAAGTGTTGAAAGAATTTGTTGAAATGCTGGAGCCCTTTGGGTTTCTGCGTACACATCGAACACATTTGGTAAACCGGATACATATTTTATGCGTAACGCCCGAAGGCAATATTATCATGAAAGATAAGTCTGTTGCGGAGATAAGCAGAAGAATGAAAAGCTCCGTGATGAGATCATTAAAGAATGCAGCTTAAAACCTATAGGGTACGGGCTCGGTAATTGCGGTGCTGCTGGACCTTATAAAAAATTTCTTTCTCAGCGGGATTTTCGCACACTTAAACTTTACATCAGAAAGAAGACCTGTTGTGTAACCCTGCCTGCCGTCCGGCAAACCCGACCTGTGATAGAGCCTAAATTTTTAGGTTTCAAAGCCGACCACAGTAAAAGATGCCAGTTAAATATCAATACTCCGCGGCCCTTAAAGCTTATGTTGTAATCTCTATAGATAGAAATTGATGTCACTTTTTTTGACAACAAAAAACATCCTAAAAATTTGTAGGATGGGTTGATTATAATTCTAAGTTCTTTTGTGCGGTGGGCAGGGTTTCACGGTTGGTTCTGTTATACCTCAATTATTATTCTTGTGAAAACCCTGCCGAAACGCAATTATACAACTTTATCTTGTTGACTAATTTTTGACTCTCAGAAACATTTTTACCAATCTTCTTTTCCTCATTGGCATCAGTTTAATTCCATCATCACTTAAAATCAATTTATGTACATTACTGTCGTGACCTTTACCACGAGACTTAATAATGAAAAGTCCACGAATGCGTTTTTTGCTTACCTCTTCATCTAATTCTCTAACTACTATCCAGGTGTCGATCAAAGAAGATACTCCGATTTTTCCGCTCGTATCATTTTGTGTGCAGAAGAAATAAGACTTGTACAATCGAACGAATTAAGGAATCGGCCTTTGGATTTGTTTTGCGATGTGAAGAAATGTGTTTCAATTTTTACATTGTCCGGTCTATAAAATGATTTGAATATTATGTTCGGCCCCATCATCTGTGAGGGTAATCTTATTACCTTCTTGCTTCACCTCATCCGCTATCACCATCATTACATCTGTTCCATCTTTTTGTGTAATGACGATGTGGTACATGGTATTCATATACCTATAATGAACTTCAAATGTTTTCCATTCTTCAGGTAGGCAGGGAGTAAAGCTTAAAGTATTGCCTTCTTTTTTTAATCCAATAAAAGAATGAATGATCAATTGATACATCCAGCCTGCAGAGCCTGTGTACCAGGTCCAGCCACCTTGGCCTTTATGCTTAGGCTCGGCGTACACATCTGCTGCTATTACGTAAGGTTCGGTTTTGTATTTGCTAATTTTATCTTCACTGCTTGTCCTGTTTATGGGGTTAATCATTTGTAATAATTCCCACGTTCTTTTCTTGTCACCAATTGCAGCAAATGCCATAACCAACCAAATTGCGGCATGTGTATATTGTCCACCGTTTTCACGTACACCCGGCACATATCCTTTTATATAGCCGGGGTTTTGGTTTGATTTATCAAATGGGGGATTAAACAATTGGATAATCCCATCTTCCTTACGCACCAGGTGTTTATCAGCAGATTGCATTGCAGTATTAACTTTCTCCTTATCACAGGCCTTTGATAATACCGACCAGCTTTGTGCAATGGAATCAATTTTACACTCCTCATTTTCATGCGAACCGAGTGCTGTACCATCATCAAAATAAGCACGCCGGTACCATTCACCATCCCATGCCTGCTCATGAATGTTGATGCGTAGTTTTTCTGCTTCCTCTGTACATTTTAAGGCAAAGGCTACTTCGTTTTTTAGTAGTGCTACTGCTGCAAACTGTACCAGTACATCGTACAGAAAAAATGCGAGCCATACGCTTTCGCCTTTGCCATGGTTACCTACTTTATCCATACCATCGTTCCAATCTCCGGAGCCTATAAATGGTAAGCCGTGTACACCAAACTTAAGCGCATAATCAATTGCTTGTACACAGTGGCTGTATAAATCTGCTGTATCATCCGAGGTAAGAAAAAGATCAAAATAAGAATCTTCCCCTGCTGCTAACTCACGGCCTTCTAGAAAATGTATTTGCTCATCCAATATCGTTTTGTCGGCAGTGGCATTAATATATTTTGCGGTTACATAAGGCAGCCATAAATAATCATCCGAACAAGTGGTACGTACACCCCGCCCTGTAGGAGGATGCCACCAATGCTGCACATCGCCCTGTTTAAATTGCCTTGATGCACACAATAGTATTTGAGACCGTACTAACGTAGGATGCGAATGCATTAAAGAAAGGACATCCTGCAACTGGTCTCTAAAACCAAAAGCGCCACCTGATTGGTAAAACCCGCTACGTGCCCATAAACGACTGGCAAGTGTTTGATAATTTAACCAGCCGTTGGCCAGTATATTAAGCGCAGGATCGGGGGTATAAATTTGCACAGCACTCAATGTATGTTGCCAATAATCGTGTACTTTTTGTTTTGCATCACGTGCTGCCTCAGCACCTTCACTTGCCTGAATAATTTCTAAAGCATGGTCCATATTCTTGCCCGCACCTAAACGAAAAATAACCTCATGCTCCTGTTCTTCAAACAAATCAAAGACTACCTGTATAACAGCACAAGGGTCTAAAGCAGCACCCGTTTTACCGGAAAATTTAACCCTTCTTAATCCTTCAGGATTATTCAATGTTCCATTTCTTCCAAGAAATTCCGTTCTGTCGGTAGTGATACTTTTGTTGGTTCCGTCTGCATCAAAAAAAGCCACCCTGTTTACAAACTCGGAGCTATAGGAATTTTTAGCCAGGATAGCGCCGCTGCGTTCATCCAACTCAGTTATAGTATGTTTAAGATATTTTGCCCGCAAGTCTCCCAACACCCAGTCTATATACCCCGTAGCTGAAATGCGCCGCTGCCTGCCGGAATGATTGCGAAGTTTTATAACAATATATTTTACCGGATCTTCAATGTCGGTAAACATGGTCATCTCAGTATAAATACCATCTTCGCTATGTTCAAACACACTGTATCCAAAT
>JANPCB010000064.1:0-72956 GCA_031430735.1 Ferruginibacter sp. | reverse complement strand
ATAGGACGATTGGGAGGATGGAAAGGATACGACTCTCAAGGTCCGCCAGGGGTTATATGTTTGAAAAAAGGACTCGATAGGTTTAATGCGATTATAGAAGGAATTAACATTGCTAAAGATATGTGTACAGGGTAGCTACCGTCAGGCAGGCTCACTTCATCGGCAAATCCTTTTTCATCTTTTATTATGCAATAGATTATGTATTAGATTATGCAATGTTGATTTGCTATATTTATTGTTTAAAATATTGTAAAATAACCTTAAAAAATCTTTGAGTAAAATTATAATAACCGTGATGATATTTTGTATGTTTTAGTTATGGTGCAATTGAAAAAAATATTAATGAACAGATGAAAAATATATTGCTTCGAATTTTTCTTATTTGCACATTTGCACTTTTGCATATTTGCATATTTGCTCAAGACAGTTCCCGTATAAGAATTTCTTTACTTACTTGCACACCTGGCGAAGAGCTGAATGAAACCTTTGGCCACAGTGCATTGCGGGTAATAGACAGCAACAGCGTTACAGACCACGTGTACAATTATGGCACATTCGATTTTGAAGATAAAAATTTTTACATAAAATTTATTAAAGGAAAACTTAGGTACTTTGTTAATATAGATCAGTTTCAAGAATTTGCATTTTTTTATCAGCAATACAATAGAGGCATTACAGAGCAGGTATTAAATTTTTCTGGTAAAGAAAAACTTGCCATATACCTTGCACTAATAGAAAATGCAAAAGAAGAAAACAAATATTACCAATACGATTTCTTTTTAGATAACTGTACAACCAGGCTTAGGGATATTATAAAAAAATACCACCGCCCTACTCCTATACTACCACCCGTAATGCCCACTAGCTATACTTTTCGCAATGCCATACATCAATACTTAGATAACAACAACCAGTATTGGAGCAAACTTGGCATAGATATTTTACTAGGGGCAAGAACAGATGCAATAATGACCGCAGAACAACAAGAATTTTTGCCAGATAATTTAATGATTGCGCTAGATTCCGCTACAAATACAAAAGTTGTTTCTTCGGCTCAGCAATTGTATATTTTTAATGCTGCAAAAAATAAGAAAGGTTTTTTTACTCCGCTTTTTTTATCATCTACTATACTTTTATGTTTTGTAGTGATAAGCCTTTTTAAAAATACTTTTACCAAAAAACTATTGCAATTCTTAGATGCATTTTTATTCTTTCTTATAGGAGTGCTTGGCGTTTTATTGCTGTTCATGTGGTTTGGTACCGATCATACAATGACAAAAAATAATTATAATTTACTGTGGGCAACGCCCCTGTTTATTTTTTATGCATTTTATATTAATAGTACTACGCAACGATCCAAACAGATTTCGTTGTTGGTTTGTATTTATTTATTATTGGTTTTATGTAGTTGGTTTTTTCTGCCACAGTTAATGAATAATGCATTATTGCCAATGGTAGTATTACTTGCTTGGAGAAGTTTCACTCACTGCAGAGAACCAGAGAAAAAGGAATTTTTGCAGAGATAAAAAATGATACTTTCATGTTTAAGAATAAAAATATTATTTACGAAAATGCAAACATAAACTATACGGTTTATGGTACTGGCAAAGCCGTTGTACTTTTACATGGTTTTGGAGAAGACAGTGATATTTGGAAAGCACAAATAGATTTTTTAACAAATGATTATTTATTGATTGTACCAGATTTGCCGGGTTCTGGAAAATCTGACTTGTTACAAAAAGAAAATATAGAAATTGCTGATTATGCAACCATAATAAAATTAATTTTAGACCAAGAAAAAATAACTACCTGTTGCATGTTGGGCCATAGCATGGGTGGTTATATTACGTTGGCTTTTGCAGAAAAATATCCAAAAACGCTCAATGCATTAGGCTTGGTACATTCGAGTGCTTATGCAGATGATGAAGCAAAAAAAACAATTAGAAAAAAAGCCATAGAATTTATTAGAGAAAATGGAAGCAAGGCTTTTCTTAAGACGAGTATACCAAATTTGTTCTTCGATACCGTTATAAGCAAAAATGATATTGATGATTTAATTGAAAAAGGGGCAAGCTTTTTGTCCGAGGCACTCATACAATATTACAATGCTATGATTACTAGAACGGATAAAACGGCTATTTTAAAAACTTTTTCTAAACCAATCTTATTCATTATTGGTGAATATGATCAAGCCGTTCCTTTTGCACAAAGCATGCAACAAACACATTTGCCATCTATTTCGTATATACATATCATGCGCAAGAGTGCACATATGAGTTTGAAAGAAGAATCAGTAAAATGTAATAAAATTTTGGGAGAATTTTTACATTATTGAAAAATGAAAATCAAACTAATGCAGCATATTTGTTTAATTTAGTATCTTATTGCAATAAATGAAAATATTTTTACTTATACTGTTCTTTACTTTTAGTAGTATTCCTCTATTTGCGAAGCATATTACTGGGGGCGAAGTTACTTACAACTATACGGGCCCTGGGGCAGGAGGATCTAAAAAATATTCAATTACTTTAAGGCTTTTTAGAGATAATTTTTGCACTGGTTGTGCCCAAATGCCAGCAAATGTTACGCTGGGAATTTTCAACAACGATGACAACTCTAAAATTGTAGTCAATCAAATTATCCCCTTAACTTCTGCTGAGCCACTGAGTATTGTAGCTTCACCTCCTTGTATTTCAAATGCTCCTTTATTTGATTATAGTGTAGGTTATTACACTTTTGTACTAGATCTTCCCGATAATTTAAACGGCTATTCCATTGTGTACCAAACTTGCTGTAGGGTAGACGGTATTACCAATATTGGCCTTGCTCCTAGCATAGGCGCTACCTATTTGGGAAGTATTCCTGGGCAAGAAACACTAGGATCTGAGACAGACAATAGTGCCAGATTTGAAAAAGGTATTTCTATCATTTGTCAGGGCAAGCCCTTCATTCTGAATTTTAGTGCAACCGATCCCGATGGCGATCAATTAAGATATAGTTTTGTAAATGCCTTTAATGGTGGAGATGCTACTGATGCCTCTTTCAATAATCCTGATCCTCCTCCATACGGTTCCGTTCCATATAGCATTGGATTTAGCGCAACCAGCCCGCTTGGATCCTTAGCAACCATTAATGTAAATACGGGCATTATCTCTGGCATTTCCCCTGCTTCTGGCCAATATATTGTTTGTGTAATGGTACAATCTTTTAGAAATGGTATCTATATTGCTTCACACAGAAAAGATTTTATTGTAACAGTTGCCCCTTGTGATTTTGCAAGTTCCGAACTTAAAGTTACTTACACCAATTGCGAAAACCGAGATTTTACATTTAAAAATGAGAATGGCTCCTTACTAAATTTAACTTTTGACTGGAACTTTGGTGATCCTGCTTCTGGTATAAACAATACTTCCACACAAGAATTTCCACAACATACTTATTCTGCCCCTGGGGACTATACACTAACATTAATTGTAAATAGAAACACACCCTGCGCAGATACTGCAACTGCACTTGTAAGGGTTTGGCCAGGTTTTTTTCCTGCATTTGCTCCAATAGGGCCGCAATGTAAAAATACACCCGTCCAATTCACTGATCTTACTACGACAAGTTTTCCACCCGTAACTTTTTGGCGCTGGGATTTTGGAGTACAAACACTAACCAACGATACAAGTCGCTTGCAAAACCCAACTTATACTTATAACACAGCAGGTACATACAATGCATCGTTTATTGTAGAAACAAGCAAAGGCTGTAGAGATACATTGTACCCAATAGTTACCATTGTAGATAAACCAGATTTTTTTATATCCAAAGACACCCTTATATGCACGGTAGATACATTACAACTTCGTAGCAATGTAACGACCGGTACCATTACTTGGAGCCCCGCCAATGCAATTATAGGTAGTGTAAATAGTTATAATCCATTGGTTAGTCCAGATGTAACCACAACGTATTCTGCTACCTACCAAGATCTTTTTGGTTGTGTAGCTACTATACCTGTAACGGTAAATGTAGTTTCGGACGTAACATTATTAGCTATTAATGATACAACCATTTGCAGAACAGATACCGTTAGATTATCATTAAATACGGATGCACTTTATTTTGCATGGACACCTACTAATTTAATTGTAGACCCTACGGTGAAAAACCCATTGGTTTTTCCAACAAATCCTATTGATACATTTCATGTAATAGCATCTATATCTAATAAATGTTTTAAAGAAAAAAACATCATTGTAAAAACAGCTCCTTATCCAACTGCAAATATTACGGGCGACAATCAAATTTGTTTAGGCAAAAATGCGCAATTAAATGCAACAGGTGGTAGTATTTATTTGTGGACGCCTGCAAATTTTTTAAACAATACTCGCATACCAAATCCTTTATCTATACTACCAAAACAAACCATTACATACACCGTACAAGTAAATGATACACTCGGTTGCCCAAAGCCTGCATTCAAGGACTTTAAAGTAACTGTAATAAAAGTTATAGCTGATGCTGGACCTTCTGATACATCCATTGTGCTTGACCAACCTTTGCAACTTAATGCATCGGGCAGTACAAATTATTTATGGATAGCTCCTAATACTTGGCTTAGTAACATTAATGTTAAAGATCCCATTGCAAATCCGCTAAACAATATTACTTACACGGTACAAGTTAGCAATGATATTGGTTGCGCCGCTACAGATACCATCAATGTAAAAGTATTTTTTCTACCTCCCGATATTTATGTGCCCTCTGCTTTTACACCAGGTGGCGATGGAAATAATGACAACTTTAAACCAATACCAATCGGAATAAAATCATTGGAAAACTTTAGTGTGTATAGCCGCTGGGGCGAATTGCTTTTTACTACTAGTAAATTAGGTTCTGGTTGGGACGGTACGTACAAAGGTACCAAACAAGACCCTGGCACTTATGTATGGCGTGCAAATGCTACAGATTACAAAAACAAAACAATAACTAGAAAGGGGACAGTTATTTTGATACGGTAACAGAGTATTGAGTATTGAGTTTTGAGTATCAAGTATCAAGATAAAAGTATCTGATTAATTAACTTCGCTAAAATAAAATAGCTTTACAAAAGTCTCATTATTCAATTATGAAAAAAACAGTTTTTATTACAGGTGCAACATCTGGAATTGGAAAAGCATGTGCCGAAAAATTTGCAGAAAATAATTACAATATTATCATTACAGGAAGGCGGGAAGAAAAGCTTATTCTAATAAAACAAGCACTCGAAGAGAAATATAAGGTAAGTGTAATTACGCTTTGCTTTGATGTACAAAATAAAGCTTCTGTATTTGAAGCGATAGAAAATTTACCAAAGGATACAACAATAGATATTCTAATAAACAATGCTGGGTTAGCATTGGGTAGAGATTCATTTGAAGATGCAGATATTGTCGATTGGGAAACGATGATGAATACAAACGTGAATGGCTTATTATATGTAAGCAAAGCATTGTTGCCCTTTTTAAAAATATCGAAAGGTCATATTGTAAATATGGGCTCTATTGCTGGCAAAGAAGTATACGAAAATGGCAATGGATATTGTGCCAGTAAATTTGCAGTAGATGCTATATCGAAATCAATGAGAATAGATTTATTAAAATACCGGATAAAAGTAACCTCAATAAACCCTGGCGCCGTAGAAACCGAATTTTCCATTGTTCGATTTAAAGGAGACGAAACCAAAGCCAATGCTGCTTATAAAGGTTTCATACCACTTACCGCTATTGATATTGCAGATACAATTTTTTATTGTTGCTCCCTTCCCCCACATGTGTGCATAAATGACCTCACTGTTACTTGTACCCAACAAGCAAATGCAACTATTTTTAATAAAGAAAGTTAAAAAAATGGTTCTAACGCTAAATTAAAGCTTGCTATATTTTAGTGTTAGAAAATAAGTATTGGTTTATTAATATTTTACATCTGTTCTTTCCTGTACCTTAGTACAATAAGCAACAAGTGTAGAAATATTTCTACACTTGTTCTATACTGCAAATTACAATCTCCCAAAAATTACAGATTTACATTTACATTACAATTTTACCAATTGATTTGGCATAAAAATTGAAACATCCAAGTATCCTTTAGAAAAACAGTAATCAATAAATCTATACCTATCAAAAAGCTACTTTTTATATCTTTCTTTTTATTAACATTATGCGCAAGTTCCCTTGCCCAGCCATTTGTTAAAAATGTTGCTTATAATAATTCTTCCATAAATCTCCAAGTAGATAGTCTAAAAGCTGAATTTGAAAAATTGGGATTTACTGTTGTAAAGGAAGCCGCTATGGCAATGGAAAGTGAATATGAAATTCCTGTTATAGTTTCACTTAAACAAGGAACCTGGTATCGTGTAATTTTTATTGGAGATATTACTTCAAGATTATACGAGGTTCGTATGTTTGATTGGAATGAAAAACAAGTTGTTTATCAAAAGAAAGTGTGGGGAGATGTTGATGGCAATATTATAAACTACGATTATATTCCTCGTTTTACAGAATACCACATCATTAAACCTGTACAGGTAAATAAAAAGAAAAAGCAAGTCGGCGGATATATTCTGCTTTTTAAGAAAGTTATTGCACCTTAATTTTAGTGAATTTTAATATAGTATTAATCTCCCTCCTGTAAAGATAAATTTTCCCATTTGAGTGCAATGGAAATTGCATTAGGTAATACAAGTATTATCTATTAATAATTTTACTTTCGTTTTACTTAATACTTTGTGTTTATTTAAAAGAATGCAAAAATAAATTTTCATTACAATTTTTTTTAAGCTGCAATAGCAGCTGTTTTATTTAGAATCCTCGCATACTTAACTACATCTTTTGTGTTTTATTAGATACAAAAATTGCTAATTAAAAAGCTTGCATATTTCTTAAGTTATACCGAATGGATTATATTATTAGCCCAATAGCTACCTGCCGGCAGTCAGGTTTAGCATAACTAAACGCACATAAGCTTTGGATGAATTTGTGGCAACCTAATTAGTCTAAAATGAAACCCATTTTGGTATTACTTGCTTCTGTAAATGTTGCCCGCAAGCCCCCTTTGGAGAAAAATAATTTACTGTTCAAGGCCACCCCACAATAATGTACCCAACAAATACTGCCCCCTGCTAGTATGCCCTCAGTGCATAAACTTTAGTTGGACTATTTCTATTTTATATTATTATGTCATTTTTTGAGCTAAGCACATTGCACATTGATTTAAAATTAACTTAACTAAAAAAGGCAGCTGTTTCTATGGAGAAACAGCTGCCTTTTCTCAATATTCTTTTACGAAACTATTGCGTAAGCGAAATATGTATTTGTAGGCCCGCTCTGGTATTGGTAGTAGGCGCACTAGAAGATATATAAGGTAGAATTTTTGTTTGATCAAAGAAAAACTTAAGATTAATTCGGCTGTTTAAAGTATAATCAATAGATGGCCTTAAAGTAATTTCTTTACTACCGCCTGTTGCAAAATTGTTATCCTGATCTAGCCTGCTATTGGAAGTTACGTTATCTCTTATTCCATAATCAAATCTAAAGGATATCTCGTTTTCAAGTGCTTTTGCTCCGCCCAAGAATTTAGGTAATTTTAAGCCTCCCAAAAACTTTTGCCCTCCTCTTTTACGATACCCGGCTCCTATTCTAAATTCTGTGCTGCGCTGCTCACTCAATTGATAATCGTATAAACTTAAACTAAGTGTACGAGATTTGGAGTACTCAAACTTGGCTTGAAGCTGGTTGGTAAATGCCATATCAAAACCTATCAACGGAGAAAATTGCTCCTGTATGCTTACATTGGGTACCAAGAAGAATGGTATGTAAGATTTAGAAACCGTATCATAAAAGGAAGGATAACCAAATCTGGATACGTCTTGATATAGTAAGGCGGATTGAAATCCATTCATACCCAAAGTACCATTATAACCATGTGATACATTGAAGTTGGTAAATATCTTATCCAAGCCTTTTATTTTTGTTAAGCCGTTGTAATTTAATGTCCAGTTTGGCTTAGGTAAAATTCCTTTAAATGGATTTGATCTTGTGCGGCTATCGGTTTGTTTTATTAGAGAAACTGTTTCTGCACTTTGCCCTGTATATGCGGCAATAAAGGAAGGTATAAGTACATCTACAGCATACTTACCGTAGCCATAATAATAGCCATCGGCCTGTAAACCTCCACCTGGCAGCTGCTGTGTGTAAGGATTTAGGGTTCCCAATCGCTTAGAAAGTATTGCTCTGTTACCTTGGAAAGTATTAAATACATCAGAAACCCTGTTAGGATCAAATTTACCAAACAGTGTTTTAAATGCAATATAACTTACCTCAAAACCTCCACTAGAATAAGGAGTAAGGTGTTGAAATTTTAGATTCGTTCCTCCGGAAGTATCTATATACCTAAACGTTTCTGAATAGTCTTTACTAAATGTCTTTTTAAGATTTACCGTTATCGTAAGATCTCTTATTGGCTCAAGCGTTGCCGATGCATTGATGGTCTGGTCAAAATTTTGTTTGAATAAATAGTTAAAGTCTATGTCTTTTGTAATAAGTCCAAGACCAGCTTTTCTATTGAGCCAATTGCTGTCTATTTGTTTACCAAACACAAAATCTAGTCCAGGAGCCATACTTCTAAAATTCTGCCCCAAGGCTTGCGTGCTATCTGTGTAACCAGGCAACCTCGTATTTCCGTTTTCTGAAATAGTAAAATTTACTTGCTTTACACTTGTAATAAGCTTGCCTAATATTTTAAGTGGCGTATTTACATAGGGCAGTGCAGATTTATCTAAAATTTTTCTTGTCCTCAACACCCTTTTCCCAGCTTTATTGGTTACACTATCACTAATTTTTGTGTATCTATTTCTCCATTTTTCCCTATCAGCTATATTGGTGGGTGCATCTAATTGTCGCAAGAATTTTGATTTTTGGTACAACCTATTGAAATCCATTTGTACAATGCCTTCTTTTTGCTGACCATTCTCTAAGAAGTTCCCAAGATTTACTGCCAGTCTACTTGCACCAATCCATTTATAGGTAGCTTGGTATTTTACATTTGCTGTAACAAAATCCAATAAAGGAATTTTATTGATAGGCAAGGTATAGGAGAATACAGCGTTTTGGTTATACAATGTATTTCTTCCGCCTTTAAGCAAGTTAGTCCACAAAGAGTCTTTTTTAGCCCTTGTATCTATTCTTCCTGCTGGTTCGTCTACCCTGGAATTATTGGTAGCAGTAAAATCCAATGAAATAGATTTGGTAAACTTCCAGTTTAATATATAATCTCTTTGGAAAATTAAATACTTGTCATATGTTTCTGGCGTTTTATACAAATCACCCCCCAAACTTCTTGGCTTTATTACGCCAAATTGTCTTTGTATATCAGCTCTAAAACTCAACTGTGATGGTACCAAATTGAAATTAAAATCTTTAGCCAAATCAAACCATTTTGTCTTCGTTTTTTTAAATATTCCTTTTAATGGTGTAATGTATTTTGGTTGTGGCGAAAAACTATAGCCTAACGATCCTCTATGCCTGGTAACATCATTGTATTCGATAAGTGGGTTGTACTTGCTCGTTTTTAGATAGGAATAACTTACATCCACATTAGAAATATCGTAGATTTTTGGTTTTTTCGTTCCAGTTCTTACTTTTCTTACGTTTGTAAAATTGAGTGTTTTTATAGAGGTGAAATCTACCGCAGTTTTACGAATAGAATCTTTTTGATTTGCTGGTACAGCATTTAATTTATCCTTAAGCTTTATATCCAAGTCATACGGGTCATATTCTGGCTTGCTTACAGATTGTGATAAGCTAGCAAATACGGGTATAGACATAATATGTGTTCCTGCTTTTTTAGGAGTAAGTTTGCCTAAATCTAAAGTAGCTGCTACATCAAACTGAAAAAAGTCGTCTCTATAACGATCGTTTACTCTTTGCTCTAAAGTACCAAATCCTTGTGTGTGCATATTGCCGGATAAAGACAATGTTCCTAAATCTGCCAAAGTAAAATCAATTCTTGCAAGTGCGGCATATCCTCCTTTTTCATCTAAAGAAGACAAACGTAATTCATTTGCCCATATTTCTCCACTAGCAGACGGTTGGGCATTGGAATTTTCTACGCCAATGAGCATTCCCTTTATTTCTCCCAAATTAGGATTACCCATCACCGAATAAGATTGGCCAGAAGGTTGTACGCTGGTATATAATTTATTGAGTGGGGTAGACGATAAGTTTCTATCTTGTTTTATTTTTGTAAGGGTAGTAAGGTCTAAATCAAGTGAGTTTAGAGGATTCCATAATGAATCGTTGTAAGCTTCCGAGTCTGGTCCAAGCTTGGTATCTGCATTAAGATCAGTATTTATTAATGGAATTCTAACTTCGTAATAATTATTTATAAAATCTGTTCCAAGCCTGAATATCGCTGTTAAATCTTTGTTTTTTAATGCTGGCGAAGCTGTAACCGCCTGCTCGGCGTGAAAATACATTTGCATTTTTTTGAACTGCCTCAAATCCTTGTTTACAAATGTTAGAAATGCGCCTTTCGTATCTCCTTTTTTAAGGTTGGTAAATTGCAAATTCATCGATTGCTCATTCGACAACAAGTTTACTCCGTTGTTACTAAGCGTTTGTTGTCTTTGAATATCCCTTGGTGTTCTATAAGGCAATGGAACCCTGGTATCATTTTCTTCAATATTTACAGCCCCTATATTAAATGGTGTATTGGTAGCTACATTGCTCATACCGGTAGAATCAATTTGAAACCTATACCTTCTCCAAATATTTCTAGATAATTGTAATGTACCAAATCGTAGCACAGCAGTATCTGCAAAATTGGTCATGAACATTCTTATAAACCGAATAGATTTAAAATCGGGGATATTACCAATTTTTTTATTGTAACCTGTTACCGGAATTCGAAATTGATACCAAGTTTCGTTTCTTGTAGCACCATTAGGAAGTACAACTGATACCACTTTCTTATCTACAATATAATTACTGCCTACTTGCATCATTGGGTCAGTAGTCTTTCTAAGTTCTACTGTGTATTGAAAATACTCTTCCGTTTCATTTAAAGTATTGTCTCGGTTAAAATCCTCTGCATCTGGATAAAAAGTAGCAGCAGATGTAAACTGGCCACCATTGTCTATAGGAGAATTCCCTTCTGTACCATTGAAATTTTTATACCGGGCAAGAATACCATCAGTAGCTGTAAACGCATCATTCCTAAAATTTCTAAAATCATCGCTAGAAGGATCGGCCGCTGCTCTTTGATACGCCGCAGACCCAGTGCCTCCTACAACTGTAGCTAGCCTAGCCAAGTATGCCTGTCTAATCCTTGCTTCTGTGGAATCAGGTATTCCATCAAAACCAACATCCTGAAATTTTCTATCGTCTGGATTGTTGCTAAAAGCATTGGTAACCTGTATTGGATTACTAGGCACTTTCCCCCAAACAACATTGGCCATGGGTGCGGGAGCATTTGGCGTAGTTATACCATTTTCGTATTGCCTACGCCCATCTTTCAATACATCTTCTGATATATTACCAAGGTTAAAATATAATTTACCTTGTTCGTTGGATGTAGGATTGTTTATAAATGGATCTTGAACCCAAGTGTCTATAAATTCTATATTGGCAGTTTCAAAATCTGTTTGATCGATGTTTCTTTGAATACCACCCCACCTTTTAATTGGGTTTAATAAATTTCCTTGCGCATCTACATTTACATCATCAAAATTATAAGGGCCTCTTTCTTTTGGATAATAGGCAAGGTCAAATGTCTGCAATTGCCCTTCTCCAAAACCAGTGGTACGTTGTGGGAAAATTTCTTTTTGAAAAACTGGCCTTACCCTAGGATCGCTTAATAGATTTGCATTGGTTATAGGATTGGTACTAGCCCTAAATTGTTGTAGTACCTGCTCTATCTGGTACCAAGCAATTTTTGCCCTGTTTTTTCCATATACAAGATTGTTGATAGAATCAGCCTCAGGAAATAATGGATCAACAACAGGAAAGCTATTGCTAGATGCTCCTTTAGGTGTAGAAGCCAATCCCCAAGCAGTAGATGGAAAACGAAGATCTATAAAAGATTTACTTCCTTCAAAATCGTCGATATAAATTACACCTTTATCCCCTCTTCCAATTTGAGGCGCATGACCAGGATCTAGCATTGCCGCTTCTAAGTACGCATTTACGGTAGACGGTGCAGTAGTAGTATAAAAAGGAAGCTTATCCAATACTTTTGTCCACCGAGGTATTTCTTTTCTATAATTCACATCTACACCATACATCGCATTTCGTATTGGATCCTCGCCTAAATTCACTTTTGTAAAGAAGGGCCTTTCACTTAACCTTACGGCAGTTGCGCCAAACGAAATTTGTTCCTTGGCTGTATTTTTCAATTGATAATCTAACCGTATTCCAAGAAAAGATCTTTGCTGCAAGCCAAAAGCGGCATTATTTTCAAAATTAACTTGTACGGGCAATCCTGCATTTAAAATAGCAGGATTTATAACCTTTATGGTACCAAGGTCATAATTAATATCATAATCCAATCCTTCTTGTAATACACGCCCACCTGCTGTTACCGATACAGAACCTCTAGGAATATTGTAGCCAATGCTTATATCGCCAGAGCCCGATGTTCTTGCAGAACCTTTCAATAAAAATCTATTCAAATTAGGATATTGTTGTGCAACTGCTTTTATAGAATCGTAGAGTGCATAAAACAATGTATCATGTACATTTGCAGGCACGGTATTGTACACTTGCGTAGCAAGATCCCTTCCAAATGGCTCTAATGTGGGGAAAATAACCCTACTAAACTGTGCGTTTACGGTAAAACTATCTATATAATCAAATACCCCATCAGGCTGTGGATCGTTTTGGTTATTTAACCTATCCAAATTTATGAGAGAGATAATAGGTTGTCCTTGGTTCTTATCACCAAAAGAAACATATCTTTTTGCTCCAAGACCAGGTTGTTCATACAATACATCTAATTTAAAATCCTCTCTAGTAAGGCTGCCATATCCTACAGAATAAACATTCTTCATCATCAATTGCCAAATAGGAAGATTAACCCGTTGTGAAGTGGCTTTCAATAATTTTAAGAACAGTACTTTTTGTGTAGCGGTACTACTATCTGGTGGTACGTCTTCAGAAAATTCACCTACCTGATATATTTTTCCTTTGTAAGAATATTGATAGGCTACACCCAATACCTCATCTGTTTGTAAAGGAGAACTAAGGGAAATTGTTCCTAATTGCGGATTAAAAACATAGGAAGAGTTATCCAATTTTCTGGCATAAAATTTCTCGAAATCTTGAACAGAACTAAGCCCTAATAAAGTAGTAAGGTTGCTATATACAACTGCTGGATTTCTTGCATCTGGCAAGGACCTTACTTTATCGAGTAAATCGTTTGATTTATTAAAAGGTATTGGGAGTGATGTTAAAGGATTAACAAGCGGTGGTTGTAAAAACGGATTCTTTTCGGCAAGATCCATTAACCCAACAACATCTCTGGTTTCGATGGTTACGCCATTCCTGTTTGTAACCCACACTTGTAATTTTAATATTTGCACCGCTGTAGTAATGGCTGGTGCATTTTTCATTGATTCTTTGTAGGTATCTTTAAAATATTGCCCTAAAAGAAAATGTCGGTTTTCTTCATACTCGTCACCTTTAATCTCAAAAGTTTGAGCTGCCGAACCTCCTTGTAAGTTCACGCTTTGGCGCTGCGATTTTTGGCTTGCAAGAATGGTAGTAATATTTAATTTACCAAATTGTAACTGGGTTTTTATACCAAATAACTGTTGTGCGCCTGGTATTAGGGTTCCTTTTGATGCAAAGTTGACTGTACCTGCTTCAAATCGTTTTATGATATCATCATCTTTACCAGTAAAATCTAATTTAATCTGATTATCAAGATTAAAATTGGCTAGTGTATTGTAATTGATGGGAAACTTCAATTTATCTCCTATACTAGCATTTACATTCAATTGTATATTGGGCTGAAAATCAAGCCCACCATTTCGTCTAGCACGTTCTGGCAAAGTTGGATTGTCTATTTTTTGCCCTTGGTATCCTACAATAATATCTACACTTCCTTGTGGTGTAATTTCTATTTTTCCATTCCCAAAAAGCCTATTAAATAAATTATCTGTGAGAGAAAGTTTTGGTTTTAGTAATTTTCCTCTGTTTAGAATATTGGTGGTATTGGCCCTTTTTTTAAAATAGGCTTGGTCTGCCTGTTGGTTGCGCATGGCCCAAAACTCGTCGAAACTATAAGTAGTTGGTGTACGGTAATATTTATTGCCTATTTTTTCGTAAACAGTATATGAACGGGTAGCTGCGTTGTACACAACAGAGTCATTGTAGTTTGCCGGATTGGGCAAATAAAATGTACCTCTATTTGAAGAAGATACAGCATCTCCTCTGGTATCTTTTATTGGATAGCGCAATTGTGGTGGTGGCGTATCTACAACATTTTTGGTAAGACCAATTGTACTAGCGCTATATGGGGTATTTTCTACTGTACCCAACGCCCATATATGCGACGTAGTACAACATAATAGAAATACGAAGGTTAATTTTCTGATAAGCAGCATTAAGATAATAATGTTAACGTAAATCTAGTCTCAAATGGCTTTAAGGGCTTTTTTTATCAGATCCTCCAATTTTGAAATATCGGGTTCTGTAGTTAGTATTTTTTTAACGGACAATTCTGCCTGCTTTTGTGCTATTCCTAATGCAAATAAAGCATTTATTGCGTCTCTTTCCAAACTGTAGACCGCTTTTCCCCAAGTTTGGCTGCCTCCTTCTGTTTTTGTTCCTACTTTATCTTTCAACTCTAGCACCAAACGCTCGGCGGTTTTCTTGCCAATTCCCTTCACACTTTCAATTAAACGCACATTATTCGTTATTACAGCAGTAGAAACTTCGTCTGGTCTTAAAGATGACAACATCATGCGTGCAGTAGCTGCACCAATTCCAGAAACACTTATTAACAAAATAAACATTTCTTTCTCTTCCTTATCAAAAAAACCATAAATCGTATGGGCATCTTCTTTTATTTGAAGATAGGTAAAAAGTTTCCCTTCTTCTAACGTTTGTATGGCAGAAAAAGTATTAAGTGTAATATTTACTTCAAAACCAATCCCATTTACATCTATATATACCTGAGCAGCACTTTTATAAGTAAATTTCCCTCTTAGGTATGCATACATTTTGTAAAAGTCTAATGATCGACGAAATTAGGGAATATTTGTTACTTTACTATTAAATCTAACAACAAAATGATTTGATTTATATTTACAAATTATAAAACCTTTTTTTTTAAGAAAATCAATTTCTTCTATGGAGAAAATAACAGCAGCAATAACAGGCGTAGGCGGGTATGTGCCAGAATATAAACTGACAAATAAGATTTTAGAAA
The DNA here is from genome assembly GCA_031430735.1 of Ferruginibacter sp. Lineage (GTDB taxonomy): Bacteria > Bacteroidota > Bacteroidia > Chitinophagales > Chitinophagaceae > Ferruginibacter. Next base: position 57,500 of record JANPCB010000064.1, on the reverse strand, counting down.
CAATGGTAGACACCAATGATGAGTGGATAAAATCTCGGACAGGTATAGATGAAAGAAGAATTTTGAAAGGAGAAGGTCTAGGAACCAGCGATTTGGGTGTAGGGGCAGTAAATGATTTATTGCAAAAAAGTGGTATCTCTCTTGATGAGATAGACTGTTTGATTTGTGCTACCGTTACTCCAGATATGACTTTTCCTGCTACAGCAAATATTATTTGCGATAAAGTGGGTTTAAAAAATATACTAAGTTTTGATGTAAATGCTGCTTGTTCTGGCTTTCTTTTTGCGCTCACCACAGGGGCTGCGTTTATAGAAAGCGGCCGTTACAAAAAAGTAATTATCGTAGGTGCCGATAAAATGAGTGCCATTGTAGATTATACAGACAGGGCCACTTGTGTAATTTTTGGTGATGGTGCCGGAGCTGTTTTGTTAGAAGCTTCTACAGATGAAACTGGTATAAAAGACAGTCTTTTAAAAAGCGATGGAAGTGGCCGTAATTTTTTACATATGAAAGCTGGTGGGTCGGTTAAACCTTCAACGGTGGAAACGGTACTTGCCAAAGAACATTATATTTACCAAGAAGGACAATCTGTTTTTAAATTTGCCGTTAAAGGAATGGCAGATGTGAGTTATGAATTAATGGAAAGAAACAATTTGACGGGTGATGATATTGCATGGCTAGTTCCACACCAAGCAAACTTGCGTATTATAGATGCAACAGCCAATAGAGCAGGTATACCCAAAGAAAAAGTGATGATAAATATTGAGAAATATGGCAATACGACTGCTGGTACGATACCGCTATGTTTGTGGGAGTGGGAAAGTAAATTAAAAAAAGGCGACAATCTAATACTTGCCGCTTTTGGTGGTGGATTTACTTGGGGAGCCACTTGGATAAAATGGGCCTATGATAGTAAGTAACATTTGAGATTAAAGCCAATTCAAATCGAAGTGATGGTTTTTGACGTATTTCGTAAATAACTAAAATAATGACTATCCGTTATTGGGTGCAAAAGAATTTTATGTATGAAATACACAATTTATGATTTTTAAAGGGGTAGATTAAAATGATATTTCTGTTTTTTTCTGTGAATCTGTGGCAATATTTTTGCCACAGATTCACAGAAAAGCTGTTTTGCATATGATCTTTTAACTATTACCCAAATAGATTAATAATATGGGCAAATTTGTAGAGGTAATTTCTTTAAATGAAGAATAAATTTTTATACAGTTTATATTTAATTTTCTAAGATTTTATATTCCTTGCACCTAATTGCGGATAGCTATTGCTAAAATATAATTTAATTAATAAACACAAATTGAAGTAGAAAATGAAAAACTTCCTTCTTTTTTTATGCATTCTTTTCTTTACAAATACGCAAGCACAAACGAGGTATATCGTAAGATTTAAAGACAAAGGTTCCAACCCTTTTTCAATTGCAAACCCTTCTCAATACTTAGGCCCTCGAGCCATACAACGAAGAGTAAGGTATAATATAGCAATAGACAGTGCCGATTTACCCGTTACACCAAGGTATATTGATAGTATAAGGCTAGCTGGAGTGGTAAATATTTTGAATGCATCCAAATGGTTAAATCAAGTAACGATACAAACTACCGACATAAACGCATTAAATAAAATAAACGGTTTCCCATTTGTTATAAGTGCTATTGCTGTAGCAAGCAGAAATAGCGACAACCCTACGCCTCGAAATAAAATAATGGATACCATTGTGGATACACCCATTGAAACAGCAGCTACTTCTGCAAGAACAACGTCTAATTTTTATAGTTATGGTAGTTCAAATGGGCAAATACGCCTTCACCAAGGAGAATTTTTGCATAACCATGGCTTTAGGGGAGAAGGAATGCAAATAAGTGTTTTGGATGCAGGCTTTTTTAATTATTTAACCCTGCCAACCTTTGACAGCGTTAGAACAAATAACCAGATATTAAATGTATGGGATTTTGTAGCCAATAATGCAAGCGTAAACGAAGACAATACCCATGGAATGAATTGCTTTAGCAGCATATCTGCCAATATGCCCGGTGTTTTTGTAGGCACAGCCCCAAAAGCTACTTTTTGTTTATACAGGACAGAAGATGTAGCAAGCGAAACAAGAATAGAAGAGCATAATTTAGCTGCAGGGTATGAAAGAGCAGATAGCATTGGGGTAGATGTTTGTACTGTTTCATTGGGCTACAGCACATTTGATATTCCTTCTCAAAATTATACCTACACAAATATGGATGGTAATACCACTATGAGTGCAAGAGCTACTGATATTGCTGCAAAAAAAGGCATGTTGCCTGTAATTGCAGCTGGTAATGAGGGCAACACTTCTTGGCGCTATTTAATTTCACCCGGTGATGCCGATAGTGCGCTTACCGTAGGTGCTGTAGATACGCTTGGTAATGTGGCAGGCTTTAGCAGCTATGGTCCCTCTAGTAACGGAAGAATAAAGCCTAACATGTCTGCTGTTGGTTTACGTGCAGTTGTAGCAAGCCCAAGTACTGGGCAGCCAGTATTTGGCAATGGAACATCTTTTGCAACACCAAACCTTGCGGGGCTCACCACCTGCTTGTGGCAGGCTTTTCCAGAGTATAATAATATGACGATTATAGATGCTATGCAGAAATCCTCTACCAGATTTTCCAATCCAGATGATAGAATGGGTTATGGTATTCCAGATATGAAGAAAGCATTTGCTTTGTTATTAAAAAAATCATACACGCAAGCAGCATCGGTTTCAAATTGTATGGCTACCATAAACCTCAATGTAAAACATGATAATACAATGAAAATTGTTGTAGAGCGCAAAGCAGCAAATCAAGCAGCGTATGTTCCTTTTAAAACAATTGTAGGTACCGGAAATTTTACAAATAAAAATATAAGCTTTACAGATGAATTAACTACACTTAGCAGTGGAAGTGTTTCTTACAGGATAAAAATTGATATAGTAACTGACACAAGCTTTTATATGGATTCCCTAATTGTAAATACACCTTTATCATGTGGTACGTCCATTGATCAAATAAAAATAAATCCAAATCCAATTATTGATAATGCCAACGTAATTATTAGCCGTGCCAATGCATCTAAGATAAGCATTGTTGTATTAAATGCCGCTGGTCAAAAAGTGTATGAAACAAGTTACCAACAAGCTGCTGGCTCACAAATAAAAAAGATAGATATGAGAAATATGAGTGGAGGTATTTATTTTATTACTGTTTTTGCAGATGGTAACAAAATAATAACAGAGCGCATTTTTAAAAAATAATTATAGCGTAAACACGGTTACAAACATTGTATCTGCCAGCATAGTATAACCTTTTAAGTATTCCATTTGCACTGTTTGCAAATGGAATTTTTCTTTGAGGTAAGCCACTACTTCTTCATTCTCTTTTTTAAATACAGAACAAGTAATATAAAAAAACAAACCACCTTTTTTTAAAAATGGCAATGCGGTGGTAGCTATTTGTTTTTGCATGATTGCAAATTCATTTATACTTTTTGTTTCAAAGAAAGAAAGTTGCTCGGGCGTGCGAGCCCATGTACCACTGCCTGTGCAGGGTGCATCACATACAATGATATCATAGCTTTTTTCGGGCAAAGCAGTTGTAGGCTTTACAAGGTTTGCTAAAAATGCATGGTACTTTTTTATGCCTGCATCTTTAAATCTGTTGCGCAAATTATTAAGGATATTTGCTCTTACATCCGACACATATAAATCTACATGCCCATGTAATAAATCATGTATCAAAATAGATTTTCCGCCGCTTGCAGCACAGCAATCCCATACTGATACATCTTTTGCAAGAAATACTTCGGGCTTTTGAAGGTAATTAAAAACCTGCTGCGAATTCCTATCTTGTACTACTACCTCTTTGTTTAACAACAATAGCTCATCTATTTTATAACCCTGTGGCAAGGCTATGCAAGAGGTGCTTATTTCTTCGAATGGCACTTTTGCTTCTGTCAATTTTTCAAAAACTTTCACCATACTTTTTGGGCGGCTTCGCACAAAAAATGAGGGTTGTTTCAAAAAAGAAAATGCAAATTCAGTTTTAACTATTTCTTCGCTCAATTCGTTTTCTAATGGGAATATATGTTTTGTATTGATACCTAAATGCACACATTTTTTTTCCAGAGATAGTTTAATTTGTGCATTAAGATCTGGAGCAAGTGCTAGCAGCAAATCATTGCTCTTGTCATTGCATAAAAAAGTGGCCGCCAATATTCTTTCTTCGATTGTTTTGTTTTTTAATGCATTCCCCATTCTATACAGATTATAACAAATCGAAGAAATGTATTTTCTATCTTTTGATCCAAATTTTTTATCTGCTGCAAAAAACTTTTTTAGATGATGTACCAAAGGTTCTCCTACTTTGGCTGTAGTTAAAATTTTTATTGCAGAAGTTATGTATGAATGATAGCGACTCACGTTTAAATATTTATGGTAAAATTATAGGGTAATGTTTATTTATCCTCTTTTGAAAGGAATGGGTTTTATAAAATTTTTATCATCCATACAGGGCAAGAGGAGTGGCCTGTATCTCCCATCGGTTTATCCAAATAGGTGAAACCTACTTTTTTGTATAACTTTTGCGCCGCTTCCATATAAGGCATGGTTTCCAAATAGCATTTTTCATACCCATACTCTTTTGCTGCTTGCAGGCAAAGCTCCATTAACCTGCTACCTACACCCAACCCACGAGTCTCTTGCAAAAAGTACATTTTTTGTAACTCACAAATATTTTCTGTTGTGTTTTCTAATTGAGCTATCCCGCATCCTCCAATAACCTTCTCATCCTTTTCTACTACAAAATAAATAGCTTTTGGTTTATCGTATGTTTCAAACAAAGAAAAAAGGTAAGGGTCTGCGTAAGCGGTTCCTACTTTAGGTGCGCCCAATTCCATCAATACCTTTTGTACGATGGTTCCCATTGCTTCGTTATCTCTTTTTTCTATTTTTCTTATTACCATTTTGTATTAAAATTCTTTGCAAAAAATATGGACTTCGCATTATTGTTGATAAAAGAATAAATGCTGAAGGGCTGCACTGCTTAGCCGAAAATCCCTGTCTGCCGACAGGCAGGTTGTAGGCGGGCATTGTACAAATGTAGATGATGGTATTGCTTGACAGCCCCCCAAAAAAGAATAAAGCTATTTCAACATGAATGAAATAGCTTTTGCTTTTTATAATTCCAAGAGTGCCTCTACTGGGTCTTTCCCAAACAACAGCAATGCTGGGTTTTCCAATAATTGTTTAACCAATACAAGGAATCCCACTGACTCTCTACCATCAATAATCCTATGATCGTAACTTAATGCCAAGTACATCATTGGGCGAATGACCACTTGTCCGTTTATTGCCATAGGGCGCTCTACAATATTGTGCATTCCTAAAATGGCGCTTTGGGGAATATTTATGATAGGTGTACTCATCATCGAACCAAAAATACCGCCATTGGTAATAGTGAAAGTACCGCCACTCATTTCTTCAATCGTTAATTTATTATTTTTTGCTTTCGTAGCCAGGTCTACAACAGCAGCTTCTATACCTGCCATACTAAGACTTTCGGCGTTTCGTATAACAGGCACCACCAATCCTTTTGGAGCACTTACGGCTATAGAAATGTCGCAATAATCATGAAAAATTATTTCTTCGCCATTTAAATAAGCATTTACAGATGGGAATTTTTGTAATGCATAACAGCAAGCTTTTGTAAAGAAACTCATAAAACCAAGGTTTACACCATGCGCTTCTTTAAATTTATCTTTCGATTTTTTTCTTACTTCCATAATGGCCGTCATATCTACTTCATTAAAAGTAGTGAGCATGGCGGTAGAATTTTTGGCTTCTACCAATCTTCTACTGATGGTTTTACGAAGATTGCTCATTTTTTCTGGCCTGTCATTTCTACTAAACATAGCAACTGCAGGGTTTCTACCAGGGTTATTCAAAGCCTCTAGTACATCTTGCTTTACAATTTTTCCATTATCGCCGGTGCCGGTTATATTGTTGGTATTTATTTTTTTATCGGCAATGATAGCGGCCGCTACAGGCGTAGCTTTTAAATCAGAAGCTGCGCTTTCTTCCGCTTTTGATGGCACTGCACTGCTTATTGCAGGCTTTTCTTCGCTTTTTACAGAGGAAGCGGTAGATACGGGCTTTTCTTCGCTTATTACGGATGAAGCGGCAGATACAGGCTTTTCCGCATCTGTATCTATACTGCAAACAATATCTCCAATGGCAAGTGTATCGCCTTCTTTAGCTATATGCTTTACAGTACCAGCTTGCTCAGCATTTAACTCAAAAGTGGCTTTTTCGCTCTCCAATTCGGCTATAACTTCATCTCTATTGGCATATTCACCATCATTTTTAAGCCACTTTACAAGTGTAACTTCATTTATACTTTCCCCAACAGTGGGTACTTTAATTTCTAGCGCCATTAAAAATATTTTAATGCTGCGAATTTCGGATAAAATTTCCAATCCTTTCACATTCAATTTTCGTAAAGTACTTTAATATTGTTTTGTTGCATATTTGATAAAAAACATCTTGTTTAAGAAAATAAATGAATAAAATAATTTTTAGATTCTTTTTTTATCTATAATTGCATTACAAGAAGCAGTTAATCTAAAAAATAATGAGTAAAAAAGTTTTATATACACTTGAATATCCAGTTCGCAGTTCGCCTGTTATACTGTATGAATTTTTGAGTGGTGCATCCGCATTACAAGAATGGTTTGCAGACAAAGTTGATGACAGAGATGGTATTTATACATTTGCATGGAATGGTTCCGAAGAAAAAGCGGAAGTATTGGAGCGGGAAGACAATAAATTAATTCGATTTAGGTGGTTGGCTGGGCCTAAAGATGAATTTTTTGAATTTAAAATAGATAAATCTGAGATTACTAACCAAACTATTTTAATTATTACCGACTTTGCTGATAAGAAAGACATAAAAGACCAGACCCAATTGTGGGAATATCAAGTAAAAGAGTTATTTCACAGAATAGGAAGCTAATTAAAGAGTATTCCTTTTATAATTTTATATCCTTCGGGTAAAAGCGTCTGCATCATATTCCAATGATGCAGTTCGTATTTTAAAGCTATTTTCAAAAAGTTTCTTTGTCTAATTTTCTCTAAACCATCTTCGGTAATTTTTGTAAATGGTACATAATTATCTTCTTGAAAATGATGCTGCCACTCCGTATCACCAACAGCAATATAAAAATCTTTCAGTAGTTGATTTTGTTTCAAAATATTTTGTTCGAATGCTAATTTGTATTTACCTGATAAATGTAGGGTGATGCTTATAAAATTTCCCCACCAAAACATTGTTCGCAAAGCAAAAATATTTTCTTTTTCAAAAGCAGCAGGATAGTCCATAATAACATAAGGGAAACCATTATAATTTTCGCCTTTAGTTATTTTTGGTATGCAAGAATGTATATCCTGAAAACCAGATAAGGGGATAGTAAAAAGTTCGTTTAAAGTCGGAACCTGGCTACTAAACAAAGCGCTGGCAGTTTCCATAATAGCACGTTTCGTTAAAATAAGGTTCGCATCTGAGGCAATAGCCAGTTGGCCAGCAGAAAGTGTTACTTTTGTTGTATCGCTCATGGCGAAAAGATAAATAATAATTCTAAAGCAACAAGTATTTTTTTAATGATAAAGAAATTAGATAAACTTATTCTTAAATCTTTTATAGGTCCATTTATTGTTACTTTTTTTATTGCACTTTTTGTATTAATAATGCAAACCCTTTGGAAGTATATAGATGACCTTGTGGGAAAAGGTTTAGATATTTTTACCATTTTAAGATTTGTTTGGTATGCTAGTGCAACGTTGCTTACGCTTGCTATGCCCATTGCAATCCTCATTTCGTCTATAATGACGTTTGGCAATTTGGGAGAAAGTTTTGAGTTGGTAGCTATTAAATCTGCTGGAATTTCATTGCTGCGTTTTATGCGACCCCTTATTTGGGTTACTGTACTACTTTGTATAATTACATTTTTATTCGCTAATTATGTGATCCCCTATTCGCAATTAAAATTTGTTACATTATACCGTGACATACTGGTAAAAAAACCTTCCCTCGATTTAAAGCAGGGCGTTTTTTATACTGGTATAGATAAATACGCCATAAAAGTAGGAAAGAAAGAGGCAGATGGAAAGAATATAGAGAAAGTGCTTATTTATGATCAAACAAATCTATTGCAAGAAAATACCATTGTTGCTAAGAATGGTAAAATGGATGTTACGGCAGACAATAACTATTTGGCATTTAACTTACAAAATGGCAATCGATATCAAGAAAGGGGTAACTATGGTGACAGCGCTACGGAATATATCAGATTAGAATTTAAAACTTTTAAAAAATTGTTTGATTTAAGTGCGTTTCAACAAAACAAAGGAGATGAAGATGCTTTTAAAAATAATTATAAAATGCTTAGTGCAAAACAGCTTGGCAAAAATATAGACTCACTTACAAAAATTAAAGATAGCCTTTCCGAAAATACTGCAAAAAATTTTGCAAGTGCATTGCCTTATATAAATAATAAATTATCAAATTCCCAAGTTGCTGTACCCACCAATAACAAAAAAACGGAAAATATTTTTGCAGACAGTGCGGCGGCAATACTTTATGATAGGGCCATATCAAAAGCAAATGAATTAAAAAACACATTGGCATTTACAACTGCTGAAAATAATTTAAAAAAAGAGGCGCTGATAAATCACAAATTGGAGTGGCAGCGTAAATATGCATTTTCATTGGCCTGTATGGTGCTTTTTTTTATAGGGGCACCGTTGGGTTCTATTATTAGAAAAGGAGGTATGGGCATGCCATTGGTTGTAGCCATTATCTTCTTTCTAATATTTCATTTGCTAAATATGTTTGGCGAAAAATTTGTAAAAAATGAAACGCTTTCACCATTTATGGGTATGTGGCTTGCCATTATTGTGCTTACACCCGTAGGAATATTTTTCACCTATAAAGCCATGAATGATTCGCAGCTATTTAACAAAGAGTTTTACTTCCGGCTATCTAGAAAGATAAAATCAATGTTGCCAACAAAAAAAGAAATTGCTATTAAAAAAGTATAAATTTATTACTATGGAAAATAAACAAAACAATAGTAGAAGAAAATTTTTGTTAGATTCAGCAAAAGCTACCGCAGCAGTTGCATTAAGCAATGTAGCAATAAGTACTGCACTTGCCTCTTGTTCAACTCAAAAATCCATTGCAACATCTAAGCAATTTATTACAGGGTTTGATCAAACTGCTTTGCCATACAAATACGATGCATTGGAAAATATCATAGATGCAAAAACAATGGAAATTCATTACAGCAAGCACGCTGCTGCTTATAGCAAAAACTTAAAAGATGCTGCGCTGGCCGAAGCAGTAGAAATGACAAAACCTTTAGAAGACTTACTAGCTAAAATTTCTAGCTACTCGGTAAAAATGAGAAACAATGCTGGCGGACATTATAACCACGAGCTGTTTTGGAAAAGCATGCAGCCAAAGCAAGAAGGTAATTTACCAACTGGCAGTTTACTTATGGCTATAGAAAAAACTTTTGGTTCTTTTTCAAATTTTAAGACACAATTTACCGATGCAGCCAAAAATCGTTTTGGTAGTGGTTGGGCTTGGTTGTATATAGATAGCTCCAAAAACTTAAAAATTGGTAGTACCCCAAATCAAGACAACCCATTAATGAACAACTGTGAACTCAAGGGATTTCCATTGTTAGGGTTAGATGTATGGGAGCATGCTTATTATCTGAAATACCAAAATAAAAGAGCGGACTATATTGACAATTGGTGGAATGTTGTAAATTGGAGCTATATTCAAACTAGGTTCTACAAATAATAATTTGAAAATGAATTTGAAAAATGAATTTGAAAATCAATAATAGATATAAAGTTTGGCTTTCAAACTTGTTTTTAATATTTTCTCTTGTTTTCAATATCATACTTTCTTATAAAACTTTTGTAAGCACAACTTCCAATATTAATGCCTTTTATTTACAACTAGGTATTAGCATTATTTTTTACTTTCTTTTACTAATTACTTTTATTCAATACTTTTTTTTTAGAGAAGATACTTATTATTACTACCTTTTATACCTAATGCTTTACCTGTGTTATTTCACACTTGTAGCATCTTATTACACAGATATTAGAGATGATTTTATACCTAATTTTAAAAAAGTAAGATCCGTTTTATCATTACTTGTGCTCATTTCTTCTTATGCAGTATATACTTTCTTCGCCATTTCGTTTTTAAGCGTAAAAACAAGAGATGTAACCTTATATAGAAGACTTAAGCTACTAGCGTATATATATCTTTCTATGTTAGGGGTTGTTCTTATTTCTTATATCATTGGTTCAAATTTTGGCGAAACAATACGAACCGTTCTTTTATCATCCTGTATACCACTTGGTATTTTAGGTATTGGGATAATCTATACAAGGGCAAAAAATGTATTTGGCTATATCCTATGTGCAGGTTCTACGTTTATATTTATAGGTTCCGTTTTGGGGTTTCTCTTTTCATACAAAATACTAAGTTATCCAATTAATAAATTCCCTTTCAATAATTGGCTTTTTTATACAATGGCAGGTAGTGTATTAGAAGTTGTTATGTTTTTTAGCAGCTTTGCATTTAGGAATAAAGTATTGGCTACAGAGGAACAAGTTTCAAAAGAAAAGTTGCAATCAATTAGAGATGAGATATCGAGGGATTTACATGACGATGTAGGAGCCTCGTTGAGCAATATTAATATTTTGAACGAAATGGCAAAACGTAATGCCGACAATCCGCTTAAAGCCACAGAATATTTAAACAGAGCAAGTGAAGATATACAGCAAGTAAGCGAAAGCCTCAGTGATATTGTGTGGAACATAAATTCCAGATACGATGATGTAGAAAATCTTTTTATACGTATGAAAAGATATGCCGCCGATATGTTGGAAGGAAAAAACATTGATTACGAAATTGAATTTCCTGAACATGCTGCCAATTTGAAAATAGGGATAGATAAGCGCAAAGATTTCTATTTTATATTTAAAGAAGGGATTAATAACATCATAAAATATTCCGATGCTACAAAAGCAACAGTTACTATTAAATTAAACCATCAATCATTGGAACTTGCTATTATTGATAATGGCAAAGGTTTTACAAAAGAAAAAATAAATGGAGGCAATGGTCTTCAAAACATGCAACATAGGGCACTGGTGTGGGACGCTACCTTTAAGATAGAAACAGAAATAGGAAAGGGAACCAGTATCCATTTGAAAATGAAATTAAACTAGTACCCGTTTGTGTTATTGTTTTCAATAAAATTCATTTGTACTTTTGATTATGGTTTACGACTTAATAGTTTTTGAAGACAACAAAAGATTGCGTCAATCATTGGAATTGTTATTGAATGATGAAGCTCTTTTTAATGTAGTTGGCGCATTTCCCAACTGCGATAATGTACTCTATGAACTAGAAAAAAGAAAAGCCCAATTGGTTGTAATGGATATTGATATGCCAGGTATTGGTGGTGTAGAGGGCGTAAGGCAAATAAAAAGGTATTTCCCCAATGTAAAGATTGTTATGCACACCGTATTTGATGATGACAATCGAATTTTTGAATCTATTTGTGCAGGCGCTGATGGTTACTTATTAAAGAAAACTTCGCCCACACAATTTATTCAATCATTGCAAGATGTAATGGAAGGTGGTTCTCCTATGAGCCCATTTGTAGCAAAAAAAGTATTTCAATATTTTAGAAACCAGCCTTTAAAAACAAACGAAGATTTTAATTTAAGTGAAAGAGAAAGAGAAATTTTAGAATTACTTGTAGATGGTAACTCCTATAAGATGATAGCTGCAAAATGTAGTATTGCAAATGATACGGTAAAAAAACATTTACACAATGTATATGCAAAGCTACACGTGAATAGTGGAACAGAGGCTGTAGCCAAAGCAATTAAAAACAATATCACATTACATAATAATAACTAATCGTTAATTTAATAAATACAAAATTCTGCTACGCCCCTTATGCAGTATTGTATTAAGTTTTACTTTGCAAAATTTTATTTTTATTTACAAAAAGTAAAAAAGTATAGACAGATTTCTATTGAATAAATAAAAATAACTGCCCATTAAGTTTTGAGAACCTTGATTAGATCATTTTGCATTATTTGCATAAATAAAGCAACTATTGTAAGGATAACAATTTTAATGTGGCAGTTTTTTTTTAATTATAGTCAGGGTTTCAATTTAGGTCGGGTTAATAGAGATTAACTCGGCCTTTTTTTATTTTGTGTACTAAATTGCAAACTATTAATAAATAATACATTTATAGAATGAAAAAACTACTGATACCATTTTTATTTTTGGGAACAATTGTTATGATTGTGGTAATGGGCAAAACAGGTGCTACTCTAAAAACAGTAGAAACACCCAAAGGAATATTAGATTTAGAGTTTGCTTATAATAAAACAAAAGTGGACTTCATACTAAATGTTTGGAGACCAAATGCCATGGTAGATAATATTAATAAAGCTACAATAAATACTTATTTGGATTTCATTTTCTTAGCTTTCTATTCTACATTTTTATTTTTTGCTTGTAAAAAATTAGCAAAAATAAATGGGAGTAAAATAGGATTATTAATAGCTAAAGGGGCTTTATTGGCGGGCTTTTTAGATATAGTAGAAAATGCTGGTATGCTCATTAGTTTATCAAATGTCGTTTCCAACGCCGTTGCATTTTTCACTTGCATTTTTTCTGTAACTAAATGGGCATTGGCTGCTGCTGCCGTGTTGTACTTGGTTATTGGGTTTATTGTTGTTATTAAAAAAAGAAAAATATCCTTACTGTTTAGCTAAATAGACTCAGCCTTTGCAAAACGCTTTTCAAAAACCAAGAAAGGCGCTAAACAAAGGCTGATAGATTGCGAACAATCATAAAACAAATGTAACAGCGAAGGACAACATTTACCTAACTTTTTTTCTTAAAGAAATCATAAAATTTCGATAAAAGAGTTTGACATTATTCCTCAAAAAAAATCTACTTTCGTGTACCAATAATTTTATATCAAATAAAAAAAGTTACATGACTGCTTGGAAAGAATATCAAGAAAAAAATAAAGAGCGTTTTTTAAATGAGCTCTTAGATTTATTGCGTATTCCGAGTGTAAGCGCCAAAGGCGAACACAAAGATGATATGATAAAATGTGCCGAAGCTGTAAAAACAAGGTTGCTAGAAGCTGGCGCAGACACAGTAGAAATATACCCAACAGATGGACATCCAATAGTTTATGGGGAAAAGATAATAGACCCTTCTAAACCAACCGTATTGGTTTATGGGCATTATGATGTACAACCTGCAGAACCGCTTGAACTTTGGAACAGTCCAGCTTTTGAACCCACCATCATCGATGGAAAGATTTTTGCCAGGGGAAGTTGTGATGATAAGGGTCAATTTTATATGCACGTAAAAGCGCTTGAAATTTTGGTGCAAACAAAAACGCTTGAAAACAATATCAAATTTTGTATAGAAGGAGAAGAGGAAGTGGGCTCCCCTAACCTTGGTAAATTTGTAAAAGCAAATAAAGAGTTATTGAAGGCAGATTGTGTATTAATAAGTGATACCGCCATGCTAAGCTTAGATACCCCTAGTATGGATGTAGGCGTTCGTGGCTTAAGTTATATAGAAGTAGAAGTTACTGGGCCAAACAGAGACTTACATAGTGGTGTATATGGTGGTGCAGTAGCAAATCCAATCACTATTTTGGCAAAAATGATTGCTTCCTTACATGACGAAAACAACCATATTACCATTCCTGGTTTTTATGATGATGTAGTGGTATCAACTGCAGATGAAAGGGCATTGATGGCAAAAGCACCGTATGATGAAGCGGCGTATAAAGAAGAACTTGGGGTAAAAGAATTGTGGGGAGAAAAAGGTTATACAACAAATGAGCGGACAGGCATACGCCCAACCATAGAAGTAAATGGCATTTGGGGTGGTTATACTGGCGAAGGAGCAAAAACAGTAATGCCAAGCAAAGCATTTGCGAAAATTTCTGCTAGGTTGGTTCCAAACCAAGGTTCCGAAAAAATTACTGAAATACTTATAAATCATTTACAAAAAATTGCTCCAGCTAATGTTACAGTAAAAGCTACATTGCACCACGGTGGAGAAGCTTACATGACACCTATTGATAGCAAAGGATATAAAGCTGCAGCCAGGGCGATAGAAACAACTTTTGGCAAATCGCCCATACCTGTAAGAGGTGGTGGTAGTATTCCTATTTGTGCTTTGTTTGAAAAAGAATTGGGTATAAAAATTATTTTCATGGGTTTCGGATTAGACAGCGATAATTTGCATAGCCCCAATGAAAAATTTAATATTGATAATTTTTATAAGGGCATAGAAACGATACCTTATTTTCATAAATATTTTACGGAAGGATAAATAAAGTAATTTCATAAAAAAAACTCCTGTATTTGCAGGAGTTTTTTAGTATCGGGGAGTTCCGAAACTTCGGAAAACTGCCGTCCGCCTTTTGGCGGATATGAATCCGATGCTCAACCAAAAAAAATATAAATTAAAAAAGCCCAAATCTAATAAAAGAAATGGGCTTTGTATCGGGGAGTTCCGAAACTTCGGAAAACTGCCGTCCGCCTTTTGGCGGATATGAATCCTCTAAGTATGTGATAAATTTTTTACATAGTTTCTCCCTGCTCCTGTCTTTAGCCATTTCTCAAATTGCATCGCTGCAGTTTTATCATCAAATTTTTTGGTAAAAATAATTTTCCAAGGTCTGTATCTTGCTGTCCACTCTTTACCTAGCTCATTATGGGATAAAAAACGCTGCTCCAAATTAGATGTGAAGCCAGTATAATGTTTGGTGTATTTTTCGGAAAATAATATGTAAACAGTAAATCCCATAAAATTAAAAAAGCCCAAATCTACTAAAAGAAATGGGCTTTGTATCGGGGAGTTCCGAAACTTCGGAAAACTGCCGTCCGCCTTTTGGCGGATATGAAACCGATGCTTAGCCCAAAAAAATAAAAATTAAAAAAGCCCAAATCTAATAAAAGAAATGGGCTTTGTATCGGGGAGCAGACTTGAACTGCCGACCTTCGGGTTATGAATCCGATGCTCTAACCAGCTGAGCTACCCCGACATCATATTTTTATATCTAAAAACAAATTACTTTAATCTCCTCTCGGGAAGCAGACTTGAACTGCCGTCCGCCCTTTGGCGGATATGAATCCGATGCTCTAACCATCCGCCTCGGCGGATACCCCGACATCCATAATGGGCGGCAAAAGTAGCATTATTTGCCAATATGAAGAAACAATTTGATTGTTTTTTATATTTTACGACTAACTTCTAGAATAAATTATTATTATTCTACATAAATTATTGTACAACTAGATGGCTTTATTACCAGTTCTTTTGCTGCTTTTCCATTTACAAATGCATTATCCTGTACAGCTATTTTCCAATTTTTATTATCTAATTGTATTGAAGTTGGCGTAATATTTCCATTAAACCATACTTGAATTTTCTTCCACTTATCTTTTACAGAAGTGCCATTCAGTTCATAGCCAATAATGCCTGTAGGCTGGTTTTCTAAAAAAAGAAGGTTTTTTTGAATCAATGCTGTACTAGCCATGCGGAAGGCTGGATGCTGTTTACGCATATTTACAAGTCCTTGCACATAGGAAAAAACTCCTCTGTTTTTTGTTTTCAAACTCCAATCTATTGCATTAATAGAATCGGGTGATTTGTAGGAATTTTCTACCCCCTTTTTTGTGCGTAAAAATTCAGTACCAGCATGTAAAAAACCAATCCCCTGAGATGTTAGTACAATCGATAAAGAAAGCTTATACATTTCTGTTCTTTCTGCTTCACTATCATCTTTATTACTGTTTAATAACCTATCCCATAACACATGATTATCGTGGCATTCTACATAGGTAATTGTTTGATATGGTTCTTTTGCATACGCTGCTTTAGAATAATTTACTTTACTATAATCTACTTGTTTGTGTTTTGTAGATGCTACAATTCCAAATTTTATGCTTTCTTCCATACCAACTTTTCCACTAGCAAAACCTTTGTCTGCATGGTCAAAAACACTGCCTTTTATTCCATCCCTTATATCATCGCTAAATACGCCTACCTTATCTAGTTTAGGTGCATTCTTTTTTAGCGCTCTTTTATCTTCTGGCAGCGTAGAGCCTCCTGATGTCCACCCTTCTCCATACAATAAAATACTGGGTTTTATTTTATGTAGTTCTTTGGAAATAATATTCATGGTTTCTATATCGTGTACACCCATTAAATCAAATCTAAACCCATCTATATGGTATTCTTTTACCCAATACAAAACAGACTCCAACATAAATTTTCTCATCATCGCTTTTTCACTAGCGGTTTCATTGCCACATCCAGAGGCATCACTAAATTTTCCTTCTGCAGTTTTGCGGTAATAATAACCTGGTACTAATTGGTTGAAGTTAGATTCATTTGTAGTTCCCGTGTGATTGTACACGACATCCATTATTACACCCAATCCATTGCTGTGAAAAGTTTTTATCAATTGCTTAAACTCTTTTATGCGCACTGCCCCATCTGCAGCATTTGTACCATAAGAACCCTCCGGTGTGTTATAATTTTGTGGGTCATAACCCCAATTGTATTGTTGTTTACCAAGTTCCGTTTCGTCTACGGAATTATAATCGTAAGAAGGTAGTAATTGTACATGGGTTATACCCAAATCTATTAAATGATCAAGCCCCGTAGAGAGTCCTTCTTTATTTTTTGTGCCTATTTCTGTGAGCCCAATAAATTTCCCTTTTGCTTTTATTCCTGCGTTGGTTGCTATGCTTGCATCCCGCACGTGCAATTCATACACTATTGCATCCGTTTTATTTTTTAATATGGGCGATTTATCTGTTGCCCAGCCCGCAGGATTTGTTTGTTGCAAATCAATTACCATGGCACGTTTACCATTTATTCCTACCGCTTTTGCATAAGGGTCCGTAACTTCATCTAGCCATTTACCATTGTACTCTACACGAAATGTATAATATTTTCCTTTCTGGTTTCCCAAGAGTGTAGCTATCCAAGTGCCATTTTCAGCTTTATTCATGGCAATTGTTTGCAAAGCTTCCCCATCTAGTGATTCCTTGTACATCTTTAATTGTACATTGGTAGCTGTAGGTGCCCATATCCGAAAAGTACTTTTTTGTGGGGTATATGTAAGGCCCAAGTCGGTGCCATTATAAGTAGGAAATGATTCTTTATTTTGCGCTTTGCAGTTAAACAAAGTTGTTAAAAAAGCTAAAAGCATACCTATTCGTTTCATGTATTTTTTTCTTTGAACGAATATAATAAAAAGCTGGTGGAAAATTATTGAACTTTGTAAACCGCTACAAACTTCTTAAAAGTAGATGGTAATACTATGTTGATTTTGCATCATAAACAATACTTGCATTACCTATTATTTCTCTACGATTAACTAATAACCATTCCTTTTTGCTATTGGCAAATACATAACAATATACGCTTGTAATTTTCTATATCTGATTTAATCATATTGTTATTGGAAAAAACCTCACATTTTTTGATTATTATCTCATTTATTGGGTAAAATAAGTCTAGCATTAAATAGTTTAGTTAATTTATTATCAAATAATTGTGTAGAAAAGGTTGTACTGCTATATTATTTTTTCACATCAGAACTTTGTAATGATTTTTTTTGAGTATTTTCGATTTTAAATTGTTGGTTTATAAGTTAAAACTGAAAGAATTTGGTGTTTCACCAAAACTAATTTCTATTAAATGAATGAAAACGGAAACTATATTGATATAAATGCAGTCTTAGCAAAGAGAGCTTCCGAAGGTGACGAGCTAGCTTTCAACCAGATTTATAACCAAATTTCTGGGAAAATGTACAGTTTGTGCCTAAGGTATGCAACCAGTCCTGATGAAGCAAACGATTTTTTTCAAGACGGGTTTATTAAACTGTACAAAAATTTAAGTTCGTTTAGAGATGAAGGTTCGTTTGAAGGATGGGCCAGAAGAATATTTGTAACTACCTCTCTCGATGGATTGAAGAAAAAAAGAATTCCGTTTGCTGATCTTGATGAAAACTTTAATATTGAAGCTACAAATAACAGTGTTTTAGATAAACTTTCTCTTGATCACCTGATGAAAATTATTACAGATTTACCATCGGGTTACCGCACAATTATAAACTTATACGTAATTGAAAACTACAGCCACAAAGAAATAGGTGAAATGCTTGGCATAACCGAAAGTGGCAGTAAATCTAAATTACACAAAGCTAGAATCTACTTAAAGAACTTATTACCAGAGGCCGAAATTGAGTAAAAAAAACAACATATTATTAACTGATCTTAAGAACCACGAAGTGGCTCCGCCAGCCTTTTTGTTACAAAGTATAAAGAGTAAGATTGAAGAAGATGAAAACGAAAGCTTGAAACAATCGCTCAAGCCTTTGTCTGCACATGCTGTTATGCCTCCCCCAGAAGCTATAAGTTTTGGCGCCATTATGAATCGAATTAAGCAAACTGACGAACTTAATACTTTTAAGCCATTAAAAGATTTTGAAGTAAAGCCGCCTATTTCTTTTGCAAGGTTAATGGAAATCATCCGATCATTGGTTTCAAAAAAGGAAACTACAACTTCTGCAAAAGTTGTTTCCTTTGGAGCTTTTAAAAAAATAGCGGCGGCAGCGGCTGTATTATTATTGTTGGTAAGCGGTTATTTTATTTTCCAAAAAAATAGTACAAGTACATCTGAGCCTACTATTGCAAACAACAACCCAACCACCACACCCATTGTAACTCCTACAATTACTCCATTGGGAGACAGTACAAACCCTATTCAAAAAAATAACATAGCCACACTTGATGTGATAGGGAATTACAAAAAAACAAAAAATAATGTTTTTGGAAGAGGAATAAAGAAGGACATTTTAAACACTCAAAATATTGCAAAAAAACTATCAACGACGGACATATCAATAAATGGTGCTGTTATTCCCATTATTGACAATGATTATTTAACAACTTTTGCTTCTTTTGATGCAAACAATTTGCCACTGTTTTTACAAGCAGACAATCCTGTTGCAACCAGTATTACAGTAGACCAATATACATCTATTACCATTTCTGAAGGCATGGGTGCTATGATGAAAAAAATGTATAAAACAAAAAAAAGTGGCAAGCCTAAAAGACGAGCAAGAAAACAAAAAGAAAAATTAGAGAAATGGAAGAAAGTAGATGCCGATTATTTCAATCAAAATTCTTCTTCTAATCCTTTAGACCCTATGGATCTTGGTAATTTTATTCTAAATAAATAATGAACTTTTGTAGTTTTATTGTATAAAATCAGCAAATAAAATGGGCTTAATTTCAAAAATAAAAATTACTGATTTTTCAAAAACAGTTTGTTTTTTGCCACTGCTTTTTTTTGTAATAAGCACAAATGCGCAGGTAACACATACTGCAAAAAAAACTACAAATCCTCCTAAAGTAAATACAAAAGAATTTATAATTTCTTACGCCATTGTTGTAAAAGGCGATAAAGGAGATGGAATTGCCCAAACCTACAATGGAGGGCTTAAAACTGCGTTTGTAAAAAATGACCTTGTTAGGCTACGCTTGGTAAGCCTTATGCGTGTGCAAAGTATTTATTTTAATAACAAAAAAGGACTTACTACAAAAGTGGCAAGTGTGGTAAAAGAATCTGGCAAGGAAAGAACGCTTATGTTTTTAAATGCAAAAGAGTGGAAGAAATACAATAAAAAGAATGACAGTATACGATGCGATATTTACAAAGAAGACACGTTGCGTATACTCGATCAACTTTGCAATAAGGCAATCTTAACGTTAAAGGACAGCTCTAAGCTTACTGTTTATTATTTACCCAATGCAAAAAATAACACTTTGGCAGCAGCAGAACCTTTGTTTGCAACTGTTCCTGGCTTAGTAATGAAATATATTTTTGAAAAAGGATCAAAATCGATAGAATATATAGCTACTACGCTCAAGTTTGCACCGATAGCTTCAAACGTTTTTGTAAAACCTAGGAAAGGATACATTGTTCAAAAATATAGACCCAACGGCATAAGCATAAATACAGATGATTTAAATGCTGAAGAAGAAGAAGACAATGAAACTGAGGAGGAAGAAACTGAAATGGAAACACCAGTTGGAACGCCTGCAACTACTCCTACCACAGCAAAACCCACTACAACCAAGCCTCCTACAACACAGCATTAAGGTGATTTTTATTTTTTCACTCTTGGAATCCAAGGTATTTCTGGCACTTTCAATAAATGCGCCACGTACCTTGACAAAGCAAAAAGATGATCGCTCAGTCTATTGAGGTATTTAATAACCAATGGATCTATAAACAAATTCTCCTCTTGCAATTGCACACAAATACGCTCTGCACGCCTGCATACACAACGAGCTATATGCAAAGTAGAAACCGTAGGATGGCCTCCAGGCAAAATAAAGAATTTCATAGGTGGCAAAATATCCATCATCTTGTCGATATCTTTTTCAAGAAACAAAATATCGTCTTCCAACAAATCGGGCATTTTCATCAATGGCTCTTTCTCTGGGTCGCATGCTAAAGAAGAACCAATAGTAAACAAACGATCTTGTATTTCTTTAAGCACTATTTTACAATCATCATCTTCAATAAGATCATTGCACAAACCTATATAACTATTCAATTCATCTACCGTTCCATAGCTTTCTATACGCAAATTACTTTTCAGCACTTTGGTACCTCCTATCAAACTTGTTTTACCAAGGTCGCCCGTTTTTGTATATATTTTAAATGCCATAGCTTAAGGTTGAATGTTGGTGAAGGGTTGAATGTGGTTGAATGGTTTAAAATATCCAGCGGTAATTGCTGAATACAGAAAACTGATACCTCTATACTTTCTCGAACATTGTTGGATTTGTATTTACCTTATCAGTCTCCACTACTCCGTCTCTTAGCCTAATTACCCTTCTGGCAAAGCCTGCAATATCTTCTTCATGTGTTACAATTACTATCGTATTTCCATCTTCATGTAATTTCCCCAATATGTCCATTATTTCATGCGATGTTTTAGAGTCTAAGTTACCTGTGGGCTCATCTGCTAATATGATGGCAGGATCATTTATTAAGGCCCTGGCTATTGCTACCCGCTGGCATTGTCCACCACTTAATTCATTAGGCTTGTGGTGCATTCTATCCTCCAGTCTTACTTTGTGCAAAACCGCTTCGGCTCTTTCTATTCGTTCTTTTTTACTCACCCCTGCATAAATAAGTGGGAGCGCTACATTTTCTGCTGCAGTAAGCCTTGGCAATAAATTAAATTGCTGAAACACAAAGCCAATTTCTTTATTTCGTACCGCTGCTAGATCATCGTCCTGCATCCTGCTTACATCTTGGCCATTTAAAACATACCGCCCACCGGTAGGAGAATCTAAACAGCCTAAGATATTCATTAAAGTGGATTTTCCGCTACCGCTTGGCCCCATCAATGCTACATATTCGTTCTTAGAAATATTAAGCGTAATACCTTTTAGTACGGGCAATTCGATTTTTCCTAAGTAATAACTTTTTTTAATATTCTCCAATTGAAGAATGATAGATGAATCCATGAGAAGCTATTTAAAATTATTTTTTTATAACAGTGGGAACAATAAAGTAAGGTGCGCTATGTTTTTCTGCATTCTTAAGTGCTTCTTCATTGCTTATACTTCCCTGTATAATATCACTGCGCATCGTATTTACATTGCCCGACATGTGCAACAATGGCTCTACATTATCTGTATCCAACGCATTCATTTTCTCAATAAAGCCAATCATATCTTGAAGGTCGGATTTTATTTGCTCTTTCTCAGTAGCTTCAAATTTAAGGCGGGCTAGTCCAGCAAGTTTATCTATGGTAGCGTCATTTATTTCCATGGTACAAATTTAAAGGTTTAGTATTAGAGCCATTAATCAAATTATTTAAACGTAAAACGCCTCTATAAATGTAAAATAGGCTGTTGTATTTTATTATCTTCGCAGCAATATTTAAAAAATGACAGATAAACCCTTTTCTAGTCCAAAGAAGATAGTGATGAGTGGCATAAGACCAACCGGTTTTTTGCACTTGGGCAACTATTTTGGCGCTATACGCAATTATGTGAAAATGCAAGATGACTTTGAATGTTATTTTATGGTAGCAGACTTGCACTCGCTCACAACACACCCCGATACGAAGGAACTAAAACCAAATGTTTATAGAGTAGTAGCAGAAAATATTGCTTGTGGTCTAGACCCAGAAAAAGCGGCATTTTATTGCCAAAGCCATATTTATGAAACAGCAGAGTTGTACCTGTATTTAAATATGCTGGCATACAAAGGTGAGCTAGAAAAAACGGTAACTTTTAAAGATAAAGCCCGCCAAAACCCTGAAAATATAAATGCAGGGTTACTTACCTACCCTGTATTACAAGCAGCAGATATTTTATTACATCGTGCAAGTTATGTACCAGTGGGCAAAGACCAAGAACAACATTTAGAAATGGCTCGCACTTTTGCCAACAGGTTTAACCATCGTTATGGCAATGTTTTTCCAGAGCCGCAAGCGTTTAATTACAATGCTGCACTGGTAAAAGTTCCTTCGTTGGATGGAACCGGCAAAATGAGTAAGAGCGAAAACCAAGCTGCAACTATTTATTTGGCAGATGATGATGATAGCATTCGTAAAAAAGTAATGAAAGCAAAGACCGATGCTGGTCCTACAGAGAAAAACAGTGTAATGCCAGATTATATTGAAAATATTTTTACTTTAATGAATCTAGTGAGCAGCCAAGATAAAATAGATAAATACACAGCCGATTTTAACGAAGCAGCTATACGCTACGGTGACCTAAAAAAAGAACTTGCAGAAGATATGGTAGCATTTGTAACCCCCATAAGGCAGAAGGCACTCGATTTATTGGGTAACGAAAAAATGCTAAAAGAAATATTAGACAAAGGTGCTGCAAAAGCCAATAAAAGCGCCCATACTACAATGGAAATGGTGCGAGAATCGATGGGCTTGAATTATTAATTGGCCTCCCCAAACCCCTCCACAGGAGGGGCTTACAGCTCAATAAACTATAATGTAAATTTTAATAATTAAACATTATTATGCCATTTTTAAAATTCCACCCAAATGCTGAAATTAGTTATTTATTACATCAGCTATTTATTTAAAAAATTAGCTTTTAAAAAAGGCTAGTTTCTGCTAAATACCCTTACATTCGTTAACCGTACAAATTAATTTTTAAAATACCCATGGCCAAAATAAAAAAACCCAAGCATATTGCCATTGCAGGCAATATTGGCGCAGGCAAAACCACGCTTACAGAAATGCTTAGCAAGCATTATAAATGGATTCCACAATTT
The DNA here is from genome assembly GCA_031430735.1 of Ferruginibacter sp. Taxonomy (GTDB): domain Bacteria; phylum Bacteroidota; class Bacteroidia; order Chitinophagales; family Chitinophagaceae; genus Ferruginibacter. The sequence goes on along the minus strand of JANPCB010000064.1, from coordinate 33,987 downwards.
GAAGATGTGGATCACAATCCATACCTCAATGATTTTTATGAAGACATGCCAAGGTGGAGTTTTAATTTACAAATATTTTTTTTAAACAGCCGCCTAAACCAGTTGTTGGAAATACAACGTGGTTCCGAAACGGTTATACAAGATAGAACCATATACGAAGATGCCAATATTTTTGCCCCCAACTTACATGATATGGGGCTTATGGGCAAACGTGATTTTGAAAACTATTATAAGTTTTTTGAAACATTAAAATCGATGGTGCAACCCCCGGATTTATTGATTTATTTAAAAGCATCTGTACCTACACTTGTATCTCAAATACAAAAAAGAGGAAGAGAATATGAAGAAAATATTCGCTTAGACTATTTGAAAAAACTAAATGATTATTACAATTCATTTATTGATGGCTACAAAGAAGGTAAGTTGCTTATTATAGATGCAGATACCAATAAATTTGCAGAAAACGAAGATCACCTTGGGCAAATTATTTCTGGAATAGATGCGCAGTTGTTTGGGCTTTTTTAGTATAGAGTAGTTAGTATTGAGTATGGAGACTTTGGTTTATAAAACTAGAGACTTCTTTTGTTTGTTTTAAAGTCCCTTTTTTTAATGCAGTTTTAAATAGAAAAATTGAGTTATTTGCTATGCTATTATGATGAATTTTCCAATACAAAAGAATTAAGTCTTTATACTAAGTACTCAATACTCCGTACTACTATTCCAGCAACCTATTCTTCATGGCATAAAAAATAAGGCCTACAGAGTTTTTTACACCAAATCGTTCCATGAGCCTATCTTTTATAGCCTCTACTGTGCGGGCACTAATAAACACTTTGGCGGCTATTTCTGCTGCCGTAAATTCCATTGCTACAAGGGTAAGTACTTCTTTTTCTCTATCGCTTAATACAGCTTCGGTTGCAAGCGATGGGTTAAATTTTTGCTTGCTGTAATTTTTTTTAATTAGAATTTTATTTACAAAAGGGCTCAAATAAAAGCCTGTTCTTTTTACATCATTTATGGCTTTGTACACTTCTGCAGGTTCAGAATTTTTAAGCAAGTAACCTGCTGCACCACAATCCATCAAATGACCTACAAAGCGATCATCTTCGTACATGGTAAGTACAATAACCCTTATTTGAGGATATAATTTAGTAATGGCTTTGGTAGCATCAATACCATCTTTTACAGGCATTTTAAGGTCGCACAAAATAATATCTGGCATATGCTCGGGTATCATTTGCAAAAGCTCTTCCCCATTATTTGCTTCAAATGCAAAACGTATGTTGGTATATTGCCGCATAGAGAGTATGACGCCTTTGCGAAATATTTTATGATCGTCTGCAATACCAATTTTTATCTCTTCCAACATAGATTACAAATATATGTGTAATAATTTATGCATTAAAACTAACTAAATAAAAGATAATAACAAGCAGAATTAATAGCAAATGAAATAAATAGGATTTTACTTAGCGGTTTAGCCGCATTTTGCAGGACTGTATTTACTTATTGGGAATAAAAGTTAAGCTGGTATATCTTTGGGTATTTCCAAGGTTACTTTATAATAGGTTTGGCTCTCGTCTATATCGAAAGCTATTTTGCCATGCAATACTTTCATGCGACTGCCAATATTTTTTAGCCCCAATCCATTGCCAACATAGCTTAGTTTTTCAAATTCCTTTTGTACGATGCCTTTACCATCGTGGTGTATGCGTATGTAATAAATATCGTTGCTCACATTTTCTGTAAGATGTATAAAACCAGCATTGCTGTGCTTTATGATATTGTTTACCAGTTCTTGTATAACCCTAAAAGTGAGCATTTCTTGCTCAGGAGTAAGCCTTTCTCTGTAATCGTGAAAACGAGCCGATGTTTTTATAACACCACTGCCATTAATTTTTTGAAACAAATCGTTGGTGGCACTTTCCAAGCCAAAGTTTTTGAGGGTTGGAGGCATTAGGCCATGGCTTATATTTCTGATAAGCGTAATGGCTTCATCTATTATTTGCTTGGCGCTGTAAATGCTTTGTATTTGATGGGCTTTTTCTTGGTTTACCAGGTTATCGTTTAAGTACAATCGCACGGTGGCAAGCAATGGCCCGGCATCGTCGTGCAAGTCCGATGCTATGTGCATTCGCTCTTCTTCTTGAAAACGTATGCTGGCTTTGAGCATGGCAGTTTGTTTCTCCTCCTCCAACCTTGCAAGCTCTTTGTGAAAACCAATAACCCTTCGTTGGTGTAATGTTACAATAACGATAAGCATAAGCGCAAGCAACAACATGGCCGATGTGCCAAATATGATTGTTTTGTTGCCAATATTGCTATCTGATGCTATTTGTAAAAAAAACATGTTCGGGCTAAGAATTAGTTGGTGGGTTATAAGGTAAATCATCGTCTAACCCAAGGCCATCGGGGATCGTAAGTATATCTGCATCCGTTTCTGTGCGCTCGTGGGCGAACCAGGCGAGGGCAAGGATGATGTCTTTGGTAATTGAAACAATAGAATTTACAATATTCATTTGTTTTATAAATTCAATATTTTTGCTACTATTTACTAATAAAAGGAAAAAGAAATTGCCAGTAAAATAAACAAATAAACCTACTGCAAGCCAGAAAGAAATAGATTGATAAACCGGTATAACACTTACTATTCTCATTTTTTCAAAAAAGAAGTACAACAAAATGAGAATAAAAATAAAAAACTCAACTAGAGAAGGATAACTATCAAATGCGTTACTTGTAGAAGTTAAAAATCTATAAATACAAAAGCTTAAAAAAGGTAAAATTGAAACTAAAATTAACCTTTTAGCAATAGTATTTTTGAAAAGTAAGTAAAAGAAATATATTAACATTATGTACTCAAAGGGTACATAAATTCTTAGTAAAAAAATATATGCAGATTTTGATTGAACGCCATATAAAAAAAAGATACTAAAAATAGCAAATGAAGCTAGTACCAGGCTGTATATAAAAAAAACCTTTAGAAAGCCTTGTTTGTTCTTTTTTAAAAAAAACAAACAAGAAACTAAAGGTAATACTTCAATAAAAAACGTTAATAAAGCAATAGTTTTCAGAATATATATTTTTACCAAATATAAAGATTTATCTGAAAACTACAACATTAAAATCCTAATAATGCTTCTATTAAACCTAAAACACCTGAATACATAATTATTAATTTTTGGGGTTAAGAATATTTAATTTTATAAAGCAAATATGGTCTTATACGTAACAATACGCAATTGCCCTCTCTACTTAAGTAATTGTACGAAATACACAAAAATCAATACAGTAAAGGGTTATAAGACAATTTAGCCATTTACCTAACCAACTCATAACGCAAATATACGTAAGTTTTACAGTAAATTTACTATTCAGTTTGAGTAAGATTACTTAGTAAATAAGACAAAAAAATGGGAGTTATGAACAGTTTTTGAATAAAGTGGATATCTTTTTAGCCAAAAAAATCTTAAAAAAAAGATAATTAGCCGACCTTTAGGCACTGTTTTTATTAAAAGATTACAGCATCTAAGTACAAACATTACCATACGTTTTATTAAAAGCTAGATATTTACCCCAAACAATGGCCAACGCTCACCTGATTAAAATTGCAATTGCAGATGATCACAAGATTTTTAGAGACGGTATAAAAATGGCCCTAGCCAATAAAGAAAACCTTAAAATGCTTTGGGAAGCCGAAGATGGCAAGGATATGATGCACAAAATAACAGTAAAACTGCCCGATGTATTGCTCATGGATATTCGTATGCCCGAAGTAGATGGTATAAATGCCCTGCAAATTCTGCGCAAAGAATACAATAGCATTAAAATTATTGTAGTGACTATGTACGACGATGAGCAAATGATAAACAAGATGATGGAAATGGGCGCCAATGCCTACCTTACTAAAACCACCGACCCAGAGGAAATATACAAAGCCATTCTTACTTGCATGAACGAGGAGTTTTATTTTAACGACCTCGTAAACAAAGCGGTAATGGGCAAGCTGATGCAGAAAAAGAATGTGCGCCATCATTTTGCAGACGCACTTCCCATTATATTTAGCGATAAAGAAATAAAAATCTTAAAACTACTAGCCGAAGATAAAACCACGGAAGAAATCTCTAAAATTATTTTTTTGAGCCCCCGCACTATAGAAACCATTAGGCAAAATATGAAAAGTAAAGTAGGTGCCAAAACAATTGGAGGTTTAATTATGTATGCGATGCGGAATAAGTTGATTGAGTAGGGCCCCCTCTAACTCCCCCGCAGGGGGAGGACATCTGGGAGATTGAAGCGAAGATTTGGGTTTGATATAGCATAAATAAACCTCTATTTTCCAAAAAAATCGGGAATAACATCTGTGAACTTATATTAAAGAAATAATCAGAACCGTCTCCGCAAATATCTCCTTGATTTCCCTCTCCGCCTGTCCCGCTTGTTGCCTATCTTATAGACACATTTATTATATAAAAAAGGAACACGGATCACACAGACCTGCCTGCCGGTAGGCTGGTTGAAAGGATTTTTATTGATAAAAAATATGGATTTTATTTTTTTACTTCGCAAAAAAATCCTTTTTAAATCCATTCAATCCGTGTCATCCGTGTACCAATTGCATTTGTGTCCACACGATAAGCTTATTGCGGGAGAGAGGATAACTGAGGCTTAGGATCCCTAAAACGTAACCAACCCATTCTTCACCGCATAAATAGCCAACCCCACCCTACTCTTCACATCCAATTTATCAAACAATTCATCACGGTATGCATCTATTGCCCGGGCTGTGATACCCAGTTCGGCAGCTATTTCTTTATAAGTAAGATCTGTACTGGCTAGTTTAAGAAAAGCTATTTCTTTTTCGTGCAACAGCCCTTTTTCCATAGTGGATTGTCCTTCATTATTTTTGAAAAAAAACGAAGCCAATTTACCTGTAGTTGTATTGCAATAATAATAACCGTTATCGGCTACAGAAAGTATGGCCGTTTTTAAATCATTGGGGTGTATATCTTTTTTTAAAAAACCCCGTACACCCATTTGCAACAAGCGTATAAGCGCCACCTCACTATCATACATGGTGAGCACCAGCATTTTTATCTGCGGATAGTTATCTTTCAACCATTGGGCTGTAGCATATCCATCCATTACCGGCATGTTGAGGTCAAGCAAAACAATATCTGGCAATATGCCTTTTTTTATTTCATGAATAAATTCTTCGCCATTGGCAGCTACACCCACTACCCTGCAGCCTTCAAAATTATTAACAAGACCCGCTAGTGCATCCCGCAGTACAATATGATCGTCTGTAAGAAATATTTTATGCGATGGAGAAGCTTTCATACATGATTTATTTTAAAAGAAATATGTTTAAACTAAAGTAGGATTTATTTACAAACATTAATGTAATTAGCAAATAGGGTTGTCAACCTTTATTGGTACTTTCAAAATAAATGTATCGTAAAAAGGTTGACAACCCTTGACCAATGCTAATTTTCTGTTCCTGCTGCCACTTGCAATGGCACAATAATTTTCAATACGGTTCCTTCTTGATCCGAACTCAAAATTTCACAAAACCCATCAATCATTTTTGCCCTTGCTTGCATATTTTTTATACCTTGTCCGTTGTAAGTATTTGGATTAAATCCTTGCCCATTGTCTGTAATAGACACAGCCATGTTTTCTGGATTAAAATCTACCAAAATTTTTACAACCGTTGCATTGGCATGTTTTACAACATTCTGCAATGCTTCCTGCACAATCCTAAACAAGATCAATTCTCGTTTACCTTCTAAAAAAACAGCTTCGCCTTTTACTTCAAAGCTGGTAGTAAACAAGGCCGTCTTATTTAATTGTTGCACTTCAAATTCTATGGCTGGCACAAAGCCATTTGCCAAAATAATATCTGCGCTCATGGTACGGCTAATATCCCTTAAATCGGTAATGGCATTGCCAATGGTATTAATGGTTTCATCAAGTTCAACCTGGTGGTTGTTTTGCACACTGATTAGTTGCAATTTCACTAACGCTAGCTTTTGCCCTACATTATCGTGTATTTCCCTAGATATATTTATAAATGTTTGTTCTTGCACTTCTATCTGTGCCTGCAATATTGCATTTTCGTGTGCTACAGCAATACTTTGCAAGGCTTGGTGGTGGGCATTTTGCTTTTGTTTGTAACGGTAAATTATAAATACAATAAACAAGCTCAACAATAAAAACAGCACCGTAAATATGATGATGAACAAAAATATCAATTGTGTCGGGTTATACATATCATGGATTTTAAAAAGCAAAAATTCATTATTAGGTAACCAGTTGCAAGAAAACAGCCGAAGAACATCATCGTGTCAAATGGAATTTGAAATACTAGGAAATATTTGTGCATAATCGAAAAAGGCAATACTAAACCAGTACCCAAAAAAATACCACAAACTGCAATAAAAATTGGATCATTTGTAATATTCTGCGTAGGTGAAAGTAAAATAATTTTATAAAAGTAATAAAGACTAAAACAGAATAAACATCCATTAGCTATTGCAAAAGAGCTAGTAGTTCCTTGTTTTATGTCAGCATAGATAATAAATACAAGTAATACATCTAATATAAAAATGATGTACTTAATTTTTTTATTTCGATTGATATAATCAATTTTATAAAAAATAAAACCCAGAAACGTAAAATGGAAAAGCAATGAAATTTTGTTTGTTACATAATTAATATCTCTTGGGATAAACCCTAGCTTATTTAAAATAATAAGAATTGATATTATACATCCAACAATTGGATACCAAAAAAAAATTCTTAATTGTTTAGGACAATTGGGTTCTAGCGATGCTCTAACAGAAAAAAATAGATTAATAAACATTATAAACATTGTTAAATATTCAATTGTATCATAAATCATCTTTCCCATAATTACCCTAAAGTAAAATATAAAAAGCAAATTAAAAAGAGAAAAACCTCATTAATTTATGTTGTTTTGCCATTTTAATAATCTAAACGCTTCTAAGAAGGGTTTAAAAATCATTTGAATTAATGAACAATTTCATTAATAACAATTCCATTATTGGCTTTTAGAAATGATAATCATTGCTTTTAAAAAGAAGAGATTCATTATTAAATACCCCAATGCTAAGAATATACCAAAAGCATAGAGTGTAGCATTGGGTAATCCCATTAAAATAATAAATTTGAACATCGAACTGAAAGGAATAATTAAGCCAGTTCCTATGAAGATTCCACAAAAAATAATAAAAATAGGATCTCTAATTATCCTTTTAATAGGAGGATTATTTAATAATTGAAAAAAATATACAATAGAAAATATAAATAAACAACCATTAGCAAATGCAATTGAATATCCGTAAAAAACTTCTAATTCTGAAATTATTAATAATAGCAAAATAAAAAATAAAAAATAAATAGATATTTTTAAAATAACTGCTTTCTTTAGTTCATAATAAAGAATAAAACTCCAAAATAAAAAGTGGAATAATAAAGAAAAATTATTAAAAATTGAGACTGTAAATGACGATATAATGTTAAAACGAAACAACGATACTACAATTCCAATAATAATACCAGCAATCGGATATAAATAAAAAAACCTAATAATTGATGAATACTTATTTTTTCTTTTTGCTACTATAGAAAAATATAGCTCAAAAATAAATACCACAATATTAATACTTTCAATTGTTATATAAATTATCTTACCCATATTAACTATAAAAAAGAGTTATACTTTATTACAACACAATAATGCTTTAATAAATAACAAATTCATTATTAAGTAACCAAATAATGAAATAGAAGCAATCAATTTACGTAAATCAAATTCAAGTTTTAACAATCCTAGGTACTTCATCATAATAGCAGCTGGTACAATTATTCCAGTTCCAATAAGCACACCAGAACAAACATAAAAAATAGGGTTCTTTAACAATGACCCATTAATATCCCCTTTGTAAATTGAAAAAAAAATAAAAAAGCGAAAAAAAGAATAAGCACCCATTTGTAAAAGCTACCGAATCTAAATGCTTATTTAAAATATTATTCGTTATTAAAATTGCTATACACAAAAAAAGAATCCAAATAATAATTTTGAAATATTTCATTTTATGAATTGAATTTAAAATGAAATAACTAAGGAATAAGTAATGAAATAACAATGAGAATATATTTACACGAAATGCTACATCAGAAAAAACTTTATTATAGTATTGAAACACTATTATGAATGTAACAAAAATTCCTATTATTGGATACCAATAGAATGTTCTCATTATGGGTAAAACGTTTTCATTTTTACTAATTCTAATTGCAAGAATTAACTCTACAATAAAAATCGAGAATTGCATCCAATGAAAGCTTTTTATAATAGTATCTCCCATAATTACAACTAAAATAAATACAAAATACCCAATTAAAAAAGTGTAAAACCACATAAAATTATGTTGTTTTTCTCTTTTTAGTAATTGGCAACTGTTTGAGTTTTGTGAAATGCCTGCAAAATATACCATAAGCATATGTATATGGTGGTTTACAATCCCAACTGTACAAATGCCCTTTTATGAGCAATCGGCGCAAAGGTTAATAGAACAACAAAGCATAACCAGCAAAGACGATTGTCATGTACCAGCAAATAAAGAAAATGTTTTCGACGCTACAGGTATACTATATTACGAATGTATGCAGTTGCTGGAAAAACATATGGGAAATGATTCATTGGGCAATTACAATATGATGCTATTAAAATATTTTTATTCAACTTTTAGCAATAGAGATTCTATAATGCAATTAATCGAGTCCTCCAAAACTGACATAAACAATATTATCCTAGATGCCAGCAATGACTATTCAAACATAAAAAAGGCAAGAATTGATGCTGCATCCATTCAATTTTATGCAGCAAAATTGTTGGGTATCATTAAAGGTTTATCAGAAAACAGTAAGTCATATTGTTCCATCAAAAAAGCCATTGTAGCTATTGAAAAAAATATACAAAAAGATAAATGGATAAATGCTACTGAAAGAAAGATAACCTTACAAGCTTGTTCAATTGCCAGATACAGTGTGTACTATTGGCAAAAAAAAATTGCCATTACAAACGAGCCCATTGGCAAATTCAAGTTATTTAGGTATCAAGCAATTTGCTTGGGAACGGTTGTTATTGCTTTGGTAGAAAAGCACAATGCTGGCTCAATACCAGCTTGTATAAATAGTGCATTAGCCAGTGCAATGTTGTATGAATCTACCGAACCATATTAAAAAATATTTAACACAAAAAATAATGACTAAATACCCCTTTTCTAAAAAGGAAAACAACAATGTATAAAGTTGTTTTCCTTTTGTATTTGCTTATAATCTGTAGGAGGTTTGTACCAACAAAAAAGTTGGAACAGTACAGCACCACAAAATTCTACGGTTCTATATAGGCACATATAAAAACCCTTACAAAAAGAACAAAGAAAACATAGAGGAGTACAAATTTCAACGGGCTTGAATAATTTCTGACAGCTTTGCCTTAAATAGCTAGGTAAGACACAGGGTTGGACTGTGAAATTAAATTAATCATTAATGCCTAATAAAATGAGAAAACTATTTTTTTTCTTCATAATGACTTTCTTTGCGAAACAAAATTTTGCACAAAAAATAGAAGACAAATTGAGTAATACTGGCGAATATTGTGTAAATGCGACTTTTGGTGGATGTATAAGTTATTTTTTGGGAACATTATGTACTGAAACAATTCTTCATGTAAGAACTTGCTGCGGGCGAGTTGTTTATGGAACACCTTATTGCAATACTACAACTTGGTCTACTCCAGTATCTAAAGCAAACGGAACTACCGAGACTTTGGAAACAATAATTTCAGATTTGGCTATTAAAAACAAACTAGATATTAATCAAATAAATACTTTCATTATAAAAGATTGTGAACCTTTTGTAAAAGACGGGGAAACATATATTGTAACCCCAAAGGATTATGTAATAGATAAAACTGCTAAAGGTTGGCAATTAATAAATATCGAATTCACTAAAACTAGTAAATAAATACAACTATGAAACTTTCGATAATCTGCAAAAGAGGGATAGCTTTTTTGATTGACATTTGTACCATCAATATAATAAGTAAATTCATAAACAGTCGCTTTCAAATAACTAATATTGACTTTACCGATACTTCTATTGTAAACATTCTTCATTGCAATTTCGGTCTAAAAATTACTCAAAACAGCATTGTTGAAAGTTTTGTATTTTTATTATACTTTATTATTTTAGAAAACTATACTAAGATTTTTTCTGTAGGAAAATACATTTTAAAAATTGGCATCATCCAAAATTATACAATAAAGCAGGTACTGTTAAGAATATTTTTCAAATATTTTATTTTTATTACAATACCGCTTACTGTTATTTATTTTATACTTTTTAATAAACAAACATTACTATCCGATTACTTATTCAACACAATTATTTATATAAAATCTGATAAAGTTTTAAAAGTTTGATCATAATACCTGTTGTCAAAGCTAAAATTTGCTGAAAAAATAAAATCATCTTTCTAATAATTCCGAATAAATTTAATAATAATTTTTTTTGTAAAAATTGAGGAAAGAAATCACTATCCAAAGGTTGTTTCTTTGCTTACATTTTTATCAACTTTTCATTCTTACATTTCGTTGATATGCACGAGGAATTCACTGAGCAAATCTATTTTCACAACATTTATTTTAAAGGAAAACAACAATGTACAAAGTTGTTTTCCTTTTGTATTTCCTTATAATCTGTATGAGTTTTGTACCAACAAAAAAGTTGGAATGGTACAGCACCACAAAATTCCACCGTTCTATATAGGCACATATAAAAAACCTTACAAAAAGAACAAAGAAAATATGGAGGAGTACAAATTTCCACAGGCTTGAATAATTTCTGACAGCTTTGCCTTAAATAGCTAGGTTCATAAAAAATGAAAGCTTTTTTGTTGACGGAAATAATTATAGATTTAATTATTTATTCCACAGCGTCGGATTTTTCTGAAATGGTAGAACGTAGAGTTGAACTACGTATGAAGCTTATAAACTTCTTCAACATTTATACTTATTTTTATGAAAAGAATTTTTTTATCAAGTTTTTTAACCATTACTTTTTTTAGCAGTGCCTTCTCAAATAACAAAGCTTATCAAACTAAAATTAATTATGATAATTTTTTATTTGTGAATAATATTAAATCCGATGAAGAATTGATATCAATATATTCTAAGATTGAAGATGTGCATGGCAAAGGGTTAGACTTCATATTTTCATTTTTTCAAAAATCAATACAAACCAATAGTGACTTTAAAATATCTACAAGTGAACTAGAAAAAGTCATTGATGATTATATTGTGAAAGAATATGAAGTTAACGGGATTATTTTAAGCCAAATTTACAGCAAACAAACTGCAATATTTTCATCTGATATTACTTCAATTCCATTTTTCGAAACAATTACAAATGAGACTAGACTAATATTTAGTGATAATTTTAAAATGCTTTTATCAGAATTTCAAAAATTTGTAATTGATGAATCAAAAAATAAAGACTATAATTTTTATGACTCTTTTGTAAAATCAAAAATCTCTACTTTAAATTCCGAACAAGAAAAGATTGCTTTAATTATGTTAGTTTATACGGGAAAGTCCTCTGTAAAATACTGGAACGAAAATATGGGAAAATGGAACGCCATAAGTCAAGATATCTCAACTGCCAGTAGGCAGCATCCTGGACAAACTATAATTGCTGCAGATATGGTTGGGGGTGCTGCTGGAGCAGTAATGGGTGCTTATGCTGGAGCAACTGGCGGTACAGTTGCACTACCTGGCATTGGAACAGTAGCAGGAGTGGCTGCTGGCTTTTTTGTTGGAGGTGCAGTTGGTGGGATTAGAAGTTCGGGGCTGGCTGCTTGCACTGCACTATTATCTCATTGGTTTAGAAACTAATAAAAAAATGAACAGACACTTTTATAGAGCCAAATTTGCACTAGCTTTTGGAATACTTTACACAATCTTATTTCATTTATTTTTTAATAGAGAAATTAGTTCTTTACTATTTATTGAAGGATGTGCGGTTGGAATTCTTTGGGTATATGGTGTAAGACTAAAGCCGCCACAGAAAAAATAATACGTTTACAATTTTAAGTTTTGTTAATAAATAAAAGTGAATCACCGAAAGTATTTTAAATTGTTATTTTAATACCAATCGGTAAAGTATTTTCTTGACTTTTCATAGAAGAAACTACTTTGAGGAATCCATGCAGAGGTAAATATAAATTGGTAGTAAATTATTGAAACGGCTATTTAAATTCAATATTATTAAAAATAAACTTAGATACTGAAATAAACAATATTATCCTAGATGCTGGCAACAACTATTCAAACATAGTAAAGTCAAGAATTGATGCGGCATCCATTCAATTTTATGCAGCAAAGTTGTTGGGTATCATTAAAGGTTTATCAGAAAACAGTAAGTCATATTGTTCCATCAAAAAAGCCAATGTAGCTATTGAAAAAAATATACAAAAAGATAAATGGATAAATGCTGCTGAAAGAAAGATAATCCTACAAGCTTGTTCTATTGCCAGATACAGTGTGTACTATTGGCAAAAAAAAATTAACATCACAAACGAGCGTATTGGTAAATTTAAGTTATTTAGGTATCAAGCTATTTGCTTGGGAACGGTTGCTACAGCTTGGTAGAAAAGCACAATGCTGGCTCAATACCAGCTTGTATAAATAGTGTATTAGCCAGTGCAATGTTGTATGAATCTACCGAACCTTATTAAAAATATTTAACACAAAAAATAATGACTAAATCCCCCTTTTCTAAAAAGGAAAACAACAATGTATAAAGTTGTTTTCCTTTTGTATTTGCTTATAATCTGTAGGAGGTTTGTACCAACAAAAAAAGTTGGAATGGTACAGCACCACAAAATTCTATAGTTCTATACAGGTACATATAAAAGCCCTTACAAAAAAGAACAAAGAAAATATGGAGGAGTACAAATTTCGACGGGCTTAAATAATTTCTGACAGCTTTGCCATAAATTGCTAGGTCATAGAAAATGAAAGCTTTTTTTGTTGACGGAAATAATTATATATTTAGTTATTTATTCCACAGCGTCGGTTTTTTCTGAAGGTTTGAATTCTTAAAAGTTTTTTATGAAAAAGATTGTATTGTTCGTATTACTGTTTAGTTCCGCATTTACACTTCTTGCCCAAGAATCCAATTACATAAGTGAAAATTTTGCGATTTTACAAACTCAAGCAAAAAAAATTAGCTCGGAAAAATATGTTAAGCAAGTAATAGGTGTTGATTTTAAAACCAAAGATAATTCCAATGTTAATTCCTTTAGTATAGATGAAATTGTTTTCGTAGATAACGGAACACTAAATGATGAAAAAGCAAATGATGGTATTTACACATCAACAGATAGTTATAATATCCCAACAGATAAGATTTTATCATTTGATGATAATGGAGTTTTAAAAATTACTACCGATATTCACTATGACTCACATTTTAAGCATAAATCTGAACTACAATCAATGTTTTCTAATGAGAATAATGGAAAATTAGGTATTGGAATTGAATGTGACATAATTGGTTGTACATGCGCAGAGTGCCATTGTAGAGCCTGTAATTTTGGTTGGGGACAAAATCTAAATTGGTGTTTTAAAATTGGTAAATGTTCAATTAGTATTAGTTGGTAAATGTTCAATTAGTGTTAGTACCTAAAATGAATTGAGGCTGTCTGATAAGTACGAGGCAGCCTCTTTCTTTTCGGATCCCTATCGGAAAGGGAAGGTCGTTTATTCAAATCTAAAAGCCATTTTTTAATAAAGAGACTTCTTATTTATTCTTTAAATATATTATTTATATGATTGAACTATTCAAATATCAGATTACAAAAAAAAAATATTTTTTAGCATTTTTTTTATTTTTAATAATTACATTAATAGCTCTATTTAAAGCTAAAACATACTTTTATAATTCTAAAATAATCCATGACAACATTATAAAAGTGCTATTTAGTACAATTACAATTTTTGCTGCATACAGGATTAATCAAATGCTAAGTTTAAAAATTGTTATTCCCTTTTTTACAAAAGATAAAAGAATTTTTCCAGATATTTTAATATTTTTGTTATTCCCACTTTACATATTTCTAATAAGTTTCAAGTTTATTTATTTACAAGCTTCGTTTACAGCTATTTTTATTGTTATTTCAGGTACTCTATTTGGAGCAGGGGCAGAAGAGTTTATATTCAGATTTTTTTGTGTCAACTATTTAAGTGAAAAATATGTTTCTCCGACGGCACTCTGCATAATGACAAGTTTCGTTTTTGCTGTTGCACATTTTGGGAATTTACAGTATGGCTCTATGTTAAGTGTGATTAACCAGGTAATATTTGCATTTTTTACAGGAGCAATCTTATTTTTAGCAGCCTTGAAATTTAGGTGTTTATTAGTTTCTGTAATTATACATTTTCTCGTTAATATTCCAACCCAATTAAGTTATATTGCTGACTCAACAGATGAAATAATTAAAAGTAATAGTTCCACCTTGAGTAGGTTTTTAATCACCCAATTGGTTTTTTTACCAATTTATATATTGAGTGTTTACTTATTCAATAAACTTAGAACTAAAAAACAGTCTTCGTAATTAGTTTGTATATTTTTATTTACTCATTTACAATTTCAACTTTTTAAATGATGCATAAAATAACTTATTGGATTATGTTTATGTTCTATAAAAATATTTAATAATGAGGCCATAAAAATTATTACATGAAAATGTTTTTAATTTGGATTGCTATTTGCATAGTTCACTCCTGTCAAGTTAAATGTCAAGTGAAAAGTTTTAATAGTACTTTAATTTCTGATTCTACAAAAAATACTTATCATAAACCTGAAATATTTAATTCGGGTTTTATAGATATTGTAAACAACGGGCAAGTAAACGCATCTGCCCGTTTAATTAGGTTATTTATTGGTGAGCAAGGGAAGTTTGCAATTCCTCTCTCCTTTTATGGCGGTGTGAGTAGTAATAATTTTCAAAATCAAACAAACGCAGGGCAACTTGTTAAAAGCAATGACCATTTAGTAAACCAATATATTAATCCTTTAAGTGGTTTAATTAATGTGAGTGTGGAAGATATAAAATATTTTAAGATTTATGAGGGCATAACAAAGTCAGGTTTTTTATATCAGTTTGGGGAGCGATTACTCAATGGAATTAGAATTGGACAAATAACAAATCCACAAACAGGAAAACCTACAAACTTTTTAAACGGTTTTGCATCAGCAGGTTTCTATTTCCAAACGGGTGCTTGGGAAAGAACAAACTCAAAAAATGTTGGTATATTTTGGATGGCCGCACGTTATCATTTTTGCTATACAAATCCTAAGCAAATAAAAGAATTTTTAGGTGACATTGAAACTAATGGAATCTACACGGGTTATTCAATTGGTTTTGGAATAGAAATTAACAATCTAGTAAACATAAAAGCAATTTATTATAAATACACAAAGGCACCTGAAATTGAATATGGACTTCCCATTTATCAATTTTCTTTTAATTACACAATGAACAAAAATTAAATTATTATGACTTTTACAGAGATTGGGTTATTAAAAGCTATAATTTCAATAGTGCAATTATCAACTTCGGTTATCTGCTAATGGAATCATAATTCCCCAACAACGCCAATCCTTTTCGTTTTCGAAAGACACATATTCATTCTCCCTTCCTTGAAGGGGTACCTACAGGGCGGGTAGTTCACATAATCCACAAATAAATAATAGAGCATATTATGGCAATAATATATCAAGGCATCAAATCCCAATCAATGCCTTAATGCAAAATTAATTTTATACTAAGTTGTTTTGCCGCTACATTATTCAAAGCCCTATTGCTAAATTAATTTTACGCTAAGTTGTATTGTTGCTACTAAACGGCTTCGGCGTTTTTTTTGCTAATAAGAGGATTATCGTATTTTAAAAGTATTAAATGAAAAAAGTAGGGTATATTAGTGTTAACACAGAAGTTGTGCGTCAGCATATGCAACATTTCGACACTAAAAATTGTCAGTTATAAAAACGACTTTATATGAAACAAATACTTTTTTTTGCTGTGATACTTAGCTTGATACAGTTTGGTTGCAAAAAATCAGATTCTTCGGAGCCAGCTCCTACATCGTTAGACAGAAAATGGAGAATGATAACTGTTAAGGACAATGCATCTGGTTTTATAACAACCAAATCAGCTTCAATTCAAAATGACGTTGACCTACTATTTTCCTCCACAAGCTTAACTAGTGGGACTTTTATTGGAAATACACCAACAAATGACATATGGAAAAATGGCTATTCAACAGGAGCAAATCAAACAATAACAATACCCGTTCTATCAATGACAAAAGTTGCTGAAACCTCTTGGGGAATATTGTTTGTCGATAATATTTGTTCTTCACAAGAATATACTTTTGAAATTGGAGGAATACTCAATATTAAAACAACTAATAAGAAATTAACTTTCCGCAAACAATAATGCCGAACGCACAACATGAGTATCCTTGTAGAGATCCCCTTAGGCGGGTAGTTCACGTAATCCACAAATAAATAATAAAGAATATTATGGCAATAATATATCAAGGCATCAAATCCCATTCAAGGCCCTAATGCAAAATTAATTTTATCCTAAGTTGTTTTGATGCTACAATATTCAAAACCCTACTAATAAATTAATTTTACGTTAAGTTGTATTGGCGCTACTCCATGGCATAGCATTTTTTTATCAATATGGTGAAAATTAGTCTATCAAAAAAATATCAAATTTGTTAATGTAGCGTACATTAGTGCTAATGCATTTATTGGCTAAAATGCTAATTAATACTCCGCTTAAAATGAACCACATAAAACCAGTAAAAAAATGGAAAATGAAATTCTAAAAACGGCTCTCGAATCGTTTATCAATGTCTATACGCAAGATGCCAGAGAGTTATTTGGAGAAATATTTACACAGGGGAAACAGTTCCTAAATTTAGGATTAAAAAGATATTTGGAAAAGCACCAAACAAGGTATTGTCATATAAAAACTTTGCTTCACGGTAATACTCCTAAATATTTATATGACGTCTATTACCATTTAAGAATCTTTCAAACTCCGACTGTTTTTAAACAGACCCTGACAATTTCAAGCATATTTTCTCCTAATGTTAATTGTGTATCAATAATTGGAGATGCAGGTAGTGGTAAGAGCACTTTAATTAAGCATCTTTTTCTTAATTCAATAAATACAAAATTTGGAATCCCAATACTTGTTGAGCTACGCCATCTCAACGATAATAAAGGAAATTTGGAGCAATATATACTCGAAACTTTGTTAGAGGAAGACATAGTTGTAGACTCAGAATTAGTAAAAAAATTATTACGAAAAGGAAAATTTATTTTCTTCTTAGACGGGTTTGACGAATTGAATAGCATAGTTAAAATAAATGCAATTAAAAATATTAATGGCTTTGTTAATAGATTTATTAAAAATAAATATATAATTACTTCTCGCCCTAAGGCTGATGCAGAGTATTTGCCTCTATTTCATACATACAGAATTGGAAAACTAAATACAATACAGGATATTTCTGGTTTTATAAAAAAACAACTTAGTGGTGAAGATGAATTAACAGATAGAATCGTAGACTCGGTAAAATCCGGAAATCAAACATATATTTTTAGCTTTCTCTCCAATCCATTGATACTATCCTTGTACATCCATACTTTTCAAACAAACTCTCTATTGCCAGCGAAAAAACATATTTTTTATCAAAGAGTAATAAACGCACTATTTTCCGAGCATGATAGCAAATCAAAAATGGGATTTGATAGAGAAAGGTATTCCAAAATGACACAAGAACCTATAGAGGAAATTCTATCAATCTTTTGTTTATTTTCCTTTTTTGATAATAAATATGAATGGGATACAGATTATGTCCTTGATAAGCTTAAAGAAATTAAAGAACTTCCGACTTTTTTAAAATACAGATTTGAAAACAAAGATTACATTAGAGATCTATCACTTGGAGTTTCTTTATGGATTGATGATGGAGGGTACTATTCATTTGCACACAGAACAATTCAAGAATTTTATGTCGCTAAATTTATTAAGAATTTAAAAGCAGTAGAAAATGAAAAGTTTTACAGTCTACTAATTGAAAAATATATTTCCTCAGGTAATCATCCTTATCTAATAAGTCTTCTCACCTTTTTGGAGGATATGGACACTTATAATCTACTTATCAATTTTAGGCTTCCGATTTTACAAGGTTTGAAAGCTGAATTTGACTTAGCTGATAGGGATACAAGAATATTAAACTATCTGGAATATTTTGGCTATACGTATGAAGGGGATAGCATTTTAACAAGAGGCTATTTTAAGAAAAAATCAGGATACATTGAAAAGTATATAAATACTGTTTCGCAAGTTGACCAAGAGCTAAATAAACTTTATGACGAAACTAATCCCAGAAATGAAGAAATAGAAATTTTTAATATTGATAGTGATGACACAAAAGAAACAAAGCAGCTAGAAATTAGAGTAAACTTAGAAAAGAATAAGTGGAAGAAAAGAACTAAAGACAAAAGAATTTTTTCAGAAGACGACGACTTTATAAATGATATTATTTTACCTCGAATAGAAATTTTTGTAAAAAAAATAAACACCGAAATTGAAGAAATCGAATGTTACATTCTAATACAACAGAAGTCCGAAACAAACATTCTTGAATTTCTTAAGTCAAAAAGCTGAGACACTTCAGCCATCAAAAGTATTACAGTATGTGGGGCTAGATATTCAATGAATATTACACTTGCACCAATCCCTACTCAAAAAAAAGCACTTATTCAATCTTCCTTGTAGGGATCCATACAGGGCGGGTAATTCACATAATCCACAAATAAATAATAGGGAATATTATGGCAATAATACATCAAGGCATCAAATCCCATTCAATGACCTAATGCAAAATTAATTTTACATGAATTTGTATTATTCCTTTTCCAGGTGTCGGCGCTTTTTTTGCTAATAAAATGAGGATTATCGCATTAAAAAAATATCAAATTATAAAAATATCGTATATTAGCGGTAGTACAGATGTTATCGGCAACCTTAACAACCCGAATGAACAGTAGTGCTAAAATGAAACAGACAAAACATTGATTGAACCAAAAGACATAGCGGACAAATACTTTGAGAGGTATTTAAAACTCACAGAGAGGACTAACTGGGTTGTGATAATTGGTATGCTTATAATTGTTGCAAATTGGGTTTTCATTGTTGAGCATAATTTCAGCAAATTCCGACTATCAAAGGAGGAGTTTCAGGAACAATACAATGACTACAATAATGAAATTAGCAACATCAACGAGAAAATTTCAGAAGTTAAAATACAAGACTTGAAAGGTGACTCATCTGCCTATCTTAAAATTGTCCAACCTTTAAGAGAAGATGTTCAGGAAGTAAAAGCTAAAAAAGACACCTTAGTGAAAAATAAGGATGAGAACTTTTACACTAAAGCTATAAAGGTTCACGACTTACAATCTTTAATTGAGTTTACATTTTACATCTGTAACGACACTAAAAATGGACCTGTAATTCTAAATCTATTAATTCTTGCATTATGCTTTTATCTTTTCTTAACAAGAAGAATCTGTTTAAAGTATGTTTCAAAAGCAATTAGAATTTATAAAATTGAACCTACCCTTAAAATAAACAAGTATCAGGATTTTAATTTGAAGCCTCCGTTTTGGTTAGTGCCATTGCCAAGCAAAGGAACAAGTGATATAACTCCTTCAGAAATTAAAACAATTTTTGGATGGGGGTTTACTCATGGCTATTTAAGATTTTTTAGTTTCATCGTTTTGACCCTTTTGATTATTCTTCAGTCTAGAATATGCTTAATCACTTTCATAGTCAATAGCAGTAAGATTAATCTGAATTTCATTGTAAGTGCTGTTTCTGTTTTGTCACTTGTAATGGTTGTTTTATACTGGTTGCTCCCTTTCAAAATTGAAGACAATTTTAACTATGAGAAAAACCCCAACTCCTTTTCAAGAAAAGACTTTATCGCTCTTTCTTCTTTTACAGTATTTTCAATTGCGTTTGCTAAGTTTGCTTATGTTCTTCCAAAGTATATTCATAATAGAGTTCCCAGATTTAGAATAAACAAAATAAAATTAGAATTTTTGATTCCTAACTTTAAATCCTCATTGGTAAAAAATAAAAAGTCAAACATTGTTCATTACATCAATAGTAAGGGATTTTCTCAGACCCTACATACAATTTCAAGCAGTAATGAGTTAGATAAATTTAGTAGTCATATTGAAACATACAACGAAATTGCTTCTCTAAAAACGAATCATGAAAAACCACGAATGCCGATTAGACATTCAACTTGGCATTCAGAAAGCTTAGCAATTGAAAGTATTCAATTAGGTAATTTCACTGTAGCAGTTGATATACTTATTTACTCAATAAAACAAGGTATTGACAATTATTCACCAAAATACAGATTACACGACTTACTAGCTTTGCTTTGTGTTCGATATAAAACTAAAATACCAAATGATGTTTTAAGAAATCTTATTGAACTCTCAAACAATACTAAAGACAAAAAATTAATTGAGAGAGCAAAGAAGTGGAGCAATAATGAATGGATACACAAAATCGGGAAAAAACAAAAAGTTGCCTTCAATAACATAACAATATAAAATGGGGCGAGTATTTCAATGTAGAATAACGCTTCCAGCGGAGATAGGGGTTCGAATCCCCTCTTTGCCCCTCTTTTATAAAAAACTTGACACGACACATCTTCGGATGAACAGAAAGGCAGCCGATAACAAGGTGTTTGAGATAGCGGGGGGTCCGTGCTTCGCAGACACATTTGTGCAAGATGGAAGTTCAGTTCCCGAATGAAGTTTAGTACTAATAAACACCACCATCGCAAACCCCAAAAATTTCTATGCTAAATAAAAATTAACGACCCCATACCACTAATTCTTACAATTTTTTTTCAATACCAACTCCCAAAAAACACCCCCTCCCCAATTTGTAGCACGGTCTTTGAATAGTAACTTTTTTACCTTTGTATTCAGAAATTAAGTTATGCCCAAATTTGTATTCGCTTTTTTAATTTTCATCCTTCCAGCACTTTCACAAGGGCAAACAGCTTCGTTTACATACCAAAGTACCAATGGGCTATATTGTAGCCCCAGTACCATTAATTTCACACAAACTTGTACGGGTTCTCCAATAGGCTTTACATGGAGCTTTGGCAACGGGCAGTTTAGCAACGATGCAAACCCCAGCATTGTTTATTCAACTGCTGGTACTTACACAGTAAAGCTTGTAGCCATCTTTGGTACCGAAGCTATTGAGACTTCGCAAACAATTGTTATTAATCCAAGTATAACCAGTTCATTGACGGTAGATAGAAATTATATTTGCCTTCCTGGCATGGTAGCTTTTACGCTTTCCTCTACGGGATCTATTGTAAGCTACGATTGGAATTTTGGCGATGGTGCAACCACCAGCAATACAAGCCCTACCATTAGCCATACCTATGCTGGCTTTGGAGCTTTTTCTGCATCTGTAAAAGCTACAGATGCTGCCGGTTGCTTTTCTACTAGCTTTATTACTATTACTGTGCAAAACCCGCCCATAGCTGGTAGCGTATCTCCAATAAGTGGTTGCATACCAGCCAATGTAAACTTTATTGCAAATGTAACGGTGCCTATTGGAGGCTCCGTTACCAATTACACTTGGAATTTTGGAGATGGAAGCCCTTTATCCAATATTGGAACACATACTTACAATGTAGTAGGCTCTTACAATCCTAGTGTTAGTATTACAACCAATGAAGGCTGTACAAATACATTCAATTATCAAACAATTGCATTTGGTACCCCACCTACCAATCATATTGCATACCCCAGAAAACTTATTTACTGTGGTTCCGAAACCGCTGTATTTATTTCTAAAGCCAATACAGCCAATACCTATTTTTGGGATTATGGCGATGGTATTACAGAAACGATAACAGATACAATTACCCAGCACAAATATCTTACGCTAGGCCCTAAAACAGTTACTGCAACCCCGTACTTCAACGGCTGTGCAGGTACTCCCATTAGTTTTCAAATAAACATAGTAGGTGTAATTGCATGTTTCACCTACAGCAACACATGTACCAATAAAAAAACATTTTCATTTACCAATACCTCACTTGGAAATCAATCTGCCGTTCTGTGGAATTTTGGTGATGGAAGCCCTACCGCTAGTACAACAAATGTTACACATACATTTCCTAATGCTGGCACATTCAACACTACCCTCACCATAACTGATAATCTTACAGGCTGCACGGATGCAACTAGTGCAACTATTTTTACAGCTAGCCCTAGCTTGATAAATCCAGATACTTTTTTATGTAGAAATAACAATACCACTTTTACCATTCAAAATAATACCAGCAATGCAGGCGCCTCTTACAATTGGAATGTAGTGGGCCTTACACAAGCTTCCAATAACAGCAATCCTTACAACACAATTGCATCTGTTTTTGGTAATTTTTCTAATAATTATGTAGTTATAAACAATGGGAGCCAATATTGTGGCGATACAATTACCCTAAACCATCCGATAGCTGTAAGAGGACCAAACTTAAGTTTTACCGCCCCCACTCCTATTTGTGCCAATACAAATTATACTATTATCAATACTTCCAACGCCTACCTCGCCGCCGATACTGTAAAACGTTGGTATTGGAATTATGGAATAACGAATACAAACGATACCATTTACCAACCTCCTACTATTCGCTATACTGGTGCAGGAACCTATACAATTAAATTATTTGCTCACGATAAAAACGGCTGTATAGATAGTTTGATAAAATCGGTTGTTGTGAAACCCATACCTTTTTTGCGAATTTTCCCACGTAATGATACGTTGTGCCAAGGGCAATTAGATACCTTAATTGCATTTCACAGTGATACGCTTTTGTGGTCGCCAGCGGCATTGGTTTCTTGTACCACTTGCGATACGGTAATTGCTAACCCAAACATTACCACTTTATTTTATGCCACTGCTACCAATAGCCTAAACTGCACAGTAACAGACAGTACATTATTAACCGTATACACGCCATTTATAGCCTCTGCAATAGCTAGTCCTGTTTATGTATGCCTATATGATAGTGTACGCATAAATGCAGTGCCAATAGGAAAAACCATCACTTGGTCGCCTACAACTGATATTTCCAACAGTACCATTTATAATCCGTTGGTATTTCCCCCAATAAATACCACCTATACGGCCTTATTGGCTGATTCTGCCGGTTGTTTTAATAGCAGCACTACTGTAGATGTAATAGTAAAATCGCTGCCACAAGTAAATGCCGGGCCAGATAGAGTTTTACCTTACAACAGTCCATTTACACTATCGCCTATTTATAGTAGCAATGTAATTTCTTATGAGTGGTCTCCTGCTGAAGCCTTAAATTGTTCTACTTGTCAAACACCCAGTGGCACTGCGCTAGATGCTATTACATATAATATCAAAGTAACAAGTGATAGTGGCTGTGTAGCAAAAGACGATATCAGCATTTTTGTAGAATGTAAATATGCAAACTTGCTATTACCATCGGCTTTTTCACCAAATAGAGATAGAATAAATGATGTTTACGCTCCTATAACAAGGGGGATAAAATCTATCACAAAATTTGCCGTTTTTAATAGGTATGGCCAACTGATGTACGATGCGAAAAATTTTATACCCAATGACAAGAATGTTGGATGGGATGGCAGGCGCAATGGAATTGACCAAACCCCTGGTGCTTATATGTTTGTAATGGAAGCCATTTGCGATTTGGGCGAAATAATACAGAAACAAGGCTCGTTTTTATTGTTGCGTTAGATTAAACTTATTGTATTAAACAACGATTTTACAAAAATCGTAAAAATACTAATAAAAAAAAGTTTACATTTACTGTCTTAAATTATGACACAACAAACAACTGAGACAATAAAGGTAATTATTGCAGATGACCATGTATTGTATAGAGCAGGCGTAAAAGCCGCTTTAAGCCAGAAAAAAGATATTCAAATTATTGCAGAAGCAGACAATGGAATGCATCTTATCAATTTGCTAAAAACAATTCCTGCAGATGTAATTCTTCTTGATATCCAAATGCCTATAATGGATGGCATACAAGCATTGCCTGAAGTAAAGAAAATATGCCCAAATGCAAAAATAATTATGCTCACAATGATGGATGACCATAGCATGATTACCAAATTGATGGAAATTGGGGCAAACAGTTACCTTTCTAAAACAAGTGACAGCGAAATAATATATGAGGCTATAAAAACTTGTCACAACGATGAATATTATTTTAATGCGATGACTAACCAAGCTTTGCTTACCAATTTGAAGCAACGCAATGTACAATTGCCCCCTCAATTGCTTGGTAATATAGATGCGCATTTAAATGATAAAGAAACCATGATATTGCGGTTGATGTGTGAGGAAAAAAGCACCAAAGAGATTGCCGACATAGTAGAATTGAGCCCTCGTACAGTGGAAGCATTAAGAGATAAATTGAAAGTGAAAACTGGTGCAAAAACAACTGCAGGTTTAATTTTGTATGCTGTAAAGCATAAAATTATTGAAGAATTATAAAATCAAATTTTTAGCTTTAAACGTACGATAATCTTCCTTTAGCGGAAGATTTTTTATTTTAATAATATGATGAAACATTTTAACTATAATGGGAAAATATTATCAGAAAATGAATTAATTATCGGCCCTCAAAACCGTGGGTTAAGGTATGGCGATGGGGTTTTTGAAACAATTAAATATAAAAATGGCAACCTTATATTAAAAGAAGAGCACTTTGCAAGGTTATGGAAGGGAATGCAAATGCTACAATTTGATATCCCCAAATTATTGAGTCCAGAAAAATTGGAAAATGAAATTACTAAACTGGTACACAAAAACAAACTAGAAGCTGCAAGGGTAAGGCTTACCATCATTAGAGGTGATGGTGGTATATATGACGCCAAAAATCATACAGCAAACTATATTATTGAAGCCATAAAATTACCAGAAGACAATGGGCCTCTTAATACAAATGGGTTACAATTGTGTTTGTATGAAGAAGCAAAAAAAAGTATAGATGCATTTAGTAATTTAAAAACGAATAATTATTTACCTTATTTTATGGGTGCATTGTATGCCAAAGCCAAAAAATGCAACGATGCATTGATAGTGAACAGCAATGGTAATATTTGTGATAGTACAATAGCCAATGTTTTTTACATAAAAGAAAAAATCGTTTATACGCCTGCGCTCACGCAAGGCTGTGTAGCGGGGGTTATGAGAAAATACTTAATAGAAAAAATACGAACATTGGGTTTTACCGTACATGAATCAATTGTAACAAAAGAAGATTTAATTGCAGCAGATGAAATATTCTTAAGCAATTCTATATACAACATTAGGTGGGTAGCTGGTATAGAAGATAAAAAGTTTACCAATCAAATTATTTGGGAAATATCGGAGGATTTAAGGAGGAAAGAAATAGAATTTTGCTAAAAAAGCCAATCACAAACTTAGAAGTTGTGTTGCTTCATTTCTCTTTGTTTCTTGGCCTGTTTTGTTTGATTGCCTGAAATAAAAAATATGAAAATAAATGTATTTTGGTTTAGAAGAGATTTAAGGTTAGAAGACAATATTGGTCTTTTCAATGCGCTTACTGGCGAAAACCCAGTGCTGCCTATTTTCATCTTTGATACCGAAATTTTAGATAAGCTAGAAAACAAAGCAGATGCTCGGGTACAATTTATACACGATAGCTTGCTAGAAATGCAAGAGAAATTAATTGCAATAGGAAGTACATTGAAAATTATGTATGGCAAGCCTGTAGAGGCATTTAAAACATTGCTGGCAAAATATACAATAGAAAAAGTTTTTACCAACAACGATTATGAGCCTTATGCTACGAAAAGAGATAACGCTATAAAAAATTTATTAGAAAAAAATAATGCAACACTGCTTTCTTACAAAGACCATGTAATTTTTGAAAAAGCAGAAATAGTAAAAGATGATGGAAAACCGTATACAGTTTTTACTCCCTACAGCAGAAAATGGAAAGCTGCTCTAAAAGAAGATGATCTCAAGTTATACGAAACAGAAAATTACTTTAATAATTTTTTACAAACTACAGCAGAAGAAATACCATCATTACAAAAAATGGGATTCCAAAAAACAAGCATGTCTTTTCCAGCAAAAACGGTGGAAGCTGAACTTGTAAAAAAATACAACATACAGAGAGATATACCAAGCATCCCAGGCACTTCACACTTGGGTTTGCATTTACGATTTGGCACCATAAGCATTCGTAGGCTAGCAAAATATGTTCGCAATTTATCCGAAACATTTTTGAATGAATTGATATGGAGAGATTTTTACCAAACGATTGTGTGGCATTTTCCTCATGTAGGACTAGGCAAATCATTTAAACCAGCTTATGATTTTATAAAGTGGAAAGATGATGAAGAAGGTTACAAAAAATGGTGCGATGGACAAACGGGTTACCCAATAGTAGATGCAGGTATGCGGGAGTTAAACACAACCGGCTTTATGCACAACAGGGTGCGTATGATTGTAGCATCTTTTCTTTGTAAACATTTATTGATAGATTGGCGATGGGGCGAAGCCTATTTTGCTGAAAAATTACTTGATTTTGACTTCGCGGCCAACAACGGCGGCTGGCAATGGGCGGCAGGTAGTGGTTGCGATGCAGCGCCCTATTTCCGAATATTCAACCCATACTTACAAACAAAAAAGTTTGACCCCGAATTAAAGTATATCAGAAAATGGGTTCCAGAATTTGAAGGCTTTAGCTACCCGAAACCAATTGTAGAGCATACGTTTGCTAGAGATAGATGTTTAAAAGTTTATAAAGAAGGGTTGGCAGCTAGCAGTTGACAGTTGGCAGTTTGCAGTTGGCAGTTTGCAGTGGGCAATGGGCAACAAGCAAAAGGCAATAAACAAAAGGCAACAAGAAGTGGGCAATGGGCAGTTTGCAGATGGCAAGAGTAACTTTGTTTAAAATTATTTATGGCTCGTGGTCTGTCGTCTTTGGTCTGTCGTCTTTGGTCTATCGTCTTTGGTCTGTCGTCTTTGGTCCGTGGTCAATTATTCTTTGTCTTGTAAACTTCCATTAACTTTTCTACAGCGGCTCTTCCATCTTCCCCTAAATCCAACGAATAATTATTTACATACAGTTCAATATGCTTTCGCATTACCTCTTCACTCATTTCTTGCGCATGGCTACGTATGTAATCGTTCAGTTCAGGATAATGGGAAAATGCAAACTCAATGCTTTTCCGTATTAGCAACTCAATTTGTTTTTGTATGATTGGTTGTACCGTTTTCTTTACCACAATACCACCAAGGGGAATGGCAAAGCCAGTTTTCTTTTCCCAATAATCACCCAAATCCATTATTTTTATTAGTCCTTTTTCTGCATAAGTAAATCTATTCTCATGAATAATTACGCCGAGCCCTTTCCCCTCTAAGACAAAATTTTCTATTTCATCGTACCTCAAAAATATTTTATTCTTTGCTATTGGATAAGCCAACGAAAACAATAAATGTGCTGTTGTATTTTCTCCGGGAATAGCAATCAAACAATCTTCTACTTTTGTAATTCCTACATCAAAATTTGCAATTAATAAGGGACCTACTCCCCTTCCCAGCGCACTACCACTGTTCAATAAATGGTAGGTATCTAAAACCAATGGAAGTACAGCATAACTTAATTTTGTAACCATCAATTTTCCTTCAATAGCCCATTTGTTAAGGGTTTGCACATCTTCCAGCACTGGCTCAAAATGTAAGTTTCCTGTATCTATCTTTTGGTTTACCAATGCATCAAAAATAAAAGTATCATTTGGGCAAGGGGAAAAACCGATTGGGATTATTTGTTTGTGCATGGCTGGGTTAGGGGTTGTGGGTTACGGGTTACGGGTTGCGGGTTGTAGGGTTGCGGGTTACGGGTTACGGGTTGTGGGTTTTAGGGTTGTGCGTTACAATTTTTTTGGACTTATTTTAATGCCATTACAACTTTGCTTAAATTTTTATTTAGGCTTTCAATGGCTTCTTTCATTTTCCAATTTGTTTTAATACGCTCTCCTACAAAATTACTAATGCTCCTTAGTTGTAAAAAAGGTATATTTTCTTGTATACACACATAATGAAAAGCGGCTCCTTCCATACTTTCAATATCGGCATCATATTTTTTTCTAAACAATTCCGTTTGCTCAAAATTATCTGAAACAGTATTTACAGTGATGGCTTGTACAAAAGGCAAAGAAAAATTGTTAATCCCCGCATTTAACAAACGTCCTTTTGAGTATGGCAGTTTATCTGCATCCATAAATTCCTTTTCGAAAAGCGTAAAAAAATCGTTCTTTTCTTGAATACCAATATCTGCAAATACATCCGATTTTACTGCAAAAGTTTCTCCTAACGGAAACATATTTTTGAAGGTTCCCGCTATACCAGCTTGCAAGGCATAATCGTATTTATTTTTTTGTAATTGCTTGGTAAGCGCATACATACATGCAGGAGCACCCACACCAGTGATAAGCACATCTACATTCGTATTTTGGGCTATAAATGGGGCTATTTCTATTTCGGTGGCTGCAGTTACTAAAATATTCATTTGGTAAAGTTAATTACTAGGGTTTTACTTTGTTAATATTAGCTGCTACCTTTGCAAAGAAATCTAGAATTTTAAAATGGTATATATTACAAGAATAGAGCATTTTAATGCCGCTCACAAACTTTTTAACCCAAATTGGAGCCGAGAGAAAAACGAAGAAATTTTTGGCAAGTGTGCCAATGAAAATTGGCATGGACATAATTTCAATTTGCATGTTACTATAAAAGGCACTCCAAATGAAGAGACTGGATTTGTGTATGATGCAAAAAAATTAAGTTCAATTATTAAAGAACATGTTACCGATTTGTTAGATCATAAAAACCTAAATGTAGAAGTAAATTTTATGAAAGATAAATTATGTTCTATTGAGAATTTAGTTATTGGAATATGGAACCAGTTGTTACCCAATTTACCTAATACAGTCACATTACATGCATTAAAATTGTATGAAACTGATAGGATATATGTTGAGTATTTCGGTTAAAATTGATTCCTCATTGTTTGGTTTTTTGTTGTAAGAATCTGACTATATAAAAAACACGTACTTTAAATGAAATCTATAATTAAAATAATACATCATTGAATCGAGTTTCCGTTTTTAGAAAAGAGCATTTTAATGCAGCCCATCGTTTGCACAACCCCAATTGGGATGAGGCAAAGAATAAAGAAGTATTTGGCAAATGTAATAACCCGCATTTTCACGGACATAATTATGATTTAACCGTACAAGTAATAGGTGTACCAGATACAGAAACTGGTTATGTTATGGATACCAAAAAACTGAGTGATATCATCAAAGAAAAAATCGTTGACAGGTTTGATCATAAAAATTTGAATGAAGATTGCGTAGAATTTAAAAATATAAATCCAACTGCCGAAAACATAGTAATTGCGATCTTTAATTTATTGAGACCTGAAATAGATGAAAAATTGGCATTGAAGTTGAGGCTATACGAAACAGAGCGAAATTTTGTGGAGTATCCAGTGTAGATTGTTATCAATGGTTTGATAAAATTATAATAACAAATCACTTCCGCTTTGGTAAGTGTTGACCGCAGGACTCCTTTGGAGAAAAAAGATTTAAAGTTGAACAGCTGCGGGATAGCAATTATTCGATCAATGGCGGATTGTGAGAAACGAACAAAAAGACCTGCCTTTGCCGGCAGGCAGGTTGCAACGAACAGCCCGAAAAAATGTTGAGAAGAGATTTAAATCTGACAGCATCAAAATAAAAAAAAATAAACATGGCATATAAAAGAGTAGAGAGTTACGACCAAGAAATTACAGAGGGATTAACAAAAAACTATAAAGACAATATTAAATTATTGGGCGAAGATGCAGATCGTGAAGGCTTATTAAAAACACCTGAGCGTATAGCAAAAGCAATGCAATTTATTACACAAGGCTACAGCCAAGATGCAAAGGCTATTTTAGAGTCAGCAAAATTTCATGAAGATATGAGTGAGATGGTAATTGTGAAAGATATAGAATTGTATAGCATGTGTGAACATCATATGTTGCCATTTTTTGGCAAAGCACATGTAGCTTATATACCAAACGGATATATTACAGGATTAAGCAAAATTGCTCGTGTGGTAGATGTGTACGCACGTAGATTACAAGTACAAGAAAGATTAACGCATCAAATAATGGATGTAATAAAAGAAACGTTGAATCCACT
The DNA here is from genome assembly GCA_031430735.1 of Ferruginibacter sp. GTDB lineage: Bacteria > Bacteroidota > Bacteroidia > Chitinophagales > Chitinophagaceae > Ferruginibacter. Next base: position 3,477 of record JANPCB010000064.1, on the reverse strand, counting down.
TGGAGTTGCCGTTGTTATAGAAGCCAATCATTTGTGTATGATGATGCGTGGTGTGGGTAAACAAAATTCTTCTACTACTACTTCTGCATTTTGTGGTGAGTTTGAAAAGCACCAAACAAGAAGTGAGTTTATGAAATTGGTAACCGCCAAATTGCATTAATCCCACAAATTAAACACATTCATATGTAAAGTGCAGTGTTGTGTAAGGATAAAATCTGTAGAAGTTGTTTGGCGATATTTATTATCAAATAGTTCAAACACTTCTACAGATTTTTTTTCGGTGTCTGAAATTATATAATATTTTACGCCACACATTTCGTATAAATTGAACTTAGTATTTCTATCTTTCATTCGAGTTGAATGAGAAGAAATTTCAAGAATCAATGTTGGAGGAAAAGTCAAAAATTCTTCCTCAAATTTACCACAAACTATCATCACATCTGGGCACACCACTGTATCTTCTGATATAATCCAATCCAATTCATAATAAACTTCACAATTACAATTTTTTTTAGATTCTTCAAGCAAATTACCTACTGCTCTAGAAAATTTTACTGAAAATTTTTGATGTTCTCGTTTTGGAGAAGGGCTCATTGCATAGGGATACCCTTTAATAAGTTCCCAATCTCCTTCCCAAAGTTTATATTGAGAATAAGTGTATTTTTCAGGTTCAAATATTTTATCTACTGAATCCATAATTCAAATTTAAAATATATTTTTGAATTGTAGCGCACCTAAATAATTTAATACATTTACAAATTAACAATCAACATATGAAACACGCTTACATCTTTCCTGGCCAAGGTGCCCAATTTAGTGGCATGGGCAAAAACTTATACGATAGCAATGAAGCACCAAAACTTTTGTTTGAGGAAGCAAACGATATACTTGGCTTTCGCATAAGCGATACCATGTTTGCTGGAAGCGATGAGGAACTTAAGCAAACCAATATTACACAACCTGCTATATTTATTCATTCAGTAGCCGCATTTAAAAACATAGATACGGCAAAACCAGCTATGGTTGCTGGTCATTCCTTAGGAGAATTTTCTGCCTTGGTAGCTAATGGTACATTGCATTTTGCAGATGCATTGCGATTGGTTGCGGTACGTGCAAGCGCCATGCAAAAAGCATGCGAAGCAAACCCTGGTACAATGGCTGCTGTATTAAATTTAGCAGATGAAAAAGTAGAAGAAATATGCGCTTCTATTATGCAAGAAACAGGCGAAGTGGTGGTTGCTGCAAATTACAATTGCCCAGGCCAGTTGGTAATAAGTGGTTCGCTTAAAGGGATTGAGTTAGCCTGCGAACGTATGAAAGAAGCGGGTGCAAAGCGTGCCTTGGTACTACCTGTTGGTGGCGCATTTCACTCTCCTCTAATGGCTCCTGCAAGAGAAGAGTTGGCGGCCGCTATAAACAGTACCGCTTTTAATACCCCAAGTTGTGCGGTATACCAAAACGTAGTAGCCACAGCTGTTACAGATGCTACGCTAATAAAAGAAAACTTAATAGCACAACTTACCGGCCCTGTAAAATGGACACAATGTGTGCAAGCCATGATTGCCGACGGTGCTACGAATTTTACAGAATGTGGACCGGGGAAAGTATTACAAGGATTGGTGTTAAAAATAAACAAGGAAATGCTGGTGGAAGGGTTTAGCTAATAATTTATAATGAATAATTTTTAATGAATAATTAATAATGAATAATTAATAATTTTTTCAAATCAAACTTTATAAAAAAATCGAATCAGTTTTTAGCCGATTCGATTTCTTATTATAAATTATTGAAGTGTTCTGAACTTTATGAACCTATTGAACCTCTTAAACCTTTTGAACCTCTTAAACCTTTTGAACCTCTTAAACCTTTTGAACCTCTTGAACCTATTGAACCTCTAAATACTCAACGTACTCAATACACTGTTCATACTCCTCACTGCATCGGCACTTTTTGCAAAAGCTGCTTGTTCTGCTTCGTCTAATTTAAAGTCCACAATTTTTTCCCAGCCATTTTTTCCAATGATTACTGGAACACCAATACAAATATCTTTTTGTCCGTATTCACCATCAAGATAAACACAGCAAGGAATCATTTTCTTTTCATCTCTTACGATGGCTTCTACTACTGCACAACCAGCCGCACCAGGCGCATACCATGCACTTGTACCAAGCAAGCCAGTAAGTGTAGCACCACCAACCATCGTATCCGCTGCTACTTTTTGTAAAGCTTCGGCACTTAAAAATTGTGAAACAGGTACACCTGTATATGTAGCCAATCTGGTAAGTGGTATCATAGTAGTATCGCCATGGCCACCAATTACTGTTGCACCCAAATCGTTTGGACTGCAACCAATAGCATTCGATAAATAATAACGAAAACGTGCACTATCTAATGCGCCGCCCATACCAATAATTCTTTCTTTTGGCAAACCTGTTTCTTTCAATGCCAGGTAAGTCATGGTATCCATCGGATTGCTTATTACAACTATGATACAGTTGGGAGAATGCTCCAAAATGCTTTTTGCAACAGTTTTTACAATCCCGGCATTTATCCCTATCAATTCTTCACGGGTCATACCTGGTTTACGAGGAATACCCGATGTTATAACCGCAACAGTACTACCAGCAGTTTTTGTATAATCATTGGTACTACCAATAATTTTTGTATCAAAACCTTCCAATTGGGCAGTTTGCATAAGATCCATCGCTTTACCTTCTGCAAAACCTTCTTTAATATCTACAATTACCAATTCGTCGCATATTTGTTTGCGAGCAATGTTATCTACGCATGATGCGCCTACTGCGCCTGCGCCTACTACGGTTACTTTCATTGTTATGTATTTTTGTAAAGCAAATATATAGGATAAAGGATAATTTTAGAATGAATAGTGGATAATGTTTTGAAGAGAGATGATTTTTTTGAAAAAAGACAGATATTCCTACAGAAAATAAATAATCATAGCTGTATTACCTTATATACTGCTAAAAATAAATTTATAGTTAGTAAGGTTTAAATCATATTATTGAAAATAAATAATGACTATCCGTTATTGGGTGCAAAAGAATTTTATGTATGAAATACACAATGTAGGATTTTTAACGGGTTAGATTAAAATGATATTTCTGCTTTTTTCTGTGAATCTGTGGCAAAAATATTGCCACAGATTCACAGAAAAGCTGTTTTTATATGATCTTTCAACTATTACACAAATAGATTACAGCTACTATGGGTAAATTTGTTGAGGTAAATTCTTTAAATGAAGAATGAATTTTTATACAGTTTATCACTATCAACCGACTAAAATTAAGAATTTAATTTTTATCGTCTGAAAGTACATGTTTTACTGTGTTATATATTTTTTAAAAAAGTAGACCTCCCTTTTATTTTGGAAAAAGGGACGGTTGGTCAGCTTTTTTAGTTTTTACCTTAACCCATGCCCGACTGGTATTTTTTAATAGTTCATACACATCTAGCATA
>JANPCB010000063.1:0-35551 GCA_031430735.1 Ferruginibacter sp. | reverse complement strand
TGTCCCGTCCTGAAATAGCGATACACAAAACAATCGTTATGACAGAAAATGAACAAAATCGGTATTTAAAGCGTACTCAAAAAGATTACAGTACAGCATTAAAGTTGGATGTAGTGCAGGAAATTGAGCGAGGAGAATTGTCTACTTATGGAGCCATGCAAAAATATGGCATACAATCAAGAAGCACAATAGTTGGATGGTTAAGAAAATTCGGGACCTTTGACTGGGTAAACCAAACCCCATCAAATATGCCAAAATCAACAGAAACCAAACTGTTGGAGTTAGAGCAAAAGGTTAAACTACTCGAGAAACAAAAAGCTTTGTTAGAAAGTCAAATTGAGAAAGCTGATAAAAAAGCGATCTTGTTTGATATGATGATAGACTTGGCAGAGAAAGAGTATAATATACCGATAAGAAAAAACTCCTCACCCGAACAATCGAAAAATTTAGAAAAGAGAAACAAGAAACGCTAATGGCTACCTGTTCTTTGTTCGGGATAAATAGACAGGTTTATTATCGTAAAATCAAGTCAAGAACAAGAAGTCAATTTGTTGCGCAAGAAGTAATAGATATGGTGGTTCAAGTAAGGATGCGGATGCCTCGCATAGGTACACGTAAGCTCTATTTTATACTCCAAGATCAGTTAATGGCGTTGGGTATAGGAAGAGATAAATTGTTCGCCATAATGAAGGCTAATCAAATGAGAATTTATCCGAAAAGAAACTATCGTGTTACAACCAACTCGTACCATAGATTCCACAAGCATGCAGATACGGTAACAGGAACGAGTATAGTAAGACCAGAGCAAGTGTGGGTATCAGACATTACTTATGTAGGGTCAACAAAATGTTATAATTACTTAGCATTGATAACAGATGCTTACTCAAAAAAAATTGTAGGATATGATTTATCTGATAGCTTAAATACAAAAGGATCAATAAGGGCTTTAACAATGGCGATAAAAGGAAGAATGTATCCTGAGAGAAGCTTGATTCATCATTCAGATAAAGGACTGCAATATTGCTCCAATGATTATCAGGACTTACTAAATAAAAGTAATCTGTTATGTAGTATGACAACAAGTTATGACCCATACTCAAATGCCGTAGCAGAGAGGGTGAATGGAATTATTAAAAATGAGTTTGAGTTAGAGAATTATAAAGTAGACCTTGAGACTTTAAAAAAGATAGTGGCTGAAACTATAGACATATACAATAACGAAAGGCCTCATTTCTCATGTTCATTATTAACACCAACTCAAATGCACCTCCAAAATCAAATTACCATGAAGACCTATAAAATAAAAAACCGAAGCAAGGTGCACCTTGCTTCGGTTTAATGACTATTTTTATTACTTTAAAACCGTATCGTTTTTTCAGGACTAGTCAATTTACTTTATGAATACGAATAAATAGGAGTTAAATCTAAAATTATTAAATGGTACAATAATGCTTAGCTATTAACTTCGTGCTATCAAAGTATTTTAAATGAATAAAGCTGCCAAGTTAAATACCATAATAAGTTTAACGCTTCTTTCCACCTTTTTGCATAATTGTTCTCAAACAAAAAAAACGGGCACCAATCAGCTTGAATCATCGTATACCCAAACAAGCATAGCACAAGAAGCGAGTGCTATGCAAAAAACAGGTATAGATTTTTTTGCCGAAGGAAATGATCCTGCAATTTGGAAATTGCAGATGAGTTATGATGATACTGTACAATTTGTAGCGGCAGATGGTCTTGCTATCAAATTTGCATTTAACCAACTAAAAAAAGATATTACTACTGAGCGATCGATTTTTTCTACTACACTCAAAAACGCAAATATTTCTATTGCTGTTTACAATAAAGTGTGTACTATAGCTGCGCAAAAAGAGGTATTTAAAAAGGAAGTAACCTTTTCTTTTAACAGCATTACCTACAAGGGCTGTGGAAAATTCCTCGCAAACGATAAGTTAAATGGAAAATGGATACTTGAAAAAATTGCTGGCACAAACATCAATCCGAATGATTATAAACGTAACCCTTACTTTGTTATTGATTTACTAAAAGAAACAGTATCAGGAAACGATGGCTGTAATGGTTTAGATGGTACAATAGAAGTGCAAGGAAAAAGAATACAATTTTCCAACATCAGGAGCACTAAAATGGCCTGCAATAATAAATCTATTGCGAATATTATTTCCCAAAAAATAAGTAACCAGTTGGTAGATTATTATTTTAAAGAAGGAAAACTGTACCTATACTTGCCAGATGATAGCCTATTGGTTTTTGTAAAAAGCTAAACCAATGCTGCCAATGCTGTTTTAATTTTGGCAAAGCCCAATTCGATATTATTTGTATTGGTTGCAAATGACATTCTTATACAATTGGGTTGCCCAAACGCTTTACCAGTAACAACAGAAACATTGGCAGTGTTTAAAAAATACATGCACATTTCATCTGCATTTTCTATAACGTCTCCCGCCGGCGTTTTTTTACCAAAATAAGCGCTCACATTTGGAAATATGTAAAAAGCACCTGGAGGTTCTGTATAAATCAAATTAGGAATTTCTTTTAGTAGTTCCATAACCCTTGTTCTACGTGCTTTAAATTTCATTACCATTTCATTGGTTGGATTTTGGTCGCCAGTAAGTGCTGCAATGGCTGCCCGCTGCGTAATGGAACAGGTGGCACTTGTAAATTGTCCCTGTAATTTATCACAGGCTTTTACCATTTCGGCAGATGCAGCAAGGTAACCGAGCCTCCATCCAGTCATTGCATAACCTTTACTCAATCCATTAATAAGCAATACACGGTCTTTTAAATAATCAAATTGAGCAATACTCTCGTGCTTGCCATCGTAGTTTATGTACTCATAAATCTCATCGCTCATGATAGAAACCTGTGGGTGCTTCTTAAACACTTTGGCCAGCGCTTCAAGTTCATTTTTACTATACACTGCACCGGTAGGATTACATGGCGACGAAAACATGAATAACTTTGTATTTTCCGTTATGGAAGCCTCCAACTCTGCAGGAGTGATTTTATAACCATTTTCGATGCTGGTATGTACAAAAATAACAGTACCACCTGCAAGCCTTACAATTTCGCTGTATGTTACCCAATATGGTGTGGGAATAATTACTTCATCGCCTTGCTCTATTAATGCAAGCACAGCATTGGCAATACTTTGCTTGGCACCAGTACTTACAATGATTTGATCTGGCTTGTAATCTAAATTATTATCACGTAATAGCTTAGTACAAATGGCTTCTCTTACATCAAGATAACCTACAACAGGTGTGTAATGACTAAAATTCTCATCAATTGCCAATTTAGCAGCAGCTTTTATATGGTCAGGGGTATCAAAGTCGGGCTCGCCCAAACTTAGATCGGTTATGTCTATTCCTTTCGCTCTAAGCTCTCGGCCAAGTTTAGCCATTTTTAATGTTTCTGGTTCGTTAAACCTTTGCAATAGAGATGATAACTGCATAATACTAGTAGCTGGTTAATTACAAATGTATTGTTATTTATGAAAGAATAGTACCTAACTGGTTGAATTTATATACAAAAAAAATAAATGGTATACTTTAGCAGAAAAATAATTTGTAAAGCATTTCAATTATAGCAAACTAAGCTGCCTGCATAGTATCTTTGCCGCAATGCTCCGTTTACAAAAGATATCTATAACTCATTTTAAGAATTATGCCTTCTCACCTGTGGTATTTACAAAAAATGTAATAGGAATATGTGGGCTAAACGGTGTTGGAAAAACAAATTTACTAGACGCTATTTACTATTGCTGTTTTACTAAAAGTTATTTTACCGTTACCGATTCGCTCAATGTAAATTTTGAGAAAGAGGGATTTCGGCTAGAAGCAGATTTTGATAACAATGACGTATTACAAAAAGTAGTTTGCATTCATAGAGGTACTAGCAAAAAAGAATTTTATTTAAATGAAATTCAATATGAAAAATTATCGGCACATATTGGCCTTTTGCCTGCAGTAATTATTGCACCAGATGATGTAGAAATTATTACTGGAGGCAGCGAGGGAAGAAGAAGGTACCTCGATACGGTCATTTGCCAACTCGACAATGAATACCTGCAACAACTAATGATTTACAATAAAGTGTTGCAACAGCGCAATAGTTTATTGAAAAGATTTGCAGATCAAAAAAACTTTGACAAAATATTGTTGGACGTTATAAATAGCCAGCTAGCTGAACCTGGAAAAATTGTTTTTGAGAAAAGGACGTTTTATACAACAAAACTAATTCCGTTAATAGAATCTTTTTATCATCGCATTGCAGAAAATAATGAAGAAATAAAATTTGCTTATTCTAGTCACCTGCAAATAGAATCATTTGAAACCCTTTTGTTACGCACCCAAGAGCGTGACCGTATAATACAACGCAGTAGTGCAGGAGTACATAAGGACGATATACAGTTTGCCTTAAATGGCCAACCATTTAAAACGATTGCTTCCCAAGGGCAAAGAAAAAGCTTATTATTCGCACTAAAGCTAGCCCAATATCAACTGTTAAAAAATCACAATAATTTTAGCCCCATTCTTTTGCTAGATGATGTATTTGAAAAATTAGATGAAAAGCGCATGAACAGGCTTTTACATTGGGTTTGTAATGAAAATGATGGGCAAGTTTTTATAACAGATACGCACAAGCAAAGATTAATAACTATTTTTGAACAGTTGACAATTGATGGACAAATAATTGAACTTTAAAATAAAAAAATGGCAGAATTATCTTTGGGTGAAGCCCTACAATTATTTTTAAAAAAGAGCAAACTTAAATCGGGCATTCAGGCAGTGCAAATAGAAGAGGTATGGGAAAAAATAATGGGTAAAACAGTAGCAAAATACACCGATAAGATTCAAATTATTGGTACTACCCTTTTTGTTTCCACAACAGTGGCACCATTAAAAAACGAATTGATTTACCAAAAAGAAAAAATAATAGCGCTGGTAAATGAAGCGTTGGGAGAAATTGTGATAAAAGAAGTGGTGATAAAATAATGCTTTTTCGATTTACAAAAAAGGCATGCAACAAAATTAAATTGGTTATTTTAAAAATATTAAATGATTAAAGCTTCCATAATTACTATAGGCGATGAGTTGTTGATAGGGCAAGTAGTAGATACCAACAGTGCATTCATAGCACAAGAGATGAATAAGGCTGGCTTTGTAATTACCAGGCGTGTGGCAGTAGGCGATGAATATGATGCCATAAAAACAGCATTGGATGAAGAAAAAAAAATGGCAGACATCATACTGATAACTGGAGGCCTTGGCCCTACTGCAGATGATATTACAAAGCCACTATTGTGTTCCTATTTTGGAGGCAAAATGGTTGTAAATGAAGCTGCATTTGAAAATGTAAGAAATATTTTTGAGAATATTATAAAACGACCATTTACAGAAAGAAATAAAAAACAGGCAGAAGTACCAGATATCTGTACAGTAATACAAAATAAAAGAGGAACTGCGCCTGGAATGATTTTTTTTGAAAATATGGATGGCAAAGAAAAAACATTTGTAAGCATGCCTGGTGTACCACATGAAATGAAAGGAATGATGACAGATGATGTGATTCCCCTTTTGCAAAAAAAATATACGAATGCGCACATTGGTCATCGTACATTGTTGGTAGCTGCTATTGGCGAAAGTACATTGGCAGATATGCTTATAGATTTTGAAGAAAAATTACCTACCAATATGAAGCTTGCTTACTTGCCAAGTTATGGTATGGTAAGGCTTAGACTAACTGCCAGCTCTGATGATGCTGCGCAAAATAATATTACTTTAGAAGAACAGTTTTCTAATCTACAAAAAATTGTAAAAGAATACCTCGTCACCAATATTGATGAACCAATGGAAAAAGTAGTTGGTAATTTATTATTGAAAAAAGGGGAAACCATGTGCACAGCAGAAAGTTGTACTGGTGGATACATTGCACACTTGATTACATCCATAGCTGGGTCCTCTTCTTTTTATGACGGTAGCGTTGTCAGTTATTCGTATGCTGCCAAAGAGGATTTATTACAAGTAAAAAAACAAACACTAGAAACATTTGGTGCAGTAAGTGAAGAGGTTGTAAAGGAAATGGCCCTGGGTGCATTGCATAATATTGGTTCAAATTATACGATAGCTGTATCTGGCATTATGGGACCAGGTGGAGGTATGCCAGATAAGCCAGCAGGTACTGTTTGGGTTTGTGTAGGAAATAAAAACAATTTGATTACCCACAAGTTTTATTTCCGGTTTGATAGACAATTAAACATTAGGTTAACTGCCATCAATGCATTGAATATGTTGCGCAAGTTTATCATTGAAAATGAAACCAACTAAAAATTTTTAAGAGGAAATAATACTAAAATGTTATCTTAAATGAAAGTTATAAAACTGTTACTTTGTGGGTTTGTTTTTATATCTCTTTTTGGTTGTGCCAATAAATACATGTCTTCTAAAGTAAAGGCCACAGAGATAAAAGAAATGTACATTTTCCAACCCAGCGTAACTATTTTCAGCATACAAAAAGGGGATAAATTTTTGTACGATGCCGCCATTTCCAACGAAACCAATTTTAATCTTACCAATACCATTTTTAAATACAAACAAAAGTTACCAGCCTGGGAATATTTCTTTTTTAAAGACAGTATAGGCAATGAAAAAATTAATGATGAAATAAAAATGTTGTTTAGGGCAATGAAAACTGCAGCGCAAACAACCAATGTGCCCATTACCCCTTTTTTAGACAAAATTTTAGAAACAAACGGCAAAAGATTTGGATTGTTATTACTGGTAGAAGGCTTTAGGAGAACACGAAAAAATTACGACGATCATCTAATGAAAGGCACTTTAAGTACATTAGTATTTGGTTTTGGCTATATTCCAAATAAAAATTATTTAGGCCTATATGCAATTATTATTGATGCAAAAGAGAATAATATTGCTTTTTTTAATGATACCAATGAAGTTAATGTAGATCCAATAAACAAACAAGCTATGTTTTATAGGGTTGATGTATTGTTTAGAAAGTATTTTAAAACGCTGAAAAAGTAATCCATCAATTATTTACGTTTATGTAACCGCAAAAATAAGCCGGATTAAAGTATACTTTTTTGCACTAATTATTTAACGACCGGTAGCTATATTGATTACTACAATTACTATTAAAAGGAGAAATGCAATAGCAGAAATGATGGATAAATTTTTCATATAATGGATATTTACACTAATAACGAGAAAATTAGAAAATTATTATTTTAAAAATTACCATCATATAACATTTAACTAAATTGAAAACGAAAACCTATACTCCAATTGATTGTAACATGTACGACATTTTACTAGCAAAAGCTACATTAAGCGTTGATTGTAATATAGAATACATAGCCAAAAGTGGAGATACTGAGCAATTAAAGGCAACAATTATAGACATCTATACAAAAGCAAAAGAAGAATTTATGTTACTAGATAATGGCCTTGTCTTACGATTAGATGAAGTTGTATCTGTAGATGGAGAATTGATACAAAAAAAGGTGAATGGTTAATTTTTCAAACTCGTAAAACATTCAATTAGTAGTAATAAAAGAATAAACAAAGTTTTAGAACCACATTAAAATGGCTATAAATGCTTGTGAACCCATTCAACTAGGTCAGCCATTACTTCCTCCCGGTTTATTTCGTTCATCATTTCGTGCCTACCCTCTTTGTATAACTTATAGGAAATATCTTGTACAGCATTGGCTTTCCATTTTTCATATAAGTGCATAAAACCTTTTCCAAAAAGCCCTACTGGATCTTTATCGCCAGCAAATAAATATACCGGTACATTTGGGGGAATGTTTTGAATATATTGAGTATTAAAAATATCTTTCAACCCTTTAAAGAAAAAATAAAAAAAACTAGCACTGCACACAAAACCACAAAGTGGATCTTCTATATATTTATCTACTTCCTTCGTATCTCTACTTAGCCAATCAAATGATGTTCTGTTGGGTTTAAAAGCATCATTAAATTTGCCAAACGATAATGTATTTAGCAACCTACTTCGGTATTTTTTGCCAAATAAATGCATCTGCAAAAATGTTATCGCTATACCTGCACTCATTAATGGATCTTGCTTTCCATTGCTAGCAGATAAAATTAGCCCGTCTATCCTATTGCCATATATTTGATGAAAACGCTGGCATAAAAAAGAACCCATGCTATGCCCTAGTAAAAATATTTTTTTATTAGGATATGTAGCCTTTGCATAGTCAATTGCCAAAAGAAGATCTTCTACCTGATTATTGAACCAATTATCTTCCACAATACCGAGTTCATTAATACCAGTTACAGCTTTTCCATGCCCTCTGTTGTCGTTTGCAAAGACAGCTATATTATTTTTTACCAAGCCACCTGCAATTGTGCTATACCTTTCGGCATATTCTGCCATACCATGTACTATTAATAAAATTGCCGCTGGCTCTTGGTTTGGGAGCCATGCGTACATGGGCATTTGATGGTTATCCTTACAGGTTATATGAAAACTTTTTGCTGGCATTTGTGTTATTATTACTTATAAAAATAAGATTTCAAAGTTATCTATTTCGTTTTCTGTATAATTCGTAAAGAAATATTTTACTGAAAATAAAAAAGAAAAACTATTTTTCGATGTTAGCAGTTACAGTTTCAATATAACGTTATATAGCTTTTTACAATTACACTAAAATGCTTTTTCCAAATGTATACATCACTTAATTAATTCAACAATTGTTTTATATTAAATAAAATTGCCAAATTGGTTTCTTCTTTTTTAGTAATGATTATAAAAAAGCACAAATTACTCCACCCATTAAAGCCAAGGTAACAAACCAATAGCCTACATGAATGGCAACATATTTAAAGCTTCTTCTTTCAAACAATGCAATAGTACCAATGATGGGTAAAGCGATAAAAATGGTTGTTAAAACCCCATGAAAAGCGCCATGCTTAAATGTTCTAAAACGGGTGTTATAGGTTTCAAAAAAGTTTTTCTTGTAAGCGGCAGATTCTGGAGAGTTGTCGCCTTGAAAAATAGAGTCGAAACCCATTTGATGAATTACAACAGGCATTAATCCCAATGCCAACATGCAGGCAAACACATAACACAATCCAAAGATCAAGGCCATGTTTGACCCTTTCATAGATTCTTCTGTCATGCCAATGGTTTTCATCCAAGCATTTCCAAATACTTTTGGATTGTACCAAACGAATCCCACAAAAAGAGGAATAAGACCAACTACGAGTAGAAGCCACATTTTAAGTTCCATAATAGTTTGTTTTAGTTGATGAAGAGAAAAAAATAGAATGAAAAAGTAAAGAATATTTTTCGAGTATAAAAAAAATATATTTTAAACAAAAAAAGTGATTGCTAATAGATCAGCAATATTTTTTCAATGAGCTAGTTCACAATAGCATTGATTATTTTAAAGACATTTTTCCAAATATCTCGATAACTTTATCTACGTAAATATCTTTTTTATTTGCTTGTGCGGTATAGGTACATACATAAAACCAGTCTTGGTAATAAAGTACCTTTTGAATAATATTTGCGGGAAAGTCATTTTCAGAAAATTCATATTGCAGTTCCCAAGCATCTTTTTTAAGCCAAGTTATTTTCTTAGATGATTTAACTATTAAATTGGGATATTTTTTTTTCAAACCATCAAGAGATAATTTGGATAAATCCTCATTAGAATATTTTGAAGCAGCAGGTAAATATTTTACAATCAAGTTCATATTTTCCAAAAAATTATCTTCTTTTGTTTCTTCAGGTGATTTTAAAACGAAAACTGCTTTTTCATTCGTTAGTTTCAAATACCAATTGGAGGGGTATTGCAAATTAAAAGATGAAGCTGTATCTGTAAAAGATTTCCATACAACTTTCTCACTGGTTTTGCTTATTTGTGCATTACAAAAAAGGGTAACACAAAAAGATGTTACAAGTGCAAATGCATATTTCATAACAGTAAATTTTGGTTTGCAATGGCTAAAGTTATATAATATTTAATTAATGGGATTTTACATACATCACTCCAGCCAATATCTTTATTTTAATTCATTTTCTGCGGGCACTTTGGGGCAGGAAAACCCAGTAGCATAGGCACAATATGGGTTGTAAGCTTTATTGAAGTCGATCATAATTGAATGGCCGCTTTTGGGCAGTTGTAAATCAATGTACCTACCACCACCATAGGTTTCTTCACCTGTAGTAGCATCGATAAATGGTAAAAAAAGATAATCAGCATATTCTTTCGTTTTCATCAAATCTTTTGATTGGTAAACACTTAAAACAAAGGGTTCTCCTTTTATATTGAAATGTAAATCTGCATATTTTGTATGCATTTTTATTTTGTCTGAAGTTGTTTTAAAAGGTATCTCTTCTTGGCTATTTGTTAAAACAATTGTTGCAATTACCCTAAAAGCCGTATCGATTTTAAAAAATTGATGCCCCTTGAATAATGATAAATCCTTAGCAGCCAATGGACTTTTTTCTTTGTCTTTGTACTCAGCATTTAATGTTCTTTGCCAATTCTCTATTTCATTTATAATGCCAATACCATTTTTTTGTGCTTTGGTTATGTTAGATATACACAAAAACACTATTGCGAGAAAATAAATGTTGGTTTTCATATTTAATTTAATAGGCTATAAAAATAAAGGTTTTTGAATCAATCAAAAGCATAAAAATGCAATGGAGGGAATTGTAAATTGCTAAACCAACTCAACCAAATCCCTAATAACCACACTAGCGGCTACGGCACCAAACACAGCGGGCATATAGGAAACAGTTCCATAAGCAGATTTTTTATAGTTGCTTCCATCAGTCATTATCAAGCTTTCCTTTTTGGGGAGTTCGGCAGAAAACACACATTTTATTCCATGTTTTATCTGGTGATTTCTTTTTAAAACTTTTCGAATTTGTTGGGCAAATACACAATTATAGGTTTTAGAAATATCAGCTACTTGCAATACGGTTGGATCCATTTTTCCGCCAGCGCCCATGCTACTTACAATAGGTATTTGTTTTTCTACTGCATGTACAAGAAAAGTAAGTTTGGGTGTAATACTATCTATGGCATCTATTACATAATCGGGAGTCACAGTAAGCAATTGTGCAACCATTTCTGGATTTATAAACGATTGTACTACAATCAAATCTATCTCAGGATTGATGGCTTTGAGTCTTTCAGCCATCACAGTAGCTTTGTATGCTCCATGGTTGGTGGAGAGTGCTGGTAACTGTCGGTTTCTGTTTGTTGGATCCACCAAATCTCCATCAATGATTGTCATTTTACCCACTCCACTCCTAGCAATAAACTCTGCTGCAAAAGACCCAACACCTCCAAGCCCAACAATCATTACATGACTATTGGCTAGTTTTAGCAATGCATCTTTTCCTATTAACAATTCTGTTCTACTGAGCCAAGAAAAATCTTTTGTCATATTGATATACTTGTACCAAAAACAACTTCGGTATTATTTGTTATTTGTAAAATAAGTGTATTTAAGTCGGTTTTTAAAACAGCCGCTGCTAAACTGTAAACTGCTTCTATGGAAATGTCCGCATCATCTGTTTCTAAAAATAGTTGCTCTATAGGCAATGTTAATAAAACATGTTGTAAAGAAACATTTTGAAGTGCTTTACCAAAGGAAACGTAATAGCCCTTCTTTATTAGTTCTTTTGCCAGTATTTCATTCTTATTGTACCCATGAAAAATAACGGGTACTTTATTTTTACATTCTTTCAATAATTGTTGCACTTCTGTATACGCCTTTACACAATGTATAATAAGAGGCTTGTTTATTTTATTTGCCCATAATATTTGTGCAACAAATACTTTTTCTTGCAATGAAAAAGCTGTATTGCACAACTTATCTAAACCACATTCGCCTAAAGCCAATACTGATTTATGCAAGCCATGCGTTTGTAATGTAGCAAGTTGTTTTTGCCAATTTTCTTCGTCTATGTACCATGGATGAATTCCAATAGAATAGTAACTTTTGTCTACTGCAGTTTCAAAATTGTTGTATAGATTTTGAATTACAAAATGGCTATTATTTATAGAAGGTTTGTGACTATGAATATTGATGTACAAAATAATAGCTGGTTTTTTTGGAATAAATATATTGAATTACAAAGTGTAATAGATTTTTCGTTATAAAGATAACAACAGATTTTTTATAAATAGGGTTGTCAACCTTGCTACCATACATTTATTTTGAAATTACCAATAAAGGTTGACTGCGCTTGCGACAATTTTTTAAATACAACCATTTAAAAGCGCTCCTCAATTTTATTTTATAACTTGCTCATTGCAACGCATACAGATAAAAAGATGGACAATTATTTTAAGGAAATAGCAAGCTTATTAACAGACGAAGAATTACTTACTAGGGTATATCAATTTGCCGAGTGGGATGTAGAAATGCTGCAAGCCATAGAAGACGAGCTGAGGATACGTAATCTTTTACCCATTGATATTTCTTCAAAAAAGCAACAAATAATAGCAAGAGAAGATTATATACTTTCAGAAGGTAAAGAAGCTACTTTTCCTCAACAATTTTTGGGTTGGCTGGGTGTACTGGGGGTTTTGGGACTCATTATTGGTTATAACTTGGCTTTTGCAAAAACTTTCAGTAAGTATACCCAAAAAGAATACTATAAATACGATGAAGCTTCTAGGGAGAGCGGCAAGTATATGTTCTATATATCTCTAACTATTATTATTGTATTTTTTCTCTACAAGTTCATGAATTTTATGGAGGCTATCATTTAGCTTATTAAAAAGGGTGCATTTATAATTGTTGTTTTACATTCACCGCAGAGAAACGAGTTTAAAGAGTCTTCGCAGATCAACCCAGCGAAAACGCATTGTTCTCCTTTTCTCAGCGGTAAAAATTGGATGAAGAACATAAATGGAAATGGAAGAATTTAATTCGAACAGCTTTTAAATCATTATGAACTAATAGATAAAAAATAAATTTTTTAAAGACATTAAAATATATATGGTCTTAAACCTATAAATATACCCTATTATGGGTATTTTTATAACTAGATGCTTTAATTAAATTTGTACCTAAAACCAACAATCATGAAACAAATCATTTTTGCAGTAACAATTGTACTTTCCATTTTTGTAGTTTCGCCTCTGCAAGCTCAAAAAGAATTAAAACAGGTAATATCACTTCAAATGCCCGAAGGAGACGGCAGTAACAGTGCTGCAGTGGCTTGGCATCCCATTACAAAAAAATACTACTCCAGTATGGCGGGCAATGCTTCTTATCCTATGGGCGTTTTTAACGATAAGGGTAAAATTATACAAGAAGACATGCTGACTGATTATGATTTTAGAGGTATTTGGTACAACCCAATAAGCAAACTACTGCAATTTAATACATACGATTCTAGCGGTGTAGGACATATAGAACTAGAAAAAGATGGGAAAATAAAAAGTAAGCTGATTGATTTTGAAGGTATGAATCAACCAGGGAGCCAATCTGTGGGATTTTATTATACGCCCGGTAATAACATCGTTTACCTTAGCCCTTCTCACTATGTAGAAAAATATGACTCAAAAACATTAAAACCTTTGGGTTGGCTAACTTACTTATATGCAGGTTGCAAAACCAAAAAAGAATCCGATGAATTAACGGAGGATGAATCTGCTACTAGGTGGGAAGATAGAAACCTTTCTGTGCAATATACCAACATACCAAAAGGAGAATTGGCTGTATTAAATGTAACAGATCGTACCATCGAATTGTATGATAAGAAAACAGGATTTCTTACCAAAGTAGCTTTCAGTATTCCAGAATCCATTACGCTAGAATTCAATTTTAATTTTAGTTATACAAATGGCATATGGTGGTTTTTTCAAAAAGAAGATAGGCTGTGGGTAGGGTGTAAATAGTTGAGGGGGGGGGGTAAATGGTTTAAGAGGTTTAAAAGGTTTAAGAGGTTTAAAAGGTTTAAGAGGTTTAAGAGGTTTAAAAGGTTGAGAGGTTTAGGGGTTGAGGGGTTTTGTTAAGATACTAATTTACCAATCAATCATAATTAAAAAAGCCCAATCGTATTTAAAATATGATTGGGCTTTTTATTGGATAATTTTTATTTATTCTTTTGTATTGATAAGCTTAAAATAAGAAACAACAAATCTATCTTTCACTATTTCTCCCTTTACTTCCGCTTTTTTAATGGCTTCACAAAACCCGTCGGATGCATGCGCATCGCCATGTTTGTTTATATCTGTACCATCTACAAAATAGGCCTTGCCATTTACCCTTACCGCTAGGGTACAGCCCTTACCAGCCATTTTAAACTGGCATTGTCCGCAAGAGGCTTCTACCACTTGTATAATTTTTGAAGAATCAACAGAAGTACTTTTAGCAGTTTCCGTTTGGGCTTGGGTGTTTAAAGAAAAACAAAAACCCATCAGTAAAAAAGAAATAATTTTCATGTGTTTTTTTTTTAAAGTAAATAAAAATTCTATCAACCATAAGCCGGATTCTGTTCCTATTGCAAGGTCGTTGCAATAAGGGCTGTCATTTATCTTGCTGCAACATTACTGTTACAATCTTGCTGCCTACCCTCCCCTGTTGCGCATTACACGCAAGCAAACGAGCCGCCTGCCTCCTGCAAAAGCAAGACCAAAGGTATATGTGGCATTACAGCATACAAAGTTTACCCATCCCGCAGGTTACCCTGCAAGACCGTGAGCTCTTACCTCACATTTTCACCCTTATCCTTACAGCAAGCCATAGGGACGGTTATTTTCTGTGGCACTCTTTCTTTCCCAATTTAATCAGGAAGCCGGTCGTTAACCGGTGTATTGCCCTATGCTGTCCGGACTTTCCTCCCCGTATAAATACGAAGCGACGGCCGGCTGATAGAAATGTAAAAATAAGCCGTTTTATTTTTATTAATGAAAATGCTTTGGGGTATTTAATATTGTCGAAAGAGATGACATCTTTGTAAGAGATGTCGTTCTAAAAAAAGATGTCATCTCTGTTACAGCCGGTGGGGCTGTCAAGCAATACCAAATACCATCATTTGACCGATGTCCGCCTACAACTTGCTTACCGGCAGGCAGGTCTTTTTTTGCTTAAAAAGCCAGCAAAAAAATGATTTTCGTCCAATCAGGCGCAGCCATTTGGCAGTATATCTTTAATCAGCAATAACCCGAAAATGCTATAAAAACATTTAAAACAATATTAATCAAACAGTTATGATATTAAATTCTTTATTGCTTTATTGTTAAATCCTTTATACGAAATTTTACCCAACAATGCCATTTTCCCCTATCTTTGCACACTTGTAAAAAAAATTAACAACGCTTATTTTTAAAGATTTTTAACATGAAATTGAAAGGTTTAGTTTGGTTTTTCACGATTGCACTTATTCTCATATCTCTATGGGAGCTTTCTTATACTTGGGTGGTGCGCAGCTACGAAGGAAAAGTAAAAGAACAAGCCACTAGGCTAGTAAAAAATCAAATTGCTGGCTTGCCGCAAGATGAAAAAGATGCCATCATCTTTGCAAAAACACAACGCATTTTAGACAGTACAAAAGAAAAAGAAATTTTTCCAATAACAGGTACTACTTACCAAAAATGCAAAGAGTACGAACTTAACCTTGGTTTAGATTTGCAAGGTGGCATGGGTGTAACCATGGATGTAAGCTTAGAAAAATTGTTGGCATCGCAAAGCAACAATCCTAAAGACCCAGCATTGCTGAGGGCAATACAAACAGCCAAGGCGCAGCAAGCAAGTACCGAAGGAAATTTTATAGAAATTTTCACTGCTGCCTATGCATCGCAAAACGGTGCCGGCAAGCTATCACAATTATTTTCTGGCCCTAATAAGGAAGTAAAAATTGGTGACAATGATGCTGCTGTTACTTCTAAATTGAAAGAAATTGGTAAAGGAGCCATCAACCAAACGTTTAAAATTCTTCAAAAGAGAATTGATAAATTTGGTGTAGCACAACCAAACTTAAATTTAGACGAAAACAAAGGCGTAATAAATGTAGAGCTTGCAGGAGTTACCAATCCAGAAAGGGTACGTAAGTTTCTTCAATCATCTGCCAACCTCCAGTTTTGGAGTGTAGTAATGTTGAAAGACCAGGCTTTTCAAAAATCATTTACCGATGCTGATAAGGCGCTGGCTAAATTTTTGAAAGGTACAAGAGATACCACCAATATGACAGACTCTGCAAAAATTCAAATGAGAGCAGAAGAAGCGGGTATAATAGGTTCTGTTCTACAATTTCCTTTAGATCAAAAAACGGGTCAGTTATATGAAACACCCTATATAGGTATGGTAGCTGCAAAAGATACTGCTTTATTAAATTCTTATATTAACAACACCGTATTTACAACCATTCTTGGGAATAATGTAAAATTAATGTACGGTGTTCAGCAAAAAGGTGAAGGCCAAGCTAAAGGAGGTTCATTTTTCGAATTATATGCTCTAGAAAAAGTGAATGGCATGGAAAAAGCACCGCTTGAAGGAGATGGTGTAGCTGAAGCCAGCCAAGGGTATGATGAAAAAGGAATGCCTTCCATTAAAATGCAAATGACAGCAGCTGGTTCTAGAACTTGGGCTAACCTAACAGAAAAAAACAACCAACGTTTTGTAGCCATATCATTGGATGAAGCTGTGTATTCCGCACCAAGGGTAAACGGCAAAATTGAAGGTGGCAATACAGAAATATCGGGAACATTTACAGTAGAAGAAGCACAAGATTTATCAAACGTTTTAAAATCTGGTAAACTAGATGCACCTGCAAAAATTGTACAAGAGCAAATAGTAGGTGCCACTATTGGACAAGAAGGTTTGATTGGAGGTAGAAACTCATTTTTAATTGCATTTGCCGTAATATTTATTTTAATGTTGGTTTATTACAACACGGGTGGTTGGGTAGCTAATATTGCATTAATATTAAACTTGCTTTTTACCATAGGTGTATTGGCCATGTTTGGCTTCACACTTACTGCAGCGGGTATTGCCGGTTTGGTACTTACCATTGGGCTTGCAGTAGATACAAACGTAATTATATTTGAAAGAATAAAAGAGGAACTTACCAAAGGAAAAGCATACCCTGCAGCTATCAGCGAAGGTTATCGTCGCTCTCTTGCTCCAGTATTGGATGCTCACATAACCTCTTTGCTTACTGCCTTTATTCTATTGTATTTTGGATTAGGACCAGTACTTGGTTTTGCTACAACACAAATCATCGGTATACTTTTATCCTTGTTCTGTGGTATTTTGGTTTCAAGACTAATAACAGATTTACGTACAGACAAAAGTCATCACTTCAATTATTTTACAACCCTTTCTCGTAAAATATTTCAGCATGCAAATTATAAGTTTATTGAAAAAAGAAAATATGCTTACATATTATCTGCTATCATATTAACCTTGGGCATAGCATCTTTTTTCCATGGTTTTGACCTAGGTGTAGAATTTAAAGGTGGTAGAAGTTATACGGTAAGTTTTGATAAGGCATTAAGCAATTCAGATGTACAAGATGATTTGGCAAAATCATTTGGCGGCGAGTTTCCCATTATTAAAACAGTAGGTGATCGTAAACATTTAAATATTACTACTTCTTATTTGATAGACAAAGACAATGCAGACATAGAAGTAAGGACAAAATTATATGAAGGGTTAAAAAAAGTTTTACCTGCTTCGTTAACCTACGAACAATTCGACAAAAATAATATCCAAAGTTCTGCTACCGTTCTTCCTTCTATATCGGATGATTTGAAACGTGGAGCTGTAAAAGCTACTATATTTGCTATGTTGGCAATTTTCGTTTACATCTTCATCCGTTTCCGTGATTGGAGATACTCTGTAGGTACAATTGTTACATTGATACATGATGTATTGGTAACATTGGCTGTATTCTCATTCTTAAAAGACATCGTTCCTTTTCCATTGGAAATAGACCAGCATTTTATTGCAGCGGTATTGACCGTTATTGGTTTCTCTATGAATGATACAGTAATTGTATTTGACAGAATACGTGAGTATAGCAGGGATATGAAAGGCGATACAAAAACAAACATCATTAACCGTGCGATAAATGATACTTTGAGTCGTACCATTATGACATCGCTTACGGTATTCTTAACATTGCTTATACTATTCATTTTTGGTGGAGAGGTTACAAGAGGATTTGCATTTGCAATGATGATAGGTGTTATTACAGGTACATACTCTTCTATATTTGTAGGTGCTCCTATATTGGTTGATTTTGCAAAAGACAAGCCATTGGGTGCTGCTGCAGAAGTTGTGGTAAAAAAGAAAGTAAAAGCGCCAGAATTGTAAGCGTTCACTACATTATAATAAAAAGTCCTCGATGCAAATCGGGGACTTTTTATTTAATTTAGCTTACAGATGATAAAGAAGATTATGATGAAATTGATAAAATTCGGTATGGTATTACTCGCTTCTATATATGAAGTTCGAAGGACTCCTTTTGAGAAAAATGATTTACAGCTGAGGGGCTTCTGCCAAAAATGTACGTGACAGGTTCGGTGGGAGGAGCGATATATAAAAAATAGTTGATAAGCATAACAGAAACCAAAAAAGAAAATAGAATTTGCTACATTTATGGTTTACTTACAAGAATTTTAGCAGCCAAAAGAGATATCTAAATTAAAAATAATTGGCATAACTTGGTGTCAAAAAATAAACCTAGTTGTTATATGATAAATAGGAAGCATAAAAATGATCGTGTAGATTGGAAAACAGTTAGATCACCAAAAAATTTATTATTAATATCAATTGGAACAGGCCTTGCTGTACTAGCTATGAAAGGCTTTATGATTCCCAATAAATTTTTAGATGGAGGCATTACAGGTATTTCTATTTTGCTTCATGAATTATTTCATATAAACATAAGTTTTTTGGTTATTATCCTCAATGTACTTTTTATTTATTTGGGATATAAAAGAATAGGAAAAACCTTTGCAGTACAAACATCTATTGCTGTTGTGCTGCTTTCTATTGGTTTGCTTTTTATAGAAATTAACCCAGTAACACACGATAAATTATTGATTGCCATTTTTGGTGGTATTTTGATGGGTACAGGCGTAGGCTTGGTAATACGAGGAGGCGGCGTAATTGATGGTGCCGAAGTAATTGCCGTTTTTACAGGAAGAAAAACGGGGTTTTCTAACAGCGAAATTATTATGCTCATCAATTGCATCATATTTATAGTAGCCGCTTTTGAATTTGGTATTGAAACCGCCATGTATTCCATTATTACTTATTTTACTGCAACGAGGGCCATCAATTATGTTGTAGATGGAATAGAAGAGTTTACTGCAATGAATATCATATCATCTCAACCAGAAGAAATAAAAAATTTTTTGGTAAATGAATTGTCTAAAGGTATTACTGTTTATAAAGGAGAAAGAGGCTACTTGCCCGGAAGTTTTGAGGTAAAGACTGAGACAGATATTATTGTAACCATCGTTACTCGTTTAGAAATAAAACAAATTCAAGAAGCGTTAACTAAAATAGACCCCAAAGTGTTTATATATGTGCAAAGTATAAAAGAAGCTGCTGGAGGTATTTTAAAACACAAGGCTCATGCCAAATAATACGAGCATGAAAATATTTGTTACTAATCTTTTGAAAGAGAATCTTTCTATAGCGCACTATTATCATAATATTGAGCATACTTTATATGTAGCAGCCAAGGCAATAGAAATTGGAAAAAACGAAGGCTGTACATCTAAAGAACTGCAATTATTAGAAACGGCAGCACTATGGCACGATACTGGTTTTATTAAAGCCTATGCAAATCATGAAAAAGAAAGTTGTAAAATTGCAAAAAAGCACTTGCCATCCTTTGGATTTAATAAAGCCGATATTTCTATTGTTTGCGGAATGATTATGGCAACAAAAATACCCCAATCGCCAAAAACCAAATTAGAAGAAATTATTGCAGATGCTGATCTAGAATACCTCGGTACTAAAAAGGCACAAGCAGGGTCTAATAATTTGTATAAAGAATTGAATGCTTTAAACCCATTGCTTACCAAAGTAGCATGGCATAAAATAGAAATTGATTTTGTATCTGTGCATCATTATTTTACGGATTACTGTAGAAAAAATAATGAAGAGCAAAAACAAATATATTTAAAAAAAATAATGAATAAAAAAGTATAAATTTATAATTCATTTATACTCATTAAATATGCAACGATTTTGCATCATTCTATCGTTATTGTTTGCCGCTAACATTGCTTTGTCACAATCTTTAAATGTAAACAGTAACATTGCAAATGGTAAAACATTTGCAATTATTATCGGTATTTCAGGCTATGAAAACAAGTCATTGCCACAATTAAAATATGCAGATAAAGATGCCCTTGTGTTTTCGGAATGGTTAAAATCCAATGCTGGTGGAAATGTACCAGAGGCTCAAATAACAATACTGTTAAATAAAGAGGCAACGATTGCTGCCATATTAAATGCATTGGACTGGGTAAAAGCGGAAACGACTACCAACGACTTGGTCTACTTTTATTTTTCGGGACACGGAGATGTAGAAACCGAAAATACTTTTAGTTTAGGTTATTTATTGGCGTACAACACGCCTGCATCTAACTACCGCAACAACGCTATAAAAATTGAAACCCTAAACGACGATGCCAATTTTTTGAGCACAAAAAAGCAGGCAAAAGTAGTACTCATAACCGATGCATGCCACTCTGGAAAGCTAGCAGGTGATTTTTTTAAAGGCAAGCAACTAGTAGGTAAACAACTACAGCAAGTTTTAAACAACGAAGTAAGGTTAACCTCATGTGCAGTAGATGAAGAAGCCGCAGAAGGGCCCGACTGGGGCGGCGGTCGTGGCGTTTTTTCTTATTATTTGCTTAATGGTATGTATGGGCTGGCCGAAAACATAGCCGATGGTAGCATTAAGTTAAATGAAATGAAACGATTTTTAGATTCCGCTTTTGTTGCAGATAAAATACTCCGTTTACAAAATCACAAACAACACCCTGTTATAGATGGAAACCCCAACTTTTCATTGGGCTTTTTAGATACAGCAACCGTTGCTGCCTATAAAAGAAAATTTGTAGAAACAGACACATCAAAGATAACCGCACCTGCAGGTTTGTCCATGTTTAAAAAAGCCAGTGTCCAACCAATTGATTATTTTTTTACTGAAATAGCCCTCCTACCAATTGAAAATCTTATAAACACACAAACACTTCAAAATAAAGATTCAATTGCATTAAACATAACAAATCAATTTATTGAAAACCATGATACGCTTACAATATATAGAAACTACTTTTTGGGGAAAGATTCATTGCAACGTAAAAATGAATCTCCAGGAGGATATTATGAAGCAATAGCAAATGCAAATAAATTAGATTCTTTTAACCTTTTAAAGAACCAGCTTAGCAAAAATAAATCTCTAAGTAAGCGTTTTATAGAAAAGTTTGTAGAGCTTGTACACAATCGTACACAGGAAATGATCAATGCCTATCTATCAGGCGATATAGCAGAACTAGAGAAAAGACAATACTATTATACAGGTAAAAGGCAATACGATGATTTTCTTTCCTTAATAAACTATTGCTTGCAAATAATACCAGAAGACCATCATCTTGCCAGTGTGCTAAGGATAAATGCTACTTACTTAGGCGGGTTAATGGCTCGTTTAAACATGGCCACCATGAAAAACACAGATAGTTTGCTTAAAGTTGCAGTAGCGTATCAACGAAAATCAATGCAGGCCGATCCGTATGCAGGTTACATACACAATGAATTGGGAAATTTATTTGTGAATCAAAAAAAATACGATTCTGCCAACTATCATTTCAACTTTGCCAGCACATTGGCTCCTACATGGGCAATTCCTTGGAGCAATAAGATAAGAATGAATTTGATGCAAAAAAAATATGCTGTAGCTAAAGAAGCATTGAACAAAGCAGATTCATTACAACCAAACATGGCATATGTTTTAATGAATGGAGGTTTGCTAATGGAGAAAGAAAAAGACTGGCTTGCCGCAGAAAGCTATTTTTTAAAAGCCATAGAGCAAAATAAAGTGCACTATTTACCTTACGAACATTTAGGAAA
Source organism: Ferruginibacter sp. (assembly GCA_031430735.1). Lineage (GTDB taxonomy): Bacteria > Bacteroidota > Bacteroidia > Chitinophagales > Chitinophagaceae > Ferruginibacter. Next base: position 13,409 of record JANPCB010000063.1, on the reverse strand, counting down.
TATTTATTTGCAAACAGGGAGGTATGCCCTTAGTGATGAATATTATTTTAAAGCTGCCGAACGCAAAGAGAACTTTGCTATCAATGATGCTTATTTTAGCTTTGGTGTGGAGTTGGGTGGTATTCCTGGAATTAATGAAGATAATGTCAATTTTTGGTTTGATTGTTATGATAATTTAACTAAGGATACTGTAAGGTTAAAGCCCTTTGTAAAATTTTTTGAAGTTGATAAGTTAAATGTATCCGCATCGGATAAGAAAGAAACATTTGTTAATAATTATAGAGAATTCCTGCAAGATTTTCCCAACATGTATATAGTACAGCACATTTTAGGAAAAATGTATTACACAGATAGCAAGTGGAAAGAGGCTGAAGATGCATTAAATTTAGCAACTGCCAACTACAAAGATGATGTTGCAGCAAGAAAAATGTTTAAAGAAATGCTGCATAGTACAACAGCAATTTACGAAGATTCATGCCTTTTAAATTATCTAATGAACTTTCAATACAACCAATTGGAAGACCATTATATGTTGGCCAATATATATGAAAGAAAGGGCGAATTAAATAAAGCCATAGCGAAGTATAGAGAAATATGCAACATTGAAAATGAACAGCAAATTGCACAAGCCAGTTACACTAATTATAAATCGCTAAAAAAAGTGAACACAAACACAGCAGAATTTGCTTATGCATACGAAAAGGCATTGGCAACATATGAAGTACCCTTAAAGCTAGCAGGTGCAATAAAAGCAGCAAGACTCCATGAACAATTGGGCCAAAATGAACAAGCAGAAGAAATACTTCTTAAACAAGTGTTGGCAAACAGAGCCGCTGGAGATTTGAGGGGCAAAGCAATGAATGAAAATAAACCTGGCACATACGAGCTTTTGGGTAGAATAAATTTTTATTGGTTGTTTATAAACCAAAACTTGGAAGTGGAAACATACAATTTTTATAAAAGGATGATGACAGCTTTTCCAAGAAATTATTACTGGAAACAAAATGCCGGATTGTTTTTATACAAAAGATTGCAATTGGCATACAAGCAAATGCCCATTGAGAAATATGCATCATTTACAAAGTCAATTGCTAGATTTGAATATCCATTTTCAACAGGTGAAATGCCCCCAAATGAAGATACTATAAAATTTAATTTGCCGGTAACCAAGGAAGAAATAATTATTCTAAAATATATTTATAATCCTAACGAAGAAGCGCTCAATTTTTTGTTACAATCTGTACAACTTACTGGAGAGGTAGAACCAAGTGCTGAAGTTACACAAGCCATTGCAGCATTGTATGCTTGGCAGGGTAGTTTTGATACGGCAAGTATTTGGTATATAAAGGCAGTAAAACAACAATCCAATGATTCGATGCTACGAAATGCACTGGTAGATGTATTAACAATGGATGCAAACTTTAAAAGAGCACAAGAGCAACTTGATACTTTATACCAAAAAAAACAAATAAGCCGGGATAAAATTTTAACGCTTATCAATTATGATGTATTTTCTAATAATTATCAAAAAGCAAGTATCGCTTTAAATAATTTTGAAGCAATAGATGATATCGAAAAATGTAAGATTACAACACTTCTTGCTACCAATGCTTGGCTACAGGGTAAAATGAAAGAAGCGCTAAAGTATTTGGAATCTTTTCCTGCTTTAAAAATAGATAAAGAAAGTTTATATGATGATGTTGAAAAATTTAAAAATGATGCAACCATAAATAATCTATACTCAATAGCACGGATGTATGCGCTACAAAAACAACATGCAAAAGCTTTATCATTTTTGAATAAAGCGCTCGATGAAGGTTTTAATTACAAACAAGTATTACTGAATGATGCGGTATGGAATTTTATAGATACAAAAAAATGGAATGCTTTATTTGAAAAATATCAGTTAGGAATAGATTATTCAAATGCGGAAAATTTCATAAGCGCAATTGGTTACAGAATACCAGACCAGGGGGAAGGATATAAACAATAAAAATTACAAAGGCGGTATTACTTGCAATTCTGCTCTTTGTGTACAGCGGCCATTTTCAGTATTGTTACATTCTGCAGTTAATGCCTGCTTGGTAGTACTTTCCTTTGCATTTAATAATATTTTTAACCAAGATGGTGGCACTTTATTGCTATACAATGTATTTGTAAGTTGTGCTAGAAAAAAATTGGTGAAAAAACCACCCAATTCGGGGTTGCCAGCGGCAAGTTGACCTTTTTCTGCCGATCCTACCAATATAGAAACGGGTTGTTTTGGGAAAAACAGTGCTAAGCAGTTATCATAATTTAATTTCAGGCCAGATTTGCCGGTTGCTCTAGGTCTCAATAAATCCATCCCGATAGGTGAAGGTTGATCTACCACGCTGTTACAACAATCACTCAATACCAACGTAACTTTTGCCTTCTTGCGCAGCAATATTTTGTATACATCATTTTCTACACTCAAATTGTTATCCTCTAATTTTACCAATTTATTTGTACGTAAGGACATTCGGGGAAATTTACTTCCGTCATTTTTGAACCTAAAACCATGGCCGCTATAATAGAACATAACAATATCGTTGCTATTTGGTTCTACTTTATCAACAGCCTCTTGCACATTGAATTTATTAAACTCATTACCCCAAACAGATATTTGAATAAGCTTAATACCAAGATCCGTTGTTAATTCTTCAACAAATTCTGTTATCCGATCCAAATCTTTTTTTGAAGAAATGCCAATTTTCTTATCAAGTGTATTAGCAATTGTTATGAGATAAAAATTTGTTTTCAATTGTTGTTCGCTCAACCCTCCCCTACTGTTTAGCTGAGTGAGGTATGTGTAGAACGCATCATTCTCCTTATAAAAATACCGCACGAAAGTTACATCTGCTACTAACTGCTTGTATTCTTTTTGTTGGTTTATTTGCAAAGACGCATCAAGCCAATTTGCATCTGGCGTTTTAAATTGAACTGCCTTAGCTGCATAATAAGTACTGTTGCTATCGGCCATTTTTTCAAACACAAATCGGGGCTGCAAAAAATACTCATCTGGAGTGCCTTCTATAAAATCTGCTTCGTCTTTTGGTATTAAGAATTTTTTAGCCCCAATAGGTACTAGGAGCAATGAAAGGTCGGAGGAATCTTTCAGCTTTTGTTCTACCAAACACTGCTCACCCGAAATCTTATTGGTATATCTTATTCTACACTTAGATGTACCATCTGGGTCCACTGTTAAAAAGATAAAGTAAGTGGAGTCTTTGGTTTCAAAAACAACAGGAGTTGCTTCAAAATAAAAAAATGACTGTGCAGAAGAAATATTGGTAATGAGCAGTAAAAAAAATGACATAAAAATCCTGGTAGCTTTAGGCATAAAAGTAAAATGCTTTAAACTACCAGAATTTTGGTAAAAAGGTATTTTATTAGGTACCTGCATCTTCTGGTCTTGTACCTGCTTTTTTATCTACTGGAGGCAGGGTGTCAGTTTTCGTTTTGGGAGTGTCAATGACACTTGGTGCAGCTTGTAAAGCAGGCTGCTCTACTTTTGGCTCTTCTTTCTTTGCCTCTTCTTTGCAGGCGTAGAAAAAAGCAGACATAGTAAAAAGTGCCAATACCCAGCTAAATCGACGGAATTGTTTAATGAAATGTTGCATAAGATTAAGTTATGGTTAGACTACAAGTTAGTAATTATTTATCTATATTCAAAGAAAAAATATATATTCATTAAAAAAACTTGTGAACCAAGTTATTTTAATATTTTCAAATTATTGTAAAATGGTACGGAGGATTACACAAAATATTAATTAATAATTTTATGAAATCAAATAATTTAAGTGTTTTTTTTATCCTATTATTTAACCTGTTTTTATGGAATATAGCTGCCTTTGCACAAACAAATAAAACAAGCAGTTTAAATAATAAACTCCTTCAACTACAGAAGAATGAAAATTACTTAAAGGACACAGTATATTTAAACACAGTAAACCAATTGGCTTTTTACTATGCTTCTAATTATCCGGATAGTGCCATTAGCATACTAAATGGCAATGCAGAGCAATGTAAGAAAAGCAAATATGTCATTGGTGAAGCCGAGGCAAATAAAAACCTGGGTCTTGCATACCAAACAAAGGGCGACTACGAAAAGGGGCTAACCTATTTTGAAATAGCATTACAAATAGCAAAAAATAACAATCTGCAAAAACTAATCCCGGCCATTATTAACAATATCGGACTCAATTATTCTAACAGGGGAAACTATGCCATTGCGTTACAAAAATTTTACGAAGGCTTAAAAGCCGCAGAGGCAGATGACAATAAATTCGTGAGCGGAAGAATTTACAATAACATAGGTACCATCCATTTTTTTCAAGTAAAAATGATAGATGCCGAAGCGGACTACAAAAAAATGCTCAGCGTTTCCCTCCAGTTGAAAGATACGCCTGGAATTATATTGGCTTACAACAATATTGGCGAAGTAAACCTACATGAAAAGTATTTAGATACTGCGGAAATAAATTTTTCTGCTGCAAATAAATTGGCATTGATTTCAAACAATGCCGCTATGCAGGCGGCAGCAAATAAAAATTTAGGTTATGTTTTCTATGAAAAGGATAGCCTTTATAAATCTATCGATTATTTTAAAAAAGCTTACCAGCTAGCTTTATCTATTGGAAACAAACCCACTGTTTGCAAAACACTTATTGGTTTGGCAAAAGCACAATCTAAAAATAAGCAACATGCAGATGCAATAAATAATGCTGAGGAAGCAGTGCAACTTGCCCAAAAAATGAAACAATCCCAATTACTTAGAGATGCCAATGAAGTTGCAGCAATAGCGTATGAAGCCAATGGGAATAATGAGAAGGCGATTTTTTATTTAAAAAAATACAAGATATACTCCGACAGTCTCAACAATTTTGAGAGCGAAAGAGCCTCATCTCAATTAAAAGCCAATTTTGATTTAGCAAAAAAAGAGAGCCAACTTAAAGAAAAAACCATCCAACAACGTTGGCTTATTTTTTCGGCAATGGCTGCGCTTTTTACTTTGTTTGTTATTGTGTGGGTAGTAAACCGCAATCGCAAAAGGGCCAAATATGCCAATATAATATTACAGCAAAAAAATAATGCCATTGAAAAACAAAAATCGATAGCAGAAGATGCGCTTGAACAATTAAAAGCAACAGAAAAACAATTGATTCAATCCGAAAAAATGGCTTCGCTGGGTGAACTGACGGCAGGCATTGCCCATGAAATTCAAAACCCATTAAACTTTGTAAACAACTTTAGTGAAGTAAGTGCAGAGTTAATAAAGGAAATGGTGGATGAGGTAGATAAAGGGAATACAGAAGAAGTAAAAGCCATTGCCAATGATGTGGTGCAGAACCTACAAAAAATAAACCACCATGGAAACCGAGCTGCTGATATTGTAAAGAATATGCTACAACATAGCCGCAGCAGCAGTGGTGTAAAAGAACCAACTGATATTAATAAATTGGCTGATGAATATTTACGGTTGGCTTATCATGGTTTAAGGGCAAAGGATCCACGGGATGCTGCGCATAAATCATTCAATGCAACGATGAAAACAGATTTTGATGAAAGCATTGGCAACATCAATATCGTTCCGCAGGATATTGGGAGAGTGATTTTAAATTTAATTACGAATGCATTTTATGTGGTGGATGAAAAGAAGAAGTTAGGCGTTGAAAACTACGAACCTACCGTTTTAGTTAGTACAAAAAAATTGAGCGATAAAGTTTTGATCAGCGTAAAAGACAATGGCAACGGTATTCCTCAAAAAATCTTCGACAAAATATTCCAACCCTTCTTTACCACCAAACCCACCGGGCAGGGTACGGGATTGGGATTGAGTTTGAGTTATGATATTGTAAAAACAAACGGTGGCGTGTTAAAAGTAGAAACACAAGAAGGTGAAGGGAGTGAATTTATTATTTTGTTACCTATTATTTAAACCAATAGTATGAAATCATTTATAACATGCTTGTTGCTTTTATTTGTTGGCATTAACTTTTGCACAGCACAGGATACAACAGTGCTGCTCTCTCCTGCCCTCTTTGACAAAACTACTGACCAGATTTTGATAGGTGCAAAAGATGGGTGGTATTTTAAAGCAGGTAATGATACTGACTGGGCAAAAAGGGATATTGACATTACCGGTTGGAAAAAAATGAAGCCTACTGAATTATCAGTGAAAATGGCGGATAAAAATGGCAAAGTACAAGGATGGTTCAGGTTAAAAATAAAATTGGATGAAAGTTTTAAAAACATTTCACTTGGGCTGAATACCAGCACATGGGCTGCGTCTGATGTATACCTAGACGGACAATGGCTCGGCTCTTCTGGAAATACGGGTAGTAATGGAGCGCCTTTCAAAGAAAACAGAATTAGAAACGGGCTCCCGATTCAAATTGATCTAAGTGCCGGAAAGGAATATATCATTGCATTGCATGTGGTAGATTATGTATCTCCCTTTCCGCCTGCAAGGCTACAATCAGAAAATTCCGGTCTTCCATTACTAATAACACTTACAGGGCCAAAGTTTAGTTTAATCAGGGAAGCAAATTTTATCAAATGGAATATTTACCCTACCATTTGGAATTCGGTTTGTGCTGTATTGAGCTTACTCTTTTGGTTATTATATATACAAAATCCTAAAGAAAAAAACCTCCTGCTGATAGCACTTTGTGTTACTTTTTTTACACTAAATGGATTCTGTAACAATGCAGGTGGCAGGAGCTCTGATTTATCTTATGTCAGCAATCGGCTGGTTTCTTATGGCACCAATCTTTTTGGGGCGCTGATGTTCATTATGATTCCGCTTATCCTGGCTATTGTATTCAAAAGAAAAGTTACGGTTTACCTGAAATTATTTTTAATCGTTTTTGTACTCGTCTGTAACAGTGCTATTTTCTGGCCGTCCTCTATAATAGTCCCCATCGCTGTTTTTGCACTATTCGGTGTTTGTATTTATTATATTATCAGCTTCTGGAAGCATCTGAGAGGTGCTCAGTGGGCCATTGTTGCAGGTATCATGCTCACTTTGTTCTGGTCTTTGCTGTACCTGATAAATGGCAACGGAACAACAGAATTCCCTTTTGCGCTGTTGTATATAACAGGCATTGTCCTTTCCATTCCATTAGGGTTACTGGTATATGTTTCTTTGCGGTTTAAGGAAATAATAAAAGAAGTAAGAGAAAATGCTCAACAAGTATTGCAATTATCTGAGGAAAAAAAGGAACATGCCTTACATCAGCAAAAAATACTACAGGAAGAAGTAAACAGGCAGACTGCAGAAATAAGAACTACGTTGGATAATTTAAAAGCTACCCAATCCCAACTCATCCAATCAGAAAAAATGGCAAGTCTTGGTGAACTCACCGCAGGCATTGCCCATGAAATTCAAAACCCGTTGAACTTTGTCAATAATTTTAGTGAAGTAAGCAATGAGTTACTTGATGAAATGAAAGATGAGTTTAAAAAAGGTGACACTAAAGAAGGGTTTGCAATTGCTGATGATATCAAACAAAACTTAGAAAAAATTCTTCATCACGGTAAAAGAGCCGATGCCATTGTAAAAGGCATGTTGCAGCACAGCAGCAGCGGCAGTGGTAAAAAAGAACCAACCGATATTAATAAACTGGCCGATGAATATTTGCGATTGGCGTATCATGGATTAAGAGCAAAGGATCCACGGGATGCTGCGCATAAATCATTCAATGCAACGATGAAAACAGAGTATGATGAAAGCATCGGTAACATCAATATCATTCCTCAGGATATTGGTAGGGTTGTTTTGAATTTGATTACGAATGCTTTTTACGTGGTGAATGAAAGATGCAAACAAAACATTACAGGTTATGAACCCACTGTTGAAGTATACACAAAGAAAGAAGGCAACAAAGTTTTTATAAGTGTAAAGGACAACGGCAACGGCATCCCCCAAAAAATCCTCGACAAAATATTCCAACCTTTCTTTACCACCAAACCCACCGGGCAGGGTACGGGATTGGGATTGAGTTTGAGTTATGATATTGTGAAGGCGCATGGGGGAGAATTAAAAGTAGAGACAAGAGAAAATGAAGGATCAACATTTATTATTCAAATTCCGATCAATACAACTATATGAGAAAATACATTCTGCTGATAACTTTATTGTCATTCACCGGAGCGAAACTCTTTGCACAAAATCAAAGCTCTTTCAGGCAATTCAAAATTGAACACTGGGATTCTAAAAAAGGCATGCCGGGTGATCTTTGCCTGGATGTTTACCAGACCAAAGATGGTTTTATATGGTTGACCGGTTTTAACGGATTGGTTCGGTTTGATGGAATGAATTTCACAAACTTTAACCAACGAACGGTTCCACAGATGAAAATAGATAATGTCGATGCTCAATTGATAGAAACTGCTGACACCACTTTATGGATACCAACACAAGTTGGTGGTTTATTGAGCTACCGGAAAGGTATTTTTACCACTTACCTCACCGAATTTACTTCATTACGATTCATTGGAAAAACAAGTCAGGATGAATTATTACTTGCTATGGGTCGCGGAGAGTTTCGCTTTATTTTATTTAATACACATTCGTACAAATACAAAGAGATTACTGATTCAATTTGGTTTCAAATGATTAAAGATGAAAAAATCATTAGGAAAAACAGATTTGACAGTGCTGGAAACCAGTGGATGATGATCAGGCGAGATGCACCTATGAGAATCAAAAATGGCGTCGTTATTACTTTAACAGAAAAAGAAGGTATTCAAAAAGGCATTTCTTACATTGGAATTTATGTAGACAGTAAGGACAGGGTTTGGTTAACTTCATCAAATGGGTTGTTTTTATGGAACGGAATAGCAATGATGCCTTATGCAGGTATGGAAACTGAAGAATTTAATCCAGGAAATGGAACAGGAAATTTGTTTATTGAAGACAGCCAGGGTGGTATATGGGCAGCCACACGAAGAGGATTAGCCTATCTCGAACCAGGATCCGACCGTTTCTCCTTCTTACCTGAAAATGTAACCCAACAGGCTCAGAATATCAGCGGCATCAGAGAAGACAAGGAGAAAAATATATGGCTTGCTTCGGAAACAGGTTTGTCCAGGATCAGCAAAAGCAAATTTGCCAATTATTCCATGCAGGACGGTTTTAATAGTAACAGGGTCAACGGTGCTTGCCCGATTGATAATCAAAAATATATTGTGGGGTCGGCACCAAATTTATTTCTTATTGATAATGGAAATCTTAAGCCATATCCGTTTAAAAACCCTGAAATAGCAAAGATGAAAATTGACGCAAGTCATATTTTTCGGGATTCTAAAAACAATATCTGGGTTTGCCATGCGTCTAATAATGGCAAAATTATTAAACTATCTCCGGCTGGTGAAACCGTATTTAATGCGGACAACCAGGTGAGGTATGCTTTTGAAGACCGTGATCATAAAATGTGGTTTGGAATAGCCTATATGGGGATTGGATTCATTAATGACAAATCGCAACTTGAATACCTTAACCTTCCTAAAATAAATTTTAAAACCATTTATCTAAGCTCTATCCGGAAATTACAGAACGACAACTGGTTGGTAACATCTTTTAACAAAGGCATTTTACTGATCGATAAAAGTGGTAACCCAATCGAAATTGAAAACAAACCTATCTTAACAAGTATAGGTGCATTTTCTTCGTTCGAAGAAAAAGACGCCACGGTATGGATTTCTTCTCAATCAGGTATTATCCGTTATAAGAATGGAATCTTTTCAGAGATTGGCTTCAAGGATGGCTTACCTGCAAATTCCATATTTGGATTTTTACCGGATCAAAAAGGATATGTTTGGCTGTCATGTAATATTGGGATCATCCGTGTTCTGAAAAAAGAAATAGATGATTACCTCGATAAAAAAATTGATAAGATCAACTGGCAGGTTTTTGATGATGGCGATGGCATGCTGAACAGACAGTGTGTGGGAGCCCGGCATGCCGCTATCACCCCGGATGGAAAATTGTTATTCCCAACATTAGGAGGGTTGGTAGTAGTAGATCCTGATAAATTATCCAAAAACATGCTGCCTCCTTCTGTTGTTGTACACCGTGTACTGAGGGATAATGAACAGACCGACCTGACAAAAAATAATGTATTTAGCCCCGGAACACATCGGTATATTTTCGAGTATAGTGCTTTAAGTTTTATTGCTCCGGAAAAAGTAAAATTTAAATTCAGGTTAATAGGATATGATAAAGAGTGGATCAATGCTGTTGGCGAAAGAAAAGCATTTTATACCAATCTCCCTTCCGGAAATTATACATTCCAGGTAATTGCCAGTAATAATGATGGTGTGTGGAATGAGACCGGAGCAAGCTTTAGTTTTACTGTTAGTCCTTTCTTTTACGAGACAACCTGGTTTCGCATTATAGCTATCCTGTTTGTAGTGGCCTTAATCTGGACAGTGGTGCGTTGGAGAACACAGGCTGCAAGAAAACAGAATATATTATTGGAAGCACAGGTAGTATCCAGAACAAAAGATTTGAACAAAGCGAACAGCGAACTAAGTCAAAGCAATACCGAACTCGCAATAAAACATGAAAACTTAACAAAAGCAATTGACAATTTAAAATCCACCCAATCACAACTTATTCAATCAGAAAAAATGGCCAGCCTTGGTGAACTCACCGCAGGCATTGCACATGAAATACAGAACCCTTTGAATTTTGTGAATAATTTTTCGGAGATAAATACTGAATTGATTGATGAATTAAATGTGGAAGTTGATAAAGGAAACATTGATGAAGTAAAAGCAATTGCGAAGGACATTAAAGAGAACGAACAAAAAATAAATCATCATGGCAATAGAGCTGCTGATATTGTAAAAGGAATGTTGCAACACTCCAGTAGCAGTAGTGGTAAAAAAGAGTCAACCGATATTAATAAACTGGCCGATGAATATTTTCGGTTGGCGTATCATGGATTAAGAGCAAAGGATCCACGGGATGCTGCGCATAAATCTTTCAATGCTACTATGAAGACTGACTTTGATGAAACCATTGGCAACATCAACATCATTCCGCAGGATATTGGCAGGGTTATTTTAAATTTAATAACCAATGCTTTTTACGTGGTGAATGAAAGGCTTCGACAAGCTCCCCGAGAGAATCGGGACGGGCAGCCTGCTAGCCCAGAGATGACATCTTTTGAAAAGATGTCATCTCTATACGAGCCAACTGTTTCAGTAGCTACAAGAAAATCTGGCGATAAAATTTTTATCTCGGTAAAAGACAATGGAAATGGCATTCCCCAAAAAGTATTAGATAAAATCTTCCAACCCTTCTTTACCACCAAACCCACCGGCCAGGGAACGGGTTTGGGATTGAGTTTGAGTTATGATATTGTGAAGGCGCATGGTGGGGAGTTGAAGGTGGAAACAAAGGAGGGAGAGGGGTCAATATTTATTATTCAATTACCAACAGTTTAAAATTCTATATGAAACTATTTTTTACAGCTTGTTTTCTATTATTGGCTTTTTGCAGCTCTGCTCAAACTTTTCCTAAGAAATTTGTTGATAGCCTTACTACTATTGCTTTATCCAAAAAAAGTAACCATCCTTTGGTACTCAATAGAGATAGTGCACTGCAAGTTCTTTGGCAGTCAAACACCGTTGAAGAGCGAATTAAAATCTTTTATGATATTGTAGCTCATTCCGATCAACTTACACCTGAAAAATCACTCTATTACCATCAGCTTATTCTAGAAGATGCACAAAAAAGAAATGATAAAGTACTGGAATCTTCTGTAATGGCGGAGCTAGGTTTTATTACTTCTAGAAACGGAAATACTGCTGAGGGTTTAAAAATGTTATACAAGTCTTTAGAACTTGCAGAATCAACAGGCAATGCACAGTCTCTTGGCATTGTATATAATAATTTGGGTAACTGTTACCCAAACAATATGCAACTGTCAAAAACCTATTTTACAAAAGCCTTTGAGTATTCCAGAAAAGGCAATGACTATTTATTTACTTGTTTTAATCTTGGAAATGTAGCGAGGATATTAAACAGTGAGCAAAAAAAGGATTCCGCATTACTTCTATATTTAGAATCCTATCGGTTGGCAGTTGATAAAAATTTAGAACCTTCTATTCCAAATTATCTTCTAAGATTAAGTGATTTTGATAAGCAAGAAAACAGATTACAGTATTATCAACAGGCAAGCCAAATGCCTTTTGTCGTACGAAATGCCGGTTTGAAAAACGGTATCAATACTAGAAAGGCAGTCTATTATCTTGAGAGAAAACAAATGGATTCGGCTTTTTTCTATGCAAGTAAAGTAAATAACTTTTCACGTACTTCAAGTTTAACTGACCAGATGAATGCACTGCTTTTAATGGGTCGATATTATCGGGCATTACCTGATACAGATAGTACACTTTCTTATCTTGAATGCTATTATACATTAAAGGACAGCTTGTATGGGAATAAAGTAGTTGAACAAGCACAAAGTATGGCCTACAATGATATGCAGCGACAAAAGGAATTGATAGCAGAGAAAGCTGCATTTCAAAACAAGATGATTGTATATTTTTTAAGTGCGGCGGCCATCTTTCTAATGGGCCTTGCCTTAATTTTTTGGCGAACAAAAAACAAGGAACAAACTGCAAAAAAAATAGTGCAACAACAAAAAGACAAACTGGAGCAAACACTTGACAAATTACAATCCACTCAATCCCAATTAATTCAATCAGAAAAAATGGCAAGTCTTGGAGAACTTACCGCAGGTATTGCGCATGAGATTCAGAACCCTTTGAATTTTGTAAATAATTTTTCGGAGGTAAATAAAGAGTTACTGGCTGAGATGAAAGACGAAATGGATAAAGGAAATATTACCGATGCCAAAGAAATTGCCAATGATGTTATTGCAAACGAAGAAAAAATAAACCATCACGGCAAAAGAGCCGACGCTATTGTAAAAGGCATGTTGCAACATTCAAGTGCTGGCAGTGGTAAAAAAGAAGCCACCAATATCAATGCATTGGCAGATGAATATTTAAGATTGGCTTATCATGGCTTACGTGCAAAAGACAAATCATTCAACGCCACCATGAAAACGGATTTTGATGAAACGATTGGTAACATCAACATCATTCCGCAGGATATTGGTAGGGTTATTTTGAATTTAATTACGAATGCTTTTTATGTGGTTAATGAAAAACAGAAATCGGGAATTGAAAAATACGAACCTACTGTCTCCGTCAGCACAAAGAAACAGGACAACAAAGTTTTTATTTCAGTAAAAGACAACGGCAACGGAATCCCACAAAAAATTCTCGATAAAATATTCCAACCCTTTTTTACCACCAAACCAACCGGTCAAGGAACGGGGTTGGGATTGAGTTTGAGTTATGATATT